>JAJDUZ010000061.1 GCA_022826385.1 Silicimonas sp.
AAATGGAAAAGTCGCGGCACGCACGGCGAATTTTCGCGGAATCCGCCGAATCAGGGGGCATCGCCGGATCCGGCCTCAAAAATGTTGTTTGATTTCAGCGCACTAAAAAATCGTCATCCGCCATACAGAAATCGCACCCCCTAAAAAAGCGGCAAAATACCTTGATGCCAAAAACTTGCATTTCCTCAGGCACTTCGGAGAACCCGAGCACAAAAATCAGGCGGACCGGAAAAACGCAACGCTGTGAAAAAAGGCGCTTTTCTTGAGGTTTGCGTGCTCTGTCGCCTCCTCATCTTCGCCCCATTGTTCGATCTGCCAGCGCTCATCGATCCGGGACATGTCCCAAATCTGGTCCTGTGGCGCCCTATCTTCCGTAACGGCAAGCGCGAGGACGAAGGACCCCGTCAAGGTCACGAGGTCATAGAACCCGGTCAACTGAAATGCAGACATCGACCGCATTCTTGCAGCAAGGCGATCAATGTCAGACGCAGACTGCTGCACCGGCATGACGCCGGATGTCACGGCCAGCCGTGCGCCCAGCGCACTGGCCACCCAATCCAGCATCGGATCCCAGGCATCCGCTTGCCGTTTGACCAGCCCCTCGGGCCCATCGGCCCGGTAACACAGAAGATCGGTTTCGGCATAGCTGCGTAAGTGGTCCGCCACCTCTTGCCGCTGCACCGTAACCTTGTCTATCGCGGCATTGGCCGAGCGCGTCCATGGCATCGAGGTCGGGTCGACTTCCTTGTCCTGCTCATCCCACTCGTCGCGGATCGCGGCCGCCATCACTTCGGTCGGCACCGCCAAAGCCTGCTTTGCCGGGGTCTTTACCGACCGTCCGTCCAGTTTGACTTCAAAACCTGCGTCGCCTTGCTGAACGGTCGTTTCCGTCCAGAAGCGCTTCATGGCCCATTCGCTCATAACTCTACCTCGTCGTCGAACGGATCGTCGGGCACGTCCGAGGCCGACCAGTCGAACATCTCCCATGTGCGCGACATGTGGGGCGGCAGGGGCGCCGTCAAGGTGATGCGGTTGCCGGTGACCGGGTGGTCGAAGCTCAGACTGCGGGCGTGCAGGTGCAGCTTGCGGCTGACCTCTCCGCCCAATTGCGCACCCCAGCCGTCGCCCA
Organism: Silicimonas sp.; assembly: GCA_022826385.1. Classification (GTDB taxonomy): domain Bacteria; phylum Pseudomonadota; class Alphaproteobacteria; order Rhodobacterales; family Rhodobacteraceae; genus JAJDOD01. Next base: position 1,130 of record JAJDUZ010000061.1, read on the forward strand.
GATTCTCTTGCCCGGATCCGCCATACTTGCCGTCCCCCACAATCGGATGCCCGATCGCTGCCATATGGGCGCGCAACTGGTGCGTCCGCCCGGTGACCGGAACCAAAGCTGTCCAGCTTGCACGTGTGCCAAGTGACGACAGCACCGCATAGTCGGTTGTCGCGTGTTTGGCGCCCTCGGTCGCCTCGACCTCGCGAGGATGCAGCGTGCGCATCTTTTCCCCTTCACCGCCCTTGCCGTGGCCCGGCGCTTTGACGAGGCCAAAGCGGATCGTCCCCATAGCCGGACTGGGTGTTCCGGCAACGGCAGCCCAATAGATTTTGCGCGTATCGCGGGCCCGGAAGGCTTTGGTCAGCGCGTTCGCGACGGCACGGGTGCGCGCCATCAGCAAAACGCCGGACGTGTCCTTATCCAGCCGGTGCACCAGTCGCGGCTTGTCCTCGGCCCCGAACCGTAACGCGTCCGACAGGCCGTCGACATGCCGTGTCTGTTTTGATCCACCTTGGCTTGGCAGGCCCGGCGGCTTGTTCAGGGCAAGGATGTGATCGTCGCGGTAGATGACCGCATAGCGCATCATCTTGGCGTCAGCGTCACTGATCGCGGGCCTGCTCGGCTCTGGCGCTGCCGCATCCGGCAAAGGCGGAACTCGCACCACCTGCCCGGCTTCGACCCGCGTCGCCGGCTTCACGCGGCCACCATCGACGCGGATTTCGCCCTTGCGGCACATCTTTTCGATCCGACCCTGCTGCACCTGTGGGAACCTGCGGCGGAACCAGCGATCGAGACGCTGATCGCCTTCACCCTCGGCAACCGTGACTTGCTGAACGCCGCTCATGTGTTCGTTGCCAGATAGACGCCGGCTGCACATGCCGCCAGCGAGAGGACCACCGAGGCCAGAACATAGGCAAGTGACAGCCCGTACTGGTTTGCCTCGACCAGTTTCAGGACGTCGAGTGAAAAGGTCGAGAACGTCGTGAACCCACCGAGCACGCCCAACATCAGGAACGGATACATGCCGGGGACCTTGTCCACGCCGTTGGCCCAGACCACGCCGATCAGGAAAGAGCCGATCACGTTCACGGTCAATGTGCCGAACGGAAAGCTGACAGCCATGCCGATCAGCACCCGCAGAACCGAGCCGCAAGCCCCGCCAAGAGCCACATATCCAAGCATTGAAATCATGCGCGGTCTCTCGCGCCTCCGGGCTGCAGTGTCAACTGTTCCGCTTGGCCCGCAGCTTGACGAAATAGTCGAGGCGCCGCTTCAATTCGCGCTCGAAGCCGCGCTCGACAGGTTGATAGAACACCGGGCGTTTCATGGCCTCGGGGAAGTAATCCTGCCCCGAGAACCCGTCTTCGGCATCGTGGTCATAGGCATAGCCCTCGCCATAGCCCTGATCTTTCATCAAGGACGTCGGCGCGTTCAGGATATGCTTGGGCGGTGGCTCGGACCCGGTCTGTTTGGCACTGGCCCGTGCGGCCTTGTAGGCCACGTAGCCCGCATTCGACTTCGGCGCCAAGGCCAGATAGGTGACGGCCTGTGCCAGCGCCAACTCGCCTTCGGGGCTGCCAAGGCGTTCAAAGGTTTCCCAAGCATCGATGCAGATCGTTTGTGCCTGTGGATCGGCCAGGCCAATATCCTCGACAGACATCCGCGTGATCCGACGCGCCAGAAAGCGAGGGTCCTCGCCCCCTTCCAGCATACGCGCAAACCAGTAGAGCGCTGCGTCGGGGTCCGAGCCACGCACCGATTTGTGCAGTGCCGAAATCAGGTTGTAATGGGCATCCCCGGACTTGTCGTATTGCGCTGCACGCCGCGCCAGACGCGCCCCCAAACCGGCGGCATCCATCGGGGTGTCCATGGACCATGACATGACTTGCTCGACAAGGTTCAGCAAGGCGCGTCCATCGCCATCAGCCATGTCGACCAGCGCGTCGCGCGCCGGGCCGTCCAGTGGCAGGGCCTGCCCAAGTTCCTGTTCCGCGCGTTGCGCGAGACGTTCCAGATGGGCCGGCGTCAATCGTTCAAGGACCACGACTTGCGCGCGCGACAACAAGGCTGCGTTCAACTCGAAGGACGGGTTCTCGGTCGTAGCCCCGACCAACAGGATCGTGCCGTCTTCCATATGCGGCAGGAACCCGTCCTGCTGCGCCTTGTTGAAACGATGGATCTCGTCGACGAACAGCAGCGTCCCCCGACCGTTCCCACGCCGCATCTTGGCGGCATCGAACACCTGCCGCAACTCGGCGACGCCGGAAAAGATCGCGCTGATCTGGATGAAGTGGCGATCTGTTTCGTCCGCCAGAAGACGGGCAATCGTTGTTTTGCCGACACCGGGCGGCCCCCAAAGGACAAGCGACCCAAGACTGCCCGCAGCCAGCATCGACCCCAGAGGACCATCAGGACCAAGCACGCTTTCCTGTCCGATGACGTCCTCGAGACGGGCCGGACGCAAGCGGTCGGCCAAGGGGCGTGGCGTTGCGGCCTCGCCGCCGGACGGAGTATCGAACAGATCGCTCATACCCTGCAGCTAAGCGCTTCTGCACGAAACCGGAAGACGTTTCGTTTCCAGCCGCAAAAGAAACGGCGCCCTGCAGACCGGAGGAGCTGGGCTCCCCCGGAACTGTTGTTCTCGGCAGTGCTAGTGCAGCTTGGTCGCCAGCGAGATGTTGACGCAAACGCTCCGGTCGCCTTCGTCTGTCTCGATCACGCGCCCGGCCGGCACACAGTCGATCCCCGTCCGTCGCGCAAGGCGTGGACTGTGTTCAGGGACGATACCGATCAAGGACGTTGCCCCCAATTCGCGCGCCGACCGCACCATTTCGTCAATAAGCGAGCACTGGACCCTAAGACGCAATTTTGACGGTACGCTGTCCGATACAAACACCCGGCTTGATTCCCAGATATGGGGCGCGACGGGTGCATCCTGAAAGAGCAGGTCAGCCGGGATGGAATCGAGCAGACCAAGTTGCGCATCGCGGATCATATAGGAGTAGATTCCCACACGCGCTGTCGTCGGCGTCAAACGGACACCGGCCAGGACCTGCCCGAATTCATGTACGGCAACCCACCGGCTGGCCGGCGTGTCGTATTGGTCGAACTCCATGCCGTTCGCTTCAGGCAACTCCCAATTGTTGCGCTGAATGAACGTTCTGTGGCGAGCGCGAAGCATATTGGCAAAAAGCTCGCCATGGTTGTGTAGATTGTCGAAAGAAAGAGTCGTCACTTGCATTGTACAGCCTCCGGTCTGGGTTGAGAAACCTTCAGGAGGGGAGGCAGATCTGTCGTGTTAGATTAACTGGTACTCGCGAGCTTTTTTCAGGGCTTGCGCCGTCGTCCGCGCGCCAAGTCGCGCGCGGGCAGACTGCAGCCTTGCCTTGAAAGCACTTTCCGATATCCCAAGTTTAGCTGCCGCGGCAGCGTGCCGGTCCCCATCAGCCAAAAGACGCAGCGCTTCAATTTGCGCTGGCGTCAACTCGGTCGGAGGCTCGGCCGCAAGGTGCATTTTCTGCACGATATCTGCAGCGTGATTGATTTCATCGTCAGTAAATTCGCGCGTCCCGTGCGCCATACCAACAATACTGCGTGACGTAATCGGTCCGCAGGAAACGACAGCCCCATAGTTCAGCCCAAACCGACGGGCCTGACCGAGAATGTTAAACGGATCTGGAAGCTTGATCGCACTCCAGCGCGTATGTCCCTTCACTCCGAGACCCCAGAAAACAAGGGGGTCACGCAGTGCATACGCATTCTCGTCATACACCTTGATCCACGCGTCGTCATACGTTCGGACATAGACAAGCGGTGATGCAAAGCGGATATGGAGCCCGGCAGAAAACCCGGCTGGTGCCAAACGGGACAGTTCGTCGAGGCAGGTCTGTAGCGAGACTTCATCCAGTCGAGAGCCGTGCATCCCTCGATCCTTTTTCAGGATCTCGTACGGCTCGTTTTCACGCCACATACGTACCTCTCAGACATCGCGGCGAACACGCTGCGATTGTTGCAATGTCCCGGCTCTCACCCGGCTCACATATACTTTTAGACAGTTTGCGTGGCAAGCAGTCAACCTTAAATTGTATTCAGCTGTGACCACTCTACGAAAGCGATTGCAATGGCGATCAACAATAAGCCCGCACGAAGGTGCTCCGGGCCTCTCAGCGAGGTCGAGAAGCACCTTGTCTCGGAATACATCAGGGACAGTTCCCGCACCGTCGACGGACTGGGCTCGGCCGAGGAAGAACTTCTGGCGGCACTGGCGATGGCGCTGCGTCGCACCACGCCATCCTGTTGAACGAAAAAGCGCCGCTGAACACAGCGGCGCTTTTCACATGCAGGCTATTGAGCCAGCTTATTCTTCGTCGAACGCTTCTTCTGCTTCAACGCGCGCCCGGTCGGCCGCACCCTTGGCGTCGGGATCGCGGTCCACCAGTTCGATGATCGCCATCGGCGCCATGTCACCATAGCGGAACCCGGCTTTGAGCACGCGGGTGTAACCGCCGTTCCGTTCGGCGTAACGGGGGCCAAGCACCTCGAAAAGCTTGGCGACATGCATGTCTTGCTTCAGGCGCGACGCAGCCAGACGGCGTGCGTGCAGGTCGCCTTTTTTGCCAAGCGTGATCAGCTTGTCCATGATGCGCTTCAGCTCTTTGGCTTTGGGCAGCGTGGTTTTGATCTGCTCGTGTTCGATGAGCGATCTGGCCATATTGGCGAAGAGCGCCTTGCGGTGCTCGTGGGTGCGGTTCAGGCGGCGATAGCCTCTCGCGTGACGCATAATCTTGATCCTTCTCTTTTATGCTTTGTCAGGCGGGGGATGCGTGCCCCCCGCTCACCTTGGGGCGATTGCCCGAATGTCCCCGGCTTTCCCGGGCATTTGGTCTCTTAGAACTGGTCCTCGAATTTCTTGGCCAGGTCTTCGATGTTCTCTGGCGGCCATTCCTCGACATCCATGCCAAGGTGCAGGCCCATGCCCGAGAGCACTTCCTTGATTTCGTTCAGCGACTTCCGGCCAAAGTTCGGCGTCCGCAACATCTCGGCTTCCGTCTTCTGAATCAGGTCCCCGATGTAAACGATGTTGTCGTTCTTCAGGCAGTTTGCCGAACGGACCGACAGCTCGAGCTCGTCGACCTTCTTCAGCAGAAGCGGGTTGAACTCGAGACCGTCATCGTCGTCCTGCGTGCGCGCCGCTTCGGGCTCGTCGAAGTTGACGAAGATAGTCAGCTGGTCCTGCAGGATACGCGCAGCAAGGGCCACGGCGTCGTCCGGCGAGACCGAACCATCTGTTTCCAGCTTCAGCGTCAGTTTGTCATAGTCCAGAACCTGACCTTCGCGGGTCGGCTGAACGTCATAGCTGACTTTCTTGACCGGCGAATAGATGGCGTCGACCGGCACAAGACCGATCGGGGCGTCTTCGGGACGGTTCTTGTCCGCCGCGACATAGCCTTTGCCGGTGTCGACGGTCAGTTCCATGAACAGGTCTGCACCATCGTCGAGGTGGCAGATCACGTGTTCTTTGTTCAAGACCTCGATACCGGCGGTTTCGCCGATGTCACCTGCGGTGACAAATTGTGGACCTTTTACCGAAACCGACAAACGCTTCGGGCCTTCGACATCCATGCGGATGGCGACGCCTTTCAGGTTCAGAACAATATCCGTCACGTCTTCACGCACACCGGCAACGGACGAAAACTCGTGCAGCACGTTATCGATCTGCACGCTTGTGATGGCCGCGCCTTGCAGCGACGACATCAAAACGCGACGCAGGGCGTTGCCCAGCGTCAGGCCAAAGCCACGCTCAAGCGGTTCGGCGATCACGGTCGCCTGACGCGCAGGATCGTTGCCCGGCTTCACTTCAAGCTGCGTCGGCTTGATAAGTTCCTGCCAGTTCTTATGGATCATGGTCTTCTCCTCAATTCTTGCGTGCCGGCCCCATGACCAAGGACCGAACGCTCCCGAGGGTGTGGGTGGCGGTCATGACCACCCTGGTAATTCAAACGCGGCGGCGCTTCGGCGGGCGGCAGCCGTTATGGGCGATCGGCGTCACGTCGCGGATCGACGTGATGTTGAACCCAACAGCAGCCAGCGCACGGAGGGCCGATTCACGACCCGAACCCGGACCCTGAACTTCGACTTCCAGCGTACGAACGCCATGTTCCTGCGCTTTCTTGCCTGCGTCTTCCGCAGCCATCTGAGCCGCATACGGGGTCGATTTACGCGAACCCTTGAAGCCCATCGTCCCAGCGCTGGACCAAGCAATTGCGTTGCCCTGAACGTCCGAGATCAAAATCTTTGTGTTGTTGAAGGTCGAGTTCACATGCGCCACACCAGCGGCGATGTTCTTGGAGACCTTCTTCTTTACGCGACGATCACGTGCCATGTCTCAGGCCCTCCCTTACTTCTTCTTGCAGGCAATCGGCTTCGCCGGGCCCTTGCGGGTGCGGGCGTTCGTGTGGGTGCGCTGACCGCGCACGGGGAGGTTGCGGCGATGGCGCAGGCCGCGGTAGCAGCCAAGGTCCATCAGGCGCTTGACGTTCATCTGCACTTCACGGCGCAGGTCGCCTTCGACCGAGTAGTTCGCATCGATGTGCTCGCGGATTGCCAGAACTTCGGCGTCCGAAAGCTCGTTAACGCGACGCGTTTCGTCGATGTTGACGGCTTCGCAAATGGATTTGGCCGACGAGGGGCCAATACCGGTGATGTAAGTGAGGGCGATTGGAACCCGCTTTGCAGTCGGGATGTTCACGCCAGCAATACGTGCCACGAATTTTTTCCTTTCGTTGCGATTCCGTAGTTCCGGAACCTTTTTTCACAACGTAAGCCCGAGCGTGTCCGGCCCGGGCTTGCCATATGATTCTCTATCGAGATGGCGGTACTTATGCCCTTAACCTTTTCGGGTCAAGTGGGGCGCGAATTGGTGTCAAGATTTTCTTTGGCGCATCGTGCATGGCCTAGCGCCGCGAGCGCCGCTGGATGTCTATGTTGCGCGCCATCTCGACCATCTCGACACGCTCTTTTTGTGTCGGAGGGTTGGTCTCTTTCGCAAATTGCAGGCCAGCAACTTCCAGAAGTGCTGCCATGGATACCCCGTTTTCGACACAGAACTTGCGCCATCCGGCAAGGGACTCTTGCGAGACCTTGGCGCTTATAACCTCTCGCTTCTCGTTGCCCATAATGTCTTTCCTCCAACCCCGGTCTCGGGCATCGGCGCAAGTCTTGCGACGGTGTTCGTAATCAATTCTTAACAATACTAAACCATCTGAAGCACATTTCAACAAGCTGAAACTAACTGCTACATGTAGCAGCTTGTAACACCGTTCGTTTTAGGTTAAGTTCCCGACAGCGAGGGTTGAAAATGACTGATTCCGAGCGAGAAAAACTCGCAAACTACTTCCGCGACCTGTCTTTGAAAGTCGAGACAGCGACATACGAAGCCTCGATGGCGTTGAAGCCCGGCTTCATCGCCGAGTTGCTGGAGATTTCAGCACGGCTTTGCGAGGCTGCCGATACGCTGGAAGATAAAGACAGTGCAGCCCTGAGCTTGGGTACGAACCCCGAAAACAGCGCCTTGTCGCGTACACGACAAAGCCCGAACGGTAAGAACTAGCCCAAGGCGCTATCGATCGACTTCGCCACTTCGGCAATTTCACCAAGACCGTCGACAGATTTCAAATCACCCTTGGCGTAGTAATAGCCAATCAGCGGCGACGTCTTCTTGTAGTATTCCATCAAGCGCGTCTTGAGGCTTTCCTCGTTATCGTCTGCTCTTACCGGCTGTCCGGCCTTCCGTGCTTCTTCTGCACGCCCAACAATACGCCCAACCAACACTTCATCATCGACTTGAAGCTCGATGACGGCATTCAAACCTTGGCCATTTGCTTCCAGCAACCGACCAAGAGCATCAGCCTGCGGCAGCGTGCGCGGGAACCCGTCGAAGATGAACCCGTTGCCGTCGGAGCTTTGCAACTTCTCTTCGATCAGTCCGATGACAATCTCGTCGGTCACAAGCTCGCCCGCGTCCATGATGGCCGCAACTTTCTGGCCCATTTCAGTCCCGGATGTCCGAGCTTCGCGAAGCATGTCACCGGTCGAAAGCTGCACCAACCCGCGCTCGGCCTGAAGAATTTGCGCCTGCGTCCCTTTCCCGGCCCCCGGAGGTCCAAGGAGTATGATATTCATCGTCTTGCCGCCCCTTTGGCCTTGCCACGCTTCTTGCCACGCAACTGGGATTTCTCAATCAGCCCCTCATACTGATGAGCCAACAAATGGGATTGGACCTGCTGGATGAAGTCCATGCCCACGCTGACAATAATCAGAATCGAGGTGCCTCCGAAATAGGCAGTGATGGCCAAATTGCCGCGGATCATCTCGGGGATCATACAGACAAGCGCCAGATAAGACGCGCCAAGCACCAGGATGCGGTTCACGACGTATTCAAGGTATTCCTCGGTCTTCTTACCGGGACGAATACCCGGCACGAACCCGTTCTGGTTCTTCAGGTTGTCGGCCACGTCATCCGGTTTGAACGACACGTTAAGCGTATAGAAATACGTGAAGAAGATGATCATGCCCGCGAAGAACAACAGATAGAGCGGCTGTCCGGGCCCGAAATAGGCGAGGATCCAGCTCATCACCGGCCCCGCATTCGTGCCCGAGAAGGTCGACAAGGTTGTCGGCAACAACAGCAGCGACGAAGCGAAGATCGCCGGGATCACGCCCGCCGGGTTCACCTTGATGGGCAGATGGCTTGATCCGCCATCATATACTTTCATGCCGACTTGCCGTCGCGGGTACTGAATGTGAATCTTTCGAAGTGATCGTTCCATGAACACGACGAAAATCAGGGTCGCAATCAACATGGCGACAATGCCCAGAATGACGGCCGTCGACAACGCGCCCACGCGTCCTTGCTCGAAGAACTGGCCGAGCGCGCCGGGAAGTTCCGCGACGATGCCGACATAGATGATCAGCGAGATACCGTTGCCGACGCCCCGCGCTGTGATCTGCTCGCCCAGCCACATCAGGAACATCGTGCCCCCGACAAGCGTGATGACGGTCGAGACACGGAAGAACCAGCCCGGATCGGTGACAAGATCGCCCGCTTCCATCGAAACGGCCAGACCATATGCCTGCACGGTGGCCAGGAAAACCGTGCCATAACGCGTGTATTGCGTGATCTTGCGGCGACCCTGTTCGCCTTCCTTTTTCAGCTGCTGCAACGGCGCCCATGTCGCCGCCAGAAGCTGGATGATGATCGAGGCCGAGATGTAAGGCATGATGCCGAGGGCAAAGATACCCATCCGGGCCAGCGCGCCACCGGTGAACAGGTTGAACACGCCGCCAATGCCGCTGGCGGCCTGCTCCATGAAGTCACGAAGCGCGACGCCATCAATGCCCGGCACCGGAATATAGGTGCCAAGGCGATAGACGATCAGCAAGCCAAGCGTGAACAGAAGGCGTTGACGCAGTTCCGTAGCCTTGCCGAGCATGCCCCAGCTAACGTTGGATGCCATTTGCTCTGCTGCAGATGCCATTGGCGACCTCTTTTATGCGATGCGCCGCCGGCCCGTTCCCCGGGGCGGCGGCGCTGGAAAACTTGTTGTCATGTAAGCGGCTGACGCGCCGCTCACAAGGCGTTACTCAGTCGCTGCCGCGGATGTGACCGTCAGCGAGCCGCCAGCCTTCTCGACAGCGGCAATAGCCGACTTCGACGCGCCCGTGACGCTGATCGAGGTCTTGGCGCTGAAGTCACCCTTGGCCAGAACGCGGATGCCGTCCTTCTTGCGACGCACCAGACCGCTTTCGACAAGGCTGTCTTCGGTGATGTCGCCCTTAAGCTTGCCTTCGTCGATGAATTTCTGGATCAGGCCCAGGTTCACGACAGCGTATTGCTTGCGGTTCGGCTTGTTGAAGCCACGCTTCGGCAGACGCTGGTAGAGCGGCATCTGGCCGCCCTCGTAGCCATTGATGGCCACGCCCGAACGCGATTTCTGACCTTTGATACCACGACCTGCGGTTTTGCCCTTGCCCGAACCCGGACCACGGCCGACGCGTTTGGCCTTCTTAGCTGCACCGGGATTGTCCCGGAGTTCATTCAGTTTCATGTCGCTTCCTTTTCTGCCGGACGCGCCTCCCGAAAGCGAAAACGAGACGGCCACGGCTTTTCTTGGTTTTGCAGTAGTCCCTTGGACCACCGGGGGCGTATAGCGACAGCCGTCGGGGCGTTCAAGCTGGAATTCCGCAAAACGCTGAAAATGATCCCAATTCTTGAGCGCAAGCCGGGCTTAAGACGCTCATTGCGGGCAAAAATCAATTTCAACTTAAGACCTTCGCCTTACCGCGTTGCACAGAGAATTCGTTGAAGGCCTTACCATGTCGATGTCCAACCTTAAGCTCAGCAGCCTGCTTCGTGTCGTGATCGCCACGCTTGTTCTTTCCGGTCTTGCTGCCAGTGCAATGGCTTACCTGATCAACTCCAAGGTCCAAAGCGCCAACCAGCTGTGGACAGAGTATTCGGCCGAAAACAACTATGAAGCCAGCCTTACACGGACGATCGTTGCCAGTCTTGGCTACGGCGGGTTCATTCATGATTTCAAGAATTTCCTGCTTCGGGGCGATGACGCGCGGCTGGCCCGCATCACTCAGGCGCGCGGATCCATCGTTTCCGCGCTGGCCGAACTGGAAAACCTGACCGAAGACGCTGACAGTCTTGCCGCGATCGCCGACATTCGCGGCGTCGTCGACGCCTATCACGAAGCCGCTCTGAAGGCGCGCCAGTACAAGGCGATCGGTCAAAAGGCAGCACACATCGACGCGTCCATGCAGATCAACGACGATCCTGCTTTGGCTGGGCTTGACCACCTGCGCAGCAATGTCGGCTCAGGGGGTGACACAAAACTGGAAGTATTGAACCAAATTCGCACCGAACTTGGCTATGGCGGTATGATCCACGAGTTCAAAAACATGGTGATCCGCACAGACGCGGCACGCGCGGAGCAGGTCGAGGCGCACGCCGTTTCCGCGCTTCAGTCGATAGCAGCCTATCGCGAGTTTACGCTCTCTGACGAGGAAGTGCTGGGTCTGAACGATATCGAGGAGACTGTGTCGGCCTATCTCGCCAACGTCACTTCGGCCGTTGCCCTCATTGAGGCCGGGCGCACGGCAGAAGAAATCGACGCGGAAGTGAAGGTTGAGGACTTGCCGGCGCTCGAAGGCCTGAACGCCCTGTCAAACCGACTGGTCAAAGAAAGCGGCTTTGCGGCCCGTGACATCTTCCTGGCCCACAGCGTGTCCAATTCTCTCGCTCTGGCGCTTTTGATTGGACTGCCGCTGGCCTTCACTGCCCTGACCATCGGTTTGGCCACTGTGATAACAAGGTCTGCACTGACCCCGGCCAGCCAGATTTCTGATGCTGTGACACGACTTTCCAACGGCGATACCGATGTTGATGTCGACAACCTGGTCAAAGACACAGAAATCGGCGCTATAGCCAAAGCGTGCTCGGCCTTCCGCGATATGATGGTGCGAAACAAGCAACTGGCGGATGCAGCCAAGGCAGAAGCAGACAAAGCGCGCCTTCTTGCCGAAGAACAGGCCCAATTGGTCGAAGAGCAAAAAGAGCTGCGGCGACAACAGGCCGAGAACGAAGCCGCCGAACGCGAGATCAGCGAACACCGGTTATCGCTTCAAAATGACCTTCAGAAAGCGATTGAACGATCGGCAAATGGGCGTTTCGATTTTCGCGTATCTGCAGTCTACAACGATCCCGATCTCCGAAAGATGGCCGAGAATTTCAATCAACTGCTTTCAACGATCGATGGCAGCATAAAGGCCGTCGCGAGCGTCGCGACTGAACTGGCCCAAGGCAACCTCAGTGTTCGCATGGAAGGTGAATATGCTGGCGAACTCATGGAACTCCAGACTGGCTTCGCCACGTCTCTCGCGGCGTTGGCCGACGCGATCCGATTGGTGACCAGCGAAACGAACACCATCGAGGCTGAAGTCGGCTCCATCATGGTGGCCTCTCAGGATCTCTCTGCTCGGACAGAGACTCAGGCTTCGACACTTGAAGGCACGGCTTCGTCGCTGGAAGAAATCACATCGTCCGTTCAGTCGGTCGCAGGCAGCGCTGGAGAGGCAAAAGGCCAAGTTGATTCAGCCATTTCCGTCGCCACAAATGGCGGGGCAATCGTTTCGGAGGCTGTCGAGGCCATGGAACAGATCGTCAAGTCGTCCGTCGACATTTCAAAAGTGACTGATCTCATTGAAGAAATCGCATTCCAAACCAATCTGCTTGCCCTGAACGCCGGCGTCGAAGCCGCCCGTGCCGGCGACGCAGGTCGCGGCTTCGCAGTTGTCGCTTCCGAGGTTCGCGGCCTTGCGCATCGATCTTCGGATGCGGTCAAAGAGATTAACGAACTCATCGCGAAAAGCGCGTCCGAGATTCAGTTTGGCCGCGACAAGGTGCGGTCCGCCGGAGATAGCATCGGAGAGATTGCCCAACTTATCGAAGGCCTTGCCGCGGTTGTGGATCACGTCGCAAAATCCACCGGAGAACAGGCAGAAGGACTGAACCAGGTGAACACGTCCCTGTCGCAGATCGACAAGATCACACAGGAAAATGTCGCGATGTTCGAAGAAACCGCCGCGTCGACCATGACGCTGAACGAACGCGCCCGCGAGTTGCGCGAAGTTGCATCGCGGTTCACCACGGACAGATTGAGTGAACCCGCCGAGCGCATGTCAGCGTGATCCACGTAATGTCGACGTACTGAACGCGCACCTATCGATCCCGCCTGTTCGGGCGGCTGAAACGAAAAACGGCACCGCGAAGCGATGCCGTTTTTGCCGCCCACTGCGAACAGCGGGCTATGCTCATGCTTCAGCCGCGTTCTTCGACAATCTGCACCAGATGCGGGATCGAGTTGACCATCCCGCGGACAGACGGCGTGTCTTCAAGCTCGCGCGTCTTGTGCATTTTGTTCAGGCCAAGGCCGATCAGCGTCTGACGCTGCTTGGCCGGGCGGCGGATCGGAGAACCGATCTGTTTGACAACAATCGTCTTTGCCATGGTCTCAGGCCTCCTCGGCGACTTGCGCGCTTTCCTGCGGCGCGTCATCACGCTTGGGCAGGATGTCGGCAACTTTCTTGCCACGACGCTGAGCGACCGAACGCGGCGACGCCTCTTTCTTGAGACCGTCGATCGTGGCACGGATCATGTTGTAAGGGTTCTGCGAACCGATCGACTTTGCGACCACGTCTTGAATGCCTAGCATTTCGAACACGGCGCGCATCGGACCACCGGCAATGATCCCGGTCCCGGTCGGGGCCGTGCGCATCACGACGCGGCCCGCACCGTGACGACCTTCGATGTCGTGGTGCAACGTCCGGCCTTCGCGCAGAGGTACGCGGATCATCGAGCGCTTGGCAGCCTCGGTCGCCTTGCGGATCGCCTCGGGCACCTCTTTTGCCTTACCCTTGCCGAAACCGACACGACCCTTCTGGTCGCCCACGACTACAAGCGCGGCAAAGCCAAAGCGCTTACCACCTTTCACGGTTTTCGACACACGGTTGATCGCGACCAGGCGGTCGGCGAATTCCGGAGCTTCGTCGCGATCGCGGCGGTTGCCCCTCTGGTTTGGTTCTCTGGCCATCTGGCCTCCTGTTTCAATCGTGGGCCGAAGCCCGTTTTTTTCAACCACGAGTGGCGCGCAGGCACGCGCGCCCCGGGTCATCGGAGGGGCGCCGCGCGCCCCCCACACTTAGATTTTCAGCCCGGCTTCCCGAGCAGCTTCGGCCAAAGCCTTGACCTTGCCGTGGAACAGGAACCCGCCGCGGTCGAAATAGGCCTCTTCGACGCCCGCCTTCTTGGCGCGCTCGGCGATGGCCTGACCAACCTTGGTTGCGGCCTCGATGTTGTTCTTGCCAACAACACCCAGGTCCTTTTCCAGCGACGATGCCGACGCCAACGTGGTGCCAGCGACATCGTCGATCAGCTGAACGCTGATGTTCTTGTTCGAACGGTGCACCGAAAGCCGCACGCGGCCAGCGTTCACCTTGCGAAGCTTGTTCCGGACGCGCCGACGGCGCTTGAGGAACAGTTCTCTCTTTGAAAGTGCCATGTTCTCCGGTCCTTACTTCTTCTTGCCTTCCTTGCGGAAGATATACTCGTCTTTGTACTTGATGCCTTTGCCCTTATAGGGCTCGGGCTTGCGCCATTCGCGGATATTGGCCGCGACCTGGCCGACGAGTTGTTGATCGATGCCTTCAACGATGATCTCGGTGTTCTTCGGGGTCGTGACGGTCACGCCCTGAGGAACTTCGAAGATCACGTCATGCGACAGGCCGAGGTTCAGGGTCACTTTGTTGCCCTGCGCCTGAGCCCGGTAACCAACGCCGTTGATCTCGAGCTCTTTCTTGAAGCCTTCGGTCACGCCGACAACCAGGTTCTGAACCTGCGTGCGGCTCATGCCCCACTGCTGACGGGCGCGCTTGGACGAACCGCGGGGTTCGACCATGACCTTGCCGTCTTCAACCTTCAGCGTCACGTCATCCGTGGCGGTGAATTCGCGGCTGCCCTTCGGACCTTTTACCGTGACGGTCTGGCCCGAGACATTGGCCTCGACACCCGAAGGGAGCTCGACCGGTTTTTTGCCAATACGAGACATGGGTCCCTCCTTAGAACACGGTGCAAAGCACTTCGCCGCCAACATTGGCAGAGCGAGCGTTTGCATCGGTCATGACGCCTTTCGACGTCGAGACAATCGAGACACCCAGACCCTGACGGACCTGCGGGATGTCGTTCGAGCCGAGATAGACGCGGCGGCCGGGCTTTGACACGCGCTTCAGTTCACGAATGACGGGCTCGCCTTCGTAATACTTGAGGCTGATCTCGATGGCCGGGTGGCCTTTCTTGTCCGTGGTCTCTTCGTAACCGCGGATGTAGCCTTCGTCGGCCAGCACATCGAGAACCCACTTACGGAGCTTCGACGAGGGCGACTGCGTTGTCGACTTGCCACGCATCTGCGCATTGCGGATGCGGGTCAGCATATCACCAAGAGGATCGTTCATTACCTATACCCTCCTTACCAGCTTGACTTGACGAGGCCGGGGATCTGGCCGCTTGAGCCCAGATCACGCAGCGCGATCCGCGACATCTTCAGCTTACGATAGTAAGCGTGCGGACGACCGGTCAGCTGACAGCGGTTGTGAAGCCGGGTGGCGGAAGAATTGCGCGGCAGCTTGGCCAGCTTGAGCCGTGCCTTGAAGCGCTCTTCCATCGGCTTCGATTCATCATTCGCGATTTCCTTGAGCGCAGCGCGCTTGGCGGCGTATTGCTCGACCAGCTTCTGCCGCTTCTTCTCGCGTTCGACCATTGCTTTCTTAGCCATGTGTCTCTCTCCTCAAGGCTCAGCTGTTGAACGGCATGTTGAAACCCTTCAACAGCGCCTTGGCTTCTGCATCCGTCTTGGCGTTGGTGCAGATGATGATGTCCATGCCCCAGACTTCGTCGACCTTGTCGAAGTCGATTTCCGGGAACACGATGTGCTCTTTCAGACCCATGGCGAAATTGCCACGACCATCGAAGGACGGCTTCACACCACGGAAGTCACGAATGCGCGGCATCGCGATGGTGATCAGGCGATCAAGGAAGTCGTACATGCGCTCGCCGCGCAGCGTGACTTTCGCACCCAGCGGCATGCCTTCGCGGACCCGGAAGCCGGCGATCGACTTCTTGGCCTTGGTGATGACAGCCTGCTGGCCCGAGATCTTGGTCAGGTCTTCCTGAGCGCTCTTGGCTTTCTTCGAGTCGCGCACACTTTCAGCACCGGCGCCGATGTTGAGAACGATCTTCTCAAGGCCGGGGATCTGCATGTCGTTCGTGTACGAGAACTCTTCTTTCAGAGCAGCGCGGATGGTGTCCGCGTAAAGCGTCTTCAGACGCGGGGTATAGTTTGCAGCGTCAAGCATCAGATCGCGTCCCCCGTGGTCTTGGCGAAGCGGACCTTCTTGCCGTCTTCCATGCGGAAGCCGACGCGGGTGGCTTTGCCGTTGCTATCGAGGAGCGCCAGATTGCTGAGGTCAATCGGCATCGCCTTTGGCTGGCGACCGCCCTGATTGGCCTGTGTCTGACGCTGGTGACGGATGGCGATGTTCACGCCGTCCACGATGGCCTTGCCCTTCGACGGCATGACGGCGGAAATCTCGCCTTCCTTGCCTTTGTCCTTGCCGGCCAGAACGACGACCTTGTCGCCTTTTCTCAGTTTCGCAGCCATGTCAGAGCACCTCCGGAGCAAGCGAGATGATCTTCATGAAGTTCTTCGCGCGAAGCTCGCGAACCACCGGCCCGAAGATACGGGTGCCGACCGGCTCGTTGTTGTTGTTGAGGATGACGGCGGCGTTGCGATCGAAGCGGATCGCGGTGCCGTCCTCGCGGCGGACTTCCTTGGCGGTGCGAACGACGACGGCCTTGCGGACATCGCCCTTTTTCACACGGCCGCGCGGAATGGCTTCCTTGACCGACACCACGATGATGTCGCCCACGGAGGCATATTTCCGTTTGGAACCGCCCAGGACCTTGATGCACTGAACGCGGCGGGCGCCGCTATTGTCAGCAACATCCAGATTGGTCTGCATCTGGATCATGTTGGTTTCTCCCGACGTCCGAGACCGCCGCTTTGGGACATTGGCCTCGGGGTTTCGTTAAAACCGAAAGGTGACCGCGTTACTCCGCAATCACCTCCCAGCGTTTCGTTTTGGAGCGCGGCGGGCACTCCTGGATACGCACCGTGTCACCGACTTTGAACGTGTCGTTCTCGTCATGGGCACGGTATTTCTTCGACTTCCGAACCGTCTTCTGCAGCAGCGGGTGCTTGAAACGGCGTTCGACCGAAACGGTCACGGTCTGAGCATTGGCGTCCGAGGTGACAACACCTTGAAGAATTCTCTTGGGCATCTGCTTCAGGCCTCCGCAGCCGCGTCAGCGGCTTTTTCGTTCAGAATGGTCATCACACGGGCCACGTTGCGGCGCACTTCGCGCATACGGGCCGTGTTCTCCAGCTGGTTCGTGGCCTGCTGGAAGCGGAGGTTGAACGCCTCCTTCTTGAGATTGGTCAACTCATCGCGGAGCTGATCGGGAGTTTTCTCCCGCAGTTCATTGGCATCCATGCCAGTCTTCCTTTCAACATCACCGGAGGGCCGCGCTATATGGCGTCACCCTGCAATCCGGTGGAGATTCGTAGGTGAGCGTGCCGTTTAGGCCTTCACTGCCCACTTGGCAAGAGATTTATCCAGCCGTTCATTGCCTTTGGCCGCAAGCTTGTTAGACCAGCGGGATGTTGCGGATCCTGTTGACCCTCGCTTGCCTGTTTCTTGCGCCTCTGAGCGTGTCGGCCAAGATCGACTTGTATCAGGGCCTGACACCGGCTGAAGACATGCCGAAACCCGTCAAGAGCCGGTCCAAGGTGTTTCTTGACGTGCCCCAGGTCTGGCAGGGGAAAGAGCCGTGGTGCGTCCCGGCCTCGGTCTCGATGGCGCTGGCCTATTACGGCCAAACCTTTTCGCCTGCGCAACTCAAGGCACTGGCCGAAGGGCACAAGCACCCCAACCGCCGCAATGTCTGGGTGACGTCATGGCTGGATATGGACGTCGGGCTTAAGCAGATCGGCGCAAACTGGAAGATCAGGCACTATCCCAACACCAATGACGGCTTTGCCAGCGGTCTGCGCGATATCAAGAAGTCGTTGCGGCGCGGTCGGCCGGTTCTGGTGGATGTTGACCTGTTGACGGGCCACACCTTTGTCATTGTCGGCTTCGACGACAAGGAACAGGTGCTTTATTTCCGGGATCCGTTGTTGAAGGACGGGCGCATGCGGGTTCTCTCGTATTGGTCGCTTCGCGAAAACTGGCACAACCGGGCCATGGCGCGCACCAGAAGCGCGTTTTTCACTCGCCCCTGACAGGTTTTCCGCGGCGGCGTCAAACTCAAGCCTTAATCGTCTGTTAGCTTTTCTCTGTAGTTAACAAGTAAGGCTCCTCATGAAACGCAAGTTTGCGAGCACCGAGCTTCAGGCGTTGGAGAACAATGCCGTCGCCATCGAACGCGCCATCGAGACTTTGAAAGCACGGCTGCGCGACGCCCCGCAGGGGGTCGCCAATGACGTGCTGACACGATGTGACCCCAAAACCCACGCTGACCTGATCGACTGGATCCGCGAGACCTGCGAGCCGGCAAACCAGCGTTTGCCCCGCAAGTGGTCGCCCAAGCGCAACACGGGTGTCTGGCTGCTGTATCATGCGGCCAATCTTGAATGCCCACCAAACCCGCCGCGTCAGCGCAGTTTGTAAAAAAGAACCCCGCCACGAAGGGCGGGGTCAGGTACCGGGCTTGCGGGCGGCCGCAAGTCGTCCGGGCGGTAAGTCTGTTCTCTGGGGGGTAAACTCTACATTTCAGCTCTGATCTGCTGTCGGAAGACGTCGATCGAGACCGGCTTTCCATCCCGCTTGATGTGCCAATAGGTCCAGCCGTTGCACGAAGGGGCATTCTCCAGAGCCGCGCCAACCTGATGGATCGAACCCTTGATCCCGTCTGCCACCAGCGTGCCGTCAGCGCGCACCTTGGCGGCCTTGCCGCGCGGGCTGACCAGTGTCTCGCCCGGTCGCAGCATTCCACGCTCGACGAGTTGACCGAAGGGCACGCGCGGCTCGGCACGCTTCGACGTCGAAACCTCAAGCGCCGACTTGTCGTACTTGCGCACATCGGCCAGCCGCCGCGTCGCAACCTCGCGATAGGACTCTTCCCGTTCGATCCCGATCCACGACCGTCCCAGCATCTTGGCCACCGCACCGGTTGTGCCGGTGCCAAAGAACGGGTCCAACACGACATCACCCGGATTGGTCGTGCCAAGGATGACGCGGTGCAGCAGGCTTTCGGGCTTTTGCGTCGGATGCGCCTTGTCACCCTTCGCATCCTTCAGGCGCTCGTGCCCGGTACAAATCGGCAAAACCCAGTCCGACCGCATCTGAATGCCTTCGTTCAAGGCCTTCAGCGCTTCATAGTTGAAGGTGTACTTGGACCCCTCACCTTTCGACGCCCAGATCAGCGTCTCGTGGGCATTCGTCAATCGCTTGCCACGAAAGTTCGGCATCGGGTTCGACTTCCGCCAAACCACGTCATTCAGGATCCAGAACCCCTGGTTCTGCAACTCGGCCCCCAGCCGGAAGACGTTGTGATAAGATCCGATCACCCAGATCGCGCCATCCGGCTTCAGCAACCGTTTGGCCGCGGCAAGCCAATCGCGCGTGAACCTGTCATAGGCCGCAAAGGACCCGAACTGGTCCCACGCATCATCGACCGCGTCGACCTTCGAGTTGTCAGGCCGGTGCAAGTCGCCTTTCAGCTGCAGATTATAGGGCGGATCGGCAAAGATCAGGTCGACCGATGCTTCGGGCAGAGACTGCATCACCTCGATGCA
The DNA here is from genome assembly GCA_022826385.1 of Silicimonas sp. GTDB lineage: Bacteria > Pseudomonadota > Alphaproteobacteria > Rhodobacterales > Rhodobacteraceae > JAJDOD01. The sequence continues at coordinate 20,596 of JAJDUZ010000061.1, forward strand.
ATCGCCCTCCAGAATGGTGTCGAGCGGAAGCGCCGCCTTGCGCGTCTTGGTCGTCATGTCTGCCTCTGTCCCGGAGCCGTTTCGGCCGCCACTTGTTGATGTCCAACATGAGTCAGAGGCGATTCGCCGTCAAATTCTTTTTTGAATCAGTAAGTTACAAAATTTCCTTGTCACAACATATTGTGGACGGTCTTGAACGAACGTCTATGATGTGGGGTCACCCCAAGTGTTTCCAGCGCCTCGCGATGCAGTTTTGTCGGATAGCCTGCGTTCTTCTCCCAGCCATAGCCGGGGTACTGTTGCGCCAAATCCACCATGATGCGATCGCGCGTCACTTTGGCGATGATCGACGCCGCCGCGATCGACACGCTGCGACCGTCTCCCTTCACCAGTGCCGTTGCGGGACAGGTCAGTTCTTTGGGGATCATATTGCCATCGATCAGCGCATGGTTGATCGCGCCCAACCCATCGACAGCCCGCACCATGGCAAGATGCGAGGCATAGAGGATGTTCAGCGCATCGATCTCTTCCACACTGGCAGACCCGACCGACACCTGCGCCACGGCGTGGATTTCCTCGAAGAGCGCCTCGCGCTTGCGCTGGCTGAGCTTTTTCGAGTCGTCCAGACCCTCGGGAATGCGGTCCGGACACAAAACCACGGCGGCCGCGATAACCGGTCCGGCCAACGGTCCGCGTCCGACTTCATCGACACCGGCAATACGACCGGCGCCAAGGCGTTCTTCTTCCGAATAGTCCGGCATGCCCAAGCAGAAACGCAATTTCGCAGCAGGGCACAACCCTGTTCTCCATCGGCCCGCAAATATCCCGTGGGGGTTTGGGGGAGCAGCGCTCCCCCAACGGATCGACAAAGCGCAGCTTTGGCGAAAAACAAGCGGCGGTCCCAGCACACGGAACCGCCGCTCTCCCAGAGACAGACACCTTTGTTACTCGTTACCTTACCCTCTCACTCGGGATGATCGGGCCAGGGGGACGCCCTGGCCCACCGACGCAGACGATGGAGATGTGCGGGATGACCACGCCGGTAACTCGGATCAGTTCTGTGCCAAGCGCCAGCCGCTCCGGCGCAGGCAGCGCGCGCCGTACACGGTGCGGACGCGGTCATTCCCGGTTCGCACCTTCAGCTTGCAGTTTTCCGGCAGCCGGTTGGCATACGCATAGTGGCGCGACAGGCACCGGGCTGCATAAACCGACCGCGTGCCCCTGTTCGTCGTCAGGAAGCGCTCGCACCGCGCCGGGATCGGGGTCGCCAGAATCGGGTGACGGACGCGGTCAGAACGCGCAGGGTCACGGTCGAGCCTTCCATCAATGATACGCGATCCTTCGATCGAATCGCGGTGTCGGGTTGCAAGCGACTGCACGGGACTGGGGTTGTTCGAAGTTCGATTGTTCGACGCATTTGCAATTGCACCGATGATCGCGATGCCAGCGATCGTTTTGGCAATATCTGCGGCGTCCGGCGCAGCCTGCACCTGAACAGGCGTGACAGCCAGTGCAAGTGCCGTGAAACCTGACATTGCGATTTTCGTGATACGGGTCATTTGGACTACCCCCTCATAAGGAACTGTTTGGTTGCAGCGGGACTGGCCGCTTGCCGTATCGCCAAATTGGCTGAGGGGCCGCGTGACGCTCAATATCGGCGGGTTGATATCGAATAACAGACCCGGAACCGCCCGATGTTATTGATTTTCCAAAAACGTGATCGCAGTGTGATGCACATGAAGACGCATCAAATCCTTGCCCCGATGGCCCTTGTTCTGTTGCTGGCATCGCCCGCCAGTGCAGCCTGCTACGCCGATTACAAGGCCAAGCAGGAAAGCCCGCTGAAACTTCACTATGGCGTGGTCCAGGTCGACATTTCCCCCTGCGCCATGTCAGACAATGTGAGAACACAGGTCAGGCAGCGCCTGCAGTCAGCTGGTTGGCAGTTGCTGCAAGTACAGTCTGTCTTTGATGACAGCGGGCTTGGGAAAAGGAAAAAGGATGCAGGCCAATTCTTCCTCCGCTTCTGAAGCGAAGGCCGTCGGCACCAAGATCGTCACCTTCGGTATCGTTGCCGTCGTGCTTATCCTTGGGATCGCCGGTGCCTTTCTGCTGCTGACACTGCCCGATGCAAACGCCTTCAATGCGCGCGTCGAGCGGATTTTCGTCGAGAACACCAGCCTGACCAATCCCGAGGACATCAAGTTCCTCGAGATCCTTGCGCAATCAGGCACTGCGTTCTCGGAAGTGCTGGCGAGCTATCGTCTGGTGATCTTTGTCCTGATGCTGTTCGCGACCGGTCTGTTGGTTGCGTCGCTGGTCTTTGTGGTCACAATCGTCCTGCTCAACCGCCGCATCGGTGCAATCGAACGCCAGGGCATCCAGGTGTCCTCGTTGTCGATCAATCGCGAAGAAAAGGCCGTGACGCTGAACGACATGGAATTCTCGCTGACCGGTGCCGCCATCGAAACGCTTTCGGTTCTGGCCGAGGCTCGGATGGATGGCGATGTCCTGTCCGGGGCCGAGATCGAAGCGATGATCTCGGGCAAGGACCCAAGCGAATGCGAAGAGGCCTCGGGCGCGACCCGCATCAAACGGTTGCGCGATGCACTGGGCAACCAGATGGTCGCCGAGTTGCTGATCAAGACCGTGGCCCGTCAGGGTTATGTCTTGGCGATTGATGAAAAGGCGATCGAGGTTCGCTAGCCCGCAAGCACCGCGTCGGCCAAAGCACAACCGCTTTGCCACGCGTCTTCTGCAGAAGCGCCCAAACACCAGTCACCCCCCACAAAGAGCGTGCCGGTATCGTCCTGCAAATGCGACTGGCCAAGTGGGTGCGCTGTCAAAGCATAGCGCCATCGGTGCGCGGACAGATAGGTCGGCTGCGAGGTCAACCCAAGCTTTGCCGCGACACGCTGCAACATGATCTCGGCGATCTCTTCTTGGCTGCTTTCAAGATGACGCCGCGAGAAATCGGCGCTGGCCTGTGCCACCCAGCAAGGTGTTCCGGGCCGTCCCGGCTTGCTGGAATCGCGCGCAATCCACGCAATATCCGCGTCAGGGTCGCGGAACATGTTGAACGTCGCTTCGGCCTCGGCCGCCACCATGAGCGTCAGACAAGGGTCCATGCGCACTTGATCCAAAGCGCGTGACAAAGAGGTCTCAACCAACAAGTCGATGGCTTGCGGCACAGGCACGGTCATGACAACCCGATTGGCCGCGAGCCCACCGCCATCCCATGAAAGACCCCAACCCGTATTTGACCGACGAAGCGTTTGAACACGGATGTTCTGACGAATGTCCAGGCCACGTCCAATGAACTTGGCCAGCCCGGTCATACCGGGCAGCCCGACGAAGCTCTCTGGTTTGTCGGCAAGGCGCGCTGCGGCCCCTTCTCTTTCGGCCTGTTCAAGCAGAGCACGAAACGCGGAACTGTCCGGCGTGATGTACTGAGCGCCATGGTCGAACTGCACGCCGTCGCCGCGCCGCGTCGACAAGCGCCCCCCGATCCCACGCCCCTTGTCCAGCAGGATGCTGTCAACGCCGCGATCGGCCAAATGCCGCGCGCAAGTGAGACCCGTGAGGCCAGCTCCTATGATGATGACAGGCGCACTCGACATGGGTCAGCTCGGGCCGTGACCGTCGCGATACCGGATCTCGCGCTGCGGGAACGGGATCTCGATGCCAGCGTCTTTCAAGGCATTCCAGATCAGGAAACGCACTTCGGACGAATACTTGTTCTTGCCGTCATCGATCCCTTCGACCCAGAACTCGACACTGAAGTCGATGCCGCTGTCGCCGAAACCTGCCAACTCGCAATCCGGTGGCTCGGGCACATCAAGCACGGCAGGATGCGCCGCAACGGCCTTTGAGATAAGTTCGGGAACAAGATTGATGTCCGTGTCATACGACACCGAGAAGTCGACCGCATAACGATTGCCCGAACCGGCATCCGACCAATTCACGATGCGCGATGTAATGAAATCTTCGTTCGGGACGACGATCCACTTGCCGTCGAACGTCTCAAGAATGGTTGCGCGCGCCCCAAGTTTGACAATCGTACCGCTCTCACCGCCGTCCAGCTCGACGAAATCCCCGACAGTTGCCTGGCCTTCCAGCAACAGAATGATCCCCGAGATGAAGTTCGAAGCGATCTTCTGCAGACCAAAACCAAGACCCACACCGACAGCACCACCGAAGATCGCCAGGGCCGACAGGTTCAAACCCATCACGTTCAGAAGGATAAGGCCGACCGTCGCGAAGACCGCGAGTTCAAACGCTTTCGCGGCCAACTCGCGCGTCGGCGGTCGCATGGTTTCCTGCGCCCGGATGAACGTGGTGCCTGTGTCCGAAGACCAGCGCCCAAGCCAGAACAGGATTGAACCCGCCACGACGGCGCGGAAGATCGCCAGAAGCGAGAACGAGATGTTGCCGAATGACACCCGCGTCGCCTCGAGAAGCGCGATCAGTGGATCGAGGAGACCAAGCACATAGATCGCGGCGAGAGGCACGGCGAGGTACCGGCCAAGCGTCTTGAGAAACGGGTCCGCGATCATGTCGCGGACCGCAAGCCGTACTGCGAGGAAGATGAAGATACGCTTGCCGAAGGCGATGACCGCACCCGAACCGAAAAGCGAGCGCGTCACCTGCTCGCCTATTGCGGTGAACGCATAGGCCAAAAGCGGCAGCAGCAACGGCAAGAAAATCAGAACGAACCGCCGGGCCTTCGCAATTGGCGTCTCATCCGCCTCGGCCGGCGCTAACAGACGCTGGAGACGCGGTCGCGTCCAAGCGTTGACGACAACAGCCAAAAGATAAGCCGCGATCAGCAGCCCGAACTGGGCATAGGCCGCAGGTGACGTTACCCACTCCAGCGCGATGTCGCGGCCCTGTTCAGCGTAATTCTCAAGGGTTTCCAGCATCTTGCTTTCTGCCTGTCTATGATTGTGAACGCCGTTCGCAAAAATGACGTTCCACGCGGTTTTTTCCCATTAGTACCCGGATAACCCAACCCTTAAGTACAGTCTTGCCGGGTCGCTCACTCATCCCTGTGCGGGTCGGCTCCCTCGGTCGGGAGAATGCGACCCCAGCAACCGGCCGGGGGATTAATACGAGTGCGTGCCTTGTACGAGTATCGTGTGTGAAGGGTAAATGGTGAGAAGTGCCTTCGGGCATCATTTGCAAGGCCGGTCTGTCCAAGGGGCACGGCGAATTTTTTCTGTGCATGATCGTCTGTTTCTACATTGGGTTTTCTGAACCGGCTGGACATTCTTCTGTCAACCGTCTATGACGATTTCTAACCGAAATCGGATCAGAGGCCGCAATGGATCTCTCGAACCTG
>JAJDUZ010000054.1 GCA_022826385.1 Silicimonas sp.
GAATACACGTCTTCGAACTTCATAAGTCGAACTTCCTGTAACACTTCTGTCCGCTTCATAACGCCTCCTTTCGGAGACATGATAAAACCGGACAGATCGCATGTTACCTACACCGGACATATCGCTTGTTAGCGACACGGGATCGCCGTTGGGGTTGCCGTTCGACACGTCGAAGAATAGGATAAAATCATAGCGGTGTTGAAGGTTGGTCATTGGTCGTTCTCCTTGGTCGTCCTGGTCCAGCTTTGATGGTAATATCCAGTGATGAAACGGCCCTGGTCTTCCAGCGGCAGGGAACGGGGCATGTCGGCTTCCAGCCCGAGCCAGATCGTGCCAAGCTCCTTTTCCAGCCAATGGCCTAGACCGCCATTATCTCCCTTTTTGAGAAGGGCAAGGTGGTGGGTGGCATTCTTGACCAAGAGCGGGAACACCCGCGCGGGCGTGGCCGAGGCGGCGGCAAAATACCGGTCCTTGATGGTGGCGTTCAGGCCCGGAAGGGCAGCGGCCTGTGCCCGTTCCAGAACGGCAAAGAGCCGCCCGAGGCGATAGGCGGGATTGGTGTTGTCGACATCGAGGCTCACGTGGATTTTCTCCTCTCTCGTGGTACGGTTGATCACCGCCTTGCAGATGGCGGCGCGGCGACCGTTGATCTCGCCATCGGTGCGGGTGCGAGCGATGACGGTGGACAAAAGCGTGCGCGGCAGCGGCTGGCCGGTCAGCACCGACCGCATGACCTGCCCGCCCAGAAGCGGCGGGATGGTCTCCGCCTTGGGCCTACCGCCCACCCGGATCGCGGTTTCATAGAGCAGTGACCAGACGGCGGGCGGGCCTTTCCAAGGGGCGGGTTCTATGCGCAAATCCTCCCAGAACCGGGCGACATGGCAGGCGAATTCGCCAAACGTGCCCGGATACCAGAACCGCACCGACAGTCGCGCTGCATTGGGCGCCAGCCCCAGCATGTAGACCCGGGTCGTCGGATCCAGATCGGGGTTGGTTGGGCGGCCCGAGGCTACATCCGCAATTGCTGCGCGCAAGTTGGTGAACTCGGCGTCGTCGTCGGGCGGCTGGAATGTCTGGCTCATGAGTAGTTCGGCCAGATTGGTGGTTTCGGGTTTGGGTGCCTCGGCCCAGAAAACTACCGTGGTATCGCCTACACGCAAGTTGCGCTTTGAGTCGCGCGCTAAAAGAGCATTCAGCGCGGTACCATAGGCAAAGGCGGCGCGTTCTGAGACGGGGGCGTTGTCGCCTTGGGATTTGCCAAAGGATTCATAGGCATCATTGTTGAACGATACCAACGAGGCGCCGGAGCTTTGCGCGCCCATCACCCCCTTGATTTTGGGATGCAGCCTCTCGATCGGGGCATTGTCGCCGGTCACAAGACATAACCCACTTTTCACCTCAAATGGCGCGACCAGTATGCCTACGGCATCTTGACCCTCATGAACAAAACCCGGCCCGGTACCGTCGTCGAATTCGAACACGATGTTCTGATCCAGGGCATCGGTGTTGAAGCTCAGTTCTACAAACGTCTCTGGCCGCCACCGGTCAAGGAAACGACGCAGCGCCACCAGCCCCGGATCATTCGCATCCGCCAACAGGTCCCGGTGCGTCCCGACAAAGGCGGCATGTTCGGCCGCCGTGCGCTTGCCTTGCCCGGGCATCACGCGCTTGTTGCCATCTTCGTCCTCTTCCTCCACTGCGATGACGCCAAGAACATAGGCTGTCTTGTCCCACAGAAGGTTGGGCTTGATTCCAGATGAGCGTTTGACCGCTTCTGGCACAGCCATCACGCGAGCTTCCGGCTTCTTCCCCGCATGGCTGCGCTTGTCGGCCAGCCTCAACGGATTGCCTTCGGCGTCGATCACTACGGCAAAAGAAATCTTCTCGTTTGAATAGCCGAGGCGCGGGGCATCGCCTGCATCCTGCATCCGGTCATACAGCCGCGCGAGCGCGGAAAGGATCGTCATCGCGCCATCCCCCCGGCCCGCGCCGCCGCCACGTCGATCACCCCGTTCACCATTTCCGCGCGGAAGAAATGCGGCGTGCGATCGTTGGCGAAGTCAATGTCGTAGAGCATCCAGCCCAGATCCTGCTGCCCTGTCAGGGTTGACTGCGGCACCTCGTCGACCCAGTTGAAATCGGCGACGAATTCACGCAGGCCAAGGGCAGGGCGGTGAAAGCATTGCCCCTTTTGCGCCCGGCGGCGGAAGATATCGTAATGCTTGGCGGGGGTGTCCTCGCCCACCTTTTCGGTCATCTCGAAATGCGCTTCGATCACATAGGCCACGTTGCGCAGGGCCATCGTGGCTCGCTGCTGGCGGTTTTCGTCCACCAGCATATGAAGGTCCCACAAATCACCCGTGGTCATCGCCGTCTTGGCGTTGCGGGCAGAGATCTTGGCCCCCACCTCGTTCTTGCGGATATTCTCGAACCGGACGGGGTTGAGCACATGGATACGGTCCACCACCCAGCGGATCGCCGGCTTCCAGTGCACCGCCTCCAGAATCCCCCGCGCCGCCGAGGGCGTGATTACGTCGTAGGAAACGCGTTCGACCTTCATTTCGGGACGGGTGAAACAGGCGTAATCACCCCATACATGCAGTTTTATTCCATAGCTCACATCTGCCTCCTCATGAGATCAAGGACCCCAAATCCTCAGGGTTCTCCGCCGAAAATCCCGCCGCGTCGTCGTAGAGCCGGGGATTGTCCAGAACCACGAACTGATCCTCGAAATCGTCCGGCCGCACCACATGCGCTGCGCTCAGGCGGGTCATCTCGTCGCGCACAAGCGGCGGCACCGATACCGTGAAACCCTGCATCGCCCGCGCGATGACCCCGGCATGCTCGCCATATTCCAGAAGCTGCCGGGCTTTAGCGTCCAACCCGTAATGCCCTGTTCCAATGATCAGCGGGCAGGTCACGTCTTCAATCAGTCTGAAATCGGCGGCGATGTCGGCAAAGGGGAAGTCGAACTTATTGCCGGTCTTCTCGATCCGTTTCAGAATCGCCCGGCTGTCCAGATCGGCATCGCGATCCCAGTAAAGCCGCTGGAAATAGTCCCGTACGGCCTCGGGGCTCAGCGGATCGTCTGCATGGGTGCGCAGGATGTCGCGGGCGATATCGGCGTTCAGTTTTAATTCGGGCGGGGGCGGGAAGCCGTCTTCGGGTTCAAATATGTGGACTTGACCGAGACATTTCTCCAAGCCATTTCGGTTACAGCGGCCCGCCGCCTGCACGATGGAATCCAGCCCCGCCACAGCCCGCCAGACCTGCGGAAAATCGAGATCCACCCCGGCTTCGACCAAGGCCGTCGAAATCACCGGCCCGTCAAAGTCTTTCACACGCGTCAGCACGTCGCGCCGGTGCGTAGCGGTCATGCTGGTGCTCAGATGCAGCGCATTGCCCGCCCCCAGTAGATCGAACAGTGCCCGTGCCTGTCGTTTGTTATTGACGATGACTAGATGTGAGCTTTCAACAGGTTGTCCATTCGATCCAGACCGAGTTGGTTGGAGTTACCAAGCACCAACCCTATTCGGAGGGATCGAATGAACATTCACAGCAATGCCAGACTGACACCTTTGGGTCGAGCGCGATTGG
>JAJDUZ010000003.1 GCA_022826385.1 Silicimonas sp.
ACATCTGACCGGTCCGGCCAGGCCGCCGCCATGATTGCCTTGAAGTCTCCGCACTGGCGGCATCCGAAGACGCCATCCTTGCGCACCCAGAAGCGATCTGTGCCGCCACAATTTGGGCAGGGGCCTTTGAGTTCAGTGCCCACGCGCTTAAGGTCTGGGAACCGTGCCCGCCAGTCGGCTTGCGTTTTCTTGCCTGTTCCTGTAGTCATTTCCCATATCTTTCTTTGATGGATGGATGGTTTTTGGCCCCCGCGCGTGCGAGCGCCGGGGCCTTTTTTTTCGGTTTCATGCGAGCCCTGCCTGGCCCAGCGGTTTCTTCCGGGATTTTGGCGCGGGGTCTCTCGGACGCCCGAAACGGTCAATCCGGCCATCTGAAAACATGCGGGCATGGGTCGCGCAGAATTTGCCGCAGCCGACCGCCACGGCATCTTTCAGACACTGTTGTTCGTGCTTCGTGACAGCGATGCAGCGCGGCGCGTCGGTCATTCGCGCTTGAAAGCGGTCAAAGATCGCGTCGCCCAGCCGAGCCGCCAGTTGTGCTTCGTCAGGAGACAGATCAGCCATCGGACTTCTTTCGCAGCATGTCGCGGCTGACTCCCAGGCCGTTTTTGATGCCTTGCGGTGCTGCCGCTTCTAAGGCAGCCTCCTGTTCCTTCAGCCACTTTGAGGCTTCATCGTAATGTTCACTGTGTCCGGCCATCGGCGCGATAATCCTGATCTTGCCGCACGTCGCGCGCTCGTGTTCGTCGGCAATCAACTTTGAAAGCATCGCGTTCCGCAGTCTTTCGGGCGGCGGCTGCACAAATTTTCCATCCGCGAGCCCAAGCTGCAGCCTAAAGTCTTGTTGCAGCACTATCAGATCATCAAGCAGCTGCCGCGCGTCGGACGTGATTGTGACCCGTGCGGCTTTTTCGCCCTCCGATTTCCGGGGCCGCCCAGGGCCGGGTTTTTTAGACATTTGAAGCCTCCGTTAAATTCTGGCTTCAAAATTATATTCTTGCTCCGGTTTTGTCAACAGATCGACAAACGTCGGGGCGCACACACAAAATCTTGCGGCGGGCCATAGGGCGGAGTACATTGTCCTGGGTGTCCCACATCACCCATTGACTGGCGGCCAAACTTTTTCGCATCCCGCGGCCGCCAGTCGTTCACAAGCTTAATTTTTGATGGGTTTTCCCGCCGCCTTCTCAACGCGCCGCTCAAATTCCGCTTCCGGGATTTCCGCTATCTTTTCCGCGCGGTGCGCTTGGTCCTTGCTTATGCCCGCATCGGAAAGCACTTTGGCTTTGCTCTTCGCAGCGATGCGAAGAGCAGAATGCTGATTGCTCGGCGGCCAGAACGTCATTCTAAACTTCCCACCGGCGGGAAGTTTATCGGCCACCGTAGCACGAAAGACAAAGCATGCGACGCCGCACCGTTGGCGTGAAAGGCTTGCTGCAGCACGCGCACGGCTTGGGTGCTACGCCCTCAAGAGGTCGGTCAATCAGGACACCGGGCGGCGTTTTCGGCGCGGCCAGCCTTTCGGCCGACGTTTCTGGAACGCCGTTCCAAAAAGGAATTTTGCGGGCCATGTCAGACGTTCCGCAGAACCGTGCGCCGCACGGCATAAACCCAGAATTGCCGCCGCCGGGAGCCGGGCCGCCACACAACGGCTTCGATGTCGTAGGCGAGGCCAGCGCTATCGATGATCCACCAGCGTTCATCAAGCCGCTTCATCGCGCGACTGGCGGCAATCGTGAACCTTGTATGCCAATTCCCGACAAGAGCATCCGCAACAAGCAGTTCGCGTCCGCCTTTGTCTTCGCGGCGAGCGCGGACCGGCCAGCGGATGTTGACTTTTTCGCCCGCCGCGATTGCGTGATTGTGTTCCGGGGACCCTGCGTCAACGGTGCTGGTCGCGGCATCATATTGCTCGCCCATAACATTCGTTTTCGGCGCGTCCGGCGGCTGAAAAATGCTGATGATCTCAACGCTGCTCACAACCGGGTCGCCCCGTCCGGCAGTGAGGCACGGTTGCGGATCGGACGCGAGAGCCGCGCGTAGATTGACCTTTCTACGCTCGGAATTGCAGGTTGCGCCTCCCAGAGCCGCTGCGCAACCTGCAACACGAGCGCCCGAATTGCGGCCAGGGCGGGGTCGGACTCCTGCAACCCACGTCTCCAGGCCACGGTGATGACATCGCTGGGCCATCCCGCGCTGGGCGGCGAAATGACGATCCTGCCGGACACGAAAGGCAACGCGCCTTCCGCAAGCGGATTTCCCTCAGCGTCGTGTATCGGGTTCACTTGACTCCAGTGCGCAACGTCCTGAGTGGCAGCTGCACCGGCCGGCGCGCCGGCTGCCACATGCCGCACGGCCCGCGCGTCCAGGGCGTAGCGGTCCGTCAATTCCAGGGCCGCCGTGCGGTCCGTCACGGCAATCGGCACCTGCCACACTTCTGGCGTAATTGGTATCTCGATGTCGGCAGCAACGGCGCTCGCGGCTTGCGCGGCAAGATTTGCAAGAAAGTTGTCCTGGCCGGTATCGGCCTCCGGGATTTGCAACGCTTCCCGGATGGTCGCAAGAGCCACTAGGCCAACCGCGTCATTCGCCTCAATGACTGCCTCAACCTGCGGCATTGCCGACCTCCAGCCCGACCGCGATTGCGGCCTCATCTTTGCTAAAGCCAGCATCAAACAATGCCTTCACAGACCGCGCCGCTTCAAGGTGGTTCTGGAAACGGCTCTTGCTCAAATCGATCTCCGTCTCAATGCCCGTCTTTAAAAGCACTTCCTGAGAAATCATCCCCGCAATCGGACCTAGGACGGTGGTATGGAACTGCCGCGCCGCCTCTTTCATGGCGGCACCGTTCGGAACTTCTGCCAGCGCCATAGGGTGAATGCCGAATGCGAGCAAAATTGACGCTTCGAGCGACTGGCGGAGATCGCGCGTTGAAGCGCCAAAAGGCGGCTCAATCGAGTCGCCCTTGCCGCCGTTGCTCAGAACCATTGGACGACCCTTGATACCGGCTTCCTGCAACTGCGTGCGCAGGTCTGCGCCTTGTTCTTGCGAAACCTCATCATTGAATTGCAGCACAGAAACGGCGGGCTGTTGCGCCGCACTCGATACCCGCTTTTCGATCTCCGCCAGCGCGCTCGATGTTTCGGATGCGACAGACAAGGGACTTCGCCCGGTCCACGGCGCAGCGATTGACGAGTTTATCGTAAAATGAAGTAGGCTGTCGGATCGCACGATCTTGTGCGCGCTTCCGTCCGGCATCACTTCGTCAACATGATACATCCAGCTTGCGCGCTGCGGCCCGCCCGTCACGGTGCCGTAGATCGCCGGGCTAAGGGTGCCGTCATTTAACAGCAAAACTGCGTTGCCGGAGGTACCGAGCGACCTGACAATATGGGGCAGCCATGGCTTGAGCCTTGGACCAAAAAGCCCGGACACGTCCGCTTGCGCAAAAGGTGCTTGCCATCGCAGAATCGCCGCCTCGACCACGGCGACAGCGCGGGCATTTGCCCCGGTACCGAGCGTAGCCCGCTCAAGCACATCCGAGACCAGCCCCGTGAAATCATCGGACTGGCGGCGCTCACGGCGCGTGAACGGCCACATCAGAAATGCACCTGCCGCCGCTTTCGTGGCGGTTTCCCGGCTTTTCGCGCTTCAACGCGCGATTGGGGATAAGCGCCGGTATCCACCAGCGCCAGACCAAGCAATGCCGCCCGCTCGATGATGCGCACGCCGTCCGCAACCGACTCCTGAATTGCCCGGAACTCGATGCTGAACCCGGAAAGCGCACCGCGCTTGACGAGATCGCGAAAGCCCGCGCGGACGGGTAGCGTTGCCCGCAATTCCGTTGGCGTGGCAGCAAGCGTCGCCGTTCCAACCAGGATATCCGCGTCATGCTGTAAATTGACCGGCATTTCCTCAGGTGGGTCCTGAAACGCGCCTGGCGCAAACCGCTCGGGCTGCCCGTCAACGCTGGCAACGTCGCCGTAGACCAGGGCAGCGCCCTCGATCCGGCCATCAGGGCCGCCCCGAAACTCGATTGGTCCCGAGCGCTCCACGTCATTTCACCTTGTACTCAACTTCCGCGTAGGCATCCGCTTGCAGGATTTTCAGGTCGCCCAAGATTGCGTGCACCGTAACATTGCGCTGCCCCTTGGCGCTATTGCTGTAAGGATCATCGATCATGATGCGTCCCCATGACGGCACGACTGCGGTCGTCAGCCCGGGCATTCCAGCGCGGTAACAGATCGCTTTTTGCTTGTTGGACGCCTCTGCGGGCATCCGCTTGTTCGTCCGGAAGCCGCCCGAGTGCTCCTTGAGATAGTCCGCAAGCGTCAATTCGCCCTTGCCGCCCGTCGCGGGCACGGAAGTCAGCTTTGCCGCCAGCCTGTAGGTATCGACTCCCACGATCTGCCGGACGTGCATCGTCTCTGTCGCCCAAAGCCCGTCGATCAGGTCCGCCAGTTTCGCCAGCCCGTGGTCAAACGTCAGCGTTGTCGCGTCCGCGCTTGCATCCGTCAGAACCTTGAACAGGCCAGACAGGTTCGGCGCGCTGCCGTCGCCATTGATAATCTGATCGTCCAGTTCGGCACTCAGCGCCATGCTCAGGTTTTCGCGCAGCGCGCCCTCAAGATTGGTGCCGGCCGCCGCAATGTCGGTGATGTTAAACTCAAGCCGCGCGGAGACCTGTTTCGGCGTCATTGAATGCACGGTAAATTGCGCCGCCGTCGCCGCCTGGTCGGTGCCCTTGGCGCGCGCCCCGGCAGTCAGCGCGGTCGTGATGACAGGGATCGCGTAGGAGCCGCTCGGCACGGAAGGCATCGCAATGCCCAGCCCCGCCGCGATGGACGGCGCGAAAACGTAAGGCTCAATGGATTGCAAATTGACCCCAACCGTGCCCGGTGCGGCAGTGATCGCCCGCTTTTCGTCCGGCCTCGAAGACTCGAAAATTTCCATCGGGATTTCGTTGCCGTCAAAGCCGAGTTCTTGGTTGAGTTCGGCCTCCCGGCCTTCCAGTTTTCCAGACTTCGCCGCCCGGAAATATGCAGAGACCGTGCTCTTGTCGCGCAGTTCCAAACGTGCGCGCTGCTCGGCGTTAAGACCGTCCTCGGCGCGGGCTTCCGCCTGTGCCTTCTCGTCGTCAATGTGCTCTTGCGTGACGGCTGCAGCCAGCTTCACGCGGTTTTCCCGAAGATCGGAATCAAGCCGGTCCATTTCGGCGCGTTCCTCGTCGGAAGTTTCGTCCTTCGCGCACAGTTCATTGAGCCGCTCGCTCATCTGATCGCGCCGGAGCCGTAGCTCAATAGATTTTTTCATTTGGCCTAATTCCCAGGGTTTGCAAATTTGCAAAACAATTTAAGCCATCCCTGCAAATTTGCAAAGCCTAAAGCGCGAAGCCCAAACGCCCGCCAGATGTCCCTTCCCGCTTGTGAAGCCCGCTCGCAAGCACCGTCGATTGGGCAATATCGTCCCGGCTTCGCCGCGTGCTCGCCTTGATCATTTTGACAAAGTCATCATCGTCCGGCTGAACCCGCGCATCCGCTATGCTCATGGCCAACAGCGGAAGGCATTCCGACGCAACAGAAAGCGGCCCGTCCGCCGCGCCCGACCGAAAAGCTTCAATGTCGTAAGTGCTCTCAGACCATCGTTTGCCGCGCCACTCGATTTTCCAGCCCGTTTTGCAGTCAAGCAACTGTCGCTCCCGGAAACGATCGCAGGACACCTTCGCCGGATCCCCCCAAGTGTCCCGGACCAGTGTCACCACGTCGGAAGGCTCAACCGACCGCCGGTTGGGAATGACATGCAGAAGGCCCGCGTCGGCCAAGCGCTTGTATGTTCCCCGTGGCTTGCCGTCATGCCGCTCCCGTTCCGCAAGATCAGGAATGCCCGCGCACGCGGCCAGGCACTCGATCCGGCCATTGTCGTATATTGCGGTCGCCGCGTTGAAACTGATGTTGTCGCCAAGGTCCAGGCCAAGCCAATAGCGTGCAGATCGCGCTGGAACCCTGCGAGCCGCCAAGGCTTCGAGTCGCTCGCCGTCCAGCAGAATTTCGACGCCAGATGCAACGTTGCAGTTCAAACGCCAATTCTTGAAACTGGCCTCGGCAGCCGGGCTTTTCTTGGCCTCGGCAAATCGCAAATCGATGATGTCGCGGGTTTCCTTGAACTGATACGCGACCGGGTTGACCCGGCGATGCTCGCGCCGGTGCCGCCATTTGTCGGGATTGGCCGCCCATGAGTGCACCTTCCGGCCTGGCACCGTCCCGGTCGCCACCATCTCTGGCCACCAGGCCCC
Organism: Silicimonas sp.; assembly: GCA_022826385.1. GTDB lineage: Bacteria > Pseudomonadota > Alphaproteobacteria > Rhodobacterales > Rhodobacteraceae > JAJDOD01. The sequence continues at coordinate 6,293 of JAJDUZ010000003.1, forward strand.
CTTCGCCGGAGCAACGGTGCCAGCCCAAAAAACGCGGCATGTGCTTCCCGGCTTGCCAAGACTTTCCCGCAAAGCCTCTTGCATGGCCTCGCCCTCGCGAGGTTCCCAGCTGCCGGGTTCATCCGCGATGATAAGCGACTGATCAGCACCCAGGCCGAGTGCACTGGCGGCTTTGCTTGATATCACCCGCGCTTCCGTGCCGTCTCGCTTGTGTTTGACTCCGATCTGATTGGCGCTGTCCTGCCAGCTGAATTCGTCGGTAGGCTCTAACCAGTCATGAACAAACTTCCACGCCAATCGTGCTTGCTTGAAGGTTCGTGCAATGAAGACGCATTCCTTGCCCTTTTCGTAATACGGCGAACCTGGCCAAATCACGTCAGCGACTGCGCGGCCCGCTATCCAACTTTTGCCATTCCCTCTAGGTGCCGAAAACAGGACTTCCAGCCACTTTCCGGAATGGACATCTCGAAGAATACGTTTTTGCACCGGCAGAAGCGGGGGGAAGTCCGGCAAAAAAACGCTGTTCGCCGCCTCAGAGCGCTCAGGAGCGCCGTTATCCCTTTTTGAGTACCTGGGCACCGGAAACCTCCTTAAGGCCGCTCAGCGGCGATCTCTGGCGCGTTAATGTGTTACGGCATGGTGAGGCTGCGGCTAGCAGCACCGCCCCTTCCTGAAATAGGGTCCCAAAAATCATACGCCAAGCGCGGCGAGTGATCGCTCCATCAGCGCGTCTGCCGCCCATCGCAAATCGCGCTCGGCCCCAGTCTCGGTTTTGCGTGTACCCCGGCCGCGTGAATGCGCCACCTCGTGACACGCGAAGCAGAGTGATTGCAGGTTGTCCGTGTCCAGCGCGTGCGGCTGGTGCACACCAAGCCAATTCAACGTTGTTGCCGACCACCGTCCCTTTCGCACACCCTGCAACAGATCATCCGGCAGAGCGTCCCAGTTAATCGGCTTGACGTGGTGCGTCAGTTCCGCCGGTTTCCCGCAGTCAGCACAGAATGGATTGGCTTGCAGATGCGTGCGCGTAATCCGCCGCCAT
>JAJDUZ010000032.1 GCA_022826385.1 Silicimonas sp.
CCTGGCACCCGCTGGTCGAAGAGAGGCGCCAACGCGATGCTCGCGCTCAAGAACTGCGTCATGAACCGCCGGGTGCCCGACTTCCTGAACTGGAAGGTCAGGCAAGCCGTCGCAGCGAGTCACTAACTTGGGCTACACCCGTTTCCATCGGCCTCTAAATATCCTGGGGGAGCACGAGGGGGCGACGCCCCCTCGCCCCGCGCGACGGCAGCGCCGGCGCAACACCTTGAGAAACGCGCGCACGGCGGCTATCTGCAAGGTCCAGCTTCGAAAGTGACACCCGATGCCGATCAAATTGCCAGCCACCCTCCCCGCCTATGACGTGCTGACGCGCGAGGGTGTGATGGTGATGCCCGAGGACGCGGCCTCGCAGCAGGACATCCGGCCGTTGAAGATCGGTCTGCTGAACCTGATGCCGAAGAAAATCCAGACAGAGAACCAGTTTGCCCGGTTGATCGGTGCAACGCCGCTGCAGATCGATCTGCGGCTGATCCGGATGTCGGAACACGAAACCAAGAACACCGCCGCCGAGCATATGGCCGAATTCTATCGCCCGTGGTCCGAGGTGCGTGATGAGAAGTTCGATGGTCTCATCATCACCGGCGCCCCGATCGAGCACCTCGATTTTGAGGACGTGACCTATTGGCAGGAACTGCAGCAGATCATGGACTGGACGCAGACCCATGTGCACATGACTTTCGGCGTGTGCTGGGGCGGTATGGCGATGATCAACCACTTCCACGGTGTGAAGAAACACATCCTGCCCGAGAAGTCCTTCGGCTGCTTCCCGCAGGACAACATGGTGCCGGCCTCGCCGTTTCTGCGCGGCTTCTCGGATGTGTGCTATACGCCGGTCAGCCGCTGGACTGAAATGAAGGAAGATGAGATCCAGGCCGCCGGGCTGACGACCCTGCTTGGCAGCCCCGAGACCGGACCGTGCCTGGTGGAAGATCCGGCGCATCGTGCGCTCTATATTTTCAACCACTTCGAGTATGACAGCGGCACGTTGAAGGAAGAGTACGACCGAGATGTCGCGAATGGCACGCCCATCAACGTTCCGATCAACTATTACCCGGAGGATGATCCCAGCGTTTCGCCCCGCAACCGCTGGCGCAGCCACGCGCATCTGCTCTATGGCAACTGGATCAGCGAGATCTACCTGACGACCCCTTACGACATGGACCAGATCGGCGTGGCTTCAACGGACCTTCGGCGGTGAGGGTGGCATTTTCCGACACGGAAAATGGTCCGGAAAATGATCCATTCTCCGCCCCTGTTCGAACCTGTCGCATGGATCACGGCCCGTCTGACATATCCTTGCCGGTGCCAGCCCCGCAATGCGCCGCATGATGACATTTCTTGCCGTCATCGCGGCATGTGCGAGCCTGCTCGCCGTTTTCACCGCTCATCGCGCTTCCTCCCGTGTGGCCGATATCGAGGCCGCCTATCCGCCAAAGGGACAGTTTGTCGAGGTGGACGGCGTGCGTCTGCACGTCATTGTCGAAGGCACTGGCCCCGATCTGGTTCTGATCCACGGGGCGGGTGGGAACGCACAGGATTTCACCCATGATCTCGTCCCGCGACTGGCAGATCGATACCGCGTCTTTGCCGTGGATCGCCCCGGTCTCGGCCATTCGGACCGCGCCCGCCCCGGCTTGAATGCCGCGTTCCATCGGGATGCCGAAACCCCGATGGAGCAGGCGCGCCTCCTCGCCGCCGCCACCCGAAAACTCGGTGCCGAGCAGCCCCTTGTGCTGGGTCATTCATATGGGGCGTCCGTGGCCATGGCTTGGGCGCTGGAGGAACCCGCCTCGGGCATTGTCATCCTGTCCGGCGCGTCGATGCCATGGCCCGGACCGCTCCGCCCCTATTACCGCATCTTCGGTTCCGCCCTTGGCAGTGCCATCGGCGCCCCACTGGTGACGGCCTTCGTCGGGGAAGAGCGGGTGCGTGCCGCGCTTGAAGGTGTCTTCGCGCCCGCCCCGGTCGATCCCGACTATTTCGTCGCGGCGGCTGTTCCGCTGGCCGTCCGGACCGACACCTTTCGCGCCAATGCACGACAGGTGAAGTCGCTTCGGCCCAACCTTGTCGAGATGAGCGCGCGCTATCCCGACATGACATTGCCCGTCGAAATCCTGCACGGCACCGAAGACACGACCGTTCGCACCGAGATCCATGCCGAACCGCTGGCCGCGACGCTGCCGAACGCGACGCTGACCATACTCGACGGTCTTGGACATGCCCCGCACAATGTTGCACCGGAACCCGTTATTGCCGCGATCGACCGCCTCGCGGCACGCGCCGGATTGCGCTAGCGCCCTTTGATGCCTAGGTTCCAAGAACCAAAGTAAAGGCAATAAACATGGGACTACCCTTTGACGGCGCGATTTCCGCGTTCTTCGAGCAGGACGCACCGAAAGACGTCGCGGACGCGATCAAGGACGGCGGTAAGAAGGATATTCTGTCCGACGGTTATCCCTATGACGCGCCCATGGACCGGGTTGAGTACGAGGATCAGATCGCTGAACTGCAACTGGAACTGGTCAAGTTTCAGGCCGATGTGAAGGAAACCGGCAAACGCGTCGTGATCGTTTTCGAAGGCCGGGACGCTGCCGGAAAAGGCGGCACGATCAAACGGTTCCGCGAAAATCTTAATCCTCGTGTTGCGCGTGTTGTGGCCCTCTCGAAGCCCTCGGATCGGGAAGCCGGCGAATGGTACTTCCAGCGGTATATCGACCAGTTGCCGACCAAAGGCGAGATCACCCTGTTTGACCGCTCATGGTACAATCGCGGCGTCGTCGAACATGTCTTTGGCTTCTGCGAACCGGATCAGCGTCAGCACTTCTTCCGGCAGGTGCCGGATTTCGAGAAGATGCTGATTGAGGATGGCGTGATCCTGAAGAAGCTCTGGCTCAATGTCGGGCGCGCGGAACAGCTTCGCCGGTTCCTCAAACGCGAACGTGATCCGCTGAAGCAGTGGAAATTGTCGTGGATCGATGTCGAAGGCCTGAAACGCTGGGATGCCTATAGCGACGCCATCGCCGAGACATTCGACCGCTCGCACAGCGATCACGCGCCATGGACCATTATCCGCTCGGACGACAAGAAACGCGCCCGTTTGGCGGCAATCCGATCCGTTTTGTCGGATATAAACTATGCGGGCAAAGGCAAGATTGACGCGCCCGATGGCAAGATTTGCGGCGGCCCGGACCTCTGGAATGCCTAAACGCGGCTATCATCACGGCAATCTGCGTCAGGCTTTGGTCGACGCAGCGCTTGAATTGATCGAGCAGAAAGGCCCGACCGGCTTCACGCTGTCCGAAGCGGCCAAGCAGGCCGGTGTGACCCCGGCGGCTGTCTATCGCCATTTCGAAGGGCGCGATGACCTGATCGCTGAAGCTGCGCGGCAAGGCTACGAGATCTTCGCGGATTTGATGGAATACGCCTATGAGACCGGGCAACCGTCTGCGCTGGCCTCGTTCGAGGCCACCGGGCGCGCCTATCTGGCCTTCGCCCGGCGTCATCCCGGCCACTATGTCGCAATGTTTGAAAGCGGCATTTCGGTCAACCGGACGCCGGAACTAGCGCAGGCTGCCCAGCGTGGCTTTGCCGTGTTGCAGCGCTCGGCAGATGCCCTGTCCGAGCATATTCCGCCCGAGAAACGCCCCCCGCCACAGATGTTCTCGGCCCATATCTGGGCCATGAGCCACGGTGTTGTCGAGCTTTTCGCACGCGGCGCGCCCGGCACACGGTCGCCGTTTACGCCGGAAGACTTGCTGGAGAGCGGGATTGGCATCTATTTGCGCGGGTTGGGGCTGGTTCCGCCGGACAAGTGACAGGGCATGCACTGTGAAAGGTGTGTTTCCTCACATTTTCGCCATTTCTGCCTAAAAATTTACGCAATTTCGGCATACCTTTTCAGCTGTGTGTAGTGTGAAAGAGCAGTCATGTATGAATTTCTGGCCCCTTGGGGCGTCCTCATTCCAATGATCTCCGCCGCGGTCTGTTACTATTACAGCGCGAAAAGCCGCCGCGAGAAGATGTTGGAAGACTTCGATCTGACGCCTCCGGCACCGCCGCGCTCTTCACGTCCGCTTACGGCGCCCCTATCTGTGGTGAATGGATAGCACCGATCTTCCCCGCCTGATTTATCTCGTCCTGCTTGGAACCGCCGTGGTCGGCTGGTTTCTGGCCGAGAACCGTGGAAACCTGGGCCAGACCGCGCGCATGGGGATGGCCTGGGGTATGATATTCCTTGGCATCGTCGCGGTTTACGGCCTTTGGGACGATATTCGCGGCGAAGTGGCTCCGCGCCAGTCCGTGTTGGAAGAAAGCCGCGTGATCGAGGTGCCGCGCGCAGGCGACGGGCATTTCAACCTGACCATGCAGATCAACGGCGAACCGATCGACTTCGTGGTCGACACCGGCGCGACCGAGATGGTGCTGAGCCTTGAAGATGCGCGCCGCGCCGGGCTGAACCCGGATGACCTCGCGTTTCTCGGCACCGCGCGCACGGCCAACGGCACGGTCAGCACGGCTTTCGCGACTCTGGACGAGGTTGCGATCGGTCCGGTCACGTTCAACCGGGTGCGCGTAGCCGTGAACGGTGGCGAGATGAGCGGCTCGCTTCTGGGCATGAGTTTCCTCAACCGGTTCGACCGTCTCGAGATCACCGGGAACCGGCTGCGGCTCGAGTACTGACAGCGCGGCATTGCCGTTGGCGCTTATGTCTGATTGAAACCGGGCATGACCGCCGATCTTGTCCAACCCCTGATCACCGCTTTCGTGACGCTGTTCGTCATCATCGACCCGTTAGGTTTGGCACCACTATTCGTGGCGCTGACCCAGGGCGAGGACGCGGCGCGCCGCCGACGCATTGCGCTGACCGCCTGTCTGGTCGCGGCTGGCGTGTTGACGGCGTTCGGCATCTTTGGCGAAACAGTGCTTGGCGTCGCCGGGATCTCGATGCCCGCATTCCGGGTGGCGGGCGGCGCGCTTTTGTTCCTGACAGCGCTCGACATGCTGTTCGAGAAACGCTCGAAGCGGCGGCAGGGCCAAGGTGGGATGTCCGAGGAAAGCGAAGACCCGTCTGTCTTTCCGCTGGCCATACCCCTGATTGCGGGACCGGGGGCTATTGCGACGATGATCCTGTTGTCCGGCCAGAATGCGGGAGACATTGCTTGGGTCGTCTCGGTCCACCTCGTGATGATCGCAGTGCTGGCTGTGACTTTCATTCTGTTTTTGGCGTCAGGCGTCTTGGAGCGGGTTCTGGGACCATTGGGGATCAACGTAATCACGCGCCTGCTGGGCATGTTGTTGGCAGCCCTTGCGGTGCAGTTTATCTTGGATGGGTTGGCCGAGTTCGGCGTGTTCAGCGCTGCCGCGCTGTAACCGCTCAACCGCCGCTTTCGGCCTTCTTGACCCAACGCCCATCCTCTTCGGCCCAGTATTGCGCCGACGCGCCCGCGTCGGTCAGCGCCTTCCACTGACCGCGTGCGGTCTCAACGGCCGAGGCATCGGCGGCGTTGAACAGGATGCAGACGCGGTCCAGCGCGGCCACTTCTTCCGAGGTGACGGCGGCCCCGTCGACGCTCATCACGCAAGACGCGTCATTGCCGCCTGCACCGGTCGTCAGCAGCACAGGTTGCTCGGCATCATGAGCCCCGCCTGCAAGCCCATGCGGCAGGAAACCATCGCCCTGCCACAAGTGCCGATCCAGCCGGTCCAGCGCCGCTGCATCGGTGCCGCGCACCTCGACCCGCCACCCGGCTTGCAGCGCCTTGCCCAAAAGAACGGGCAAGGTCGCCTCCAACGGCTTTTCGGTCAGGTGATAGAAATACGCGGCCCCCATGGATCAGCCTTCGTAGCCATCCGCGATCAGACGGTTCAGCGCCAGAACGCCCCACCCTGTCGCGCCTTTTGGCGATAACGTGGTGCCCGAAGCGATGCTGGCGGTTCCCGCGATGTCGAGATGGATCCACGGCGTGTCGTCCTTCACGAAGCGCGCCAGAAACTGTGCTGCCGTGACCGAGCCCGCCGGGCGACCGCCGACGTTCTTCATGTCGGCGAAGCGGCTTTTCAACTGCTTGTCATAGCCCGGCCCCAGTGGCAGACGCCACGCGCCCTCGCCCTCGGCCTCGGCGGCATTGAGGAACGCTTTCGCAAAGTCGTCATTGTTCGAAAAGACGCCCGTGTTCTCGTGACCAAGTGCGATAATGACGGCGCCGGTCAGCGTGGCGAGATCAACCATCGCGACAGGTTCGAACCGTTCCTGCGCGTACCACATGACATCGCAGAGCACGAGCCGCCCCTCGGCGTCGGTGTTGATAACCTCCACGGTGTCGCCCTTCATCGAAGTGACCACATCGCCCGGCCGTTGCGCCTTGCCGTCCGGCATGTTCTCGACCAGTCCAACGATCCCGATGACATTGGCTTGGGCTTTCCGCATCGCCAGCGCTTGCATCACGCCGGCCACGGTCCCTGCACCGCCCATATCCATGGTCATGTCTTCCATGCCGGCGGCAGGTTTCAGCGAAATGCCCCCTGTGTCGAACACCACGCCCTTGCCGATCAGCGCGATCGGTTTTTCCGATCCGCCGCCAGCCCATTCCATCACGACGACCTTTGACGGACTTTCCGAGCCTTGGCCGACCGCCAATAGCGTGCGCATTCCGAGCCGCTCGAGATCGTCTTCCTCAAGAACTTCGACATTGATCTCCAGCGCCGACAGCGCCTCAAGACGGTTGGCAAACTCGGTCGTGGTCAGGATGTTCGACGGCTCGTTCACAAGATCACGGGTGAAATGCACGCCCGACGCCAGCGCCCGAAGCGTGTCGACCCGTTCGGCAATCTCGGCATCCGACGTCATCACGCGCAGGTCCCCGACCGTGTGCTTGTCGTCGCCGGTCATATGCGCGTCGAACGCATAGGCGCGCAGCAAGGTGCCAAGGATCACATCGTGCAGCCCCTTGAGGCCGGGCGACAGGATCAACGCGCCCGACTTGCCAAGCACTGCGCCCAAAGACGCGCCGGCCTCGCGCGCGGGCGTGCCCTTGGTTCGCCGTTCCAGCCGGACCACATGGAGCGCCTCAGCAGCCATGCCGCTTGGATAGGCAAGGCTGATCGATTGCCCATCCTTGAGCTTGCCAAACCGTTCGCCTGCCGCCAGTCGTTCCAGCGCCCCCCGCGTCAGGCGGTTCACGCGCCGCGCCATTTTGTCGAGCTTGCCGTCGCCCGAAAGGAACACGCAAACATGCCCCTCTGCGTCAGCAATCGCGTCAAGGTCGGGGTCAAGTATGTCGATGGAAGGCAGGTCGGACATGGGGGTCTCTTTCTCTGGCGAGTGGTTCGTCAGAAACCTAGAGCGACAGGCCCGCAAGGTCACCTGCTTTCTGGTGGCAACGGACTGGCTGCGGCCCCGAAAATGCGTCCTTTTGCGCCTTGCGAGCCCAAGCAGAACTCCGCCGCTCTCGGTTTTACTCCGGGCGGGCTTGGTCTAGTCTGGCGGCATCCTTTCAAGGCCCCGCATGACCGGACGATTCGACAGATACCTGCTTTCCCAGCTCTTGATGCTGTTCGGGTTCTTCGCCCTTGTCCTTGTGCTGGTCTATTGGGTCAATCGCGCCGTGGTGCTGTTCGATCAGTTGATCGCGAATGGCCAGTCGGCGGTCGTGTTTCTGGAATTCACCGCCCTCACCCTACCCAACGTGATCCGGATCGTTCTGCCGGTCGCGGCCTTCGCCGGAACCGTCTATGCCACCAACCGGCTGATGTCCGAAAGCGAGCTTGTCGTCGTGCAGGCCACAGGCTTTTCGCCGTGGCGTCTGATCCGGCCGGTGCTGATCTTCGGCGTGTTCATCTTCGTCGTGTCGTCGATCCTCGCCCATCTGCTGGTGCCAATCAGTTCGGCCCGACTGGCCGACAGAACCGCCGAGATATCCGAAAACATGACCGCGCGCCTCTTGTCCGAGGGACGGTTCCTTCACCCGGCGGATGGCGTAACGTTCTATATCCGCGAGATCACATCCGTCGGTGTCCTCTCGAACATCTTCCTCTCGGACAGCCGCGACCCGGACCGGCGCGTGACCTATACGGCGCGGGAAGCCTTGTTGGTGCGCGGAGAGACCGCGCCAAACCTTGTGATGATCGACGGTATGGCGCAGGCCTATGACACGACGACCCGCCGCCTGCCGGTGACCCGGTTCGAAGACTTTGCCTTTGACCTCTCGGGCCTTGTCGATGCGGCCGGTTCCGGGCGTCGCAGCCCGAACGAGTTGCCCACGCACATGCTGTTTGATGCCAGCGTCGCAACGCAGGAATTGACCCGAACCAGCCGCGCGCGGCTGATTGCCGAGGCACATGAGCGGATCAGCAACGCGCTGAACGGGCTCGTCGCGCCCTTGATCGGTTTCGCGGCTTTGCTGGTCGGAGGCTTCTCGCGCTTCGGGATATGGCGCCAGATCATCGGCGCGATCGTGGCACTGATCGTCGTGCAGATGCTGACGCAGGCGGGGCAAGGCGCGGTGCGCGGCGACGAAGACGCTTGGCCGCTGGCCTATGTCGGGCCGCTTTTCGGGTTCTTGCTGGCCATGGGGCTTTTGCTGATCGCAGATCGCCCGGCGCTGCTGAGATGGCGGAGGCGACGGGCATGACGCTGCACTTCTATTTCGGGCGCAGATTTCTGAAGAGCTTCTTTTCGGTGCTGTTCATCTTCTTTGCCATCCTCATGCTGACGGGGCTGATCGACCAGATCCGCAGATATGGCGGGAACGAGGACGCGGGCTTCGGCACGCTGGTCCTGCTCTCGGTCCTTTCGGTGCCAGAGGCGCTCTATCGCATCCTGCCTTTGGTGATGATCCTCGCCACACTGGCCTTGTTCCTGGGGCTGGCGCGGTCGTCCGAGCTTGTGGTGGCGCGGGCTTCGGGACGCTCGGCCATGACCAGTCTTCTGGCGCCCATTACGCTGGCGCTGCTGATCGGGATGCTGGCCGTGGCCGCCGTCAACCCGATCGTGGCCGCGACACAGAAGCAATACGAATCTGTTTCGACCCGTTTGTCGGGCGAGGTTTCGACGCTTTCGGTCAGCGCTGAAGGGCTTTGGCTTCGGCAAGGTGGTGAGGCGGGACAAACCGTCATCCGGGCCGAGCGCGCCAATCTCGACGGAACCGTGCTTTATGGGGTGACCTTCCTTGGCTTTTCGCCAGATGGCAGCCCGACATTCCGCATCGATGCGCGCGAGGCGGCCTTGGTGCAGGGCGCTTGGGCCATCAAGGACGCGAAGGAATGGCGCTTCGACACGGAAAGCGTCATCCCGGAAGTCGACAGCTTCGAAACGCCTGCGCTGAGCCTTGCCTCAAACCTGACCCGAAACCAAATCCTTGACAGTTTCGGAACGCCCTCGGCCATTCCGATCTGGGAGCTGCCGGGTTTCATTGCCCGGCTTGAAGCAGCCGGTTTCTCGGCGCGGGTCCACCGGACGTTCTTCCATATGGAACTTGCGACGCCCATCCTGTTGGCGGCGATGGTGCTGGTCGGCGCCGGGTTCACCATGCGGCATACCAGGTTCGGGCGCACCGGCGTCATGGTCCTTGCCGCACTGGGGCTTGGCTTCACGCTCTACTTCGTTCGGAACTTCGCGGCGATCCTTGGCGAAAACGGGCAAATCCCCATCATTCTCGCGGCCTGGGGACCGCCGGTGGCTGCCTTGTTGCTGCCGCTCGGATTGCTCTTGCATCTGGAAGACGGGTGATGGCGCTGTTTCGAGTTCTGGTAACCATTCTGGTCGTCATTGCCCTGCCCCGACCTGTCGCCGGACAGGAGCTGGCCTCGTTGATTGCGGACAACATCGTCGTCGATCCTTCAGGCCAAGTGACGGCGTCCGGGAATGTGCAGGTGTTCTATCAAGGCACGCAGCTTGAAGCCGAGCGTGTCTCTTACAGCCAAAGCGGCGACCAACTGACGATCACAGGCCCCATCAGGATCACCGACGAGAGCGGAACCGTTTTGCTGGCGAACGAAGCGGAACTGGACCGAGATCTGAGAAACGGGGTGCTGGTGTCCGCACGGCTTGTCCTTGACCAGCAGTTGCAACTTGCCGCCAACGAAATCGCGCGGGTCGATGATCGCTATACCCGGCTGGATCGGGTGGTCGCGTCGTCCTGCGAGGTTTGCGAAAGCAATCCCACCCCGCTGTGGGAGATCCGGGCCAGCCGGGTGATCCACGATGATGTTGAGCGGCAGCTCTATTTCGAGAATGCCCAGTTTCGGGTGGCCGGAGTTCCGGTCTTCTATTTCCCTCGGTTGCGTTTGCCAGATCCCACACTTGGGCGCGGCACCGGGCTTCTGATCCCGCAAATTTCGTCATCCTCCGAGCTTGGAACGGGCATCAAGCTGCCCTATTTCATCGCGCTCGGGGATCATGCAGATGTGACGCTGACGCCGTATCTCAGCAGTTCAACCGCCACGCTGGAGTTCGACTATCGCCACCTGCTTCGCAGCGGCAGCCTGAACGCGGAAGGTGCGATCAGCCACGACGACATTCGCGACAGCCGGGGCTATTTCTTCGGGACGGCAGATCTGAAACTCGCGCGTGGCTATCGCTTGACGGGCCAACTCGAATTCGTGTCCGACCCTGCATATCTCTTCGACTACGGCTACTCGGAAAAGGACCGCCTGAAGAACGAGCTGGCGTTCAGCCGCGTGCGGAACAAGGATCGTTTCCGAGCTTCGGTTTCCGAGTTCCGCACGCTTCGCGAAAGCGAGATTCCCATCCGCGACACCTTGCCCGACCAATTCATCGAGGCCGAATATCTGCGCGAGTTGCCGGACCTGTCCTTCGGAGGACGCACGGTCGCGTCGATCGGATTTTATGCGCTTGAGCGCCCGTCTTCGGTCGACATAGACGGGCGCGACGTGTCGCGTCTCAGTGCGTCCATCGAATGGAAACGGGCATGGGTGCTGGAACCGGGGTTTGTCGCCAGTACCGAGCTTGGCGTGCGGGCGGACGCCTATACGACCGCGCAGGACAGCACATTCGAGAACGAACTGGTGCGTTCTGTGCCACGTGCAGCCGCGGAACTCAGATGGCCGATGTCGCGCCGAACGCAGGACGGCGGCACGGAAGTGCTGGAACCGATCCTTCGAATTGATGTGTCCGATACTGGCGGCGACGCCGTTCCTCTGGAAGACAGTCGTGTCGTCGAGTTCGACGAGGCCAACCTTTTCTCGCCGACCCGCTATCCGGGCTTCGATGGGGCCGAAGACGGGGTACGGGTCGCCCTTGGTGCGACATGGCAAAGGGTTGATCCAAACGGTTGGGAGCTGGACGTCGCCTTCGGACGCGTGGCCAACCTGACGGGGGATCTGGGGTTCGGCGAGGGATCGGGTCTGGAAGGCGACCGGTCCGAATGGTTGTTGTCAGGGCGCCTCAGCATCGGAGACGGGTTTCACGTCACGTCCCGCTCGTTCTTTGACACGGACATCCGATTCACCTTGTCCGAGACCCGGCTTGATTGGCAAAGCGAACGTCTGAGCCTTGGTACACATTACCTGTTTGCGGCGCCGGAGCCGTCCGAGGACCGGGATGCCAGCCTGTCCGAATGGAGCTTTGACGGGTCCTATGAAATCGACGACCGCTGGACGGCCAACGCAGACTGGCGTTATGACTTCAACGCCGATCGTGCCACGCGGCTGGCGGTGGGGCTGGGGTATCGGACCGAATGCGCGGACGTTGCGCTTTCCGTCTCGCGTCGCTTTGCGGATTCCACTAGTGTCGACCCGACAACAGAATTCGGTTTCCAAGTCTCGTTGACCGGCATTGGCGGGCGTGGAACGGATACGGCGCGGTTGCGCAGGTGCAGAGGATAACAACGTGCGAAGAACGACTTTTCTGGCTTTGTTGATTGCGGTGGCCAGTTGCGTGATCGGAATCGCGCCGGCGATGGCTCAGGGAAAGTTCAGCCCTGAACTGCAAGTCGGCACGTCGATCATCACGCGGCATCAGATCGATCAGCGCGCTACGTTTCTGGCCTTGCTGGGCGCGCCCGGCGATATTCGCGCCCTTGCGCGGGAACAGCTGATCAACGAAACGCTGCAATTGAAAGCGGCCAGTGACGCAGGCATTGTTGTGCCTCCGGAAGCGATTCAGGCGGGCATTTCCGAGTTTGCAGGGCGTGCGAATTTGACGGGCGAAGAGTTCCTGACGATCGTTGAAGCGCGTGGGATCTCGCAGGCCACGGTGCGCGATTTCTTCACCGCTGGCGTTGCATGGCGCGAAACCGTCCGCAGCCGTTTTGGCGACGACATTCGGGCCACCGTTGACGAGGATGATGTGCGTCGCGCACTGGCTTTTTCGGGGACAGAGGGCGGCGTGCGTGTTCTGATCTCGGAAATTCGGTTGCCGATCGGGACGCCCGAGACCGAAAACGCATCACGCCTGCGGGCGCAGGAGTTGTCGCAGTTGCAAACCGAGGCTGAATTCTCGGCAGCCGCCCGGCAGTTTTCCATCGCCCCGTCTTTCAATGCAGGAGGCGAGTTGGATTGGCTTGCGCTCGAGGCGTTGCCGGACGGCGTTCGCGACGTGATCGATGCCTTGTCACCCGGTCAGATCAGCGCCCCTGTGGAACTACCGGCCGGCATCGGGCTTTACCTGCTCCGGGATCGTCAGGTTGTGGCAGCCGGCGCGTCGGACGCGCTGTCCATCGACTACGCATTGTTCGTGGTCGCGGGAGGGGCTGCTGAAGCGACCCGCGTCGCCAACCAGATCGACGTTTGCGACGACTTGTATGGAATTGCCAAAGGGCTGCCCGAGGAACGTTTGATCCGGGAAAGCAAACCCTCTGGCGAATTGGCGTCAGATATCCGAACCGCGCTTGCCGGAATGGACGAAGGCGAAGTGTCGACAGCGGTGACGCGCGGCGGCAATGCGACCGTTCTGATGCTGTGTCAGCGCCAACCGGCCAACATGAACAATGTCGATCTGTCGATCGCGGGGAACCGTATCCTGAACGCGCGACTTGGAACGGCGGCTGCGCATTACCTTGCGCAATTGCGCGCCGCGGCCCGCGTCACCGAGTTCGGTACCAACTGAGCCGACCATGGCCATGGCATCGACACTCCCCGTCGCCGTAACCTGCGGCGATCCGGCCGGTATCGGTATCGAAACCGTGGTGAAGGCGTGGCACGCCTTACGGGACGAGACCGTGTTCTTTCTCATTGGCGATCCCGGCCACTTGCCCAAGGACGCACGCGCGGTCGTCATCGAACGCCCCGATCACGCGAGCGAGGCCATGTCGAACGGACTGCCGGTGCTGATGCACGCTTTCCCGGTTGAAGCCATTCCGGGGCAGCCCGCGCCCGAGAACGCCCGATCGGTGGTCGAGGTGATCGAGCGCGGCGTAGAACTTGTCCAATCCGGCGCGGCTTCGGCGCTGTGCACAGCCCCCATCTCCAAGAAGGAACTGGCGGATTTTGGGGACTTCACGCATCCCGGCCATACCGAGTTTCTGGGAGCGCTGACCAACACCGACCGCCCGGTCATGATGATCGCGTCCGACGCGCTGCGGGTGGTGCCCACAACGATCCACATACCGCTTGCAGACGTCCCCGCAGCATTGACCGAAGACTTGCTCGAAGAGACGATCCGCGTCACGCACACCGCCTTGCAGCGCGATTTCGGTCTGCCTGCCCCACGCATCGCCGTATCGGGGCTCAACCCGCATGCGGGCGAGGACGGCCTGCTTGGAATTGAGGATGCAAAGACGATCCTGCCCGTGTGTGACAGGCTTCGGGCCGAAGGAATGGCGCTTGCCGGTCCCCTGCCCGCTGACACCATGTTCCATCCCGAAGCGCGGGCGCAGTACGACGCGGCTGTCATGATGTATCACGATCAGGCGCTGGTCCCCGCCAAAACGCTGGCCTTTGACACCGGCGTCAACGTTACGCTCGGCCTGCCGATTGTGCGAACCTCGCCCGATCACGGCACCGCGTTCGGCATCGCGGGGAATGACATTGCCTCGCCGGCGTCTATGATTGAGGCCATCCGTTTGGCGGCGGCGATGGGCAAGGCGCGTGCCGCGTGATTGATGACCTGCCCCCTTTGCGCGATGTGATCCAGCGCCACGGATTGAGCGCCCGGAAGTCGCTGGGCCAAAACTTCCTCCTCGACCTCAACCTGACCGCCAAGATCGCCCGCGCAGCTGGCGACCTGACCGGTGCCGATGTGCTTGAGGTTGGTCCCGGGCCCGGCGGGCTCACTCGGGGGCTGCTGGCCGCTGGGGCCCGCAAGGTCGTCGCCGTCGAGAAGGACGCCCGATGCCTTCCGGCTCTGGCCGAGATTGCAGCGGCCTATCCCGGCCGGCTTGACGTGATCGAGGGTGACGCGCTCGAGGTCGATATCGCGCAGCACCTGACCCCGCCCATCAAAATCGCGGCCAACCTGCCTTACAATGTCGGAACGGCCCTGCTGACCCGCTGGCTTGATCCACCGCAATGGCCGCCGTTCTGGGACAGCCTGACCCTGATGTTCCAGCGCGAGGTGGCCGAGCGGATCGTGGCGAAACCCGGCAGCAAGGCCTATGGCCGGTTGTCGATCCTCGCTGAATGGCGCAGCGAAGCGCGGATCGTGATGGATTTGCCGCCGCAGGCCTTCACACCGCCGCCCAAAGTCCGGTCGGCCGTGGTGCACTTGGTCGCGCGCCCTGAACCGCTTTATCCCGCAAACCCTCGTATCTTGCGCGATGTGGTGGCTCAGGCGTTTCAGCAGCGGCGGAAAATGATGCGGGCCAGCCTGAAGCGCTATCCCGATATCGAAACCGCGCTTGTAACAGCTGGAATTGACCCGAAGGCTCGGGCGGAAACCGTTGATCTTGAGAGGTTTTGCGCGCTGGCCCGTGTGCTGGACGGCAAGGGCTGACGCGCTCCCGGTTACTCGGCGGCGTCCGGTGTCGGCTGTTCGTCCGTTTGCGGCTTCGCTTCGGGCTTGCGGCGCGGTTTGCGTTGGCGCGGCTGACGGTTCTCAGGCGTTTCGACCAGCGGGCTTTCACCCGTGCTCGCATCCATATCGATCACGTCACTCTGGGTGTCGGTCTTGGGAGCTTGTGCCTCGGCCGGGGCCTCGGGCTGCGCTTCGCGCGCATTGCTTTGAGCAGGCACGTCCGGCTGGGCGCCTTGCCCGGCGGCTGCCGCCTGTCCACCCTGATTTCCGTCGTTTTGCGGCTGTTGGTTATTGTTGTTCCGCTGCTGCTGCTGAGCCTGGCGCTCGGCCTGCTCGCGCTGCGCTTCGGCCAACATACGCAAATAGTGCTCGGCGTGTTGCTGGAAGTTCTCGGTCGCAACGCGGTCGTTCGACAACTGGGCGTCGCGGGCCAATTGATTGTACTTATCAATGATTTGCTGCGGCGTGCCGCGCACCTTGCCTTCGGGGCCTGACGAGTCGAACACGCGGTTGACGACATTGCCCATCGAGCGGTTGCGGTTGTTCTTCGACCGCGATCGTGACTTGGATGATCTCATAAGCTTTTACAGTCCAGCCTTTGGTCTGGTGGTGCACGGACCGTCCTCAAAATTGCGCTCTGTACTCGAACTGCTCGGCCGTGCTGGGGTTTTGGCAAGTTGCCGGGGAGACAGCAGACGCTCCACCGTTTGCCCGGAAAGGTCTATCGAGTGATTTCGGCCTTGCCAAGACATTTTTGCGGTAAAGTGGCAACGAAAGTGCTGTTTTCAGCAACAATCGGCTGGTTCAAACACGCGGCTTGCGTGCGGCAACCACCCGGTCTCTGCCATCCAGATCGGGATGGACCATGACATCTTCAAGACCTTTCGTCCGGAAAAGGCTCATCACGGCATCTGCTTGGGTCGGGCCGATTTCGACCAGCAGCCGACCACCGGGTCTGAGATGGTCGGGCGCGCCCGCCGCGATGGCGCGATAGGCCTCCAACCCGTCGCGCTCGTCCGTCAAGGCGCCGCGCGGTTCATGCAGGCGCACTTCCGGCGCAAGGCCGTCCATTTCCGCAAGCGCGATATAGGGCGGGTTCGAGACAATCAGGTCGAACTGACCGCCAACATCTTCAAACCAGTCCGACAGCGGCAGAACCAAGCGGTCCGCTACGCCAATCGCGGCGGCGTTTTCCCCGGCGACCAACACGGCCTGCTCCGAGACATCCGTGCCGACACCTTGTGCCTCGGGTCGCTCGGCCAGAAGCGAGATCAAGATGCAGCCTGATCCGGTTCCAAGGTCCAGCACTTTGCGAAACGGTTCCTCCAGCGCCAGTGCCACCAGCGCTTCGGTGTCGGGGCGTGGGTCCAGAACGTCTGGGGTGACGCGGAAGCGATGCTTCCAGAAGTCTCGATACCCGGAGAGATGGGAAAACGGCTCGCGTGCGGCGCGCCGACGGACAAGCGTTGCAAAGTCTGCGCCGGTCGCGTCGGCCAAACGCGACAGTTTGCGCGCCTCGCCTGTGTCGACACCTGCTGCGCGCAGCTTGTCGATGGCCTCCTGCATCGTCATTCTGACGACGCCAGAAAATTCAAATTTTCTGGACCGAATTCTTGCAAGAATTCGCGACTCACCGTCAGAGCCCCTGCTCTGCCAGACGCTCGGCCTGGTCGGCGGCTGTCAGGGCGTCGATGGTCTCGTCCAAATCGCCCGCGATCACCTCGTTCAGCTTATAAAGCGTCAAACCTATACGGTGGTCGGTCATCCTCCCCTGCGGGAAGTTATAAGTCCGGATCCGCTCTGACCGGTCGCCCGATCCCACCTGGCTTTTGCGATCCGCAGCCCGCTCATCCGCCACGCGTTGGCGCTCTATGTCATAAAGCTTGGCCCGGAGATGGGCCATTGCGATGGCGCGGTTCTGGTGTTGCGACTTTTCTGACGAGGTGACCACGATGCCGCTGGGAATGTGAGTGATGCGAACAGCCGAGTCCGTTGTGTTCACGTGCTGGCCACCCGCGCCCGAGGCCCGCATCGTGTCGATACGTATGTCGGTGGCGGGGATGTCGATGTCGACCTCTTCGGCTTCGGGCAGCACGGCCACGGTGGCGGCCGAGGTGTGGATGCGCCCGCCTGACTCGGTTTCAGGCACCCGCTGCACCCGGTGCACCCCGCTTTCGAACTTGAGCCGGGCAAAGACCCCATCGCCCGCGACATTCGCGACCACTTCCTTGATACCGCCAAGTTCGGTCTCGGCCAGTTCGATGACGTTGAACTTCCAGCCCTTCGCCTCGGCATAGCGCTGGTACATCCGCAAAAGGTCCCCGGCAAAAAGTGCCGCTTCCTCGCCGCCGGTGCCGGGTCGGATCTCGATGATCGCCGGGCGCGCGTCGGCGGCATCCTTGGGCAGGAGCGCCAGCCGTAAGCGGTGCTCGGCCTCGGGGATGGCGGTTCTGAGGCTCTCCAGTTCTTCTTCCGCCAGGTCTTTCATCTCGTCATCCGACAGCATGGCTTCTGCTTGAGATTGCGCGTCCAGCATCGCGGTATAGCCCTCGATCTCGGCCACGACCGGCTTCAATTCGGCGTATTCCCGCGACAGATCGGCTATCTCATGCGGCTCGGCGCCCCCGGCCATCTTGGCCTCAAGGAACTGAAAGCGTTCACGGATCTGGGAAAGCGTATCGAGCGGAACCATGCTTCCCTCTGTCGCATTAGGGGCATGGCGTCAAGCTATGCAGGGCGCGAGAGGTCTGCTAGACTGGTCCCATGAAACGGATGATTGCCCTCCTCGCGGTGCTGGCGACCCCCGCCATGGCCGATGTCACAAGCCCCAGTGGAAAGACTGTCGAGTGCTATTGCACCGATACGCAAGGTTTGCGCGTCGAACTTGGGGAAACGATTTGCCTTGTTGTCGACGGGCGCGCGTTCATGGCGCAATGCGATATGTCGCTGAATGTGCCAATCTGGCGCGATACCGGGTCGGGATGTATCTCGTCCTCGGTTCAGCCGTCACCGGCCGAGCGTCTCCTCCAACTCGCTCAGCCACCGGTCTAGGCGCCGCGCATTCGCCCCCCAGTCATAGCCGTTGACGCGCGGGCGCGCGAAGACGGCCAGTTTCGAGCCGCCGGCTTCATCGGTGCCCTTGACGGTGATGAAGTCGCGGAACCCGAACAGCTTGGATCGCGCGACAAAGGTGATCATCCCCTCGTCCACGCTGCCTTCGGCCACCGCAACATGCCAACTGTTCGTCGCAATGCTTTTCAGCGTTTCCAGCATGGTTTCGGCATCCACCGGATAACGCGGCGCCTCGCGCCCGATCAGGCGCACTTCGGACCGGCGCGTGTCTGCTTCGGCGGGGTCTTCGTGAAATTCTTCACTGTCGACCGGAACAAGGCGCAAAAGCACCAGAACAACCGCAGCGAAGCCAAGTATGGTAAGAACTGTTTGCATAGGACTTAACGAATGTCTTTGACCGAAGGTAGGAAACTTCAACGATGTTTCCACCCCCAAAGTGCCAAGATATCGTAAACGACATGCGCCGCCGCAAGCGCCGTTATCGCCGCATGGTCGTAAGGCGGCGACACTTCCACAACATCCGCGCCCACCAGATCGAGCCCGGCCAATCCGCGCAGAAGCAGCCCGGACTGGGCCGAGGTCAATCCGCCCCAGACCGGTGTGCCGGTGCCGGGCGCATAGGCCGGGTCCAGAACGTCTATGTCGAATGTCAGGTATACCGGCCCGCCTCCCGCAATCGCCCGCACTTGCTCGGTCACATCTCCGCCCGCGTGAACGAAGCGCGCATCCAGTCGGGTGATGTCGTGTTGGGCCTCGTCCTCGACCTCGACCCGCGTGCCGATCTGGACCGAGCGCTTGGCGTCGATCAGACCTTCCTGAATGGCCTTGTAGACAAACGTGCCGTGGTCTACGCGCGCGGCGTCATCATCGCTCCACGTATCGGGATGCGCGTCGAACTGAACCAGAGCCACCGGCCCATGTTTCGCGGCATGGGCGCGCAAGCTGGGCAGTGCCACCGAATGATCGCCGCCCAAGAGGATGGGCGTCACACCTGCATCAAGGATCGTCGCAACATGCGCCTCGATCCGGCCCGGCACATCCGCAACCGCCGCATAATCGAAGGCCATATCGCCGTAATCCACCACATCGAAGCGATCCAAAGGAGAGTAGCCCCAGCCATAGGGCGCATCCCCGGCCATCAGCGTCGACGCTTCACGAACCGCACGCGGCCCGAACCGCGCACCGGGGCGGTTGGTCACAGCCTGATCGAAGGGGATGCCGGTCACCGCAACATCGACACCGGTCAAGTCCTTGGTCAGCCGGCGGCGCAGGAACGAGGGCACGCCTGCAAACGGGTTCTCATATCCAAGCCCGGTTCTCGCGCCCGATATGGCCCGATCAACCTCGTGTTTCGCGTCTTCCAGCGCCATTCCGCCTCGCTTTCAGTGGACAAGTCACTTCAGCCATGGAACCTACGCGGCAAGACCCCCGAAGCCAAGGAGAGGTGTCTCATGTCCGATCCCATTTTCGACACGCCCGATGGTTGGCCGCGCCTGATTGAAGTGATGCGCCGCCTGCGTGATCCGGAAACCGGCTGCCCGTGGGATATCGAGCAGACCTTTGCGACGATTGCCCCCTATACGATCGAGGAAGCCTATGAAGTGGCCGACGCCATCGAACGCGAGGCCTGGGGCGAGTTGAAAGGCGAGTTGGGCGATCTGCTGCTGCAGGTGATCTATCACGGCCAGATTGCTGACGAGGCCGGTCATTTCGACACCGAGAGCATTGCGCGCACGGTGACCGAAAAGATGATCGATCGTCACCCGCATGTCTTCGGCAGCGAAAGCAATCAGAAATCAGCCGACCAGCAAACAAGGGACTGGGAAGCCGCGAAAGCGGCCGAGCGCGCGGGCAAAGGCGAAACCCGCACGCTGGATGGTGTTGCCTTGGGCCTGCCGGCGCTCTTGCGGGCGCTGAAGCTGCAAAAGCGCTTGGCGCGCGTCGGCTTCGATTGGGGGGCTGATGGCCCGGTGCTCGACAAACTGGTGGAGGAGTTGGGCGAGTTGCGCGAGGCGCGCACCATGTCACAGGATGCCGTCGAAGACGAATTCGGAGACGTTCTTTTCGTCCTCGTGAACCTTGCCCGCCACTGGGGCATCGATCCCGAAGCGGCCCTTCGGCGCACCAATGCCAAGGTTGAACGCCGCTTTGCCAAGGTGGAAGACCGATTGGCCGAAACCGGACGCGCGCCGCGAGACGCCACGCTGGAGGAAATGGACGCCCTTTGGAACGCCGTCAAAGCGGCCGAAAAGCGCGAGCCCCAGACGTAATTGAACACGCCCCGGTACTCAGGGGCGATTCCTTTTTTGCATGTCCGCAATGAGGCGGCGTCTGCGCCTCATTACGGCGTTTTTCCCGGATTATGGCCGTGGCGGAAACGATCGGCGGCATGCAGCTGCATTATTGATTAAATTTTTCAAATTTTGGAACAATTAGCCAAACTGAAGACACATAAGGCTGCATAATTGAGGGGGTGTGAAGAGTGGTTGCGTAACCGGCATTCGGGGCTTGATGAGTGGCCCTTGCCGGAAAGCCAACCAAGAAATGGTCAGGAACGCATGGGTCGCAGTGTTCCGCCGCAGTATGAAAGTGTGGTTGTGTCATGTATCTGAACTCGAAAAAGCCCCGCTCGGCGCCCGAGTGCCAATTGAGCAAGCGCGGTTCGGCTCTGTCTTATGATATTCTTTTGAAATCCGCGCAGAAGCTGTCAGACGACGACCTTTGCGCCCTTGAAGACGATCTCGCCTACTACGCCGAGACCGGTCTGATCGGCATCAACATGTCGCGCTTGCTTGTGCAACTGCAACCGGATTCCCCAACCTTGGCTGCATAGCACCCAAGCGATCCAACGGGTGGTGGCATGGCCCTTGGATCGCTCCCATTTCAGACGGCCGGAATATCCCCTTGGGCGCGTTCAGCATGAAACTCAGTTTCGAACGCCTCGAACCGGCCGTCTGCAATGGCCCCTCGCATCTCGCTCATAAGCTGCTGGAAGTAATGCAGGTTGTGCCACGTCAGCAGCATCCCCGAGATCATTTCCCCGGACCGAAACACGTGATGCAGATAAGCCCGGCTGTAGTTCGCGCAGGCCGGGCAAGTGCAGGCCTCGTCCAAGGGGCGTGGATCATCGGCGTGGCGCGCATTCTTGATGTTCACAACGCCCCGGCGCGTAAACACCTGCCCCGTGCGCCCTGAACGCGAGGGCAGAACGCAATCCATCATGTCGATCCCGCGTTTGACGGCGCCAACGATATCGTCCGGCTTGCCGACCCCCATCAGGTAACGCGGTTTATCTGCAGGAAACATCGAGGGTGCTGTGTCCAGCACGCCGAACATGGCCTCCTGCCCTTCGCCGACAGCAAGGCCGCCGACCGCATAACCGTCGAAACCGATCTTGATCAGTGCCTCGGCGCTTTCGGCCCGCAAGTCATCTTCAAGCCCCCCTTGCTGAATGCCGAACAAGGCATGTCCCGGACGGTCTCCGAACGCGTCCCGCGAGCGCTGCGCCCACCGCATCGACAGGCGCATGCTGTCTTCGATGCGCGTCCGGTCGGCGGGCAAGGCCGGGCATTCGTCGAAGCACATCACGATATCACTGCCAAGCAACCGCTGGATCTCCATCGAGCGTTCGGGCGTCAGCATATGTTTTGACCCGTCAATATGGGACGAGAACTTGACCCCCTCCTCGGTCAGCTTCCTAAGACCCGCAAGGCTCATCACCTGGAAGCCACCCGAGTCCGTCAGAATGGGCTTCTGCCAGTTCATGAAGTCGTGCAGACCGCCGAGCTTGGCGATCCGCTCGGCCGTTGGCCGCAGCATCAGGTGATAGGTGTTCCCCAGGAGGATATCGGCCCCGGTCGCGGCAACGCTTTCGGGCAGCATCGCTTTCACGGTGGCGGCCGTTCCGACCGGCATGAAGGCTGGTGTTCGGATATCGCCGCGCGGCGTGTGGATGACGCCGGTGCGCGCGGTACCGTCGGTGGCCTGAAGATCGAAGGAAAACCTGTCTGTCATGGGCCGTGCAATACGCCCGTCGCGCGGAACCCGCAACACGCGGCCTTCTGTCATCACGGGTCGCCTTTACCTGCCCCGACATAAACCCTATATATTTTGTCGAATATAATAGAGTGCCGTTCCATGACAGTAGAACCCACCGACAAGCTTGAAGGCGCGCCGCTGATCCGCCCATCGTCGACGGAACATCCGTTGCACGAAGTGATCGTCGAGGCCTGCCGGTCCGTCTATGATCCCGAGATCCCGGTCAACATCTATGACCTTGGTCTGGTCTATACGATCGACATCACGGAAGACGGTGCCGTGACCATCATCATGACCCTGACCGCGCCGGGATGCCCCGTTGCCGGTGAAATGCCCGGTTGGATTGCCGACGCGGTGGAACCCCTGCCCGGCGTCAAACAGGTTGACGTCGAACTGACCTGGGAGCCGCCCTGGGGTATGGAAATGATGTCGGACGAAGCCCGGCTTGAACTTGGCTTCATGTAAAGCAATCAAATTAGCTTGCAAATCACCAAAGAAAGCGATATGGCTTGCATATGCAGTGGGCCGTATTGACCGGAGATATCGTCGACTCCTCTGACCTTGCGCCAGAGCAACTCGACAGGGTTCTGGCGGAACTCTCTGATATATCGCGTGATATATCAGTTTGGCCCAACGCCCCCACCGCACCGATCCAAACAGGTTTCGCCCGCCGTGGCGGGGACGGATGGCAGATCGCCTTGGACCATCCGAAACTGGCCTTGCGCGCTGCACTCTATGTTGTGGCAAGGCTGCATGCGGCGCAGCCCCCCATCCAAAGCCGAATAGCGGTCGCGTCTGGTGCGGGCTCGCTGCCCAACGCCCCAGACCGTGACCTGAACAGCGCCCATGGCCCCGCCTTCACGGCGTCGGGACGCGCCCTGACGGATATGCCCCGCAAGTCGCGCATCACCCATGCCGCGGGGGGCGCAATCGCGGCTGTCTTTCATCTTGCCGATCACATCAGTCGTGGCTGGACCGGGCCGCAAGCGCAGGCGGTGGCCCTGATGCTGGTCCCCGAGGCCGGCCCCCGGCGGCGCGCCGCCGAACAGCTTGGCATCACGCGGCAAGCGGTGGATCAGGCCTTGCACGCCGCCGGTTTCCCGGCTTTGGAACGCGCCATGGACCTGATCGAGGCTGACAATGCTTGAGACTTTTGCCGCCCTGCTTTTGGCCCATGTCGTAGCCGATTTCCTGCTTCAGACCGACGCCATGGCGGCCACCAAGAAACGCCCCGGCACGCTTCTTTTGCACGGTTTGATCGTTCTGATCACCGCACAGGCGGCGCTGGGTACCGTCACGGCATGGGAGCCGGTGATCCTTGCGCTGCTGCACATCGCAATCGACACTGTGAAGGCCTATGCCATGCCGAACCGGCTCTGGGCGTTCCTGTCGGATCAGGCGGCGCATCTTGTCACGATCGCGGCTGTCGCCTTCCATGCGCCCGACCTCGTGGCGTCCGGCATGTGGGCGAATTTTGCGATTTTGCCGACACTTATGGCCTATGCCGCCGGGTTGCTGATCGCGACGGTTGCGGGCGGCTATGCGGTCGCCCTTCTGGTCGCCCCTTGGGCCAATGAAACGGTTTTGCCGCAAGGTCTGACCAATGGCGGCCGCTTGATCGGTCTGCTGGAGCGCGGCCTGATCTTCCTGCTGATCGTGGCGGGCCAACCGGCAGGCATTGGCTTCCTGATCGCGGCCAAGTCCGTGTTGCGCTTCGACACGACGTCAAAGGACCAGCGGGCCGGTGAATACGTGATCGTCGGCACTCTGGCGTCGTTCGGCTGGGCCATGGCGGCCACGTGGGCGACACTTCTGTTGGCCGGTCAGCTTCCCCCCCTTGGAATCGCCGCGCCAACACCTTAATTTCAGGGTGTTCGGAAAGGAAAACGCCCATGTTCGGTATTCCCGGCAAATCTCCCGTAACCATCACGCCCGCGGCAGTGACCCATATCGCGCGCCTGATGGAGAAAGACGGCAAGAAGGGCTTGCGTATCGGCGTCAAAAAAGGCGGCTGCGCAGGCATGGAATACACCATGGACTACGCCGACGAGATCGACCCGAATGACGAAGTGGTCGAACAGGATGGCGCCCGTGTGATGATCGCGCCGATGGCGCAGATGTTCCTGTTCGGCACCGAGATCGACTATGAAACCTCGCTTCTGGAAAGCGGGTTCAAGTTCCGCAATCCGAACGTGGCCGACGCTTGCGGATGTGGCGAGTCGATCAAGTTCAAGGATGTCGAGGAACTGGCAGCCGAACGCGCGTCGAAAGACGCAAGCTGATCCCTTTCAACAAGCCTCAATCGCCCACAGCCCAGGTCCGTCTGCCTGCGGTGATATATTAATATATCTGTCCATTGGGTGGTCCGAAACCTGCCGAGACTTGTAACACAGGTTACATTGGCCTTGCGTTCCGTTACGCTCCGGCGCAAAGGCTAACGCAAAGACACGAGCAGGTGGGCCAGATGCCGGAGAGCAGGCCGGAATTCTCCATCGTCGTTCCGATGAAGAACGAAGCCGACAACGTCGCTCATCTGGTGGCGGAGATCGAGGCCGCCTGCGCAGGGCGCAGCTTCGAAGCCATTTTCGTTGATGACGGTTCGGACGATGGTACAGCAGATGCGGCACAGGCCCTTGGCAAGCCATGGCTTCGGATTGTGCAGCACCCGCGCTCGGCCGGGCAATCGGCTGCCGTGCATTCGGGTGTCACAGCGGCCCGCGCGCCGGTGATCTGCACCATGGATGGCGACGGTCAGAACCCGCCCGCCGAGATCCCCAACATGGTCGCCCCCCTTCTGTCGGATACGCCCCCCGGCCTTGTTGCGGGCGAACGTCAGGGGCGCAAAGACACGGCGTCGAAACGCTGGGCCAGCAAGTTTGCCAATGGCCTGCGTGGCTGGATGCTGAAGGATGGCACACGCGACACCGGCTGCGGTCTGAAAGCGTTCCGGCGCGAGGATTTCCTGCGCCTGCCCTTCTTCAACCACATGCACCGCTATCTGCCCGCGCTGTTCAAGGCTTATGGCCTGAGTGTCATGCACCTGCCCGTCAGCCATGCCGAGCGCCATGCGGGGGCGTCGAACTATACCAACCTGCAACGCGCCCTGGTCGGGATCGTCGACCTGTTCGGTGTGATGTGGCTGATCCGGCGCGCCAAGCGTGTCTCGCCCGAGGAAACGAGGTGGCCCGATGCTGGATAGCCTGCTGGAATACTTCAACATCAATTCGACCCGCGACCTGATATGGCTGTCGGTCGGCCTGATCGCGCAATTGTCGTTCTCGGCCCGCTTCCTGATCCAGTGGATCAGCTCCGAGAAGGCCCGCAAATCGGTTATGCCGGTGGCGTTCTGGTGGTTCTCCATCTGCGGCGGCATCCTGCTCCTGGCCTATGGCATCTATCGCGGCGAGCCGGTCATCATCCTTGGCCAGTCCTTCGGGATTGTCGTCTATGCCCGTAATCTCTGGCTGATCCATGCCGAACGTCGCCGCGCGGCTGCTTGAACCGCGCATCGCGGTTCTGTTCGTTCTGGCGCTGACGCTTTGGCGCGCCACAACGCTGACCTTTGACGAAACCGAGCTTTGGGTCGACGAGGTGCAATATTGGCTCTGGGGCCAGCACCTTGACTGGGGGTATTTCTCGAAACCGCCCCTGATCGCGTTCTGGCTGCGGGCCATCACGGATCTGGCGGGCTCGGACAGCCAGTTCTGGATCCGTATCTCGGGCGCATTTCTGCATGCCGCGACCGCCGGGCTGATCGGCCTGTCGGCCGCGCGGCTTTACGACCGGCAAGTCGGCGCAGTCGCAGCGATCCTCTATGCCGGATTGCCCATGGTGACGGTGGGCAGCTGGCTCTTTTCGACCGATACGCTTCTGCTGCCGTGTTTTGCATTGGCCTTTTACGCTTACCTGAGGCTGACGGAACGCGCGTCTTTCGCCTGGGCTCTGACCATGGGCGCGGCCCTTGGTTTGGCATTCCTTGCCAAATACGCGGTGATCTATTTCCTGCTGTCACTGGTTCTTGCAACACTGCTGATCCCGGCGGCGCGGATCACGTGGCGCGATGCCGGGGTGGCCGCCTGTGCCATGGCGGTGATCGCGGCACCGAACATCTGGTGGAACATCGCCAATGGCGGCACCACGCTGAAACATGTGGCGCAAGACAACGCACAGGTGGACGCCTCGGGGTTGAACCCCGCCGGAGCCATCGAGTTCATTGGCAGTCAGTTCGCGGTGTTCGGACCGCTGACCTTCGCCGTTTTCCTGCTGACGCTTTGGCTGCTGTTCCGCCGCAAGGCCCCTGCACATAGCGGTCTGCTGCTGATCTTTTCGCTGACCACTGTGCTGTTGATGACCGTTCAAGGGCTGCGTGCCGAGGCGAATGCGAACTGGGCCGTAACGGCCTATGTGGCCGGGACAATCCTTGTTGCTGCCGTTCTGGTGCGCAGGACCGGCTGGTTGCTGGCCACCGTTCTGGTCAACCTTGGCCTCGCGCTGCTTCTGCCCCTGCTCTACATGCAGGCCGAGACGCTGCGCCTGCCAAACGGTCGCCTTGTGGCCGAACGGTATATCGGGATGGAAGACCTCAGCGAAGCCATTCGATCTGCCGCCGAGGCCGAAGGTCTAAACAGCATCGTTGCGGTCCGGCGCGGCGTGCTGGCGGACCTGTTTCACCGATTTGACGGAACTGATCTGGTCATCCACGCGCCCGATCCGGGCGGTCCGCCGCACAACTTTTATGAACAGGTCTTTCCCCTGCCCGCCGATACCGTGGGTGATGTGCTCTATGCCGCGACGGGACCCGCACCTTGCGATGCGGCAACGTCGGTGTCGACCTACACGGCGGCGGACGGGCTCTACCGAAACCAGACCTATACCTTCTGGCGCACGCCTGCCGCGTGCCTCAGACCTTGACCTTCGGCCCCGGATCGCCACAACAGAGCTCCGACAGAAAAGGACACGCGCCATGCAGAAACTCGCCGCCGGAAACTGGAAGATGAACGGGCTCGACGCCGCCTTGGCCGAGATCGATGCTTTGGCCGCCGCCCATCCCTCGCCCGAATGCGAGGTTCTGATCTGCCCGCCTGCGACGCTGCTGTCGCGCCTTGCAGCGCGCGCTGAAGGCACCGCCATCCAAACGGGTGCTCAGGATTGCCATGCGGCCGCGTCTGGCGCCCACACCGGCGACATCTCGGCCGAGATGATCGCGGACGCGGGCGGTGCTTTCGTGATCGTTGGCCATTCCGAACGTCGCGCGGATCACGGCGAAGACGACGCCACAGTTCGCGCCAAAGCCGAGGCCACATGGCGCGCTGGCCTGACGGCCATCATCTGCGTCGGCGAGACCTTGGAGGAACGCGAGGCAGGCCGGACGATCGACATCGTCGGGGGCCAACTGGCCGGTTCGGTGCCGGACGGGGCAACGGCGGCCAACACGGTCATCGCTTATGAGCCGGTTTGGGCGATTGGTACGGGCAAGGTTCCGACGCTCGAGGAGATAAGCGAGGTCCATGACGACATTCGCGCGCGCCTGACCGATCGGTTCGGAGGCGACGCCGGGGGCATGCGCTTGCTTTATGGCGGTTCGGTCAAACCGTCGAATGCGGCGGAGATTTTCGGTGTGTCAAACGTCGATGGCGCATTGGTGGGGGGCGCGTCGCTGAAGGCGTCCGACTTCGGCGGCATCGTCGAGGCGCTCGGCTAAGCAACCTCAGGCGGGCGTGATACGCGCCGTCAGGATCCGCAGCGACGCCGCCCCAAAGAGCAAGCCGAAACCCGCATCGAACCAACGCGTGGCCTTGCGATAGAACTGCGCGATACGCGGCGTCGAGAACAGCAGACCGTATCCCCAGAAGACGATCATCGACGTCAGAAGCAAGGCTGCGAACAATTGCCAGACCGCCAGCGCCCCGGCGTCGGGCGGCAAGGCGATGGCATAGATCGCGCCCCACGAGAAAATCGCCTTGGGGTTGGTCAGGTGCAGAAGAAAGCCCTTTAGGAAAAGCCGCGATCTCTTGGGCTCAACTTGCGACGTGGCCCGCCCGACCCATGCGTTGCGCAATGACTTCACCGCCAACCAGAAGAGGTAAGCCGCCCCCAGATACCGGACGACCTCGAAGACCCAGCCATGGGCCAGCATCAGCGCTGACATGCCAAGCCCCGCCGCGATCCCCCAACTGGCCGATCCGGCGATCACACCACTGGCCACGCTTAGCCCGGCAACACGCCCGCCCGCCATCGCCGTTCCGGAGATCGCCAGTGTCGCGGGGCCCGGACTGCCGCCCGCCAGCGCCCAGCCCAGAAGGATGATCCAAAGCTCGGGCGCCACCGGATCAGTCCAGTTTTGGAGGGTCGACAAACAACCGGTCGCCAACCGCTTCCAGCAAACGCTCGGGATGGGTCATCGGCAGCATGTGCCCGGCATTCGGCACCGTCACCCATTCCGCGTCCGGTATACGGTCCCCGATGGTCGAAATGATTTCGGGGATAACCGGATGCGTATCGCCGCCGTCAACAAAGGTTACCGGCATATCAAGCTCTTCCAGTCGGTCGGGGTTCAGAAGCCCCGGTCGGTCGTCAAAGAGCAGCGTGTCGCACGCCTTCACCAGAGGAATGCGATCGACGATATAGGCGCGTTGTTCGCCGTTGAGTTCACTCCACGGGGTGCCATCGCCCCAGATGGCGTGAAACTCCTTGGCCGCTGTCGCATGTTCGGCGGCCGACATCTTCTTGTTGAAGCCCGCCAAATCACGCTCGATTTTCTCATAGGCCCAACGCCCCTTCACCGCGGCAAAGAACGGCGGCTCGACCAGAACCAGCGACGATACGCGATACGGACGCTCGACCGCGATGCGCAACGCAAGGACCGCCCCATAGGAATGCCCGATCAACGGCACCGGATCGGACGGCATCTCGTCGATGGCCAGTTCCACGGCCTGATCGGCAAAGTCGCGCGACGTGTCATAGGCTTCCGCCAACCCATGCCCCGGCAATTCGATCAACAGGGGCGAAACCGGACGTTCGATCACGTTCAGGAACGGGCGCCAGTTGGCCGCGCGGCCAAGCCCGCAATGGATCAGGGCAAGGGGTTGTTTGACGGCCATGCCTAGAGTGTTCCTCCGAGATGCATGTCGAGTTGATCAATGCGGTCCTGCCCCCAGAACCGTGCGCCATCATCGGTGATGAAGAAAGGCGCACCGAAGACGCCCGCATTCACCGCCTCTTCCAGATTGGCTTCATAGGTCTCGGCGCCCGAGAGCAACCCGCTATCGGCCAGCGACGGATCGAAACCGGCGCCCTCAAGACACGCCTTGATCACCGCATCGTCCGCGATGTCCTTCTCCTCGGCCCAGCAGGCGCGCGTCATTGCGAAGACCAGCGCCCCCAGATCGCCGCCGCCGGCGTTCTGCGCCGCGATCAAGGCATAGGAGGCCGGGGCCGGGTTCGTCGGCCAATGCGCCGGTTTCAGGTTGAGAGGCAGGCCGGTCAGCTTCGAGGACCGCTCCATCTCCATCAGACGATATTCCTGCCGGGATTGATGACGCTGCCCCGGCGGGACGCCACCCGTCCGCGAAAACAGACCCATGATATCAAGCGGCTTATAGGTGATGGTGCATCCGTGCTTTGCCGCCACGTCCGCCGGGCGCGTGCCCGCAAGGTAGCAATTCGGAGAAATCGTTGCGAGGTAGTAGTCGATATGCGCCATTTTTTCCGGGTTCTCCTCGGCGTTCGTGTTTGCCTGACCCTATGCCCGTGTTAAGCGGTGTCAACGTTACGAATCCGTTACGTTTGACGCACAACAGGGACAGTGCTGCCAATGCCTCAACTTCAGGAACCGAAGATCATCTCCGGCAATGCCAACCGGGGTCTTGCAACCGCCGTGGCCCGACGCATGTCGATGCATCGTGGTGTCAGTGTGGGGCTTGTCGACGCGCGTGTCGAGCGTTTCAACGACGGCGAGATTTTCGTCGAGGTGTTCGAGAACGTGCGCGGCGAGGACATGTTCATCCTGCAATCGACTTCGAACCCGGCCAACGACAACCTGATGGAACTCCTCATCATGTCGGATGCACTCCGGCGCTCGTCGGCGCAGCGGATCACGGCGGTCATCCCGTATTTCGGATACGCGCGGCAGGATCGACGCACCAAGGCGCGCACCCCGATCAGCGCCAAGCTTGTGGCCAATATGATGGTCAGCGCCGGGATCGAGCGGATCCTGACGATGGACCTTCACGCGGCCCAGATTCAGGGGTTCTTCGACATTCCGGTCGACAACCTCTATGCCGCGCCGATCTTCGCGCTGGATGTGAAACATGCCTTCAAGGACCGTCTCGACCAGGTCACTGTCGTCTCCCCTGACGTGGGCGGCGTGGCGCGCGCCCGCGAACTGGCCCAACGCATCGGAGCGCCGCTCTCGATCGTTGACAAACGGCGCGAGAAGCCGGGCGAGATTGCCGAGATGACCGTGATCGGCGACGTGAAAGACCGCGTCTGTATCGTCGTGGACGATATCGTCGATACGGCAGGCACGCTCTGCAAAGGGGCCGAAACGCTGATGGCGGCGGGCGCGACCGAGGTCCACGCCTATATCAGCCATGGCGTCCTTTCCGGCCCGGCGATTGAGCGGGTCACGAAATCCGTGATGAAAAGCCTTGTGATCACCGACACGATCGAGGCGACCGAGGCCACCAAGAAGGCGAAGAACATTCGTATTGTGCCGACAGCGCCGATGTTCGCGCAAGCCATTATGAATATCTGGCATGGCACATCGGTCTCGAGCCTCTTCGATCACGAGACACTCGAGCCGATTTATGACGGCATGTATTCGAGCGTAACGGTCTAGGCCAAAGCGCCCACCGCCACCGCGATCATCACGCCGATGATTGCGACCAAAGCCAGAATGTAGTCTCCAGGCACGGCGTCTTCCGTGCCCAGCAGCATGTCCCATAGTCTTTTCGGCATCTTAGGCCCCCACCATTGATCCCGGTGGGGACTCTATTCGACCACGTGGCATATGCCAGTGTGCAACTGCGAAACAATCCGTTGCCGCTCTGCAGAAATGGCTTGGCAAGCGCGGAACGAAAGGGTAATAAAATTGCGCTAAGGCAATATCTCAAGTTCAAAAGTTGCGAGGACGTTTTGATGCTGGACAATCAACCGCGTGGCACGATTGTCATTGAAGACCTTGAAGTGGGCATGATGCGCTCGCTGACCAAGGAAATCACCGACCTCGACATCGAACTCTTTGCCCAGGTCTCGACCGACCATAATCCTGTCCATCTTGATGAAGACTATGCGCAGGACACCATCTTTGCCGGGCGCATCGCCCACGGGATGCTGACCGCCGGTCTGATCTCGGCGGTGATCGGCGAACAGCTTCCGGGTCATGGCACGGTCTATCTGGGCCAATCGCTCAAGTTCCTCGCGCCGGTGCGTCCGGGCGATCTGGTGACGGCCGAAGTCACGGTGCTGGAAATCGACTATGGCAAACGTCGGGTTCAGCTTGAGACGAAGTGTCTGGTCGATGGCAAACCGGTTCTGAAGGGCGAAGCCACGGTTCTGGCACCGTCCGCCAAGTTCGACTAGACACCCAACTTCCACTTTTTTGCCAAGTGTTTCCAAGTTGAGCGCCTTTCGGCGCACACGACACTGTGCGCCGGCCTGCGGCCGCCGCGACGCCTCCGGCGGGCGTATTCGCAAAGAGATGAACCGGACTTTCAACGCATCCGTGGGACACGGCAGATCAAGGGCAGCTCGTTCCGTGTTTTGAAAGCAATTTTCTAGTCAAGTGGTTTGACTTCACGCGAGTGTCAGCGAGGCTTTGACACAAAGCCGAAAGCTCCCCAAGCGTCAGCGATCCGGATCTGGCGTCTATTTTGCGATACTATTCTTGTAGCATTGCCTGAAAGGCGGTTGGCACATTGACTTCCGGCGCCAAGATGCCCGGGCGGAGGAGAGAGGCGACATAGGTTGCGGCCTGCGCGTCGTTCGTGATCCGGAACGGGCCGAGCTTCAGGCCGAGGCGCTCAACTGCTCCGCTAAGATCAAACGGGTCAGACGTCACGGTTCGACGCTGAAAACGCCACCCGCCATGTCCTGAACTTTCGAGGCTACTGCGCGTGTTCGGAACGATCTTGCCGGTTGGGCGTTGATGCTGGATTTGCCCGAGTTTGAAGACGGCCTGCTGTTCACTGTTTTGCCCTTGAAACGCGACAACCGACCTTACCGCTCGAGGCGCATATGCCTTGAACAACGGGGCACGAGACCAGTTTCTCTCAGATTTGATCTTGAGTGTCAGGTCGGCTGGCTCGTCGCGATCAGGGACAAACAGGATACAATTTTGAGTGGAGAATAACTCTGGTACTATCACCTGGCATTCAGCCGCTGAAGCGAGAGCGAGGCGTGTGGTTCCCGAAAAGCGCGTTTCACCGTCTTCTCTTCGCTGCTGTGAAAACCGAACGATCCGAACCCACGCCACATCACCCCCGGTCAAAAGCCGTTCACAGAGATCGAAGCAGATTTCGGTGCGCGCGGAATGGCTTTCGTTTCTTTCGCGTAGTTCGAACTGAGTGAGGTCAGGAGAGTTCACAAGCTGGATTTCGACGTCTAAAGGTTGTGCCAACTCGACAGGTTCTTGAACGGCTTGGTTGAGCATGGCCAGCTCGCGTTGAAATCGTGTATCCGCCACCAACGGGGGACCAAGGAGAAGCGCTGCGAATGCCGCCCCGCCTAAAGCAAGCAGTGACCAGAAAACCGGTCGCTGAGCGCGATAACTGTAGGCAGGGAATGCAAGCCACAAGGCCAGAACCACGTAAGAGCCTGAATCATAATTAGTTAACATATTGTAATAATTACGTTATTGCCCGCGCCACCCGTCGCATCAGGAACCGGCACGCGGCCAGTTGGACCCAGGCCAGAGAACTGGCCAAGGTCCGCTCCACGTCCTTCGCCAAG
>JAJDUZ010000005.1 GCA_022826385.1 Silicimonas sp.
GCAAGGACATCGGGGTTGCCTCTGTTTATGGGTTTATTGCTAATCACACCATAGCTTGTGGCGGCCCCGATTTCCAGAACTACCAAGCTAAAACCGTCGAAATCGGCGGGAAATTCCAGCGCCTCGGCGAGTTTTGCAAAAGGCTCTGTGTTAATTTATTTTTAGTGAATGTGGCATTCCCCACCCCGGAAATTCTTCTATCCAAGGGTAGATCTGTGGAACGCCGAGCGAGCGAACGTAGCGAGTAAACTTCGAAGAACCGGGTTGGGTTTAGGGAGTGATCGGTTAAAGCAATGAGGCGCTGTCATTTGAGTGACGGCGCCTCATTTGATTGAGTGAGTTGGTATCCGTGCGAGAAACTCGCGAAGGTGCTGTGTGGTCTGGTTTCAGTGGTAGGGATCGATTCAGACCAAATCTTGACGTCATTCCGAATTTCCTGTGCCGTGCTGCTGCTCCGGTAACAGACCACGCATTCCGTCTTTTCCGCCTCACATGTCGTACTTTTGCAGAAACGGCTCGCCTTTTCGGCCGCTCTCCTGCATATCGTCGGCGCACTTCAAACCTGACCATGGAGAGGACCCATGCACGACATTCGCGCCATCCGCGAGAACCCTGACGCTTTCGACGCCGCAATGGCGCGCCGGGACCTGTCGGGCATGTCGTCAGAGATCCTCGCCATCGACGAAGCACGCCGCGCGAAGATCACTGCAGCCGAAGCGGCTCAAGCCGAGCGCAATGCCGCTTCGAAAGAGGTTGGCGCAGCCAAGGCCCGCGGTGACGAGCCCGAGTTCGAACGTCTGCGGGCGCTGGTCTCGGAGAAGAAAGACGAGATTGCCCGGCTGGAGGAAGAAGCCAAGGCCGAGGACACGCGTCTGCGCGACCTGCTGATGGGCCTGCCGAACCTGCCATATGACGACGTTCCGGACGGTTCCGACGAAAACGACAATGTCGAGATCCATCGCTGGGGCACGCCCGCCGCGTTCGACTTTGCGCCGAAAGAGCATTTCGACATCGCTGGCGTCAAACCGGGCATGGATTTCGAGACAGCCGCCAAACTCTCGGGCAGCCGCTTCGTGTTGCTGCGGGGCGCTGTCGCGCGCGTTCACCGGGCCTTGGCCCAGATGATGCTGGACACCCACACGACCGAGAACGGGCTGACAGAGACGATGACGCCCGTGCTGGTGCGGGATGAGGCGATGTACGGCACCAACCAACTGCCGAAATTCGCGGAAGACAGCTATCAGACCCGCGAGGGCATGTGGCTGATCCCGACCTCGGAAGTGACGCTGACCAACACGGTTCGCGAAAGCATCCTTGATTCTGACGCGCTGCCGATCCGGATGACGGCACACACCCAGTGCTTCCGCTCGGAAGCCGGCAGTGCGGGCAAGGATACCGCCGGCATGTTGCGCCAGCATCAGTTCGAGAAGGTCGAGATGGTCACGGTCTGTTCGGCCGAAACCTCGGATGACGAGCATATGCGGATGCGGAAATGCGCAGAAGGTATTCTGGAACGGCTGGGCCTGCCCTATCGCACCGTCGTGCTCTGCACCGGCGACATGGGGTTCGGCGCACGCCGGACCTATGACCTTGAAGTCTGGCTGCCGGGGCAAAACACCTATCGCGAGATCAGCTCGGTCTCGACCTGCGGTGACTTCCAGGCGCGCCGGATGAACGCCCGTGTCCGCGATGCCGAGGGCAAGCCACAATTCGTCCACACCCTGAACGGCTCGGGTCTGGCAGTCGGACGCTGCCTGATCGCGGTTCTGGAGAACGGACAGACCGAGGACGGCGGTGTCGTACTGCCCCAAGGGCTTGGCCCATGGCTGGGCGGCAAGACACGGATTGCGCCGGACGGCGAACTCGTCTGAGACAGCGGGGGCTACGGCCCCCGTTCCTTTTCCGACGTGATGCACGGAAAGCAGCAGTTTGTTTGATGTGCGCTATTGCACCATTGCTGCGCCCACACGCCCAGAACGTGCGATTGCCTGAGGAAGGGCAGCGCTCTATTTCCTAGTGGAAAGGAGATGCCTCATGTCGCTTCGCCCCACACTCGAAACGCGCCTTGCCCAACCCACGATGGAAGGCGCCGGTGTCAAACTGCACCGCGCCTTCGGCTTCCAGGATCCAAGCGAGCTGGATCCGTTCCTGTTGTTCGATGATTTCCGGAACGATCGCCCGCAGGATTACGAAGCGGGCTTCCCCTGGCATCCCCATCGCGGGATCGAGACGATCACCTATGTTCTGTCCGGCACGGTCGAACATGCGGACAGCCTCGGCAATCGCGGCACGCTGTCGGACGGGGCCGTGCAATGGATGACAGCCGGGTCCGGGATCCTGCATCAGGAGATGCCATCGGGCAATTTTGCGGGCCAGATGCACGGCTTCCAGCTTTGGGGCAACCTGCCCGCCGCGCACAAGATGACTGCGCCGCGCTATCAGGACATCAAGGGGGAAGACATCCCCGTCGTCACCGACGATGACGGCACACGCGTCAAGGTGATCACCGGCGAATTCTGGGGCAAGCGCGGCCCAGTCGACGGGATCGCCGCCGATCCGCAATATCTCGACGTCTTCGTTCCGGCAGGCGTGAAGAAGACGTTCCGCATCGACACCTATCGCCGGGCGTTCGCCTATGTCTTCGAGGGCGCTGGCGCCTTCGTGGACGCCGCCCCGCCCGAGGGCGTGCGGCTGGAAAAGGAAGTTGCGGGTCAAGAAGTGAACATCCGCGACCTCTCGGGCAACCGGACGCTGATCCGCTTTGGAAATGGCGACGAGGTCACGGTGCAGGCGGGCCCGGACGGCGTCCGGTTCCTGCTGATCTCGGGCGCGCCGATTGAAGAGCCGGTCGCATGGCACGGGCCGATCGTGATGAACACCCGCGAAGAACTGATGCAAGCGATGACCGACCTTCGGAACGGCACGTTCATCAAGCCCGTCCACTAGGCTCAGGCCCCACTAATCTTGTAGCGCTGGCGCCAAAGTCGTGAAATATCAAGGGCTTGGGCCGCGCCGGGAATAGTGGTTCTATTTTCAAGCGGCCCAAGCCCTTGAGATGAAGCGATTTTGACGTCTTCGATGGGACGACTTTTCTGACTGGACGTTGTCGCAGGTCGTTGAAATAGGGCCACTATTTCGGCCATCCTGCTCCCAGCCAGTCAGAAAACTTGTTCCACCAGCGCAGCAAGATTAGTGGGGCCTGAGCCCAGCCCACGTCAAAGACCGCTCCCGGGGGAAGGGGCGCCCCGGAAGCGGCCATGGTGGCGTCAGGACAAACAGCGCAACACGGTGAGCCTGATCCGGCCGGCGCGGCGACGCTGCTGCAGAAGGCGCTGCGGCATGGTCCGGAAAATGCGTTTCTCGGTTGCGCGTGTCATTGCCCTAGCCCGCCACCAGCACCCCGGCGTCAACCGCGGCAGCCAGTTCGGCTTCGTCGATGGCACCATCACCGTTGCCGTCGATCGTGGTGAAAAGCTCGTCGGTCAGCTCAGGGAACGCGACCGTGAGTTCTTCCATCGAGTAGACCCCGTCACCATCCGTGTCTTCGACATCAGCCGCCATCGCAGCCGTGGCACCAAGAGCCAGAAGGGTGGCGAGGATCAGTTGCATATGTTTCGTCATCATTCACTCCATCGGTTTCATGGAGGTTCGGGCCCGAAGCCTCGTCTTGAAGCTTCGAGAGGGACGTAAGGGCGGCGCGGGGTCGCGTTCAACGCATCGGGGACTTCGGCGCGAAAACCGGCCATCGCTTGCTGAGAGACGGCTGCCCTTCTGCGCCAAGCTTTGCCGTCAGCCGAAACTTGCCAGCAACAGCGCCGAGCTTTGCCGAGACGACAGCGCGAATTCGGCAGCGTGTCGCCGGTTGCGTGTCGCCCGGTGCATTCTGTTGACTTGGCCGCTTTCGCCCCTGCCGCACCGTGGGAGTTCCCCCGAAGCTGCGCATCTCTCGAGACGGATGGGCGTATCTAACTTGGGTTAAGAGACGAACCGCACCGGGGAGCGAACGCTCGCTTCACAGAGTTTTAACGAATCTGCAACCACCGCCCGCTATAATCACAGGGATTGGGAGGGAGGGGGAACGCGCCAGCTGTTAACTCTTCTTAACTGGCGGTTTCCCAAGATGTTTCCGCAACCGCGATGGCGTCGATTTCTTCTTGTTCTTGAAGGGGTTCTGGTCCCCCTGCCCGCGGAATGTCAGGCGAATTGGCGTCCCCGGCATATCGAAATCCTGCCGCAGCCCGTTCACCAGATAGCGCTTATACGCCTCGGACAGCTTGTCGGGATGCGAGCACATCACGACAAATCCCGGAGGCCGGGTCTTCGCTTGTGTCGCATAGCGCAGCTTGATCCGACGACCGCCGGGCGCCGGTGGTGGATGCGCCTCCAGCATGCCCGTCAGCCAGCGGTTCAGTTGCGCGGTGCTGACGCGCCGGTTCCAGACATCATAGGCCGACATGACAGCCTCGCGCAGCCGCTCCATGCCACGCCCCGTCTTGGCCGACACGGTCACCAAGGGCGCGCCCCTGAGCTGCGGCAAGAGCCGGTTGAAGGCTTCCTTCAGTTCGGCCAGTTTCTCGTTCTTCTCGGTTTCCAGATCCCACTTGTTCACGGCGACGACCACGGCCCGGCCCTCACGCTCGGCCAGATCTGCAATGCGCAAGTCCTGCTGTTCGAACGGGATGGCCGCGTCGAGCAGCACAATGACCACCTCGGCGAATTTCACCGCCCGCAGCCCGTCTGCCACCGAGAGCTTTTCAAGCTTTTCCTGCACCCGCGCCTTCTTCCGCATGCCCGCGGTGTCGAAGAGCCGCACGGGAACCCCGCCCCAATCCAGCGGCAGCGAGATCGCGTCGCGGGTGATCCCCGCTTCCGGCCCAGTCAGCAGCCGCTCCTCGCCCAGAAGCTGGTTGATCAACGTCGACTTCCCGGCATTCGGGCGACCGACCACAGCGATTTGCAGCGGCCGGTCAACGGTCGGCACGCGCTTGGTGGTTTCGGGATCATCATCATCGCTGACCGAAACGTTGGTCTCGGGCGCGGCTGCAGCGACCAGTTCGGTCTTCTCGGCCAGCCCCTCGGCCACCGGGTGCAGGGCAGTCAGAAGCTCGCCCATCCCCTCGCCATGTTCCGCCGAGAGACGCACAGGCTCCCCCAAACCCAGCGAGAAGGCCTCGATCAAGCCACCCTCGCCTGCACGGCCTTCCGCCTTGTTCGCGGCAAGGATCACGTTGCTGGCCTTGCGCCGCAGGAT
Source organism: Silicimonas sp. (assembly GCA_022826385.1). GTDB lineage: Bacteria > Pseudomonadota > Alphaproteobacteria > Rhodobacterales > Rhodobacteraceae > JAJDOD01. The sequence goes on from JAJDUZ010000005.1 coordinate 5,252, forward strand.
GTCGGCAAAAACCTCATCCGCCGGCAAAACGCCCGCGCGCGCATCGATCATGAACAACACGACATCGGCCATTTCGACCGCGCGTTCGGTCAAACGGCGCATCCGGCCTTGCAGGCTTTCGTCGGTGGCCTCTTCCAGACCGGCGGTGTCGATCACCGTGAAATTCAGGTCGCCCAGTTTCGCCTGCCCCTCGCGCAGGTCGCGCGTCACACCCGGCTGGTCATCGACCAGCGCAAGACGCTTGCCGACCAGTCGGTTGAACAGCGTGGATTTGCCCACGTTCGGGCGTCCCACTAGGGCAAGGGTGAAACTCATGGCTCAACACACCAGGATGAATGGATCGCGCCCGTCTAGCGCCTGTCGGGGCGCTCTGCAACGGGCTCAGTTCAATCGAGACGACAACCGGGTCCACTGGAAGATGAAATAGCCCGAAGACGATTGTGCCCGCGTGACCGAGAAAACGCGGCCATCCGCAACATGGATCTTGGTCGGCATGGCAAAATCCTTGGCCAGCAACGCCTTCTTGACCCGCGGGCTCTGCAACTCGGAATCGCTGACATGTTCCGTCAGCGCACGGTTGGCAAAAACCAGTCGGCCATTGGGATCGTGAATTGACGTTGGATCGGCGCGCACCAGCGAGAAAGCAGCAATGATCTGGTCATACTCGGACACCACGCGGCTCGCGTCCTTGCTCTCGAGCCGATACATGTCACGCAGGATCATGTTTTCGACATTCTGACCGGCGGTTACGAGATACCCCAAGTCACTCTCAGCCCAGTCCCGCGGCTCCGTGGTAAAGCCGCAGATCGTGCCGATCGGTCCGATCTCGGCATTCTCAATCGGAACGCCGATATAGCCGGCCACCGTGCCCTCTGCGACATGTTTCAGCGATTTGAAGTCGGCATGATTTCGGGCGTCGACAATCACCAGAGGGCGGCCTTTCTTCAACATCTCGAAACAGACAAGCTCCTCCGGCATACGCCAGCGTCGGTCACGTGTTCGACCGAAGGTTTCGGACACACCCATGGAGACCAAGTGTCGGTTGTGAACGATAGAGAGCAGCGCGTAGTCAACGCCCAACGCATCGACAACACCGTCGGCCACACGATCAAGGTCCGCCTGCAAAGGAGATTGAATTTTACCAAGATTGCGTTCTTGCATTAAGCCCTCCCAGGACGGCCCGTGCAATCCGGGAGCACACACAACAACCCCCAGGCCCATCCCGCTTAGAGAAAGGCCATAAATTGGCGCGGCGTCAACAAAAAATGGCGATGCCCAATGACTGAAATTCGCCCCTCTCCTGCTCCTTGAATGGGATCAGACGGCAGGTCGCGAGGTCATTTCAAAGCATGCAGTTGGCCGTTCTCAGTCACAAGGAACAGGGCCCCACCGGCAACGGCAGGATTCCGCGCGACGCCATCGGGAAGCGGCAAGGTCCCGGCAAGGGCGCCAGTGACCGGATCGTATTGCCGCAGGGTTCCATCGTCTGACGCCAGCAAAAGGCGTCCGCCGGCCAGGATCGGTCCGTGATGGACAAAAACGGATTTCCGGCGCCGGATGCGATCGCGGGTAAAATACGGGAGGTTCTCGGCCCAGATCGTCGCCCCCGTCGCGGCGTCAAGCCGCAACAACTGGTTGCGGTCCGAAACGAAGAAGACCGAGTTGCCAGCCACCCAAAGCGGGCCTGCCGCGCCTTCTTCGGCCGTCCAGAGAAGACGCCCGTTGGTGGCATCGAACGCCGCAGCGCGTCCGGCATAGCTGCCGGCATAAATTCGATCGCCCTCGAAAACGGGGCCGCCAACAAGATCGGTCAGTGCGGACGACGCGCCACCCAGTCTACGCCCCGCCACGCTTGCGGCCCAACCTCGGGCGCCTGTGTCAGCCACGGCCGAGACCATCTGGCCGGAGGCAAACGGAAACACGACAAGTGGGCCAGCGGCGACAGGCGCAGGCGATCCTGCGCTGGATCGGTCCGCAGTTGCGCCAAACACTTGCCAGAGGACGCGCCCGGTATCGGCCGAAAGCGCCCAGCCCGCCGCATTGCTTGTCGCGACATAGACCACGCCATTGGCGGCCATGGGCGGCGCCGCGGCACCGGATTCGAAATCATGGGTCCATTGCACCGCACCCGTCGCGGCGTCGAGCGCCGACAATTGCCCGAACCCATTGGTCGCGAACAACTGGTCACCGGCGGCCGCAAGACCGCCCCCCAGCCCTTCGTCCGCGCCATCGGTAGACGGGATCAAGTCCACGCTCCAGACAACACGTCCCTGGGTGGACACTGAGGTCACGCGAGACCGGCTGTCCATAACATAAACCATGCCGTTCGCGACGATCGGGTCTGCGGCTATCCGGTGCTTTCTGTCGTTGCCTTTGCCGATATCAACGCTCCAGGCCAGTGCCAGGGATCGATCCAGCGCGGGGTGCGCGACCAGATGTGTCGTGCTGCCGCCAACATGGCTCCAATTCGCATTCGCTGTGGCTACGGGAAGTGGCAAAGCCTCCGCGCGGTTGACCGTCTCGGTTGGAATCGGATTGCCGCGCACGTCGAGACGCTCGCCCTCAAGCAGCACCTCGGGTTCGCTGCATCCCAGCAGCCCAAGCAATGCAATGACCAGACCCAACCGTTTCACGTCACACGCGCCCCACGCTTATTGTTTTAGCCCTGCTCGATCGAGCCACCTAGGGCCACAATCAACTGCCGCGCGCGTCGGCGCAAGTCCTCGGACGCTTCGGCATCCGCGAGAATGCCCTGAAGCGAGGTCAAGGCGGCCTCGGTGTCGCCAAGTTCAACCTCGGCGAAGGCGCGTTGCTCGACGGCAAGAAGTCGCAGCGAGTTGCCGGGCCTCAGCAGGGGTTGCAGTCGGTCGATCCTGTCCTGGGGGGCCATGGTGTCGGCTGAGCCAAGGACACGCTTCAGCAAGGCGATATCCCGATAGACTTGGGGAACGCTTGCATCATCAATGATCCGATCCAGAGCCTCGGCGGCCGCCGCTTCGTTCCCGGCCTCGGTCTCGGCGGCAGCTGTCAAAAGCGCAAGAATTGCCTGCCCGCCCGGATCGTCCGCCGGGACCACCTCTTGCAAGGCCGCTGCGCGCGCTTCGGGTGTCTCTTCCTGCAGCGCGGCAATCATCGCATCGCCCTTCGCTTCGGCAGCAGCTTGCGCCGATGCCTTGCGCCACTCGTTCCAGGAAGCGCCGCCCACAATCACTACGATCGCAAGGACGGCAATCCAACCATAGCGCCGCATCAAAGCATACAGCCTGTCGCGCCGGACTTCTTCGCTGACCTCGTTGATAAAGCTGTCTTCGTTCGCCACGCCACACTCCCTGGGTCGCACTCTGCTCGGGCGACCTATTAGCCGGTGCATATGGGGAATGCAAAGATCGCATATTATTTCCGCAGTCAAAATCTTGCAGAAAGCAGGTCGAAGATATAATCTAAACTAAACAGTTCAGCGTATCTAAGAGAACAACTCGCTGAACAGGCCCGACAATTCTTCGGGCGATACAAGGACACGAGATATGCGGCTGCTTTCGATCCTCACAGCTATGGCGGTGGTTCTGGTGCTGTTTTTCCTGGTTTTCCAACGCGAAGACCTTTTGGAATTCGCCGGAGTGACCACGGCCGCCGAACCCGTCGAAGAACCGGTGCAAGAGACCAAGGCCGAAAGCATGGCCAACGGCAAAAGCGCTGTTTCAGTTGTGGCCCTGAAAAGCGAAGCGCGCACCGTGGACGGGGCTGTGATCCTGCGCGGGCGCACAGAAGCAATCCGACAGGTGGATGTCCGTGCGGAAACGACCGGGTTGGTCATCAGCGAGCCGCTCCGTCGCGGGGAAATGATCGAAGAAGGCCAACTGATGTGTTCGCTTGATCCGGGCACACGCCAGATCGCCCTCGATGATGCGCGCGCACGCTTCCAGGAAGCCGAAGCCCGCCTGCCCGAGGCGGAGGCGCGTCTGGCCGAAGCAGAAGCCCGCTTGGCCGAGGCTGAGATCAACGACCGGGCCGCCTCGCGCCTGTCCGAAGGTGGTTTTGCCTCGGAAACGCGGGTTGCCTCCACCACCGCCGCCGTGGAAGCGGCCCGTGCGGGCGTACAATCGGCGAAATCCGGCGTAACCGGTGCAGAAGCTGGCGTGAAATCGGCGGCGGCTTCGGTTGCCTCGGCCGAGAACGAGCTTGAAAAGCTGGAAATGCGCGCACCGTTCTCGGGACTTCTCGAGTCCGACACAGCCGAAATCGGGTCACTCCTACAACCCGGCTCACTTTGTGCTACCATCATCCAACTCGATACGATCAAATTAGTCGGTTTTGTCCCCGAGACGCTTGTTGACCGGGTTGAAATCGGAGCTCGTGCCGGGGCACGTCTCTCATCGGGACGTGAGGTCGTGGGGGAGGTCACATTCATCAGCCGCTCGGCCGATCCCACGACCCGCACCTTCCGCGTCGATGTGGAAGTCGACAACGCGGACCTGTCGATCCGGGACGGCCAGACAGCCGAGATCGGCATTCAGGCCGACGGAGAGACCGCGCATCTCTTGCCGCAATCCGCCCTGACACTGGATGACGCTGGCCAGCTTGGCGTGCGCGTGGTGGAAGACGGACGCGCTGGCTTCGCACCTGTCTCGGTTCTGCGGGACACGCAGGATGGCATCTGGATCACCGGACTGGCGCAAGAATCCGACGTCATCGTCGTAGGACAGGAATTCGTCACGGACGGTGTCGAGGTCGAGGTCAGTTACCGGGAGGCCAACCAATGACCGGCATCGTCGATTGGGCCGCGTCCCGGGCGCGGATGGTCATTGCCTTTATCATCCTGTCGATCCTGGCGGGTGTGTTCTCCTATGTTGGCCTTCCGAAAGAGGGCGAGCCGGATATCGAAATCCCGGCTGTTTTCGTCAGTGTGCCTTTCCCCGGCATCTCGGCCGAGGATTCCGAAAAGCTTCTGGTGAAGCCGATGGAAACCGAGCTGGCCGACCTCGACGGGCTCGACAGCATGCAAGGCACCGCCGCCGAAGGCTATGCCATCGTCGTGCTCGAGTTCGAGTTCGGCTGGGACAAGTCGCAGACGCTGGCCGATGTACGTGACGCGATGAACAAGGCCGAAGCCCAGTTTCCGGCGGGCGCCGAGCAATACACAATCGACGAATTCAACTTCAGCGAATTCCCGATCATCATCGTGAACCTGACGGGCGCCCTGCCCGAACGCACTTTGTTGCGCGTCGCCAAAGACTTCCAGGACCGCCTTGAAGGGCTGGACGCGGTCCTTGAAGCCGCGCTTGCCGGGCACCGCGACGAGATGGTCGAGGTGGTGATCGACCCGCTGCGGCTTGAATCCTATAACGTGACGGCGGGTGAGTTGATCAATGTCGTGGTCAACAACAACCAGCTTATCGCGGCGGGCGAGATCGAGACCGAGTCCGGTGCCTTCGCGGTCAAGATCCCGTCCTCCTTCGACGAGCAGACCGACATCTATGACCTGCCCGTCAAGACCGAGGGCGACCGCGTTATCACGCTCGGCGACATTGCCGACATCCGGCTGACCTTCGAAGACCGCGCAGGCACCGCGCGTTTCAACGGCGAGAACACCGTCGCCCTTCAGGTGGTGAAGCGCAAAGGCTTCAACATCATGGACACGGTGGCGCTGATCGAGGCCGAGGTCGAGGCCGAACGCGCCACATGGCCGACCGAATTGCAGCAGGCAATCGAGGTCGGGACCTCGAACGACCAGTCGCGACAGGTGAGTTCGATGGTCAGCCAGTTGGAAAGCTCGGTTCTGACCGCTGTCGCATTGGTGATGATCGTCGTTCTGGCCGCACTTGGGTCGCGCTCGGCCCTGTTGGTGGGCTTTGCGATCCCGACCTCGTTCCTCTTGTGCTTCGCGTTCCTCAACGTGATGGGCGTGCCGATCTCGAACATCGTGATGTTCGGCCTGATCCTGGCCGTGGGTATGCTGGTCGACGGCGCCATCGTGGTGGTCGAATACGCCGACAAGCGCATCAAGGAAGGCTCGGGCCCGATGACGGCCTATGTCGAGGCTGCCAAGCGCATGTTCTGGCCGGTGGTCTCGTCCACCGCGACCACGCTTTGTGCCTTCCTGCCGATGCTCTTCTGGCCGGGTGTCCCGGGTGAGTTCATGGGCATGCTGCCCGTGACACTGATCTTCGTTCTCTCGGCGTCGCTGGTTGTGGCTCTGATCTATCTGCCGGTTGTCGGCGGTGTCGCTGGTCGGTTCAGCCGGTCGATTGAACGGGTCTCGGCCGCGCTCAAGCGCTCGATGCCGTGGTATGTGCGCGTCGCGCTGGTGCCGGTCGCCCTCTTCGCGATGTTCACTTTTGCGATGCAGACGCTGAACCCGACCTATCTGACCGGCGGTGAAACCGCGTTGCCGATGTTCCTTGGCCCCATCGGATTCATCCTTGCGGCCACGATTTCATCCGTCGTCCTGGGCGCGGCCACGTTCGAACGCCCCTCCTCTCGTGTACAAACGGAAGGGCGCCGCAGCCTCTTCGGGCATTTCATCGCCTTGATCGCGGGCAACCCGATCATGCCGATCGTCACCATCGCCGCCGTCGTCTTCTTCGTGATGAACGTCTTCAGCTACTTTGGCGAGAACAACAACGGCGTCGAGTTCTTCGTCGAAAGTGAACCGGAGCAGGCGATCATCTATGTCCGCGCGCGCGGCAACCTTGGCCTGGCCGAGAAAGACGACATCGTCGCCCAAGTGGAAGAACTGACGCTTGGCGTGCCCGGCATCGACAGCGCCTTTGCCTTTGCGGGTGCGGGTGGCCTGAACGCCAACACAGGCGGCGCGGCTGGCCCCTCGGACAGCATCGGCCAAGTGCAGATCGAACTGGTGCCGTGGGAAGACCGCGCGGCTTATGGCGCGGCCAACGACATCCCGATCGAACAACTCGACGGCGACATCGTGCTGGAAAACCTGCAGGCGCGTCTGGACCAGATCCCCGGCATCCGAACCGAGATCCTGAACCTTGCCCAAGGCCCGGCTTCGGCCAAGCCTGTTCACTTGCGGCTGAAAACCGACGACTGGGAAACTCTGATCGAAGCGACGTCCATCGCCCGCGCCCAGTTCGACGCGACGCCCGGCCTGATCGACGTGGAAGACAACCTGCCCCTGCCCGGCATCGACTGGCAGATCGATGTCGATGTCGAGAAAGCCGGTCGCTATGGCGCCGACGTCGCCACCGTAGGCGGCATGGTGCAGCTTGTGACACGCGGCATCCTGCTGGACACGATGCGTGTCGACAGTTCGGACGAGGAGATCGACATCCGCGTGCGGCTCCCGGAAGCAGACCGCGTGCTGGCCACGCTCGACACGCTTAAAGTGCGGACCAATCAGGGCCTGATCCCGCTTTCCAACTTCATCACGCGTCAACCGGTGGCGCAACTCGCCCAGATCAACCGGATTGATCAGACGCGCTTCTTTGATGTGAAGGCCGGTGTCGCCGACGGGTTGGTGAAACTGCAGAACGACAGCCTTGTTGACTTCGCCATCGCCCGCGAGATCGAGGAAGGCGACACGACCCGCTTTGAGGTCGTGACCCTGCTGAACGACGTGACGCAAGAGCAATACGACGACGCCGAAGACAGCCTGAAGCCGATCCCGGTCACCCCGAACGAGCGGATCGAAGTCTTGACCCAGTGGATCGAAGGCACCTCGCCCTTCCCGGGTGGTGTCGACTGGGAATGGACCGGCGATGCCGAGGATCAGGCCGAAAGTGCCGCCTTCCTGCAGGTCGGTTTCTCGGCCGCGCTTGGCCTGATGTTCATCATCCTGCTGGCCCAGTTCAACAGCTTTTATAACGCCGTTCTGGTGCTGCTAGCCGTCATTCTCTCGACCACGGGGGTTCTGATCGGCATGCTGGTGATGAACCAGCCCTTCTCGATCATCATGACCGGGACCGGCATCGTTGCACTCGCGGGGATCGTGGTGAACAACAACATTGTTCTGATCGACACCTATCAGGAATACTCGAAATACATGCCGCGGATCGAGGCGATCATTCGCACCGCCGAAGCGCGTATTCGCCCGGTTCTGCTGACGACGATCACCACCATGGCCGGTCTCGCGCCGATGATGTTCGGCCTGAGCCTCGACTTCTTTGCCGGTGGGTACTCGATCGACAGCCCGACCGCGCTCTGGTGGAAGCAGCTGGCGACAGCGGTGGTCTTCGGTCTGGGGATCGCGACGGTGCTGACGCTGGTCTTCACGCCCTCGATGCTGGCGTTGCGGGTCTGGGCGTGGGTGATCGTGGCCAATGCGCTCAACTGGCTTTCGGCGCTGACGCGCGGGTCGCGCAGCCGGACAGCGCGCGACTGGGCACTGCGCCGCGCCGCCAAGCGCGTGAAGTCACAGGATTTCGTCTGGGATGTCGAGAACGACGTGACCGCGCCGGTGAAACCCAAGCCCGAGCTTCGGGCCGCCGAGTGACCGACCAGTCCCCGTATGACCCAACTGTCGCATAGCGCGTTTCTGGCGAGCCTCCCCGCCGAGACGCGCGGGCAGTTGACCGAGCTGAGCGACCGTCCGGGGCTGGTGCATCTCGCCCTGCATCTTGGCGCAATCGTGTGTCTTGCCGCTTGGGTGGCGATCGGGGCCGCGCTTTGGCCCCTCGCCCTTTGGCCGCTTGGTATCTTGATCGCCTTCCTCTTCACGCTGCAGCACGAGTGCACCCACAAGACCCCCTTTCGCACACCGTGGTTGAATGACGCCGTGGGCTTTGTCACGGGTGTGATCCTGATCCAACCCTTTCACTGGTTCCGCGCCTTCCACATGGCGCATCACCGCTTCACCAACGATCCCGAGCGCGACCCCGAGCTTGCAACACCGAAGCCCCAGACGACGCTTGCGCTCATGCGTTATCTGAGTGGCGTGGACTATTGGTTCGGCAAGGCGCAGGTGCTTCTGCAGAACGCGAGCGGACGTGCAGATGGCGACTATATCTCGCCCCGGCAACGCGGTCGCATCACGCGGGAAGCGTGGGCGATGCTTGCAACATACGGGCTTCTTTGGCTGGCGTTTGGAAGCCTGCTTTTCTGGGTCTGGCTGTTGCCCTTCGCGCTTGGTATCCCGGTTCTGCGGCTCTACTTGCTGGCCGAGCATGCGCGGTGCCCCTCGGTCGCCAATATGTTCGAGAACACGCGAACGACGCTGACCACCCGTGCCATACGCTGGCTGGCTTGGAACATGCCTTATCACGCCGAGCATCACGCTTGGCCGCAAGTGCCGTTTCACAAGCTTCCGGACGTGCACGCACTGGCCGAACCGCATCTGCAATCCGTCAGCGACGGCTATGGTCCGTTCACCCGGTCATATGTCGGCCATCTGAACCAGACCGCCGGCCAACGCCCCTAGAACACATCGCCCGCCACATAGAACAGCCGTGCCGCGATCGGGTCCAGAATGATCAACCCCTCGCTTTGACGGTCATAGGCCAGAATCGCACCGGGTCGGGTCATTGCCGTGCGCAGCGCGTCTTTGGCCATGTTGCTTTCAAGACAGGGAACCGACTGGGCCGCGGACGCCAACACCTGCTTGCCAAAGATGCCATCGCCCGACAACAACATGGCATCGGTCAGATCATTGGGCGAATATCCCGCCATCTGGATCGCCGCGACGCGCCCCATTCGAAAGGCCCGCTTGGCATTCTCGGGGTCGCGCTGAACCGGCAGGCTGTCTTTTGGCTCGACAGCCTCAACCTTATAGATGGCGGCCGTGCAGCGCATGTGAGATTCGAAATAGATCGTGGTTCTCACATCGAACCAACGGATCAGACGACTGCGGCGATCAGCCTCGGCATCGCGCGCGCATGCGGTCAGAAGCGAAGCACCAAGAATAACGAAAAGACAGAGCCGCATAGCGCCCCCAACCGGAAACGGGTGGCGTGTGTCACGTTCGGGCTAAGGCAACGTTAAGCGTGGCGAGCGACAAGCGAAGTGGGACGGTGGGACGCGGTTTTGACGCGGCCTCGAAAACCGCCCCGACGCTCGGGAAACATCGAACCAAGGAAACAGGGACGAATGGACGAACCGGGACAAGGAGACTCGGAAGCACGGAAGCACGGAAGCACGGAAAAATTAGCCAACAATTCACCGAATCCCCCAAGGATAAAGGGCGGTAGGGAGAGGGACGCTTCGGCTCGTTAAGGTTCATTAACCTTAACAATCGGTTGTGATCGCCGATCAGGCCGCCTGATCCTCGGCCGCCTGGCGATGCCAGAGCGAGGCATAACGCCCCTCGCGCTGCAACAGATCGTCATGGGTGCCTTCCTCGACGATCTCGCCTTTCTCCAGCACCACGATCCGATCCGCATGGGCAATGGTCGACAGCCGGTGCGCAATCGTGATCACGGTCCGACCCTCGCCCATCGCCTGCAACTCGTTCTGAATCTCGGCTTCGGTCTCGGTGTCCAGCGCGCTCGTTGCCTCGTCCAGCAGCAGGATCGGCGGGTTCTTCAACAGCGTGCGTGCAATGCCAACGCGCTGCTTTTCGCCGCCCGAAAGCTTCAGCCCGCGTTCGCCCACGGCAGTCTCATAGCCTTCGGGCAACCCTTCGATGAACTCGTGGATCTTGGCCGCGCGCGCCGCTTCGATCACCTCGTCGCGCGTCGCTTCGGGCCGGCCATAGGCGATGTTGTAATAGACCGTGTCGTTGAACAGCACGGTGTCCTGCGGCACGACACCGATGGCCGAATGGAGGCTTTCCTGCGTGATGTCGCGGACATCCTGCCCGTCGATCTTCAACGCGCCACCGCCCACGTCATAGAAGCGGAAAAGAAGCCGTCCGATGGTGGATTTGCCCGATCCGGACGGGCCGACAATCGCAACCGTTTGCCCCGCGGGGACGTTGATCGAAACACCTTTCAGAATGGGCCGCACATCGTCGTATCCGAAGACAATATCCTCCAGCACCACCTCGCCCCCTTTCACGTCAAGCGCGGGGGCGCCGGGCTTGTCTTTGACCTCGGCCGGTTGTTCCAGCAGGTCGAACATTTCCCCCATATCGACCAGCGACTGCCGGATCTCGCGATAGACCGTGCCCAGGAAGTTGAGCGGCATGGTGATCTGGATCATGTAGGCGTTGACCATGACGAAATCACCCACGGTCAGCGTGCCGTTCTGCACACCGATGGCCGCCATGACCATGACCGCCACCAGCCCGCCGGTAATCAGAAGCGATTGGCCGAAATTCAGGAAGGCCAGCGAATACGATGTCTTCAAAGCCGCCGCCACATAGCGCTCCATCGAGGCGTCATAGCGGTCGGCCTCGCGCTTCTCGGCCCCGAAATACTTGACCGTTTCGAAGTTCAGCAGACTGTCGATCGCCTTCTGATTGGCGTCCGTGTCCTGATCGTTCATCACCTTGCGGATCTTCACCCGCCACTCGGTGACAGCGAAGGTGAACCAGACATAAAGCCCGATCACCACGACCACGACGGCCAGATACCAGACGTCGAAGACGACGGCGAGCACCGCGCCGATCATGACCAGTTCAAGGATCAGGGGACCGATCGAGAACAGCATGAAGCGCAACAGAAACTCGACGCCCTTCACGCCGCGTTCAATGATCCGCGAGAGCCCGCCGGTTTTTCGTGTGATGTGATAGCGCAACGAAAGCGCATGGATGTGCTGGAATGTCTCCAGCGCCAGCATCCGCAACGCCCGCTGCCCGACGGCGGCAAAGATCACGTCGCGCAGCTGCTGCATCCCAACCGACATCAGTCGCGCCATGCCATAGGCGATGGTCACGCCAACGGCCCCAAGCGCCAGCATCCAACCGGCACCGCTGGCATCTTCGGCCAGCATGTCGACCGCAGCCTTATAGAAAAACGGGGTCCCGACCGCGATCACCTTCGACAGGAACAGGGCCAGAAGGGCAAGAACCACGCGCCGTTTGACCCAAGCCAAATCCTCGGGCCAGAGGTATGGCGCAACCTTGCGGATCGTGCGCCAGCCGCTTTGTCGTTCTCGTTCGGAGGAATAGGTGTCGCTCATCAAGGTCTAGGTATGACGTTGAACCGGGAAACACCAGACGTGACACAGGCGCTGGTGTCCCTTCGGGCACGTGGTATCGTTCGGCCAAACTCAAGGTAGCCCCATGCGCGCGATCACCTATACCCGTTTCGGGGACGCAAAAGATGTGCTGTCCCTCGAGGATATTGCCACGCCGGACCCGGGACCGGGCGAGGTGCGTGTCCGGCTGCACAGTTCGGGCGTCAATCCGTCAGACATCCGCGCCCGGGCCGGCGGACGACCGGGCGTGACGGAACCGCCGTTTCCCAAGATCATTCCGCACAGTGATGGCGCCGGTGTCATCGACTCGGTTGGCGCGGGCACGGACCCGTCTCGCTTAGGCGAGCGCGTCTGGATCTGGAACGGTCAGTGGCAACGCGCGTTCGGAACGGCGGCCGAATATATCTGCCTGCCTGCCGCGCAAGCCGTTCCCCTGCCCGACACCGTTTCGTTCGAAGAAGGGGCGGTACTTGGCATTCCCGGCGTCACAGCGTTTCACACCGTCCTTTCGGGCGGATCGGTTGCCGGGAAGACGCTTCTGGTGAGCGGCGGTGCAGGAACGGTCGCCCATCTTGCCATTCAGATCGCCGTTGCGTCTGGCGCAACGGTTCTGGCGACAGCGCGCGGCGAGGCCGGGTTTGCCGAGGCCCGCGCGGCTGGTGCGAGCGCCGTTTTCGACTATCGAGATGACCACTTGGCCGACGCCGTTCTGGAGGAAACCAAGGGGCGTCCCATTGACCGGATCATTGAGGTAGAGTTCGGGCAGAACGTTGAAACCAATACAAAAATCATTGCGGAACGTGGCACGATTGTCGCCTATGGCTCGGCCCGCGACATGACGCCCACGCTGCCCTTCTATCCGTTGATGTTCAAAGCCGTGACAATTGAACTGGCCCTGATCTATCTGCTTACCCCAAGCGAGCGCGCCGCGGTGAACGCAAACATTCAAGCGTTTCTCAAGGGCAACAAGCTGGACATGCGTATCTCGCATGTGCTGCCGCTGGAGCAGTGCGCCGAAGCGCATGAGTTGATCGCCAGTGGCAACCGCACCGGCTCTGTGGTTCTGAAAATCTAGGCCTTACGCTCCTTCATCAGCCAGGGACGCTTCCCCCCAAAGGCGCATTGCCTCCACCACGGGAAGGATCGACTGGCCTTTCGCCGTCAGCCCGTAGTCCACTCGCGGCGGTACAACCGGAAAGACAGTCCGCGAGATCAGGCCATCAGCCTCCAGCTCGCGCAATTGCTTGGTGAGCATCTGCTTGGTGATCCCCGGCACCGCGCGCTGCATCGCGCCGAACCGGTCGACGCCATTTGCCACGCAAAACAGGATGACCGGCTTCCATTTGCCGCCGATCACGCTCAGGCAATGGGTCACGGGACAGCCTGCTGGGTCTGTATCCGGGGCCAAAGGTATGCTTTTCATGACTATCTCTTTTTATTATGACTAGTTGTCATAACGAAAATTATGCGCAGATTGCAGAACCATCGTCAATGATGGAGCATTCCAATGAACCTGAAAGCAATCCTCACCGCCAGCCTGCTGGCCTCACCTGCCGCCGCAGACACCAGCCTCGAAGGCCTGAAATCACGCATCGTCGGAACATGGACGTCGATCTCGTGCGAATTGCGGCCCACGCAAAACGCGGCAGACCCGACCAAGGCACCGACGCCCACCTACCTGACGCGCGACTTCACCTATGATGCCAATGACGGGTTCAGTGCCACGATCACCGTTTACGCCGATGCCGCCTGTGCCATTCCGGCGATCAGCTATGATTTCGCAGGTGATCTGGTCTGGCACGATGCCAATCCTGCGGCCGAGGGCGCTTGGAGCCAGGACTATGTTCTGAACAAGGCACTGGCGTTGACCGTGAAAGCCCCCCCGGTGGCCGAACAACTCAACCAGCTGCCAGAGGGCGCCTGTGGCGAGGGCCCGTTCGAGGTCGGACAGACGCGCGACATCCTTGGACAGCCATGCGCCCTTCTGAAGTTCGTCGAAGGCAGTGACTATGTCATCGACCACGACTTCCTCTATGTCCGCGCAGACGCGCCGAACATGCTGTTCATGGGCGGCAAACATGTCGACGGCACCGGGTTCTACTATCCCGAGAACCGCCCGACGGTCGGCTTGCAGCAGCCCCTGATCAAGGTCGAGTAACGCGGCGGCGCAATCAGTCCGGGACGGTGAAAATCTGTCCCGGATAGATCAGGTCAGGATCCCGGATACGGTCCACATTGGCGTTGAACACCCGCACATAAAGGAACCCGTCTCCGTATTTCTCGTCTGCGATTCCCCAAAGCGTATTGCCCGGCTGCACAGTAATCAGCGAGACAGGCGCCACCTCGGTGCTGGTTGCGCGCTGCTCTTCGTCCAGCGCCTGAATGGCTTCAACCGCTTCGCGCCGGAAGGGCGTTTCGGCACGCGAAATCACCGTGCCTTCGGCGTCAACCTCATCGACGCGCAGCGTATAGGTGCCGGTGTCGACATCCGGCAGATCCACGCGCCATTGCCCGCTGTCTTCGATACCGGTTGCCACCAATGGCTGATTGTTCAGGTAAACTTGGACCCGCGAACTGCCGACCGCACGGCCCGACAAGGCAACCTCGCCGGTCGCATCATAGGTGATCGCATCAATCGACACGTTGCTCATGGCCTCGGGTTGGTCGCCCGAAGACTGGACAACGCGAACGCCATCATCGTCGGCCACAAGCACGGTCGGCCGGACCGGTTGCTCGGTCGTTTCTTCGACCAGAACAGGCTCAGGTTCAGTCGTCTCGACGGTCGCAGGCGCGTCGATATCCGCCTCGCCCGTTTCCTCGGGCGTCTCAAGGGCGACCTCGGGCACGTCGGCGGGTTCCGTATCGAGAGACGCAATGCTGTCGCCGGTTTCCTCGTCGGGCGCTTCGACACCGGACGCCTCGGCTGTCTCGGTTTCGTCGGACGTCGGCAAAGACGCGGTCTCGGGCGCAGCCGGTTGCGGCGGCGCTACGGCAACGGGCACATCCGGCACCGGTCCAAGGATCACGGAAGACCCGGTTTCACGTGTGGTTCCGTCTTCCAGCGTCTCGACAATCGACAACGAGCGCGGGGCACCCGAAGGGCCAAGATCCGCAAACAGGAAGAAACTGCCGGTCGCATCCGTGTCCGAAGCCGCCACCTCTTCCCCGTTCATGGTGACCGAGATCCGCGACCGGGGCGTCGCACGCCCGGCAAACATGGCCGAGCCACCGGGCTCGACCCGAATGATGTCGAACTCGGCCGTCGAGGTCTCTTCTGCCTCGGCTTCCGGTTCTGGCGTTTCGGTCGCAGCGGCGGTGTCTTCGGGCGTGGTTTCGGTGTCGGCTTCGGGCGCTGTGCCGTCCGCGACGTCCGTTTCCTCGGCCTCGGCCTCTGTAACCACGGGTGCCTCAGGCTCGGTTTCCGGCGCAACCCCAGCAACGTCTTCTTCGGCCTCGGGCGCACCGGTCGTCTCTGCCGTGGCAGCGGTGTCGCCCGCAGTCGCTTCCGTCGTTTCCTCAACTGTGGCCGTCTCTTCAGCCGAAGGCGCAACCGGCGCCGTGGCAACGCCTACATCGCCCGTCTCGGTGCCGCGCTGCAGATACCAGCCGACAAGACCAGCCGCCCCCACAGCGGCAACGGTCAGAATTCCTCTCATATACGGCGTCACGGCGCGGCCTCTCCCCAGATCAGGACCTTTTTCTCTTGGTTGCGCATTTCGTCCCGAAGCACAACTTGCCGGACCATATCAACACCGCTAACAGGGGTCAAAACACCATTCCCTCGGAGTTTTCCATGTCCCAGCCCCTGTCTCTTTGCGTCTATTGCGGCTCGCGCAGCGGTGCGGACCCGGCCTATGAGGCCGCCGCCCGCGCCCTTGGCGAGGCGATTGCGCAAAACGGATGGCGTCTGGTCTTCGGGGCGGGCGATGTCGGGATCATGGGCGCGGTGGCCGACGCGGCGATGTCCAGCGGCGCCCGGACACTCGGGGTCATTCCGACACACCTTGTCTCGCGCGAGGCGCCCGAAGGACGTGTCACCGAACGCATCATCACCGAGACCATGCATGAACGAAAGAAGGTGATGTTCATGAACGCGGATGCCGTGGCCGTGCTGCCGGGGGGTGCCGGATCGCTGGACGAATTCTTCGAGGTGCTGACCTGGGCCCAGCTCGGCCTTCACGACAAACCGATCTATCTCGTTGATATCGAGGGCTATTGGTCGCCGCTCGTGACCCTGATCGATCACCTGATCGAACAAGGCTTCGCAGACAAGTCGCTGAACGGGCTTTTCGAAACGGTCGCGACCGTGGACGAAATGGTCATGGGCCTCGCAACTCGACAAGGGTGATCTCGGGGACAATGCCGATCCGAAAGGGGATCGTGCTGCAGCCCAAACCACCCGAGACGATCAGATTGCGGGCCCCATCGCGGAAGTGGCCATAGTCGTACCGCGTCCCGTAGGCCGAAGGCGCATAAAGCGCCCGACCAAACGGCCTGATCTGACCGGCATGCATATGCCCCGACAGGGTCAGCACAACACGATCATCGGTAAGTTCAGCGAAAATGTCCGGCTCGTGCGCCATCAGGATGATTGGGTCGTCCCCCGGGGCCGCATCCAGCGTCGCGGCCAGATCATGGGTGCCAAGGCCGCGCGACGGGCCACGCGGGCCCTGAAACGCCCGTTGCGACCCAAGTCCCGCCAACCAGAAATCCGCGCCTTGGGGGCGCAACGCCGTGTTGTGCAGAACAGGAAAGCCCACCTCGTCCAGATAGGCCATCGCGGCCACCGGACCGTCAGGTCGACGCCATGCCTCGGCGTCATCATTCCAGTCGTGGTTGCCCAGAACGGAATACGTCCCCAAAGGCGCCGAAAGCCCCGCCAGTGAAGCGGCTCCATGCGCCACATTCGCTTCACGTGCCGCCGTTGACAGCCCGTCTGCAAGATCGCCAAGAAACAGGACAAGATCGGGGGACACCGCAGACAAGCGCCGTTTTGCCTGCGTCACCATGCGCGGCGTCACAGGCCTGAACCCCCAATGCAGGTCCGAGAGAATACCGATCCTCAGCGGCTCTCGCGGCGCCCAGGCCGGGCTCTCGATCAACCAATGCTGCACACGAAACCGCAGGTTCGGCGCAAGAATGCCCCGTCCGATGGGCCCGCGCATCAAACGGGCCTTCCAGCGCGCTGGCCGCTTCATCTCTTCAAAAATACGCATACGCGCGCGAAGCAAAGCTTCGCGCGCGCCGCGATCGGCAAAGCCGAGCGCAAATCCTTACAGACGGCTGGCGACGTTTTCCCAGTTCACCAGGTTGTCGAGGAAGTTCGAAAGGTAAGCAGGACGCTTGTTCCGGAAGTCGATGTAATAGGAATGTTCCCAGACATCGCAACCCAGCAAAGCAGTCTGACCGAAGCAGAGCGGGTTCACACCGTTTTCCGTCTTGGTGACCGCAAGGCCGCCCTCGGCGGTCTTGACCAGCCAGGCCCAGCCCGAGCCGAACTGACCGGCACCCGCTGCCGAGAACTCGGACTTGAAGGCATCAACCGAGCCGAAGCTCTCGTTGATCGCGGCTTCCAGCTCGCCCGGCATCGCATAGTCGCCCGGCCCCATCATTTCCCAGAACTGGTTGTGGTTCCAAAGCTGGCTGATGTTGTTGAAGATGCCGTTCTGCGCGACAGCGGACGCGTCATAGGTGCCGACGATGATCTCTTCCATCGACTTGCCGTCCCATTCGGTGCCGGCGATCAGCTTGTTGCCGTTGTCGACATAGGCCTTGTGGTGCAGGTCGTGGTGAAACTCCAGCGTCTCAGCGCTCATGCCTTTGCCGGCAAGTGCGTCATGGGCGTAAGGCAGGTCGGGAAGATCGAAAGCCATGGATGGGGTCCCTCTTGGTGTTGAAACTCCCGCCTTACCTGAGGCCCGGATGCGTCCGGGTCAAGCTTGGGCGCGGAAAATTCGAATTTTCCGGCCA
The DNA here is from genome assembly GCA_022826385.1 of Silicimonas sp. Lineage (GTDB taxonomy): Bacteria > Pseudomonadota > Alphaproteobacteria > Rhodobacterales > Rhodobacteraceae > JAJDOD01. The sequence continues at coordinate 23,255 of JAJDUZ010000005.1, forward strand.
AAATTCTTCCAAGAATTTTGACACCCGCCCGCGGGACAGGCATCAATCTGCCAAATTGGGGGGATCACATGAAACATGCGCTCATCACCGGCGGCACCGGCGGCATCGGCGCCGGCGTGTCCGAAGCTCTGGTCGCACGAGGCTGGCGCGTGACCGCCACCGGGGCAACCGAGGCAGAGGTCGCCGCCGTCTCACCTGTGGAAAACGTGCGCGCTGTCCAAATGGACGTGACCGACAGCGACAGCATTCAATCTGTATTGGACGGGGTCGAAAGGCTGGATGGCCTCGTCAACTGCGCAGGCATCCTTCGCAAGATCGACGAGTACGACATCGAGACATTTGCCAAGGTCGTCGACGTCAACCTGACGGGCACGATGCGCTGCTGCCTTGCCGCCCATGCCCTGCTGGCCAAGACCAAGGGCGCCATCGTCAACACCGGCTCGATGTATTCCTATTTCGGCGGCCCTCACGCGCCCGCCTATACCGCGTCGAAAGGGGCCGTCACCCAACTGACCAAGGCGCTTGCTGGCAAATGGGGGCCGGAGGGCGTCCGCGTCAACGCGATCACACCCGGCTGGATCGAAACCCCGATGACCGAAGCCATAAGGGGCGACGGCGACCGCGAACCCCCGATCATGGCCCGCACGCCCCTGGGCCGCTGGGGTCTACCATCCGAAGTCGGCGCGCTTGTGGCGTGGCTCTTGTCGGACGAGGCCAGTTTCATCACCGGTGCGGTCTATCCTATCGATGGCGGCTATTCTGCGATGTGAACGTCGAATGGGCGTTGTCTTCCGCGCGCCCGAAACAGGTACGCCGTAACGTCATCTCGCCAGATGCAACAATCCTCATCCATCTGAACTTTGTCGTCAGGCTGACTTGCTCCGGTGGCGAAATTTGACTAGCTCACAAGGCACCTTGATGGCGACATGGCTGAAATCTGGTCGAAAAACATACCTGTTTCCAAACACGGCCGTGTTGATCTGGGAAGCTAGGCTGTGAGAGAGCACGGCTGTCAACGTACGAGCGGGTCGGGATCAAGACCCAGAGAGTTGTGAGCAAGGACCGTGAGAGAGACCGTCACATCTCCCGACGATGACACGCTTCGCCCACCGTTGGACTTGCGCCAGTGTCTTTTCATTGTTTGGCACGATGCCCTTGGTCTGGTCGACAAAATCAGAGCCGATCTGACCTCCGAGTTTGCCGTGCTTGCCGATGTTCGGATCCATTGGTCCGACGCGCTTTCCAGCCAGAATATGGATCGCCTGTACCGCCAGGCGTTGACCTATGACAGCCACGAAAAGCCAAAGTCCGAGAAGATCACCAAGCCGGAGTTTCATCTCTTCTATGTCGAGACAAACAGTGTCGATGAAGCGTTGCATGCCTCGGCCACCGGAGAGATCGAGCGCATTCATCGAACATTCGCGGAAAAGAAGGCAGAGTATCGGAACTGGTCGCTGAATGCAGGGAATGCGTTCCCCTACCTCATCCATTGCGCCGCGCAGATCGACGAGTTGCGGCTTCAAACCGCCCTATTGCTTGGACCTGACGCGGCCCGGGCGCTTTGGCGGGGCGAGCGATATGAAAGCGACTGCCTGAAGCAAGATGTGGCCGGAGCCGCCGGTTGGCGCTCGCTTGGCGACGCGTTTTACATGCTTGATACCTGTATTGACTGGTGTGTCTTGCGGGGGTGGGAAGGTCTGCCCGAGACCTTCACCGCAAACGACCTGGACATACTTGTTGCCGACAATAGGCGCGCGGCCAGCGCCTTGGGCTTGCGGTTCAGCGACCAGCAACGAACGACCCTGCGAAGCGGAAAGCTGAACCTTGTTGATGAAGAAATATCCGTCGACTTGCACTGGGTCGGGGACGGCTATCTGGATGCGGTCTGGGAACGCGCGATACTTGACAGAAGAATAAGGCCCGACGGAGTTTTTCGGCCGAACTCTGAGCATGCATTCTTCAGTATGATCTATTCCGAGTACGTCAACCGACCGAAAGAACGAGAAAGCAAAGTTCAAAGGATCAGGCGCATCGGGGATGAAATTGCGCATACCGGCTGGATCAACGAAGCGCTTTTCAGTGACCGGCAGAGCGTCCTCAAGATGTTGTCTGGCTATATGAAAGTGTCCGGGTATGTTTGGACCCCTCCAGTGGTTGAGAGATACCGTCAACCGAAGGACGCCGTGTCCATGTTGCCGGGCGCCCATAACAGTCTCGGTAGCAGGAAGTGGTGGAGCCCGATCGCGATCGCAAAACGTGTGGCGCGCCTCATCATTCCCGCGCGCCTGCGAAGGAAGCTATCCGGCCCGATCAAGAGTGTTTATCGGCGCGCCAGACGTTGGATCTGATGGGAATGCTTCCGAACGGATCCATTGCGTTTTTCGCTCCAAAGCCCAGCCGCAGGCGTCGTGTTGGCGCGAGACGGAAAGAGCTGTAAAGCATCGGGCATGACAGACGAGCGCATAACGATCGTAGGAGAGGTTTGCTCGGGAAACGGCAAAGCGGCTCGACACATGGCGGACGAAGCCGAGAGTTTCGCGGTCGACACTGGGCAAGAATTCGTCCCCGGATCCCTCAATCTTCGTCTAAGAAATTTGCAATATCTCGATGAAGGCGCCACCACGTCGCAGTCCGAGATGCGTCTGCTCTGGCCCGCAGACTTTCGTGGAACGACCGTATGGTTGTATCGCTACAGGCATGCGCCCCTTCACTCGATTGAGGTCCTCTCGACGGTTCATTTGCGAACCGAGTTCAACCTCAACGATGGTGAAGCGCTTTCCATTACCGTTCCCAGCCATTTCGTTCTTGGTATCTCAATGCGCCGAAGACTGGCTTGGCTGTTGGTTTGGCTCGGTCGCGAAAATTGGATTTATCAGCCAGAAAAGCGGAAATACTACGAACTGGTACGGCAGCTCTCGATTGACCTTGGGGCGACACAGGCGCCCGTGGAACCGTCCGTGCTGCGCGCGCTCGCGCGTCCTTTCAAAACTCTCTTCCGCAAACTGGTATCGATTGGTCGTGGCGGCTGAGCTCGACCTTGCTGGTCACAGCGACGCCGACATCCCCTCGATGAGGCGCGCCTAAGGTCGCAGAATCCCGGCAGCCAGACCAAAAAACGCGATACGACCTGCGCAAAACCGGCTATCCTCACAGGAACACAGCACGAGGGAGCCAGAACATGCCGCTGGAAGCCGACGACCATAATCCGATGATGCCCTATCAACTGCCGTTCCCACCGGACGCGCAGGACGAAATCGTTGTCAACGCGGCCATCCCGGACGACGAACGCATCTGGGTGCCGCAAACCGAAACCGTTTCTTTCCGGCCCCTCTGCCTGAACCGCAGCCAGGGCTATTGGATGAACCTGCTGCGCGTGCGCCAATCGGGCGTGCTTTCGCGACACCGCCACCCGCTGCCGGTGCACGGGTTCGTTCTGAAGGGGCGCTGGCACTATCTCGAACATGACTGGGTGGCGACCGAAGGCTCGTATGTGTTCGAGCCGCCGGGCGAAACCCACACGCTGGTGGTGCCCGAGGACGTCGACGAGATGATCACCTATTTTCAGGTCAACGGTGCGATGATCTATGTCGATCCATACGGCAAGGTCATGGGGTACGAAGACGTTTTCACCAAGATCGACATGTGCCGCAAGCACTATGCCGAGGTCGGGCTGGGCGAAGACTATGCCGACCAGTTCATTCGGTAGCGTCCTTGACCTACCGCTCATGCGGAAAATCACCCGCGGCGATATAGGCGGCCTCGGCTGGCGATGAGACGCGTCCATAGATCGGGTTGCGGTGCGGATGCCGCCCAAACTGCGCGATGATCTCGCGCACACGCTGGTTCTGCGCACGAAACCCGTCGGCCATCCCGGCCATATGGCGTCAGAGTGACATCTTCCGCTTGTTTTGTCTTCTATCCAGTCGGAAGCCCGGTGGAGATGGGCTGGCACCGGCCACGTCCGGTAAGATTGTCCGCGAACCCATGTGGCTTTGCCGTGACAAGAACTTTGCCCGTCGGTTTCAGAAAGGCGGCGCGGTACCCCATCTTTGCCGTTTGCTGTTTGACCCGCGTATTTACGTCCCAGACCACGACAAGCTTCTTGTCGGTATTTTCGGTGATCCTGGCCGTGGCCGGCTGACGTTTATTGAAGTGCAAAATGATGCCGTCCACAACGCGGGCCGCGCCCGTATCCGTGTCGTACTCGATGAAAATCTGTTCGGCGACCCACCCCCTCGATTTCGAGGTGTCGACGAGACACTGCATTGTCACAGGTTTCGCGATCGCCGCCAGCGGCACCCCGGCCAGAACCAAAAATCCGAAAAACACCCCAAAGAATCGCATATCAAATCCACTTCTGATCAATTTCCCAAGACGCTAGCACAACGCCCGACGAAAATGGTTAACAAATGGCAATAGCCATCAAGAAAACGGCCCAACTGTCACTTTGGGATCAGGGCGACCATGCCCTTACGCGTCGCGACGGATGAAGGGTGTGACACTGGGCGCCGTCGGCTTGAGCCGCCCGGACGCATCGAAATCCGTGTCAGCGTTGAAGCGCATTCGAGGAAGCGTCTCGAAACGGGACAGAAGATCGACTTGCCCGGCAAGCGCGGCCGCAAGCCTCTCCTCCAATTCCGCTTTGCGCGCGCCCCGATGAAACCCATGCACACCGTGCAGGATTACCGGTTCAAGCACGTCAAAGCCAAGATAGCGCAAGGTGTACGCTGCGGGCCAAAGGTGGAGGCGCGTATCGCCCTCCTTGCCATCCGGTCCGCTTTCCGCGGCGCTGGCGCCCGTGGTGACACAGAAGAGCGCCTCGCGCCCCCGAAAACGCCCCGTGTCAAACCGCCGGTCCACGTCATGGGTGCGCCCGTGAACCAGAACACGGTCGAACCATCCTTTCAAAACAGCCGGTGGCGCGAACCACCAAAGCGGGAAGTGAAAGATCACCCGATCGGCCGCTTCCAGCTTTTCGACCTCGGCCGCCACGTCGCCTGGCAATGTTCCGGACGACGACGCGCGCTCCTGTTCTTTCAGAACATCGAAGGGCGCCGCAGGTTGCGCATAGTGCTCGGACCGCTCGGACGGATCAAAGCTCGACAGGTCCGAGGTCAGAACCGTGTCACCCTTTGCGACTGCCGCCTGCACCGTTGCGTTCGCCCAATGCGCCGTGAAAGAGCGGGCCTCGGGATGCGCAGAAATGACAAATGTCGTGATCATGCCACGCAGATCAGTTTTTCGGAAACGGGCTTCATCTCTTCGAAAATACGCATGTTGCGGCCTTGGGGCCAGCGCGCTCAGGAGAAATGACCGACCTCGCTGCCGGGGGTCGCCGCGTGGCTAAGAATGCCGAACACATATGACGCGACCGAGCGGAAGCAGATCAACCGAGCCTCGGTGTCATTCGCAAACCAGAACGCCGCGGGCACCTGAGCCAGTCGCGTGCGGCGCACGACGCCAACCGGCAGGGCAGCACTTCGCATGTCTGCGGGGCTCAGTTTGGCCAGCGTTTCGCGCAAAGCGGGCCCCTCGCCTTCAAGCGCAAAGACCGCACGCGCGTCCGACACGTCGACCACCAGCGCATGTTCGCTCTTCAGAGCCGCTGTCATCGCGGCAACAGCCGCAGGCGCGTCGCCATGTGGCAGCACGACCATCAACTCGTCGGGCGACATCCAGAGCACCGCATGATCGCCCTTCATCACAACGCTGGTCTTGGCGGGAATGGGCAGACCGGCGGCCTTCATCACCGCCTTTTCCATCGCCCCGGCGCCAAGGTCGCCACGCACGGTGATCATCCCCTGCGGAGCAACTTCGGTCACCTGCACGATCCCGTCGAAACGCGCACCGCCCAAGGCATTCACTGGCTCAGACATCCTGCCGCTCTCCATCCTTGTCGTAGAACACCGGGTCGACGATCTTCGCCCTGACGATCTCGCCATCAACCTTGGGGAACTCCAGCACCTCGCCCATTCGGTCGGGGCCGCGTTCGACCAGCCCCATGGCGATCCCGCGGTTCAGCGTTGGCGAATGATAGGTCGAAGTCACGCGGCCCTGCATCTTGCGCTGGCCGTTCGCATTCACGCCCTCGTCCACGGCATAGGCGCCATCCGGCAGAACCGAGCCGTCTTCGGTTTCCAGCCCGACCAGTTTCCAGCGCAGCGGGTCGATCATATGCTCGCGCTCCTGCGCGCGCTTGCCAAGGAAGTCGTCCTTCTTCTTCGAGATCGCCCAGTGCAGCCCCAGATCCTGCGGGATCACCGTGCCGTCGGTTTCGTCACCGATCATGATGAAGCCTTTCTCGGCCCGCAGGATATGCAACGCCTCGGTGCCATAAGGGGTGATGCCGTGCGCCGCACCTGCCTCCAGCAGTTTATCCCAGAGCGCCCGGCCCTGGCTTGCCGGCACCGCGATCTCGTAAGACAGCTCGCCCGAGAACGAGATCCGGAAAACCCGTGCCGGCAGGTTGCCCAAGGCGCCTTCGTTCCAAGCCATGAACGGCATCGCGGATTTCGAGATGTCGAAGTCGGGCTTCAGCGCCTCAAGCACTTCGCGCGCCTTGGGGCCCGCGACGGCGAATTGAGCATAATGCTCGGTCAGGTTGGCGACATAGACCTTCCAGTCCCACCACTCGGTCTGAAGCCATTCCTCCATATGCGCGTGGATGCGATCCGCGCCGCCCGAAGTCGTGTGACAGAGCCATGTGTCGTCGTCGATCCGCGCGACAACACCATCATCCGACAGGAACCCGTTCTCGCCGCACATCAAGCCATAGCGGCATTTGCCCGGCTTCAGGGTCGACATCATGTTGGTGTACATCATGTCGAGGAAACGGCCCGCATCCGGCCCTTTCACGATGATCTTGCCCAAGGTCGAGGCATCAAGCAGTCCGACCTTGTTGCGCACCGCCAGCACCTCGCGATGCACGGCCTCGTCCACCGTCTCGCCGTCCTGTGGGAAGGCATAAGGCCGTCGCCAGTGACCGACAGGCTCCCAATGCGCGCCATTGGCTTCGTGCCAGTCGTGAATGGCGGTCTTGCGCACCGGCTGGAACAAGTCGCCCCGCGCCTCGCCCGCGATCGCGCCCATCACCAGCGGGGTATAGGGCGGACGGAAGGTGGTTGTTCCGACGCTGGGAATCTCGGTTTCCAACTCGCCGGCAAGGATCGCCAGTCCGTTGATATTGCTGAGCTTCCCCTGATCCGTGGCCATGCCCAGCGTGGTATAGCGCTTGGCATGTTCGACGCTTTCGAACCCTTCGCGCGCCGCAAGCTCGACATCGGTTACCTTCACATCATTCTGGAAGTCGAGCCACGCCTTCGACTTGAGCTTGTAAGGCGCCTCGGCAGGCATTTTCCAGATGGGTGCAATGGGCTGATAGTCTTCGCTCTCGGCTTTCGGGCCGCTTGCACTGGACGCGCCGCCCGCCGCTTGAAGTCCGGCAGCGTGCGCATCGTCCAGAACCTCGTCCGTCGTCACGGCACCGCTTGCCATCCCTGCCGTCGAAACGAATGGCAAGCCATCCGCCCCCAAAGGAGCCTTCTTCGGGTCCGGCTTGAAATGGGCCTTGCTGTCAACCCAGAGAAGCTTGCCGCCGCAATGCGACCAGAGATGCACAACCGGCGACCAGCCGCCCGACATGGCGACGCATTCCGCGTCGATCGGCTCGGCATCCGAACCGTCACCGGCTTGCGCACAAACCCAGACCTTTTCGACCCGGCCGCGCCCGGTAACGATCTTGAGCCCGCGCCCGGCGCGGACATCGATGCCCGCGTGACGTGCGGCCTCGGCCAAGGGGCCTGTGGCTTCGGGCCGCGCGTCCAGAACGGCTGGCACTTCAAGCCCGGCCTCTTTCAGGACCAGTGCCGTCCGATAGCCATCGTCATTATTGGTGACCACGACCGTGCGGTTCCCCGGCGCCACGCCATAGTTCACCACGTAATCACGCACCGCGCTGGCCAGCATCACGCCGGGCAAGTCGTTACCCGCGAAACTCAAGGGGCGCTCGATCGCGCCGGTTGCGGTCACGATCTGCTTGGCGCGCACCTTCCAAAGCCGGTGACGCGGGCGCGACGGATCAGGTGCGTGGTCGGTGATCCGTTCATCCAGCAAAACATAACCGTGATCCAGCACGCCCGACCCGATGGTGCGCGTCTTGATCTGCACATTTGGCATCGCGTCCAGCGCCGCCACGGTGTCAGCCACCCAGTCTTCCGCCGGTTTGCCGTCCACCTCGGCCCCGTCGACCGGCGCGCGACCGCCCCAATGCGCGGTCTGCTCGACCAGCAGCACCTCGGCCCCGGCCTCGGCCGCCGCCTTGGCCGCTGTCAGGCCGGCAAGGCCGCCGCCGATCACCAGCACGTCGACATGGATGTTGAAGTGTTCATAGTGGTCGGCATCCCGCGCTTTGGGCGGTTGTCCCAGCCCGGCGGATTGCCGGATCACCGGTTCATAGACATGCTTCCAGAACGACCGGGGCCAGAGAAAGGTCTTGTAATAGAAGCCCGCCGGGAAAAAGCGCGACAGCGCCGTGTTGATCGCGCCAATGTCGAAATCGAGCGACGGCCAGTGGTTCTGGCTCTTGGCCTCGAGCCCGTCGAACAATTCTGTCGTTGTCGCCCGCGCATTGGGTTCGAACGTGCCCTTTGACCCGATCCCCAAGAGGGCGTTTGGCTCCTCGGGGCCGCTGGTCACGACACCGCGCGGGCGGTGATACTTGAAGGACCGGCCCATCAGCACCTTGCCCTCGCCCAAAAGCGCCGAGGCCACGTTGTCGCCCTTGTAGCCCCGCATCGGATTGCCGTTGAACGTGAAGCTGAGGGGCCGTGTACGGTCGATCAGGCGACCGCCGGTTTTCAGACGCCGGCTCATGAGAAGTCCCTCCACGACCAACCCGGCACTTTGGCCGTGATCGCCGCCTTGATGTCTTCGGGCGGTTCATAAACCTGCGCCGGATAGGTCCCGAACACCTCCAGCGTCATCGTGTGCCGCGCCGCGTGGAACCACTTGCCACACCCATAGGCATGACGCCAGCGCTCGAAATGAACGCCTTTCGGGTTCTCGCGGTGGAAGAGATACGTTTCGAATTCTTCGTCGCTCGACCCCGGACCAAAGCGCTTCAGATGCGCTTCGCCGCCCGGGCTCAGCTCGGTTTCGTCGCAGGCGACGCCGCAATAAGGACAGGTGAGGATCAGCATGGCAGCGCCCCATTCGGGCGCAGCGCGCCGCAATCAGAAGTTGGTGTAGATCTGTCTTGGCGTCGGGTCGTCCAACCCGAACCCGTTCCCGGTGGCCACGACCGAAGTGAACGCCCCGAGAAGCGCCATACCGAAGGCACCGGCAACGAAACCGGCGATCTTGGCGCGCCTTTTGTAAAGGCCATCGATGGTGGGAAGGAAACGTGTGACGAACCGCATGACAGAACCCTTTGCTTGCCCCGAGTGAGAGCTATGCCGGGTTCAGTGGTTTTCAAGAGAGCGGAAGAAGACGCGGCGGCAGAGGCTCCGCCGCGCCCAGTTGGCGTATCGGTCGGGCTATTCGGTGATGGACGGAAGCGGTGCAGCCTCCGGCTCGACAGTGGTTGCCGGTGCAGCGCCTTCGGTGACCGTGCCCCCGCCGCTGGAGCCAAGGGCGATAAGCGCAATGAACGCCACCAACACGATGCCAGCCCAGATCCACTTGGCACCAGAGCCCGTGTCATAATCCAGGTATTGGTCGTTCCCTTTCCGCCGGGGATCATTGTGTGAGTAATAGTCAGCCATGACGGAACCTCCTCTCTGATAGAGGAAGCCTGCCATGAGTTGGCGCGTCTGGCTTGCAAGGCCATCGAGACGCCGCGATTCGAGCCAAGGCCCGCAGATTTCTGCACTTGCGATGGGCCAATTATGGCCGATCCGGTCCTATCGGCAGGAACTGGCCGAACAGCCAGCCCGGAACCAGAGGCCCGGCGCCGCTTTCTTGCAAAGAAAGCGAACCGAATTCTTTGCAAGAATTCGCCCCCCATCAGTGCGCCACCCCGGCCGCGACCGACTCGTCCACGAACCGGCCCTCGCGGAACCGGTCCAACCCGAACTCGGCCGTCAGCGGCGAGGCGCCCGTGGCCATCAACTCGGCAAAGCCCCAGCCCGAGCCGGGAATGGCCTTGAACCCGCCAGTGCCCCAGCCGCAATTGATGAAGCAATTTTCCAGCGGCGTCTTCGACAGGATCGGAGACCGGTCCCCGGTCATATCCACGATCCCGCCCCACTGCCGCAGCATTTTTAGCCGCGAGATGATCGGGAAGGTCTCGACCAGCGCGCGCACGGTTTCCTCGATATGATGGAACGAGCCCCGCTGGGTATAGTTGTTGAACCCGTCGGCGCCGCCGCCGATCACCATCTCGCCCTTGTCGGACTGGCTCATATAGCCGTGCACCGTGTTCGCCATCACGACGACATCCATGCAAGGCTTGATCGGCTCCGAAACCAGCGCCTGCAGCGCCACGCTTTCGATCGGCAACCGGAACCCCGCCATCTCGGCGACCACGCCGGAATGGCCCGCCACCACGATCCCCAGCTTGTCGCAGTCGATTTCGCCGCGCGTGGTCGAAACACCGGCCACCTTGCCGTCCTTCGAGCGCACACCGGTCACTTCACATTTCTGGATCACGTCCATGCCCATTTCCGAGCATTTCCGCGCATAGCCCCACGCCACAGCGTCGTGGCGCGCCGTGCCGCCCCGTGGCTGCCAAAGACCGCCTAGCACCGGATAGCGCGGGCCGCGGATCTCCATGATCGGGCAAAGCTCCTTGACCCGCTCGGGGCCGATGAACTCGGTCGCGACGCCTTGCAACGCGTTTGCATGGGCGGTCCGCTTGTAGCCCCGCACTTCATGCTCGGTCTGGGCCAGCATGATGACGCCACGCGGGCTGAACATGATGTTATAGTTCAAGTCCTGGCTCAGGTCCTCGTAGAGCGACCGCGACTTTTCATAGATCGCGGCAGACGGGTCCTGCAGATAGTTCGAGCGGATGATCGTCGTGTTCCGGCCCGTATTGCCACCACCCAGCCAGCCTTTCTCAAGGATCGCCACGTTCCGGATGCCGTGGTTCTTGCCAAGGTAATACGCCGTTGCCAGACCATGCCCCCCGGCCCCGATGATGATCGCATCATAGCGGCGCTTCGGCTCGGGATTGCCCCATGTCCGGCGCCAGCCGGTGTGCTCGCGGAAGGCTTCCTTGGCGATGGCAAAGGCGGAATAGCGGCTCATATCTCTCATCCGGACCAGGATCGGGGAAAACCCCCGCAACGTGGTCTCAGATTTCCAAATCCCACGACGGACAACAAGCGGCAGGACGGCGCAGAATAGCGACAGATCGTCCTCTTTCCGATCGTCACCGCGCGTTTCACCCTTTCCGCCGCACCGCCAGAGGATTACATGCCCCTTATGCTGTTCTGGGCCATCGCCTTTCTGATCGCCGCCGCCACTGCGGCCTCCATGCTGATCGCATTGCGCGCGCGCGGCGAAAGCCAAAGTGCCGCGGCGTCGGACCTGCAGGTCTATCGCGACCAGTTGCAGGAGGTGGACCGCGATCTGGCCCGTGGCGTCCTGACCGAGGCCGAGGCCGAGACCGTGCGCACCGAGGTTTCGCGCCGCCTGCTGGACGCCGACCGGCGTGCGGCCGAGGCGCGGGCGGCAAGCGGTGGAAATGGCTGGCCTGCGGCGTTGATGATTGGGGCCGTGACACTGGCGGGCGGCTATGGCCTTTACACCCAAATGGGTGCGCCGGGCTACCCGGACCTGCCAATGGCGACGCGCATCGCCGAGATCAACGAAGCGGCCGCGAACCGCATCAGTCAGGCGGAAGCCGAAGAGCTCGCCAAGGACACCCTGCCCGCCCCGCCGGAGCCGGATGCACGTTTCACCGAACTGATGACCGAGTTGCGCCGGGTGCTGGAAGAGCGCCCGAACGACCTCCGCGGCCTCGCCCTTCTGGCCGAAAACGAAGCCCGGCTCGGCAACTTTGCCGCCGCCCGCGCGGCGCAAGACCGGATCCTGCAGATCAAGGGCGCCGATGTTGAACCGATCGACCTGATCGCCAGCATCGACATCCTCGTCTTCGCCGCGGGCGGCTATGTCTCGCCCGAGGCCGAAGACCGCATCGCGCAACTGGTACAACTCTCGCCCGAGAACGGCGCCGGCCAGTACTACACCGGACTGACGCTGGCGCAGAACGGCCGCTCGGATCAGGCCTTCCCGATCTGGCGGCGCTTGCTGGAACAGGGGCCCCAAAACGCGCCTTGGGTGCCGATCATCCGTCAGGAAATCACCGGCATCGCAGCCGCCGCCGGGGTTCAGTACCAACCCCCGGCCTCTGTGCGTGGCCCGGATGCCGCGGCGATGGCCGCAGCCGACGAGATGTCGGAAGAAGACCGGCAGATGATGATCCAGGGCATGGTCGAGGGCCTCGCCGCCCGGCTGGCCGAAGACGGCGGCACGCCCGAGGAATGGGCCCAGCTCATCACCGCACTGGGCGTCCTCGGCGAGGTTGACCGCGCCACGGCCATCGTGACCGAAGCGCGCACCGTGTTTGCCGCCAGCCCCGATGCGCTGAGCCTGATCGAAGGCGCGGCCGCCCGCGCAGGCGTGTCACAATGATCGCCGAGGATTGGGACGCCTTCTCGGCCGCCCTGCCCCGCTCGGGCCCGCTGATGGGGCTTGATCTCGGCACCCATACAATCGGGATCGCCGTCAGCGACGGGCTTCGCAGCGTCGCCAGCCCGATCGAGACGATCCGCCGGAAGAAGTTCGGGGTGGATGCTGCCGCCCTTCTCGCCATTGCCGAGGATCGCGGCGTCGCCGGTATCGTCCTTGGCTTGCCGCTGAACATGGATGGCAGCGAAGGCCCACGGTGCCAGGCAACCCGCGCCTTCGCGCGCAACCTCGACCCGCTCGCCAATCGCCCGATCGGGTTCTGGGACGAACGTCTCTCGACCGTGGCGGCGGAACGCGCGCTTCTGGAAGCCGACACGTCGCGACGCCGCCGCGCTGAAGTGATCGACCACGTGGCGGCCTCGTTCATCCTGCAAGGGGCGCTTGATCGGCTGAGCCATATGGAGGCCGGATGAGCGACGACATCTGGAAACGCGACGAGATCGAAAGCCCCTGCGTGAAGATCTGCGTCCTGCATCCCGAGGCGGATATCTGCATCGGCTGTTTCCGCACACGCCACGAAATCGCCGGATGGTCGCGCCTTAGCCGTGACGAACGTCGCGCCTTGATGTCGACCCTGCCCGAGCGGAAGTCTCTCTTGCCCGGTCGGCGCGGTGGCCGGAAAGCCAAACGCTCCTGAATTGCGCGCCTGCGGCGCACCCGATCTTTTATGGGGCTCTGCCCCAAATTGGCTTCGCCAACGCCTCCGGGATATTTTCGAACAGGCGAAGTGGCCTTCATCTCTTTGACAATACGCCGGGGTGTTTGAGGGGCAGCGCCCCTCAATCAACAAATCGCGTGCGCGAAGCGCCCCTTCCGGTCACCCGTCTTTTGCATCCTTGAGGCGGACAATATCCGGGCTGTCGGGGGCCAGTTCCTCGAAATCAAAATTGTCGAGGCGAAGTGCGCGACGACCAGCCTTCTCGGCGCTGATCTTGATCTCTTCGATGTCCTTCGATGCCTGCCCGAAATGTCGGTCGAGATTGCCGACCCGTGTCGTCAGCCGGTCGACATCCGCATAGAGCAACGAAAGCTCGCGCCGGATCGCACCGGCTTGCTCGCGCATCCTTGCGTCCTTCAGGATGGCGCGCATCGTGTTAAGCGTTGCCATGCAGGTGGTTGGCGACACGATCCACACCCGCGCCGCGAAGCCTTCGCGCACAAGTTCGGAAAAATTGGCGTGCAGTTCGGCATAGACCGCTTCCGATGGCAGGAACATCAACGCGCCGTCTACCGTCTCGCCTTCCAGAATGTATTTCTCTGAAATGTCCTTAATGTGCTTCTTCACCGAGGTTCGCAGCAGTTTGGCCGCCTCGTTGACCTCATAGTCGCTGGCGGCGTTCCGCAACGCCTCATACGCTTCAAGCGGGAACTTGGCGTCGATCACGATCGGCCCCGGCGGGTTGGGCAAATGGATCAGGCAATCGGCGCGCTTGCCATTCGAGAGCGTCGCCTGTGTCGTGTAACTGTCTGACGGCAGGGCTTTTTCGAGGATATCGTAAAGCTGGATTTCACCGAACGCGCCGCGCGTCTGCTTGTTCGACAGGATGTCCTGCAAGGTCAGCACGTCGCCTGAAAGCTTCTCGATATTGGCTTGCGCCTTGTCAATTGTCTCGAGCCGTTGCTGCAACTCGCCCAGCGACCGGGCCGTCTTGGTCGAGCTGTTGGCCAAGTTATCGGTCATCCGCGTCGACACTTCGGTCAGCCGTGCTTCCATCAGTTTGAGCATGTTGGCCTGGCTTGCGGCCGACGCCTCGGACACCTGGGTCAGACCACCCGACAACGCGGACTGCCCATCCGCCAGCGTTTCGACGCGGGCCTGCAACTGCGTCATCGTCTGCACCATCGGGGCCAGGTTGCGCGAGGCCGCACCGGCCCGCCGGACCGCCATGATCAGAAGGCAGATCACCAGAAGAGACACCGCCACGCCGACGATGGCCAATTGCACCATCGGGTCATTCAGGTCGAGGGTCAGGCTGCCAATCTGGATCATGTGCGACCGAACAGCTTTTCGATGTCGTCGAGCTTCAACTCCACATAGGTCGGGCGACCGTGGTTGCACTGCCCGGCGCGGGGGGTTGCCTCCATCTGGCGGAGAAGCGCGTTCATCTCGGGTGCCGTCATCCGGCGCCCGGTGCGCACGGACGCGTGGCAGGCGATCCGCGAGAGCACCGCGTCGATCCGGCTTGTCAGGCTGTCACTGGCACCGGTATCGGCCAATTCATCCGCGATGTCCCGCAGCAAGGCGGCTGCATCGGTCGTCCCCAGGATTGCGGGCGTCTCCCTGACCGCGACGACGCCGGGGCCAAAGCTTTCGATGACAAGACCGAGCGTTCCAAGTTCCTCGGCCATCCCGAGGACGGCATCAGCCGCCGCGCCCAGTTCGACGATCTCGGGCACAAGGAGGGCTTGGCCCGCCACGCCATGCGCGTCTCGGCGGGTTTTGAGTTCTTCATACACGATACGCTCATGAGCGGCATGCGCATCGACAAGGATCATGCCGTCGCGGGTTTGGGCCACGATGAAATTCTCATGCAGCTGTGCCCGCGCCGCGCCCAACGGCAGGTCCATCGCGTCTTGTTCAGGCTCGGGTTCAAACCGGGCGGACGGGGTTTCGGCGAGGCCCGGAAAATCCATATGTTCCGAGACGTTTTCTTTGAAGAAACCGGGCCCGCGCGACGGCCGGTCCATCTGGTAGACGCGGGGTTCGGGCTGAAACGCTTCAAGTGTCGCATCGGCAACCGTCGAAGCCGCCCGCGCGCCGCGTTGGCCAAGGACGTCACGCAAACCGCTGACGATCAGGCTCCGCGCCGCGGCCGGGTCGCGGAACCGCACTTCGGTCTTGGCCGGGTGGACATTGACGTCGACAAGGACCGGGTCGCAATCGATGAAAAGCGCTGCCGCGGCGTGCCGGTCCCGCGCCAGAACGTCCATGTAACCCGCCCGAAGCGCACCGGTCAGCGCCTTGTCGCGGACAGGACGTCCGTTGACGAAGACATATTGATGGATGGCGGAGCCGCGCGAATAGGTCGGCAGCCCGGCGAAGCCCGTCAGGTGCAGCCCTTCGCGCTCGGCATCTAGGGGCACGGAATTGTCGGCAAAGTCCGGACCCAGAATTTGCCTCAGACGCCCTTTCAGCGCGTCGACAGGCGTCCCACTCCGCGCCTCGGCCACGAACAACGTGCGCGGCGTTTCGGTCTCGTCGATCAGTTCGAAGCGCAGATAGGGCTCGGCCATGGCAAGGCGTTTGACCACATCCGTGACGGCGCGTGTTTCGGCCTGATCCGAGCGCAGGAACTTCAGGCGCGCGGGCGTGGCATAGAACAGATCGCGAATTTCCACGACAGTCCCCGGCGCGCCTGCGGAAGGCCGCGCCTCGCCCAACCGGCCACCTTCAGCCTCAAGGCGCATGGCATCGGCATTTGCCGGGCGTGACGTCAGCGACAGGCGCGACACGGCAGCCAGCGAGGCCAAGGCTTCGCCCCGAAAGCCGAAAGTGTGGATGTTCAGAAGGTCCGTCCCATCGATCTTCGACGTTGCATGGCGTGACAAGGCCAAGGGAAGATCGGGGGCGGCAATGCCGTTGCCGTCATCCGAGACGCGGATTAACCGCTTGCCCCCGGCAGCAATCGCAACGGTGATCCGCGTGGCGTTTGCGTCGATGGCGTTCTCGACCAGTTCCTTGACCGCCGAGGCCGGACGCTCGACCACTTCGCCGGCGGCAATGCGATTGATCGCGCCGTCATCCAAGCGTCGGATTTTGGAGGGATTTTCGCTTATATTGGGGTCGGCGGCATGCATACCACAAAAAGTAGCATTTCCACCCGGCAAGATCCAGCGCTTACCGTGTGCTCAGCCACAAGGATTCAGGGGTTAAAAACCAGCAGGACCGCAATGGTCCACATCAGGATCCCCACGCCGAAATCCAGAACCCGCCATGCGGTCGGGTTGGCGAAGACCGGCGCCAAAAGGCGCGCGCCATATCCAAGGGTGAAGAAGAACACGAAGCTTGCGGAAATCGCACCGGCCCCGAAGGCAAGTTTGCTGCCGTCATAGCCTGCCGCGATCGAGCCAAGCAGAACCAGCGTATCCAGATAAACATGCGGGTTGCCCCATGTCAGCGCCAGACAGACGGCAACCGTCGCCCATAGCCCGGTTTCGGCCCCGCCATCGGCCTTGAGCGCCCCGGCGCCAGTGAAGGCCGACCAGAACGCCATGGCCCCATAGATGAACAGGAACATCGCACCGCCCCATGTCAGCACCGGCTTGAGCCACGGCGCGGCTTCAACCAGCGCGCCAAAGCCCAGAATTCCGGCTGACATCAGGATGGCATCCGACAACGCACATGTCAGGCAAACGGCAAGCACATGGCTACGACGTATTCCCTGACGCAGAACAAAGGCGTTCTGCGCGCCAATGGCCACAATCAGCGACAAGCTGAGGGCAAAACCTTTGGCGAAGGAAAAGATCACGCGAGTTGGGCCATCACCTCATCCGAGATCTCGAAGTTGGCGGTGACGCGTTGCACGTCATCGTCATCTTCCAGAACCTCGATGAGCCTCATCAGTTTCTGCGCCCCGTCCAGATCAAGTTCGGTTGTCGTGGTCGGCTTCCAGATCAGCTTGGTGCTTTCCGCTTCGCCAAGCGCATCTTCAATCGCCGTCGATACCGCGTTGAGGTCGGTATCCTCGGTATAGATCGCATGGCCTTCGTCGCTGCTTTCGACGTCCTCGGCACCTGCTTCGATCGCCGCCATCATCACGGTGTCTTCATCGCCGACATCGGCGGGATAAAGGATCTCGCCCTTCCGCTCGAACATGAAGCTGACCGAGCCGGTTTCGCCAAGGTTGCCGCCATGCTTGCCAAAGGTCGAACGCACGGTCGACGCGGTGCGATTGCGGTTGTCCGTCATCGCTTCGACGATCACGGCAACGCCGCCCGGGCCATAACCCTCATAGCGAATTTCCTCGTATTCGTCGCCTTCGCCCGCTTCCGACTTCTTGATCGCGCGTTCGATCACGTCCTTCGGCACCGACTGCGATTTCGCTTCCTTCACCGCAAGCCGCAGACGCGGGTTCTTGTCGGGGTCCGGGTCGCCCATCTTGGCGGCGACGGTGATCTCTTTTGAAAGCTTCGAGAACAGCTTCGAGCGCGCCGCATCCTGACGCCCTTTGCGATGCTGAATATTTGCCCATTTTGAATGGCCAGCCATACGAAACTCCCTCACGCTGCGTTTTTGCGACGCCCATATAGTCGAGGACCAATCCGGCTTTCAATACCTTGGCGGACCCTCAGGTCACCAGAAGGCAGAGACGTGGCAACAAGTTGATTTTTATTCGCTTTTTCAAGTAGCAGCGCTAATTACACATTAGAAAAGATGCTCGCAAAAATACATTCTGCATGTTCTATACACGGAATCTGCGGCTAGTCGACCAGCTTCACCAGCGCGTGGCGTTTCTTGCCTGCCGATAGCTTGACCGGGGCCGCCAAGGCAGCGGCATCGATCATTCGACCGGCATCGGTCAATGGCGCGTCATCCAGCTTGGCCCCGTTCTCGGCAATCAGGCGTTTCGCTTCCTTGCCGGATTTGACCAACCCCGATCGCACGAAAAGTTGAACAACAGACACACCCTCGGACAATTCCGACGCCGAAAGCTCAAGCGTCGGCAGGTCGTCCCCGACACCGCCCTTCTCGAACACCTCTCGCGCGGTCGCTTCGGCCGTCGCCGCCGCATCGCCTCCGCGACAGAGCGACGTGACCTCGTTCGCCAGAATGATCTTGGCGTCGTTGATCTCGGCCCCGCCCAATGCGCCAAGGCGTTCGCATTCCTCAATCGGCAATTCGGTGAACATCTTCAGAAACTTGCCAACATCCGCATCGTCGACATTCCGCCACCACTGCCAGAAGTCATACGAGCTCATCATGTCTTCGTTCAGCCAGACGGCCCCATCCGCCGACTTGCCCATCTTCTTGCCATCGGCACGGGTCACAAGCGGCGTGGTCAGGCCAAAGGCGTCGGCCGCTTCAACCCGCCGGATCAGGTCAGCGCCCGAGACGATGTTGCCCCATTGGTCAGACCCGCCCATCTGGAGGATACAGCCGTGACGCCGGTAAAGCTCAAGGAAGTCATAAGCCTGCAGCAGCATATAGTTGAACTCGATGAAGCTGAGCGCCTGCTCGCGGTCGAGCCGCGACTTCACACTTTCAAACGCCAGCAGACGGTTGATGGTGAAATGCTTGCCAATGTCCCGCAGGAAATCGATATAGCCCAGCTTGTCCAGCCACTCGGCATTATTGACCAAGGGCGAGTCGGTCGGACCGTCGCCGTAGGAGATATAGTTCGAGAACACCTGCCGGATGCCATCGGCATTGGCGGTGATCTGATCGACCGAGATGATCTTGCGCATCTCGTCCTTGCCGGACGGGTCGCCCACCTTGGTTGTGCCGCCGCCCATCAGCGTGATCGGGCGATGCCCGGTCTTCTGCATCCAGCGCAGCAACATGATCTGGACAAGGTTTCCAATATGCAGCGACGTCGCCGTCAGGTCGAAGCCGATATACCCGGTGACCGACCCTTTGTGGAAACGCTCGTCCAACTCTTGCAGATCAGTGCAATCCGCCACGAAGCCGCGCGCCATGATCGTGGCGAGAAACTCGGATTTCGGGTGGTAGGTCATCGGGTCATCCGTTACTTGATTTGAGCCATTCTCATACTGGGCCAAGCGGGAAAGGGAAAGCCATCACCAAGACGGATCCTCTCTGGGCCCTTGGCGCCATGTCAGGCACGTCTCTCGACGGGGTCGACGCTGCGATGATCCGCACGGATGGCGTCTCGGTTTTCGAGTTCGGCCCATCGCGCTACCGGCCCTATTCCGACGCCGAGCGCGAGGTGATCCGGGCCGCATTCGGCAAGCTTTCGGGCCCCGAGGTCGAGGCCGCAGGCGAAGTTGTCGAGACCGCCCATGCCGAGCTTCTGGACCAGTTCGACGGGGCCGACGTGATCGGGTTTCACGGTCAAACCCTGACCCACCTGCCCGACAAGGCGTTCACGCTGCAGACCGGCAATGGTGGGCTTCTGGCCAAGGTGCTGGAAACCACGGTTGTCTGGGACTTTCGCACGGCCGACATGGAACTTGGCGGCCACGGCGCCCCGCTTGCGCCGTTCTATCACTTCGCGCTCGCCCGCCACATCGGCGCGACCGAGCCGCTGGCCTTTCTGAACCTCGGCGGCGTGGGCAACCTGACCTGGCTTGATCCGATGGCGGAGGCGCCTGAGACGCAAGGGGCCTGCCTTGCCTTCGACACGGGTCCCGCCAATGCGTTGATCGACGACCTTGTCTTACAGCGCCTTGGTCAAAGATATGACACGGACGGCCAACTGGCGGGCGCTGGCACCGTCGCAGAGGACGTATTGTGCAAGATGATGGCCGTTGGGTACTTCTCAAAAATGCCACCGAAGTCTCTGGACAGAAACGATTTTTCGAATTGGTCCGGTTTGGTGCAGCACCTGAGCGATGCAGACGCGGCCGCAACGCTGGCCGCTGGCACCGCCGCGGCCGTAGCGCGCGGTCTTGAGCACTGCCCCTCGGCTCCAAAGCGTCTTCTTGTGACCGGCGGAGGTCGCAAGAACCCGGCCTTGATGGCAGCCGTTGCGAAGCTTGCGACGTGCCCGGTTCTGCCCGTGGAAGAGGTTGGCCTCGACGGCGATATGCTGGAGGCGCAGGCCTTCGCCTATCTCGCGGTGCGCGTGCTGCGCAAGCGTCCGACCTCAGCCCCCGGCACCACTGGTGTGGCCGCGCCAGTGGGCGGCGGTCAGATCAGCCGCCCCTGAGCAACGTGCCGTTTTCTTGAAAAAAAAACGGACCGGAAACTTTCAAAGTTTCCGGCCCGCCTCGACTGTCTTGCACATTAGTGAGCGGTGGCGCCGCCCTGTGCTGCTTTCTGTTCGGCCAAACGGGCGGCAGCCGCGGCTTCCTCGGCCGCCTCATCCCATTCGATGGCATCCGGCTTCCGG
The DNA here is from genome assembly GCA_022826385.1 of Silicimonas sp. GTDB lineage: Bacteria > Pseudomonadota > Alphaproteobacteria > Rhodobacterales > Rhodobacteraceae > JAJDOD01. The sequence goes on from JAJDUZ010000005.1 coordinate 43,960, forward strand.
ACCAGGGCGTGCTCAAGAACCTCGGACACATGCGTGACCGGAATGATGTCGAGCCCTTCCTTCACGTTGTCCGGGATCTCCGGCAGGTCCTTGGCGTTCTCTTCCGGGATCAACACCGTCTTGATGCCGCCCCGGAGTGCCGCCAGAAGTTTCTCCTTCAGGCCACCGATCGGCATTGCGTTGCCGCGCAGCGAAACCTCACCCGTCATCGCGATGTCCTTGCGGACCGGAATCTTGGTTAGCACCGAAACGATGGATGTCACCATGGCCAGACCCGCCGACGGACCATCCTTCGGCGTCGCGCCGTCCGGTACGTGAACGTGGATGTCCATCGTGTCGAATTGCGGCGGCTTGACCCCAATCGACGGCGCGATGGACCGCACATAGCTCGAGGCCGCGTCGATCGATTCCTTCATCACGTCGCCCAGCTTACCCGTCGTTTTCATCCGACCCTTGCCCGGCAGACGCAAAGCTTCGATCTGAAGAAGATCGCCGCCAACGCTGGTCCAGGCCAGCCCGGTGACGACACCGATCTGGTCTTCCTTTTCGGCCAAACCATAGCGATGCTTCTTCACCCCAAGGAAATCCTCGAGATTTTCAGCAGTTACCGTGACTTTCTCATCTTCTTTCTTGACGATCTTCGTCACTGCTTTCCGCGCCAGTTTCGCAATCTCACGCTCGAGGCTCCGAACGCCCGCTTCGCGGGTATAGGTCCGGATGATCTCGGTCAGTGCGTCGTCGGTCAGGTCGAACTCCGTCTCGCGCAGCCCGTGGTTCTTGACCTGCTTGGCGATCAGGTGCTGGCGCGCGATCTCGCGCTTTTCGTCCTCGGTGTAGCCGGCCAGCGAAATGATCTCCATCCGGTCCAGAAGCGGGCCCGGCATGTTATAGGAGTTCGCGGTGGTCAGGAACATCACGTTCGACAGGTCGTATTCCACTTCCATGTAGTGGTCGACAAAAGTGCCGTTCTGCTCGGGGTCCAGAACCTCCAGCATGGCCGACGCCGGGTCGCCCCGGAAATCCTGACCCATCTTGTCGATTTCATCGAGCAGGATCAGCGGATTGGTTGTCTTGGCCTTCTTCAGCGCCTGGATGATCTTGCCCGGCATCGACCCGATATAGGTCCGACGGTGACCGCGGATTTCGCTTTCGTCGCGCACGCCACCCAGCGAGATGCGAATGAACTCGCGCCCAGTGGCCTTGGCGACCGATTTGCCCAACGAGGTCTTACCGACGCCCGGAGGCCCGACGAGGCACAGAATGGGCCCCTTGAGCTTCTTCGAGCGCTGCTGAACCGCCAGATATTCGACGATCCGCTCCTTGACCTTCTCGAGGCCATAGTGATCGTCATCCAGCACCTTTTGCGCCCGGCCCAAGTCCTTCTTGACCCGGCTCTTGGTGCCCCACGGAATGGACAGCATCCAATCAAGGTAGTTGCGCACAACCGTGGCTTCGGCCGACATCGGTGACATCGACTTGAGCTTCTTCAGCTCGCCCTCGGCCTTTTCACGCGCTTCCTTCGAGAACTTGGTTTCGGCGATCTTCTCTTCGAGTTCGAGAATCTCGTTCGATTCCTCGCCGTCGCCCAGTTCCTTCTGGATCGCCTTCATCTGTTCGTTGAGATAGTACTCACGCTGCGTGCGCTCCATCTGGCTCTTCACGCGCGTCTTGATCTTCTTTTCGACCTGCAGAACCGACATTTCGCCCTGCATCAGGCCATAGACCGCCTCAAGCCGTTCGGCGACGACCAGCGTCTCCAACAGCGTCTGTTTGCGATCGACTTCGATCCCGAGATGCCCGGATACGAGGTCAGCCAGTTTCGACGCTTCCTGCGTCTCGGCCACCTGCCCCAGAGCTTCCTCCGGCACGTTCTTCTTCACCTTGGCATAGCGCTCGAATTCCTCGCCGACCGAGCGGACCAGCGCTTCGACAGCGTCAGCATCACCCATTTCCTCGGACAGGGGTTCGGCAAAGGCTTCGAAGAAGACATCATTTTCGACGTAATCGGTGATCTTCACACGATCACGCCCCTCGACCAGAACCTTGACAGTGCCATCGGGAAGTTTCAGCAATTGCAACACGTTGGCCAAAACACCAACGTCATAAATCCCGTCTTCCGTCGGCTCGTCCACGGCGGGGTCGATCTGGCTGGACAACAGGATCTGCTTGTCGTCCTGCATCACCTCTTCCAGCGCCCGAACCGATTTCTCGCGTCCTACGAAGAGCGGCACAATCATGTGTGGGAAAACCACGATGTCCCTGAGCGGGAGCACGGGGAATGAGTTTTGATAAGATTCGTTCATTCTTGCGTCCTTGAAGCTGCAAGAGAGTTCCATCCCGATACCGGCAATGCGAGCTCTCTCCTCGGCTCTATATGTGGTGCCTACGCGGTTGGCTTCAACCACCTGCTCGATAAACGCGAGTTTGCCCTCGCGGCTCTCCGGGAGCAAGCGAACATTCAAACGCAGAGGTAAATCGGCGGCACTTCGACCCTCACGACGAACGAATTCCTGCTCTCAGTGTCGACCGTTTCCGTAAACGAAAAATTAACGACTGCACCGCCGCAATTTGGCCCGAAAGGACCGATAGGTGATTTGTCTTGGGGGCTCCGACCAAAGGCGGGGCTGAATGACGTCTGCCTTGAAGGCAACACTCTATCGGGATCGGCGCAGGCTGACTCTTGTCGCGCTGCTCGCCTTTGCGGCGGGTGCGTTGTTCTATTGGCCGTCGCAGGTCTATTTGGGTCACGTTCACATCTCGCTGCTCACCGGAGCGGTTTACGCCATCGTCGTGTTTGTCGCCGCGCTGATCGTCTGCACGGCCCTGCCCCGGATGCGTTTCATGGTTGAAGCGGTGGCGATGTCGCGCCTGCTGCTGTCCTGCGTTGCTTTGACGATGCCCGAGTTGGGAAAGCTCGTGCTCACCAACCCATTCATCATGGCGGTTGTCGTTGTCGCCGGGGGCGCCTGCATCAGCCGGATGCTGCATGGACAAATCCAGCGACATGCCACCCCAACATTCCCGTTCGGACCCGACACGCGCCACTCGGTCGTCGCCTTGGGCACGCCGCGCCAGCAGAGGTTCGTGGCTTGGGTCGAAGGCACAACTCCGCTGCGCGCCGCGGCCTGATCCGGACGCGCTTGCCAAACCATGACCTCCGCGCCATGGTCCGCGCATGACACCCCGGAAAATCATCATCGACACGGACCCCGGACAGGACGACGCGGTCGCCATCCTGTTGGCCCTTGCGTCGCCCGAACTTGACGTGCTTGGCCTGACGGCTGTCGCCGGCAACGTGCCGCTGCACCTGACCGAACGAAACGCCCGCATCGTCCGCGATCTGGCAGGTCGCACGGATGTCCCGGTCTATTCCGGCGCCGAAGCCCCGCTGGAACGCGGGCTGGTCACCGCTGAACATGTCCACGGCAAGACCGGCCTCGACGGACCGCCCCTGCCCGAGCCAAAGGCGCCGCTGGCCGAAGGCCATGCGGTCGACTTCCTGATCGACACGCTCCGCCGTGAACCGGCTGGCACCGTCACGCTGGTCCCTGTCGGACCCTTAACCAACATTGCAATGGCCCTGCAACGCGCGCCCGATATCGCCGCGCGGATTCCTGAGATCGTTCTGATGGGCGGTGCCTATTTCGAGGTTGGCAACATCACCCCGGCGGCCGAGTTCAACATCTATGTCGACCCGGAAGCCGCCGAGATCGTGTTCCGCTCGGGCATTCCCCTGACGGTGATGCCGCTGGATGTCACGCACAAGGCGCTGACCACGCGGGCGCGCGTCGATGCATTTGCCGCACTTGGCAATGAAACCGGCCGGATGGTGGCGGCATGGACCGACTTCTTCGAGCGGTTCGACAAGGAAAAATACGGCTCCGAAGGCGCACCGCTTCACGATCCCTGTACCATTGCCTATCTGCTGAAGCCCGACCTCTTCACCGGTCGTCGCATCAATGTCGAGATCGAAACCCAGTCCGATCTGACCCGCGGCATGACCGTTGCCGACTGGTGGCGCGTCACCGACCGCGAAGCCAACGCCTATTTCGTTGGCGACATCGATGCCGACGGTTTCTTCGCACTCTTGACCGAACGGCTGGCACGGCTGCCATGACCCAACTGCTTCATCTTGCAGCCCCGGAAGATCTGGATCGGCTCGAACGCATGGTCGCGGCCTATCATGCGTTCGAAGGTATCGAGACCGACGAGGCGACCCGGCGCGACGCCCTGCAACCCATGTTGGAAGGCTCACCGCATGGAGCGGTCTGGATGATCGGCCCGAAGATGGCGCCGGTTGGCTATCTTGCCGTCAGTTTCGGCTGGTCGATCGAGCTGGGCGGCCTCGACGGGGTTGTGGACGAGTTCTGGATTCGCGAAGCCGTCCGCGGGCGCGGCATGGGCGGCGAAGCTTTGCTGGCGTTGCAGAAGACGCTGCAAGACGCGGGCGTAAAGGCTTTGAGCCTTGAAGTCGCCCATGGCAACGACGCCGCCCAACGCTTGTACGAAAGAGCCGGATTTGCCGCGCGGGACTACCAATTCATGACGTGGCGGGCCTGAGCCATTTTCCGACCCGGAAAATGGACCGGAGTTCGTCTCGAACTCCGCCCTTTCCCCGACCGTCTGTCGCACCTACCTTAGACCCATGAGCCTCGATCTGCCCTTCGACAATTCCTATGGCCGTCTGCCGGACCGTTTCTTTTCGCGGCTGGCGCCCACGCCCGTCTCGGAACCGGCCCTCTTCGCGCTGAACGATGATTTGGCCGTGCGTCTCGGTCTCGACCCGCAGGCCCTTGCGACGCCCGACGGCCTCTCGGCGCTCTCCGGCAATGCGGTCCCCGGCGGGGCCGATCCCTTGGCACAGGCCTATGCCGGACACCAATTCGGCAACTTCGTTCCGCAGCTTGGCGACGGTCGCGCGATCCTTCTGGGCGAGATCGTGGCCCCCGATGGCGCACGCTTCGACATTCAACTGAAAGGCGCAGGTCCCACGCCCTATAGCCGCATGGGAGACGGCCGTGCATGGCTGGGCCCGGTTCTGCGCGAGTACCTTGTCTCTGAAGCGATGGCCGCGCTTGGCGTGCCAACCACACGTGCCCTTGCCGCGGTCACCACGGGCGAAGCCGTGGTTCGCGAGGCGCCACTTCCCGGAGCGGTCCTGACACGGGTCGCGTCCAGTCACATTCGGGTGGGCACGTTCCAGTACTTCGCCGCGCAAGATGACCGGGACGGATTGGAGGCCTTGGTTCAGCACGCGCTGGAGCGACACCAGCCGGGCGGCAGGGTGCGATTTCTGTATGGCGGATGACGATTTTTTAGTGCGCTGAAATCAAACAACATTTTTGAGGCCGGATCCGGCGATGCCCCCTGATTCGGCGGATTCCGCGAAAATTCGCCGTGCGTGCCGCGACTTTTCCA
>JAJDUZ010000001.1 GCA_022826385.1 Silicimonas sp.
ATCGGGGTTGCCTCTGTTTATGGGTTTATTGCTAATCACACCATAGCTTGTGGCGGCCCCGATTTCCAGAACTACCAAGCTAAAACCGTCGAAATCGGCGGGAAATTCCAGCGCCTCGGCGAGTTTTGCAAAAGGCTCTACATAGTGTCTTTCTGGAGAGCGACGGTGCGATCGATCTGTGCCAAAACAAACCAACGCCGCGACGAGGTCGCGGCGTTGGGTACACGAGGGGAAGTGTTTGGCATGTCGTTCAAAGCCATTGCCTGAACGTTTAGAAACAGAATTTGTCGATATTATGGTACTGTTTCTAAGTTACGAACAATCCGCAGGTAATTTCGTGACAATTTCAGGACGTCGCCCGATCAAACCAAAGTCGCCTCGGTTGCGGCCCGCAGATCGTCTTCGCTGACATCCGGCGCTGTCTCGACGATCTTCAGACCGCCTTCGACCACATCCAGCACACCCAGATTTGTGATGATCCGATCAACCACACCCGCGCCCGTCAGCGGCAATGTGCATTCTTTCAACAGCTTGCTCACACCGTGCTTGTTGGTGTGGTCCATGACCACGATCACCCGACCGACGCCAGCGACCAGGTCCATCGCGCCGCCCATGCCCTTGACCAGCTTGCCCGGGATCATCCAGTTCGCAAGGTCGCCGTTCTCGGCAACTTCCATCGCGCCCAAAATGGCCGCTGCGATCTTGCCGCCCCGGATCATGCCGAAACTCTGAGCGCTGTCGAAATAGGCCGTCCGGTCCATCTCGGTGATGGTTTGCTTGCCAGCATTGATCAGATCCGGGTCTTCTTCGCCCTCGAACGGGAAGGGGCCCATACCCAACATGCCGTTCTCGGATTGCAGCGTGATGTCCTTGTCGCCGACATAGTTGGCGACCAGCGTCGGGATCCCGATGCCAAGGTTCACATACATGCCGTCTTCAAGTTCCTGCGCGGCGCGTTCCGCCATCTGGTTCCGATCCCAAGGCATTATGCACCCTCCTTCTGACGCACAGTGCGTTGTTCAATCCGTTTCTCGTGCTCGCCCTGGATCAGGCGGTGCACATAGATGCCGGGCAAATGAATGTGATCCGGGTCAAGCGTGCCGACCGGCACGATTTCCTCGACCTCCATCACGCAGACCTTGCCGCACATGGCGGCCGGCGGATTGAAGTTGCGGGCGGTCTTGCGGAAAATACAGTTTCCGGTCTCGTCCGCTTTCCAGGCTTTGACGATCGAGAGGTCGGCAAAGATGCCTTCCTCCATGATATAGGTCTCGCCGTTGAAGTCCTTGTGCTCTTTGCCTTCGGCAACCTGTGTTCCGACACCGGTCTTGGTGTAGAAGCCCGGAATGCCGCAGCCGCCCGCGCGCATCCGTTCGGCCAGCGTCCCCTGCGGGTTGAACTCGATCTCCAACTCGCCGCTCAGGTATTGCCGCATGAACTCGTCGTTCTCGCCGACGTAAGAGGACATCATCTTGCTGACCTGGCCGGTTTGCAGAAGAATTCCGATCCCGAAATCGTCGACGCCCGCGTTGTTCGACGCGAAGGTCAGGTTCTTGACGCCGCTGTCCTTGATGGCCTCAAGCAGCAGTTCGGGAATGCCGCAAAGGCCAAAACCGCCCGCCGCAATCAACATATCGTCACGCAAGAGGCCGTCGAGCGCCTCGGTCGCGTTGGCGTAAATCTTCTTCATGCGCACACTCCCAGTCCAATTTGCCGAGGTTGTGACCTTGCGTTTCCGCAAAGTCAATCTCTGCAGCGCAGCAAGGGTGAGACGCTTGCGGTGGTTTCTACTCGGCCCAAGGCCAAACCAAACAACGAGGCCACCAAAGTAGCGCGGGACCAGAGTTTGTTAGGCGTTAGTGTCCGCAAGCTTGTATGTTGGTGCCGTTTCAGACCTTATCTTGTGCCTCGTGTGACGGGCGGAGAGTAATATTTATAAATAACAATGACTTAAGTCGACAAGAGGCCTTCGAAAGAAGCCGACTCGGCCATTCAACCCTAGGGTTGAAATCGCGTATTTACTACTTTTGGGGAATGGAGAATGGGTGTCTGATCGATAATTTGACGCTCGTAAACATTCGCCCACACACTCACACACTCACACACTCACACACGAACCGAACCAAGAAAGAAGGTTAACCAGTGCCCGCCAAGACTACTTCCCAGAACGTTGCCCCTGTTGTCGATGGTGAACTGGTTGACCGACTTCTAAAGCAGTGGGTCGAGGACGGTCCGCAGACGCGTGAGGCGCGTCGTGCCCATGCGGACGGCCCCGCGCTAACGCTGACGTTCTTTGGCAAGAGCGTCACGATTTCGTCCTACCGCCCTAGTAACGCCGCAATGATCGCAGACACCCGTGCACGTGTGCGGCTCGCAGTCGCCCAATCTGACGCGGTAGAAGGAAACGCCACGTGAACCGACCCTTGGCCTTTTCGGTGGTTGCCTGCTTGATGCTGGCGCCAACGGCAAGCTTTGCTGGTGATGCGCATAAGGACGTCATCCGCATGCTGCAAAGCCAAGGGTACACGGTGGAAAGCGTGCGCAGAACGTTCCTCGGCCGCGCCAAGATCACGGTCTCCAACGACAGCCACACACGCCAAATCGTCGTCAGTCGGTCGACTGGCGAGGTCATGCATGAACGCACGATCTCTGCGGGATCGAGTGCGTCTTCAAACGGTGTGAGACGTTCTGATGAAAGTGGCAGTAGCAACGGCAACTCGGGCGGCAACGGCAACTCGGGTGGCAACGGAAACTCGGGTGGCAACGGCAACTCGGGCGGCAACGGCAACTCGGGCGGCAACGGAAACCGCTAGGCCATGTCCGTAAGCGCTGCCATCGATACGGCAGACGCTTTCGAAACCTTGGCTCCGCCGAAGTCCTCAAAAACGAAACAGCGTCGCTTGCTTTACGCCCTGATGTTCCTTCAGGGCCTGAGCGCGTTCTTCTTTCTGGCCGAGCTTTGGTCCGAGGTTCTGGGTCTGCGCCAGACTGCGTTGCCCTATGAAATTCACGAAATGATACAGATCACCGCAAGCTTCGGCTTGTTGGCTGGCATGATCTCGACAGCCGTCGTGCTGTCCAATTCGTTTCAAAGGGTCGACACGCTCAGCCGGCAAATCGACGTGGTGGCCGGCCAGTTCCAAACGCATCTCGAAGCGCTTTTCCAAGAGTGGTCTCTGTCGCGGTCTGAAAGGGCAGTCGCCGTCTATGCCATGAAGGGCTTTTCGAACACAGAAGTGGCCGAGTTGCGCGGCACAAGCGTGGCAACGGTGAAGACACAGCTGAACGCCGTGTACAGGAAGTCAGGCTGTGCGAACCGCCTGCAACTGATGTCCTATCTGGTCGAAGAACTGTTGTCCGGCGTCAAAGCCGAATAATCGGCATCGACCACCGCACGAAGTTCAGCTTGCCTTCTTCTTGCGCGTGGTCTTCTTCTTACCCGCCTTGGCTTCGCGTTCCTCGATCAACTGAGTCGCAAGCTCCATCGTCACGGCATCGGGTTCGGTGTTGTCGGGCAGGGTGGCGTTCACCTTCTCCCACTTCACGTATGGCCCGTATTTACCGTCCATGATGGCGACCAGACCGCCGCGATCTGGATGTTCGCCAAGCTCCTTCAGGGTCTTGGCTTGGCGTCCCCGACCGCGAGACGCCTTTTTCTCGTCGATCAACTGGACAGCCCGGTTCATACCGACTTCCCAAACCTCTTCGATGCTCTCGAGGTTCGCGTTGGTCCCGCCCTTGAACGACGTGTTCTCAGCGTGTTTGAGGTACGGACCATAGCGCCCGATATTGGCCCAGATATTCACACCGTCTTCCGGATGTTGGCCGATTAGGCGGGGCAGTTCCAGCAGTTTGACGGCCTGCGCCAGCGAAATCTCGGCGGGCTCCCAACCTTCCGGAACGCCTTGCCGCGGCGGCTTCTTGTTGTCGTCGCTGACAACGCCGCGCTGCACATAAGGGCCAAACCGGCCCTTGTGGACCCAGATCTGATCGCCTGCGTCTTCGCCCAGCAACTTGCCTTCGGGCGGAATACCACTTTCGGGTTCCGTACCCGGAGGGCCGAAGGCGCGCGTATACCGGCACTCCGGATAATTCGAGCATCCGATGAATGCCCCGCCCGAGCGCGCCGTGCGCATCGACAACCGCCCGGCCCCGCAATTCGGGCATAAGCGCGGATCGCCGCCTTCCTCGGTCGGCGGGAAGAGGTGGGGCTCGAGCACCTCGTTGATCTTCTCGAGCACGTCCGTAATGCGCAGTTCGGCCGTATCTTCGATCGCGGCTTTGAAATCACGCCAGAACCGACCGAGTACATCCTGCCAGTCGCGATCGCCATTGGTGATGTCGTCCAACTCGCTTTCCAGCTTGGCGGTGAAGTCATACCCGACATAGCGGCGAAAATACTCGACAAGGAACACGGTGACCAAGCGCCCCTTGTCTTCGGGGAAGAGCCGGTTCTTGTCTTTCGTCACATAGCCCCGGTCCTGAATGGTCGTGACGATCGAGGCATAGGTCGACGGACGACCAATCCCGATCTCTTCCATCTTCTTGACCAACGTCGCCTCGGTGTAACGCGGCGGTGGCTGAGTGAAATGTTGCTCGGGCGTGATCGTTTCCTTCTTGGCGTCCTCGCCCTGCATGATCTGCGGCAGCACCTTGTCGTCATCGTCCACGACATCGTCGCGGCCTTCTTCATAGACGCGCAGGAACCCGTCAAAGGTGATGACCTGACCAGTGGCCCGCAATCCGACTTGCCCGTCAGCGCTGCCGATATCGACCGTTGTCCGCTCCAGTCGCGCGCCTTCCATCTGGCTGGCCAACGTGCGCTTCCAGACCAGATCGTAAAGCCGACGCTGATCGGGATCGGCCAGCTTCAGACTGGCAACATCGGCCCGCATATCCGTCGGGCGAATACATTCATGCGCTTCCTGCGCATTTTTCGCCTTGTTCTTGTAGATGCGCGGACTGCCCGGCACGTAGCTCGCGTCATAGCGTTCCTTGATCGCGTCGCGCGCCTGCGCCACAGCTTCGGGCGCCATGTCGATCCCGTCGGTCCGCATATAGGTGATGTGCCCGGCCTCATAGAGCCGCTGGGCAATCTGCATCGTCTGCCTGGCGCCGAAGCCGAATTTGCGGCTGGCTTCCTGTTGCAGCGTCGACGTCATGAATGGAGGAGACGGATTGCGGGTGCCGGGCTTCGCTTCGACCGACTTGATCGTCAGATCGCGCGTTTCGATCGCGCTGACCGCCAATTCGGCGGCCGTGGCGTCTGGAATGTCAAACTTGTCGAGCTTCTTGCCGCCAAGGACCGTCAGGCGGGCCTCATAGCTTTGACCGCGTGGCGTGGCCAAAACGGCTTTCACCGTCCAGTACTCCTGCGCGTTGAAGGCTTCGATCTCCATCTCGCGCTCGACGATGATCCGAAGCGCGACCGATTGGACGCGGCCGGCCGAGCGCGAGCCGGGAAGCTTGCGCCACAAAACCGGCGACAGGTTGAAGCCCACCAGATAGTCCAACGCGCGGCGCGCCAGATAGGCCTCGACCAGATCGCGGTCGACCTCGCGCGGGTTGGCCATGGCTTCCGTCACGGCGCTTTTGGTGATGGCGTTGAAGACGACCCGGCTGACGGGCGTGTCCTTCTTCAACGCTTTCCGGTTCCGCAGCGCCTCTTCCAAGTGCCAACTGATCGCCTCACCTTCTCGGTCAGGGTCCGTGGCAAGGATTAGGGCGGGGTCATCTTTCAGCGCATCGGCGATGGCCTTGATGTGCTTTTTCGAATCGCTCGCGACCTCCCACTTCATGTCGAAGCCGTTCTCGGTATCGACCGATCCGTCCTTCGGCGGCAGGTCACGCACATGCCCATAGGAGGCAAGAACGGTGTAGTCGGAGCCGAGATACTTGTTGATTGTCTTGGCCTTGGCCGGGGACTCGACAACGACAACTGGCATGAAAAACCTTTCGGATGGCGCAGGGTTCTGGCGGCGGAAGATGTGGGGTCTTCGCTTGGTTTGTCAATGTGCTGGCAAAATCAGGCTGGCAATGCCGCGCCGATTGTCACAGTTCTGCGTCCTGTAATCAGTCGGCGCGCGCGAGCAGGCCACCTGCCTCGCGGCGAATTTTGCCTTCCACCTCAAGCGTCGAGATCTCGGGCGACACCAGCGATGCCTCGCAGTTGAGATCGCGGATTAATTGGTCCTCGGGAATGGCGTTGGGGCCGAGGCGTTCCAGAATGCGCTTGTGCAGGTCTGCCGTGCGCTCGGAGAATGCCGCCCGTTTCGGCTTGTCGGTCTTTGCCTTTATGTCTCGCTTGGTCCGGGGCTCCGGTGACGAAAGCGTCTCGATGATATCGGCGGAGCTGCGCACAAGGGTCGCGCCGTCCCGGATCAGCATGTTGCACCCCGAGCCGCGGGGGTCAAAAGGATGGCCCGGCACGGCCAGAACGTCCCGGCCCTGATCCAGTGCGGTGCGGGCCGTGATCAGGCTGCCGCTTTTTGCGGCGGCTTCGACGACCACCGTGGCACGCGCCAGACCCGAGATTATGCGATTCCTGCGGGGGAAGTGCCGCGCAGTGGGCTGCAGCGACATCGTGATCTCGCTGACGCGCAGCCCCAGCTCGCCGATTTCCTGCCGAAGAACGGCATTTTCGCTGGGATAGATCACGTCAACACCGCCTGCCATCACGGAAATCGTGCCGGTTTCCATCGCCGAGAAATGTGCGGCGGCATCGATGCCGCGTGCCAGGCCGGACACCACGATGAACCCTTCCTCGCCCAGTTCCTTGGCCAATTTCTTTGCCATGCGGGTGCCAATCGATGACGAATTGCGCGCCCCGATCAGGGCTATCATCGGACGGTTCAGCAATTCGGTCTTGCCAATGCACCAGAGAATGGGCGACGGGTCCGAGATCTCGGCCAGCGTGCGTGGATATTCCGGCGCGCCGAACGCGATTGGCGTGGCGCCGAACCGGCGGGCCCGCGACCATTCGGCCTCAACCACCTCAATCGGGCAGGGTTGATAATCGCTCACGCCCGCCGAGGCCGCGACTTCGGGCAGCGCGGCAAGCGCGGCTTCGGCCGTTCCGTGTTCCTGCATCAATCGAAAGAAAGTGGTGACGCCGACGCGGCGTGAACGCAAGAGGCGGAGCCACGACAGCCACTCTTCCTCTGTGAGTGGTGGGGTGAGAGGGTGGGTGGAAGGGGAAAAATCCTTGGCCATCCTGTCTCCGCCTGCTTGCTGAGGATCGTTATGAGCAGGCGGGGTTAATGCGAAATTAACAGCGAAAATTGTCATTATCGCTATTTCTGGGGAGCCATCGGCGCTTATTACAACATGCGTAAAAGACGGCGCGACTTATCCACAGATTTTTCGAAAGCGGTCAGATCTTGAGTCGCTTTTCAAAGCGCAGCACTCGAAACGTGAAGCCGCCATCCTGCACGGAAACAGTGCCGTCGACGACACCGCGATTCTGCCATCCCATGCGGGCATAGAACCTCGCGGCGCGCGCGTTCTCGATCACGCACAAGAGATACGCGTCCCGCACGCCGTTGGCGGCAAGCCGATCCTCGCCATCTTTCAGCAGTCTCCCTGCCAGATCCGTTCCACGGCCTTCCGGGGCCACGAAAAGTTGGTCCAGCTCCTGTCCCTTGATTGCGCAAAATCCAAGCGGTGCCCCGGCAGGCCCAGCGGTTCGCAGATCGTCGGCAAACGCCTTGATCCGGGTTCGAAGGCTTTCCAGCGTGCGCTGTTCGGTCAGTTCGCGCGGGACATGGGCCTCATGCGCCTCCATCCACCCGTCGAACCAAAGCTGGGCCAACGGATCGATATCCGCGGCCTCGGCCTTGCGAATGGGCCAATGGTCAGGTTTGCGCGCCACCAACGGTCAGGCCCCCGATCAACAGGGTCGGTTGTCCGACGCCGACCGGCACCCATTGCCCTGCCTTGCCACACGTGCCGATGCCGGGATCAAGCGCCATGTCGTTTCCAACGGCCCGGATATGTTTCAGAGCCGTCGCCCCGTCGCCAATCAGCGTGGCGCCCTTGATGGGCGCGCCGACCTTGCCATTGTCGACCTTGTACGCCTCGGTGCACGAGAACACGAACTTGCCGTTGGTGATGTCCACCTGACCTCCGCCGAAGCCAACAGCATAAATCCCGTCCTTGACGTCGGCCACGATGTCACCGGGCTTGGTGTCGCCTCCCAGCATATAGGTGTTGGTCATGCGCGGCATCGGCGCATGCGCAAAGCTCTCGCGCCGTCCATTGCCGGTGGGGGGCACGCCCATCAGGCGCGCGTTCTGGCGATCTTGCATGTAGCCCACCAGAATACCGTCCTCGATCAGGGTGTTTTTGCCCGATGGCGTCCCTTCGTCATCGACCGTGATCGAGCCACGGCGATCGGGAATAGTGCCGTCGTCCAGCACCGTTACGCCCTTGGCGGCAATCTGTTGCCCCATCAGCCCGGCAAAGGCCGAGGTGTTCTTGCGGTTGAAATCCCCTTCCAGCCCATGGCCGATGGCTTCGTGCAGAAGGATGCCCGGCCAGCCTGCGCCCAAGGCAACATCCATGACCCCGGCGGGGGCGGGAACCGCTTCGAGATTGACCAGCGCGATGCGCAGCGCCTCGTCGACCATCGATTTCCAGTTGTCTGCCGAGATCAGGCCATCCAGCACGTCACGGCCCCCTGCACCGGTCCCGCCGCTTTCGCGGCGTCCGTTCTCCTCGACGATGACACTGACATAGAGACGCGCCAAAGGCCTTGTGTCGGTTACCGAACCGCCCTCGGGCCGCAGAATCACGACCTCCTGCAACGACGCCGACAGCATTGCGGTCACCTGAACCACCCGCTTGTCGCGTTCGCGGGCATAGGCGTCGATTTCCTTCAGCAAATCGATCTTGACCGGAAAACTCGCGCCCGTGATCGGGTCATGGTCGCCGTAAAGCTTGCGGTTCGTGGCCATTGGTGCGTCCGCCAACGTGCCGCCGCCGTCGCCAACAGCCAGCCGGGCCGTTTCAACCGCACGGCGCAGGGCCGCTTCGCTGATCTCGGTCGAATGCGCGTATCCAGCGGTTTCCCCGCGTACGGCACGCAAACCGAACCCTTCGGACGCATCATAGCTGGCGTTCCGCACGCGCCCGTCATCAAACGACAGTGATTCCTGCCGCCGGCGCTCAAGAAACAACTCGCCGTCATCGGCGCCCGCCACGGCCTCTTGCAGAAGTGAAAGCGCGCGTTCGGGCTCAATCAAGGTCTCGAACGGGCGAAACGGGGCGGTTTGGGACATCGATGGCCTACCTTCTGCTCGGCACCATGAGCGGCTGAATGCCGCAAGAGATGCGCTTGTTCATGCGCCTCTAATATGGTTTCTAGCGCCGCAAGAACAACAGGCCGTTTGCGCTGCCCGCACTGCGACCGGCCGGGAACGATACTCGAATCGGGATAGAAGACACATGCGTCTGAAAACTCTTGCAACAATTGCGGCTGCAACACTGACCGGTGGCGCCGCCGCCGCTCAGAACCTCGAGGTGATCGGTGCGCCGGTTCAAGGCGAGCTTGGGTTCCAGCCACCTGCGACCGAACTGATGCGCGATATCGTATGGCTGGACAGCATGCTGCTGGTCATCATCACGGTGATCACGCTGTTCGTCATGGCGCTGCTGGCGATCTGCATCCTGCGCTATAACAAGAAGGCCAACCCGGAACCGGCGACCTTCACCCACAATACCCCTGTGGAAGTGGCGTGGACGGTCATCCCGATCATCATTCTGGTCTTCATCGGCGCGTTCTCGTTGCCGGTTCTGTTCAAGCAACAGCAAATTCCAGAGCCTGAAGTCTTCGTGAAGGCGACCGGTTATCAGTGGTACTGGGGCTATGAGTACCCGGATCAGGAAATCGAGTTCGACAGCTATATGATCGGCTCGGATTACGGCAACATGCTGACGCCGGAAGTTTCGGCCCAACTGGCCGAAGCCGGTTACGCGGACGAGCACTTCACGCTGGCCACCGACACCGCCATCGTCATCCCGACGGGCAAGATCGTTGTGGTGCAGGTCACCGGTGCTGATGTGATCCACGCATGGACCATCCCGGCTTTCGGCGTGAAGCAGGACGCCGTGCCCGGTCGTCTGGCTGAACTGTGGTTCGAAGTCGACGAAGGCATGGAAGGCGTCTATTTCGGCCAGTGTTCCGAGCTTTGCGGCCTCAGCCACGCTTACATGCCGATCACGGTCAAGGCCGTGACGCAGGAAGAGTTCGACGCTTGGGTTGCCGACACGCAGACAGCGGGCGAGTGGGTCGAACCCGGCGCACGCCAGGTCGCGGCAAGCGAGTAATCGATGGCCGATCTTTCGATCAACACACCGCGCGAGTACGAGCCGACGTTCGGTGACTATGTCGCGCTGCTGAAACCACGGGTGATGTCACTCGTGGTTTTTACCGCGTTGGTCGGATTGATCGTGGCGCCCGGTTCGTTGCACGCGGTCGAGATGTTTGCCGCCATCCTCTTCATCGCGCTGGGGGCAGGGGCCTCGGGTGCGCTGAACATGTGGTACGACGCTGACATTGATGCCGTGATGCGCCGGACGGCCAAGCGCCCGATTCCTTCGGGCCGTGTCGAGCCGGGCGAGGCGTTGGCCATCGGCTTGGGGCTTTCGGGCATTTCGGTCGTTATGCTGGCTTTGGCGACCAATCTTGTTGCCGCCGGCCTTCTGGCCTTCACCATCTTCTTCTACGCCGTCATCTATTCGATGTGGCTCAAGCGCTCGACGCCGCAGAACATCGTGATCGGTGGCGCGGCAGGCGCGTTTCCCCCGATGATCGGTTGGGCCGCTGTCACCGGTGATGTGACGCTGGAAAGCGTGCTGATGTTCGCGCTGATCTTCATGTGGACACCCCCGCATTTCTGGGCGCTGGCGCTGTTCACGAAGTCGGACTATGGCGATGCCGGTGTGCCAATGCTGACCGTGACCCACGGGCGCGACAGCACGCGGCGGCATATCCTTGGCTATACGGTGCTGCTGGCCCCTGTTGGATTGGGGCTTGCCCTGACCACCGTCGGTGGCCCGATCACCATTGCGGCCGCCGTTGTTCTGAACGGGCTGTTCCTGAAGGGCGCTTATGACATCTGGCGTCGCGACGATGCGGCGGCAGAAGCAGACAACTACGCGGTCGAGAAGAAGTTCTTCAAGCTCTCGCTTTACTACCTTTTCCTGCATTTCACCGCGCTTCTTGCGGATGCGGCATTGGGGGCAGTTCTGTGATGAAAGTGACTCACGAACTGCATGACCGCCGCAAAAGCCGAAATGTCGGTGTGGGCGTGACGCTTGTCGGCTTCATTGCCATCGTCTTTGCCCTGACGGTCGTCAAAGTCACGCGCGGCGATCCGATGCAGGCGTTTGACCATGTTGTCCGTCCGGAAATGGAGATTGTGGAATGAGCGACACGCCCATGGACCCCAAGCGCAAGACCGTGCTGCAACTGTGCTGCGTGATCCTGACGATGGGCACGTTGGCGTGGGCCTCGGTTCCGCTTTACGATCTGTTCTGCCGGATGACCGGCTGGGGCGGCGCAACCGACGTGGCCGAGGCCGCACCGGGTGCGATCACTGAAGAAGTGACCGTGCGCTTCGATGCGTCGAACGCGGCGGGCATGCCGTGGGAATTCACGCCGGTCGAGATGAAGCAACGTATTCGTATCGGCGAAGAAGGCCTTGCCTTCTATGAGGCCTATAACCCGACCGATCGGGTCATTGCTGGCACGGCAAGCTTCAACGTCTCGCCTTATTCGGCCGGGGCGTATTTCTCGAAAATCCAGTGCTTCTGCTTCGAAATGCAGGTGCTGGAGCCCGGCCAGCGCGTTTCGATGCCGGTCAGCTACTTTGTCGAGCCCGAAATCCTCGAAGACGCCGACGCGCGCTTCGTGAAAACCATCACCCTGTCCTATACGTTCCATGAAACCGATCTGCCCGAAGAATACAGCTCCGAGCAGGCGGCCCTGGAAACCGGTCAGGTTACTGAAACAGACCTAAACTAATCGCCCGAGGGAACACCGATATGGCGCACGAAAAGAACCACGATTATCACATCCTAGAACCCTCGGTCCTGCCGTTCCTTGGCGCGGTCTCGGGCTTCATCATGCTGTTCGGGGCGGTGCTCTGGATGCAGGGCATGACCTGGATCATGTTCGCCATGGGCTTTGTGGGCGTGGCTTACGTCATGTTCGCCTGGTGGGCCGAAGTGGTGAAGGAAAGCAATATCGGGGACCACACGCCGGTTGTCCGGATTGGCCTGCGCTATGGCTTCATCATGTTCATCATGTCGGAAGTCATGTTCTTCGCCGCATGGTTCTGGGCTTTCTTCAAGAACGCCATGTACCCGATGGGCCCGCAAAGCCCTGCCGTTGACGGTGTCTGGCCGCCGGTCGGGATCGAAACCTTTGACCCGTGGCACCTGCCGTTGATCAACACGCTGATCCTGCTGTGTTCGGGCGCCGCCGCAACTTGGGCCCACCATGCCATTGCGCATGAAAACAACCGCAAGGACATGGCCACGGGCCTGATCCTGGCAGTCGTTCTGGGTGTGATCTTCACGGGCTTCCAAGCCTATGAATACAGCCACGCGGCGTTCGGGTTCTCGGGCAACATCTATGGCGCGACCTTCTTCATGGCGACCGGTTTCCACGGCTTCCACGTCATCGTCGGCACCATATTCCTGTTTGTCTGTTACCTGCGCCTGCGCGCCGGTCACTTCACACCGGAAAAGCATGTCGGCTTCGAAGCGGCGGCCTGGTACTGGCACTTCGTCGATGTGGTCTGGCTGTTCCTCTTTGCCGCGATCTATATCTGGGGCAGCTGAGCCAACCGTCTTTGAATGAATGGAAGCGCGGGCCGAAACGCCCGCGCTTTTCTTATGGGCGGAAGAGATGTGTCAGCGTATTCCATCCTTTGCGCCAACGTCTGCGCCGCTTGGCCTGCGCCTTGCGCAAGGCCATTCCAAGGTATTTCGCACGCTCTTTCTGAGCTTCGGTCTCGGGGCCGGGTTCGGGAAAACGAAAGAAGCTTTGCATCTGCTTTGCCTTTCAAAAATCATTGAGAGACTGGTAGATTGCGCTGAGTATTTCCGATAAAATACAGGTGATTTCACAATCAGTGTTTCAATTATGAAAGACGATCTGTCTCTTGATGACCTAAGGCTGTTTCTTGCGGTATGCCAGGCCGGTGGACTGGCGGGTGCCGCTGACGAAACAGGCCAAAGTGCCCCGACACTCAGCCGAAAGATGACGGCGCTCGAGCGTCAGACCGGCCGTCGTTTGTTCCTGCGGGGCAATCAGGGGTTCGCGCTGACCGCCGAAGGGAGGGAACTGCAAGCCGAGGCCGAGGTGCTGACGGGCATAACCCGACGTCTGTCTCGGTGGGCTGATCGGGACGCTCCGGTACGCGTGCGGATCACCGCCGGGACATGGACATCCAATTGGCTGGCGCGCCACATGGCCGACTTCTGGAAGGCTGGTGGCGGCTGGGTGCCCGAATTTCTTCCTTCGAACGCCGCCCTCGATATCTCACGCCGCGAGGCTGATATCGGCATTCGGAACCGACGCCCCGAACAAGGGTGGCTGGCTGGCAGACGCCTGCGCGACATCACATTCGCGGAATACGGGGCAGCCGAGGGCGTGGCGGGTTACGTCACCTTGCCGGCCAGCGCGCCCGGCACACCGTCCACCCGCTGGGTTCACGCCAACCGGGGCGACGCCATCGTCACCACGGTGACCGACATGCGGCTTGGGGTCGATCTTGCCATCAGCGGCGTGGCCCGGGTTGTTCTGCCCACTTTCGCCGCAGATGGCATTTCCGGCTTGTCTCGCCTGTCGGAACCGATAGACGAACTGACGCACGAAGAGTGGCTGGTCACGCATCACGAAGCCCGCCACGACCCACCCGTGCGGCAAGCCATCGACGCGCTGACGCGCTTCATCCAACGAGAGCGATCGACATGAGCCTTCGCCGTTTCATCGGCCCCCTGATAATCGGAGTGTCCGGCACGGTCGTGCTGGCCTATCTCGGTTTCTGGCAGGTGCAACGGCTGGAATGGAAAGAAGGCGTTCTGGCCGAGATAGAAGCCCGGATCGCCGACGCGCCGGTCGCCCTGCCAGCCCAGCCCGATCCGGAAACGGACAAGTACCTTCCGGTCACCGTTCAGGGTGATCTCGGAGAGACGCAGCTCCGCGTTTTGACCTCGGTTCCGAGGGTTGGTCCCGGCCACCGGATCGTGTCGGCTCTGACGCTGCTCGACGGACGGCAGATCTTGGTCGACGAAGGGTTCGTACGTGAAGACGGCGAGACCCAGGTGGGCCCCGCCAGACAGGTAACGATTGTCGGCAATGTCCACTGGCCGGATGACGTCAACAGCTCGACCCCCGCACCCGATTTGGACAACGGCCTCTTTTTCGGGCGGGACGTGGCTCAAATGGCCGATGCGCTGGGCACTGAGCCGACCCTGGTCATCGCCCGCGAAATCACCGGCACAAGCCCGCGTGCAACACCGCTTCCGGTGACCACCGAGGGCATCCCCAACAACCATCTGGGCTATGCCGTGCAATGGTTTGGGCTCGCATTGGTCTGGGCGGGGATGACAGCGTTCCTGTTGTGGCGTACAGCCAAGCGGAAGGAGTGAGGACTTTCCATGCGTTACGTGTCGACCCGGGGCAATTCGCCCGTGCTGAATTTCCAAGAGACGATGCTGACCGGACTGGCGCCCGACGGTGGCCTCTATGTGCCGGAAACGGTGCCGACGCTGACGCCGGATCAGATTGCACGCTTGCACCTTGGCAGCTACGAAGACGCCGCCTTCACGGTTATGTGGCCCTTTGTCGGGGACACGTTCGAAGAAGACGAGTTTCGCGAGATCATCGCCAATGCTTATGACGGTTTCGGCCATGTCTCGCGCGCCCCGCTGAAGCAGATCGATGATGGGCAGTGGCTGCTCGAGTTGTTCCACGGCCCGACGCTGGCGTTCAAAGACTTCGCGATGCAACTCATCGGCCAGATGTTCCAGACTGTGCTGGCGCGAACCGGGCGCCGGATCACCATCGTGGGCGCCACCAGCGGTGACACCGGCAGCGCGGCAATCGAAGCCTTTCGCGGTCTCGACAATGTGGACGTCTGCATTCTCTATCCGCATGGCCGGGTCAGCGAAGTGCAACGCCGCCAGATGTCGACCCCGACCGAGGCCAATGTGCACGCGCTGGCCGTCGATGGCACGTTTGATGACTGCCAGCGCCACCTGAAAGACATGTTCGCTGACATCCCGTTCCGGGACGAGGTTGGCCTTGCCGCCGTGAACTCGATCAACTGGGCGCGGGTGATGGCGCAGATCGTGTATTACTTCACCTCGGCCGTCGCACTTGGCGCGCCTGAGCGGCGGGTGAACTTCTGTGTGCCGACTGGCAATTTCGGCGACATCTATGCGGGCGAGATTGCGCGACGCATGGGGCTGCCGATCGACCGTCTTGTCGTCGCCACCAACCAGAACGACATCCTCGACCGGGCCCTGCGCACGGGCGAGTATCGGACCGGCACGGTCCATCCCTCGATCAGCCCGTCGATGGACATTCAGGTCAGCTCGAATTTCGAGCGTTTGCTGTTCGACGCCTATGACCGCGATGGCAATGCCGTGGCGCAGATCATGCAGGAATTGCGGGGCGAGGGCGGCTTTACCATCAGCCAAGGCGCGCATCAGGCGATCCTTGAACACTTTGCCAGCGGCGCGGTGAGCGAGGACGAAACCTCGGCCCGGATCACCGCGACGCTTGAGGAAAGCGCCGAACTGGTTTGCCCGCATACCGCCGTCGGGCTGGAAGTGGCGCGTGACCATCACGACATCGCTCTGCCGACGATCACGCTTGCAACGGCCCATCCCGCCAAGTTCCCTGATGCTGTCGAGGCCGCGACCGGGATAAGACCGCCTCTTCCCAACCGGATGGCAGATCTTTATGACCGATCAGAGCGGGTGACGCGGGTTGAAAATGACCTTGCGGCCATCGAGGACCTGATCCGGGAGAAGCGCACCAAGTGACCGTCCAACTGCACCGACTGCCGAACGGCGTGCGCGTTGCGACCGAGCACATGCCCGGTCTGCAATCTGCGTCGCTGGGTGTTTGGGTGACGGCAGGCGGCCGGCACGAACGGGCCGAGCAGAACGGGATTGCGCATTTCCTTGAACACATGGCGTTCAAGGGCACCAAGACGCGCAGCGCGTTGCAGATCGCCGAGGCGATCGAGGATGTCGGCGGCTATATCAACGCCTATACCAGCCGCGAGATGACCTCATTCTATGCGCGCGTTCTGGGCGATGACGTGCCGCTTGCGCTGGACGTGATCTCGGACATTGTTCTCAATCCGGTTTTTGATCCGCACGAGATCGAAGTCGAGCGTCACGTGATCCTGCAAGAGATCGGGCAGGCGCTGGATACGCCCGACGACATCATTTTCGACTGGCTTCAGGAAACCGCCTATCCCGGGCAGGCGCTGGGACGCCCGATCCTTGGCCCCTCGTCCCGAGTTGAGAAGTTCGACCAGCGCGACCTCGCCAGCTTCGTGCGGGAACGCTATGTGCCGGGCAACCTGATTATTGCCGCGGCGGGGGCTGTCGACCACGACGCCATCGTGCGCATGGTTGAAGAGCGTTTTGGCGGCCTCGCCAATGGCAGTGTTCAGGACACCGAAGCCGGCAAATTCCTTGGCGGCGAGACCCGCGTGGACAAAGGTCTGGAGCAGGCCCATGTCGCGCTTGCGTTTGAATCTCCCGGCTATCGGTCGGAAGATGTCTATGTCGCGCAGGTCTATGCCATGGCAATGGGCGGGGGCATGTCCTCGCGCCTGTTTCAGGAAGCCCGCGAGAAGCGCGGTCTCTGCTATACGATCTTCGCGCAGGCCAGCGCCTATGCCGACAGCGGCATGATGACGATTTACGCAGGAACCGGGGCCGAAGATCTTGAGGCGCTGTTCGGGCTAACGATTGATGAATTGCGCCGAACCGCCGAGGACATGAGCGCGGTCGAGATCGACCGGGCGCGCGCACAGATGAAGGCCGGCATGATGATGGGTCTTGAAAGCCCGGCCAGCCGGGCCGAGCGGCTGGCGCGCCAACTGGCGATCTGGGACCGGATCCCGGACTTGCAGGAAACGGTGGATCGGATCGATGCCGTGACAGTTGAGAAGACGCGGGACTTCGCAGCACAACTGACCGCGGCCGGTAACGCCGCACTTGCGCTTTACGGCCCGGTTTCGGGCGCGCCGTCGGTCGAGGAAATGACAGGGCGGCTGGCGGCGTGATGCTGCGCTTTCAGCGCAAGATACGGATCGACACCGAGCGAATGGTGTTGCGCCCGCCAATGCACAGCGATTTCCGCCCGTGGTCGGACTTGCGGCGCCAAAGCGCCGAATTCCTGCAACCATGGGAGCCCAGCTGGTCGGCCGATCACCTGACCCGCAAGGGGTTCGTCAACCGGGTCTATTGGGCCAATCGCTCTATCGCACAAGGAACGGCGGTGCCGCTGTTCCTGATCCGTCGGAACGACAATGCCGTGATCGGTGCAATCACGCTCGACAACATCCGCCGGGGGCCAAGCCAGGCCGGGACCATCGGATATTGGATCGGCGCCGCATTCGCCCGACAAGGCTACATGCAGGAAGCGCTGACGGCGGTTGTGCATTACGCCTTCGAAGTGCTGGACCTCAGCCGGATCGAAAGCGCCTGTCTGCCCGAAAACGCCGCATCACGCGCACTTCTGGAAAAATGCGGGTACAAGTACGAGGGCGTGGCGCAAAGCTATCTGCAAATCAACGGACGCTGGCGCAACCACGTCCTTTATGCCAACCTGCGCGGAGACCGACGGGGGCGGGTGGACAGCTAAGTCTCGTGAACGTCTGATACGACAAGGGTCTTCGCCGGACCGAACACGAGGCTGTGACGACTATTGGCAAAACTGGTTCTACTTGAAGACGATGTTGATTTCGTCGACTTGCTGTGTGAAGCGTTGATTTCAGATGGGCACGAGGTTGTTGCTTTCGACCGCGGAACCGACGCGGCGGAATACGCGATGAACAACGATGTCGATCTCTTGATCTGCGACATGTTCATCAAAGATGGCGACGAAATGATCCCCGACGGAGGGATCAAGCTGATCTCGAAGCTGAAGCAGGTCGAGGATCTTCGAATTCCGGTTCTCGCTATCTCGGGGTCCTTCAGTGATATGGATACCGGTTACTATCTGAAGACCGCCGCGAAAACCGTGGGCGCGGACGATATCCTGAGCAAACCCTTTGAACATGAAGAGTTGCGCGCGCGAATCGATGGTTTGCTGGCCCGGTCTCGCTGACGCTCGCTAAACCCGTTGACTGGCGTAAAACGCTTTCAGGCTTTGCTCGGGCAGCGGCTTGAATGTCCCGACGGGTTCCGTCTGGCTGATACGGTCCGCTCGGAACATGCGGAAGTCTTCCCGCAATTCGCACCACGCAACAAGGGTCCAGACCTTTCCCCAAAACCAAAGCCCCAAGGGGCGGACCACGCGTTCGCTCGCCGTGCCGTCCTCGGTTCGATAGGCGATGTCCAGGCGCTGGCGGGCTTCGATTGCAGCTTCCAAATCGTCGAGGCGCGCGCGGGTCGCGTCATCCAACTCGGGCATCTGATAGGCATGGACCGGCACAACGGTCGCCTTGGCGCGGGCGTCCTCGGGCAACACCGCGTGTATCTTCACCAGCGCTTCTTCTGCCGCAGCTGCCATGGATGCACCGCCCCAAGCCCGGATCAACCGTGCACCGGCCGTCAAAGCCACGATCTCGTCACGGGTGAACATCAGGGGCGGCAGGTCGAAGCCTTCGCGCATCAGATAGCCGACACCGGCCTCGCCATCGATGGGAACGCCGGTGCCGATCAGGTCGGCAATGTCGCGATAAATGGTGCGCTCGCTGACCTCCAACCGCTCGGCCAGTTGTGCCGCGGTGGTCAGCCGACCGCCCCGCAGATGCTGGACAATCTGGAAAAGGCGGTCGGCGCGGCGCATGTCAATCCTTCGTCGGTTCAAAAAGGCCGATCGAGTTTCCATCGGGGTCTTCGACATACTGGAAACGCCCGAACGGAATGGCAATCGGTTCGGACTTCACCGTGCCGCCGGCCTTCCAACAGCGATCGGCCGCGGCCTCCAACGTGTCGGGGACCGCAAGGTGCATCGTCGGTCCGGTGCCGGGGGCGGCGGGCTTGCCGGGATAGAGATGGCCCGAGACGCCGGGCTGCGTATACGGCAAATAGGCCACCGGGTTCGGTCCGGCATCCTCGCTTTTAAGATCATAGCCGAAGACGGCGGAGTAGAAGGCCATGCCGCGCTCAAGGTCGAGAACCGGGATTTCGCCCCAAACCAGGGCATTGTCAGGTGCAAAGCTCATAAAACGTCATCCTGTGTTGATCAGATGACCTGTCTTCGCACACCGCTCCTGACAGGGTGGTGTCAGGAGGCTTTCAGGACAACCATAAAGGCCACCTAACGCACAAGGCGGGCCTTGCCGGACTGCAAATCCACGACATAGAGCCAGCGGGACGTGGTGTTCTGGTTGGGTCTCATACGTTGCTCGGCACGTACAAGCAGCAGGTCGCCGTCGATCATGACCGGAACCATGCGCGGACTGGGCCCGTTTCCGGGATCAAATGTGCCGATCAAGCCGGGATAATCCTTTGTCGCGATCTCCAAGCGCGACAGGACTTTCCCCGTGGTGTCCATGATCAAGTATCCGCTACGGCCGTGCGGGCCCGGGGTCGCGATCAGGTTGCCGCTGGCCGGATCGAAGATCAAACCTCCGGCATCCACGTTTTCCATCGAGCGGGCGGTCCAGCGGTTGCTGGTGATGTCATAGGTGTAAAGGTATCCGACACCACCCAGCGTGACGCCCCAGATGCGTTGGCTTTCCGGATCAAAAGCGGTGCCCATCGTCCAGCTGACTTCTGGTGCATCGAGAGGCAGCCTGTGGATGACCGACTTGCCCTCGTTGTCAAAGCCGACAAAGCCTTCGTCGCGCAAGCTCCATGTCGTGCCCGGCGCTTTGATCTTGCCTTGAAAAGCATCGCGAAGCTTTGGCGACAGCTCTGACACGCGCAACGCCTCGGCCTCCAAGGCGGCGTCGATCTCGGCTTGGGTGGGAACTCCGGGCGCGTCTTCGACGACAAAACCATCCTCTGGCGCGCGATAGCTTCCATGAAAGCTGCCGGCCTTCGGTATGCCCGACACCTCGGCGGCCGCTGCATGAAACGGCTGCAGCCGATTGCCTTCCGATCTATAGGCCAGCGGCAGGTCGCGGAACGTCACCGACGCGCGCTCGCCGTTCAAAACGACCTCGCCCCGGATACGGTTCCGATCATGCGCCACGATGTGGTCGACGCGGGTGCCTTCGCTGGTCTCGATCACCCATTGTGTCGGTTCGTAAGACCCCAGAACCAAGGTCACGGAAACGCCCGGACGATCCACCTTGACCGCGACCGGTTCGCGTCGGGCAACCCCGTCACTGTTGCGGCTGACGCGCGGCTCATAGATCCCGACCATATGCAACTCGGTCGGCAATCCTTCGGGATTGATGGGGAGTTGCGCGGGTGTTTCGGGTGCATCCTGTGCATCAGTAAGGGTCCCATTCGTTACGCTGCCGACACCTTGCGCTTGGGCACGGGCGGCATCGTTTTGGGCAAGGTCTTGGAGAGCAGCAACCAGTTCGTCGACAACAAGGTTACCGTCCCCATCCAAGTCGAAGACCATCAAGTAACCGAACTGCTGACGTCCGCGCTGGCCCTCGGCTTGTGCCGTTGCCGTTACTCTGAGTTCCTCGGCAGAAATCGCGCCGTCACGATCGGTGTCGGCCAGTGCCCGAAGGGATGCAAGGCGCGACGCATCGCTGCCAAAGACGCCCTCCATCTCGGCCGTGCTGATCGCGCCGTCTCCATCAAGGTCATAAATCAGGTGCTGCGACAGGTAACGGGCTCGGGCTTTGGCGATGGTCCGCCGTTCCGCAAGCTCGAGTGCGTCGTTCGACAGCACCCCATCGGGCGCAATCTGATAGAACAATTGGATGGTGGACTGAACAACCTGATCCGATTGCCCGCGTTCCAACTGGGTGATCAGCCGGCCGACGTTAGGATCTCGGGCGGCTGCATCCAACAGTTTCTGGGTTACATCGCTTTGCGAAGCGCTCGCCGTTGCAAGGCAGGTGCAAAGACTGAAAACCAGACCAAATGAAACGGGCTTCTTCGAATTCCTGTAAGCCATAGCCAAATCTCAAACCAAATCGGCCAGACTGGATCAAAGCAATGTGGCCAAACAAGGGCGCGGGCCGGATACCGAAAAGGAATGGTGTTAACGTGGCCTTTGGCTAGCCCAACTCTGCCGAGAGGATGATCGGAAAGAACATGCCACCCGACGTAAGGCCGAACCAGCTTTCGTCTTCAAAGGAAGCATGTTCCCCGATGTCGACAAGGCGATAGAAGCTCTTGCGGTCGATCAGGGCCTCCAAACGGTCCCGGATCAGGATATAGGGCGACGGTTCGCCGGTTTCGGGGTTACGTTCGACCCGGATCGGGTGATCCGGCCCGGCGATGGCTTCGTCGCCGAGATTGGTGACAAAGCGCAGCGCATCGCCTTCGCGTTCGAAGTCCACGGCCACGAAAGGGGCATCATCGACGGTGATTCCCACTTTTTCGACCGGCGTCACCAGAACGTAACGGTCTCCGTCTTTGCGCAGGATTGTCGAAAAAAGCCGCACCAACTCGGGTCGCCCAATCGGTGTGTCGAGATAAAACCACGTTCCGTCCCGGGCAATCCGGATGTCCAGATCGCCACAATCGGGCGGATTCCACAGATGGACCGGCGGCAAACCGCGTGTTGTCGCGGCACGGGCGCTTTCTGCGAGGCTTTCGGCGGAGATTTTCACGATGTTTTGTCCGTTATCGTTTTTTGCCGTTTGTAGAAGCAATCGGAGTTCGCTCTACTATATGGTATTCGAACCAAGAGGAGCCAAGCGATATGTCCGACACCCCCGATCTGGTCGCCGAGATCGAAGCCCTGGGCGCAAAACTGGCCGAGGCCAAGTCCAGCATCACCGAGCGGTTCATCGGGCAGGAGACAGTCGTCGACCTTGTGTTGTCGTCCATCCTTTGCGGCGGGCATGGCCTGTTGGTCGGTTTGCCGGGGCTTGGGAAGACCCGTCTGGTCGATACGCTTTCAACGGTTCTTGGGCTTGATGGCAAACGCGTGCAGTTCACGCCCGACTTGATGCCTGCCGATATTCTTGGATCGGAAGTGCTGGAAACCGGCGCCGATGGAAGCCGGGCGTTCAAGTTCATCGAAGGTCCGATTTTCTGTCAGCTTCTGATGGCCGACGAAATCAACCGCGCCAGCCCACGGACGCAATCGGCGCTTTTGCAGGCGATGCAGGAAAAGTCGGTGACGGTTGCCGGTGTGCCGCATGACCTGCCCGCGCCGTTCCACGTGCTGGCCACGCAAAACCCGATCGAGCAGGAAGGCACCTATCCGCTGCCGGAAGCCCAGCTTGACCGTTTCCTGGTGCAGATAGACGTGCCCTATCCGGATCGCGACACCGAGCGTGACATCCTGATTGCCACCACCGGCACCACCGAGGCCGAGGCCCACGCCGTGTTTACGCCTGCCGAGTTGATCGCGGCGCAGCATCTTGTCCGGCAGATGCCTGTGGGTGAGGCCGTGGTTGAACTGATCCTCGATCTTGTCCGCGCTTGCCGCCCCGATGAGGACGGCGCACTGGATGTCGTGCGCGAAAATGTCGGGTGGGGCCCGGGACCACGTGCCGCCCAGGCGTTGATGCTGACCGTGCGCGCCCGCGCTTTGCTAGCGGGCCGGTTGGCTCCGTCACCCGAGGATGTGGCCGCGATGGCGACGCCGGTGCTGACGCACCGCATGGCGCTGACCTTTGCCGCGCGCGCCCGCGGGCTTGAGCTGGGTCAGGTCATCACCCAAGTCACCGAAAGCGTCACCCGCACCGAGGCGGCTGCATGAGCCAACCCTCTGCCTTTACCGGTCTCAGGCGCGATGCCGAGGCGCTGGCAGGCCCGCTGCCGCCCTTGCTGGCGGATGCCGAGCATCTGGCGGCCAGCGTGATGTCCGGCGCGCATGGGCGTCGGCGCGTGGGGCAGGGGGATGAATTCTGGCAGTATCGCCCCAGCCACGCGGGCGACGAGGCCCGGATGATCGATTGGCGCCGGTCCGCCCGCGCCGATGACGCGCTTTTCGTCCGCGAGAGAGAGTGGCAGGCGGCGCAGTCGGTGATGCTGTGGCTCGACATGGGCCAGTCGATGCAGTTTGCGTCAAAGAAGGACCTCCCGACCAAGGCCATTGAAGCGCGGCGGATCGCTCTTGCGCTGAGCGTCCTGTTGATCCGGGGTGGCGAGCGCGTGGGTCTGACCAACCTTGGCATGCCGCCGCGCGCGGGGCAGGTGCAACTGATGCGTCTGACCACCGCCTTTGCGACGCGCGAAGACGAAACGGAATACACACCGCCTGATCTGAAAGCGGCGCCGCTGCGGTCGCGCGCGGTCTTCGTCTCGGATTTCATGGGCGAATTGGCCCCGATTGAACGGGCGATCACCAAGGCGGCTGACCGTGGGATCAACGGCGCATTGTTGCAGGTGCTGGACCCGCAAGAAGAAGCCTTCCCGTTCGATGGTCGCACGATCTTCGAATCGGTCGGCGGGACCTTGCGGCATGAAACCTTGAAGGCTGGCGATTTGCGGGACCGCTATCTTGACCGTCTGGCCGAGCGTAAAGCTGCACTGCGCGATCTGACCCGCGCGATCGGCTGGCAGTTTCACACCCATCACACCGGCCAATCGGCCTCGACCGCGCTTCTCTGGCTTTATACCGCGCTGGAGCGTGGGCATTGAGCGGCGCGCGGGCATACGGAGGGGCTGACTGATGTTCACCATCGGCTCTGTCGGCTTCACTGCGCCTTGGCTGCTGTTGGGCCTGATTGCGCTGCCAATTCTGTGGCTCCTGCTGCGCGCCGTGCCGCCTGCTCCGATCCGCCGGATGTTTCCGGGCGTCGCGCTGCTGCTGGGACTGGCGGATGACGAGACGCAGACCGACAGGACGCCGTGGTGGCTGTTGCTGCTGAGAACGATTGCCATCGCGGCCGCGATCATCGGCTTTGCCGGGCCGGTCCTGAACCCCAAGACGGAAACCGTTGGCACCGGGCCGCTTTTGGTCCTGGTGGAGGGCGGTTGGGCCGAGGCGCAGGATTGGAACCGCCGTATTGACCGGATCGAAGCGCTTTTGGACGAAGCGGGGCAGGCCGGGCGGGAAACGGCATTGGTTGCGTTGACCGACTTGCCCCCCGAAGACGGGTTTGTGTTCCAATCGGCCGACGCCATCGCCACGCAACTTCCCGGCATTCTGCCGCAGGCGTGGTTGCCGGATGGCGAGACCGTGCTTTCCTGGCTCGATGCGGTCGAGGGCGACTTCGACACGTTCTGGCTGTCCAGCGGCTTGGCTCTGGATTGGCGCGAGGCCGCGCTGGATGATCTGCAGTCCCGAGGCTCCGTCACGGTTTTCGAAAGTCCGCGCGCCGTTCTGGGGCTGAAGCCTGCCAGCTTCGCGGACGGAAACATCGAACTTGAGGTCCTGCGCTCGCGCGGCGGATCAGATGCCGTGGTGGGTGTTGCCGCGCATGGCCTTGACCCGAATGGAACGCCGCGCCAGTTGGCGCGTCTTGATATCGAGTTTGACGCAGGCGACACGGCCGCGACCGGTCTGCTTTCCCTGCCTGCCGAGCTTCGGAACCGGGTCACCCGGTTCGAGATCGAGGGCGTGCGCTCGGCCGGTGCTGTCTCGCTGACAGACGACAGCCTTCGTCGCCGGGAAGTCGCCATTCTCTCGGCCCGTGAGGAACGCGAAGGTCTGCAACTTCTGTCGCCCACGCACTATCTGGAACAGGCGCTGGTCGATACCGCCGACCTGATCGATGGCGCGATCACGGACATCGTTCTGGCCAACCCGGATGTCGTCATTCTGGCTGATATCGTGACGCTGGCGGACAGCGAAACCGAAGCGCTTGAGACCTGGGTGCGGGAAGGTGGATTGCTGCTGCGATTTGCAGGCACGCGGCTGGCGGGCTCGGATTACGGGCGCGATGCCGAAGATGTTCTGATGCCCGTCCGCTTGCGCGCGGGTGGGCGCACGGTGGGTGGTGCGATGAGTTGGGGTGAGCCCAAGGCCCTGCGGCCCTTCGGACCAGACAGCCCGTTCTTCGGCCTTGTGGTGCCTGAAGATGTCACCGTGTCGAGCCAAGTGATGGCACAGCCTGACCCGACCCTTGCGGAACGCACCATTGCCTCGCTGGCAGACGGTACCCCGCTGGTGACGCGCAAGCGTCTCGACCTGGGGCAGGTCGTGCTGTTCCACGTGACGGCGAACGCCGACTGGTCCAGCCTGCCTCTGTCGGGTCTCTTCGTGCAGATGCTTGAACGTCTGGCCGTCTCGACCCAATCAGCGGCTTTGACGGCGGAAGACCTTGAAGGAACCACGTGGACCTTGGATCAGCAACTGACCGGGTTCGGCGAAGTGGCCGAGGCCGGGATTCTCCCTGGTGTCGCCGGGGAGGCGCTGGCAGAAGGCCCGCCCGGCCCGGACCTGCCGCCCGGCCTCTATTCCGGCGAGAACCGCCGCATCGCGTTGAACGTGCTTGGCCGGGAGGCCAGCCTGTCGCCCGCTGTCTGGCCCGCTGATGTGCCGGTCGAAGGGTTCGCTATTCAGCAGGAAACCCCGTTGGCAGGCATGGCACTTTCGCTGGCTCTGCTGGCGCTGTTGGTCGACGTGCTTGCCGCACTTGCGCTGTCGGGACGTTTGACCGGGGCCACGGCGGCACTTGTGCTGGCGGCCTTGATCGCGGCGCCTGAAGCGCAAGCACAGGAGAGCCAAGCACAAGAGAGCCAAGCTGATATCGAGCGCCTCCTGGCTGCGACGTCGGAAGTGCGATTGGCCTATGTTGTGACAGGGGACACGACGCTGGATGCGACGTCTGAAGCGGGCCTGCGTGGGCTGTCGGATGTCTTGTTCCGGCGGACGTCAATCGAGCCCGTCGAGCCGGTTGCGGTGAACCTCGAGATGGACGAATTGTCGGTCTATCCGTTCCTCTATTGGCCGATCAGCGAAAGCCAGCCGCGCCCCTCGCCGGATGCATACGAGCGCCTGAACCGGTATTTGCGGACAGGCGGCATGATCTTATTCGATACGCGGGATGCCTCGACCTCGGGCTTCAGCACGGCCACCCCGAACGGGCGCCGCCTGCAGCAATTGGCCTTGCCGCTCGACATTCCGCCGCTGGAGCCGATCCCGTCGGATCACGTGCTGACGCGGACGTTCTATCTGCTGCAGGATTTCCCCGGGCGGTTTGTCAGCCGCGATGTCTGGGTCGAAGCGGCCCCCGAAGACGCCGAACGCGCGGAAGGCATGCCGTTCCGGAACCTGAACGACAACGTGACGCCGGTGGTGATCGGCGGCAACGACTGGGCGGCGGCCTGGGCCGTGGATGCGCGTGGCGCGCCGATGTACCCTGTCGGTCGTGGATTTGCGGGCGAACGCCAGCGCGAGATCGCCTATCGCTTTGGGGTCAACCTCATCATGCATGTGCTGACCGGAAATTATAAATCGGACCAGGTCCACGTGCCCGCCCTGCTGGACAGGTTGGGACAATGACGGGCTTCGCCCGACACGAGGTTTTGCGTCCCCTTCGGGGCCGCGCTGGGGCGGGGGCTCTGCCCCCGGCGCCTGTGGCGCCTCCCACGGGATATTTCCGGGCCGATGGAAATGAAGGGCGCGCATGATGGAAACCGGGACGATCATCTTTGATCCGCTGTTGCCCTGGCCGGTGCTTTGGATGGGCTGTGCTGTGGCTGTGCTCTTTGTTGCGCTCGCGGTTTATCGCGGCCTGTCTGGCTGGTGGCTGCGCGGGCTTGCGCTGGCGACCTTGTTGTTGGCGGTGGCCAACCCGTCGCTACAGGTCGAGGACCGGGAACCTTTGACGGATATCGTCCTGTTGGTGGTGGACGAGAGCGCCAGCCAGGATATTGACGTGCGTCCGGATCAGATCACGGCTGCGGTCACGGCACTGGAAGGCGAGATTGCCGACCTTGAGAACACCGAGTTGCGGGTGGTGCGGATGGGCGATGCCGATGGCAACCGTGGCACCTTGCTGATGGAAGCCCTGACACAGGCGATGGCCGACGAGCCGCGCGCGCGACTGGCGGGCACCTTCCTTCTGAGCGACGGGCAGGTCCATGACATCGAGCGCCTGCCCGACATGCCAAGCCCGATGCATCTTTTGATGACGGGCACCGAGGATGACTGGGATCGTCGTCTGATGGTTCAGAACGCCCCGGCTTTTGCAATCATCGGGGAACCCGTGACGCTGACCCTTCGGATTGAAGACCAAGGCGCGGTTCCCGCCCAGAGTGAACAGGCCGAGATCGAGATTGCTGTCGATGGGGGGGAGCCACAGCGGTTCAACGTGCCCATTGGTCAGGATCTGGAACTGCCCGTCACCCTGCAGCACGGGGGCATGAACGTCATCCAGTTCACGGTGCCAGAGGCCGAGGGTGAATTGACGACACGCAACAATGCGGCGGTTGTGCAAATCAACGGCGTGCGCGACCGGTTGCGGGTGCTGCTGGTCTCGGGCGAGCCACATGCGGGCGAGCGGACCTGGCGGAACCTGTTGAAGTCCGACGCCTCTGTCGATCTGGTGCACTTCACCATTCTGAGGCCGCCCGAGAAGCAGGACGGCGTGCCGGTGAACGAGCTCAGCCTGATTGCCTTTCCGACACGCGAGCTGTTCCTCGACAAGATCGACGAATTCGATCTGATCATTTTCGATCGCTACCAGCGCCGGGGCATCCTGCCGTCGCTCTATCTCGACAACGTGCGTCAGTATGTTGAGGACGGCGGTGCCCTTTTGGTGGCCGCCGGGCCTGACTTTGCGACAGCACAGTCGATCTATCGATCCCCATTGGCCGAGATCCTGCCGGCCGAGCCAAGCGGTCGCGTGCGCGAGGAACTGTTCCTGCCCGGCGTGACGGATGTCGGCCACCGTCATCCCGTCACCGAAGGACTGGCGCCGCTGCCGACCGAAGGCGAGGGCGTTGCGCCGCCATGGGGCCGGTGGATGCGGATCATCGATGTGGCTGCATCGCGGGGCGATACGTTGATGAGCGGCCCTGACGAGGCGCCGTTGCTGATGTTGGACCGTGTCGGTGAAGGCCGCGTTGCCTTGCTGGCCTCGGACCATGCGTGGCTCTGGTCGCGGGGGTTCGAAGGCGGCGGGCCGCAGTTGGAGCTGTTGCGGCGTTTGGCCCACTGGATGATGAAAGAGCCCGATCTGGAAGAAGAAGCGCTGACGGCGACGGCCGAAGGGCAGACCATGACGCTGACCCGCCGCACGCTTGGGGAAGATGCGGCCGAGGTCGAGATCACGGGGCCGGACGGCACGGTGCATCTTGTTCCGCTGGAAGAGGTGTCGCCCGGTCGGTTCTCTGCCACGTGGACGGGGCCAGAGATGGGTCTTTATCGGTTGAAGGAAGGTGACTTCGAAAGCGTTGTTGCCCTGGGCCCTGCAGCGCCGAAGGAGTTCGAGGAGACCTTGGCAACCGATGCGATCCTGGCCGATGCCGTGGATGGCACCGGTGGTGGGGTTCGCACTGTTGACGCGGGCGTGCCGGACATCCGGCGTGTCCGCGAAGGGCGCCCTGCCGAAGGGCGTGGATGGCTGGGGATTGTTCCACGCGAAGCTTACCTGACTGCGGATATCAGCGTGTCTCCCTTGCTGCCCGCTTGGGCCATGTTGTTGCTGGCTTCCCTCTTTGCGGTTGGCGCTTGGCTCTGGGAAGGTCGGCGTTAAACAATTTCAAAGGGTCAGCGGATAGAACGCACGCAGGAGAATCCTGTTTCATGAGGTGAGAGCGTGCTTCAACCCGTTCAGAATGAGCTGACCCATCGTCGTCCGGACTTGCGCGAGGATAATCTGCATTTCCGGTCCGGAACGGTTCCTGTCACCGTTATGGTCACCGCGCAGCGACGCAAGACGCCGATGGGCGACCTGGTGCTTCGGGGCTTGATCGGGGGCAAGGACATCGAGGTGGTTTTCCCCGGTCAAAGGCAACTGGCCGCGCAGCCTCTGCTGGAGCGGTTGCAGGCTCGTCTGCAAAGTGCCCGCTATGAACGTGGCAGTGCTGCCGATGGCAAGAACCTTCCAGAGGTGAGGCAGGAACTCAAAGTTGATGGGGCGTGGCGCGTTCGGCTGATGAACGAACAGAATGCCAAGCCGGATCGCCGGTTTCAGCTTGTCGCCGCACGATGGCGCTATCGCGGCGCAGACGGGATCGAGCACGTTTTCGGTCACATGCCGAACGCCTAGCGTTCAGATCGCAATGGCCACGTAACCGCGCGATGTTCGGGATGGTGGGCCTGACGGGAAGGCGTATTCCCGTTCCAGGGTCCAACCAGCATGTTCCAGATGGTTTCGGACGGCTTCTGGTCTGAACGACCGGTGCCGCCATTGCAGCCAGATGATCGCATTGCACCAATGCGGCTTCGAGACAACCAGCCACAACCGTCCGCCGGGACTAACGCGCTTGCGCATCTCGGCGAGAGTCGCCGCCGGGTCGTCGACATGTTCAATAACATGGGCCGCAAGCATCGTGTCATAGAGTTGCCCGGGCGCGTGATCTTCCAGCAAGCATTCCGCACGCGACGTGTTTATGCCTCTCTTCGCCAGGGTGGCGTCTGCCCGCCGCAGCATCTCGGGCGATGGGTCAAGCAACGTGATCTCTTGTTCCGGCCCATGAATGGCCGCCCATGCATCGGCAAACGCGCCAGTGCCGCATCCGATATCAAGCACACGGGTGCCGCCCGGGGACCGAAAGGCACTGTCAGCCAGAAAGCCCAGATAGGCATCGTGATAGCCAAGCAACCGCATCTTGTCGCCCCAGGCCGGGGCGGCGCGATCGTATTTCTGGCTTAACTCGGCAGTCGACATGATGACAGTGTGCCATCAAAGCACGACAAGACAAAGACGTCAGTCGGCTTCCGCCATCTCCCAGCCCAAGGCCTTGGCCACGGTGAAGATGTCCTTGTCGCCACGCCCGCACATGTTCATGCAGATGATATGATCTTTCGGCAGTTCAGGGGCGATCTTGGCGACATGCGCCAAGGCGTGGGATGGCTCGAGTGCGGGAATGATCCCCTCGGTCTCGCAGCTGAGTTGGAAGGCTTCCAGCGCTTCTTTGTCGGTGATCGACACGTATTGCGCCCGGCCGATATCATGCAGCCATGAATGCTCGGGACCAATGCCGGGATAGTCGAGACCCGCCGAGATCGAAAACCCTTCGAGAATCTGGCCATCGTCATCCTGCAACAAATAGGTCCGGTTCCCATGCAGCACGCCCGGACGACCGCCGGTCAGCGAGGCGCAGTGCTCCATCTTCTCGTTCACACCCTTGCCCCCGGCTTCGACGCCGATGATCTGAACCTCTTTGTCGTCGAGGAACGGATAGAACAGGCCCATCGCGTTCGAGCCGCCGCCGATCGCCGCGATAATGGTGTCGGGCAGGCGGCCCTCGGCTTCCATCATCTGTTCCTTGGCTTCCTTGCCGATGATCGCCTGAAAGTCGCGGACCATGGCCGGATAGGGGTGCGGCCCGGCGACCGTGCCAATGCAATAGAACGTGTCGCGGACATTGGTGACCCAGTCGCGCAGAGCATCGTTCATCGCGTCTTTCAGTGTGCCCCGGCCCGACGTCACGGGCACGACTTCGGCGCCCAGAAGCTTCATCCGGAAGACGTTGGGCTTTTGCCGTTCAACGTCATGCGCACCCATATAGACAATGCATTTCAGGCCGAACTTGGCGCAGACGGTTGCAGTGGCCACGCCGTGCTGTCCGGCCCCGGTTTCGGCGATGATCCGGGTCTTGCCCATGCGGCGCGCCAGAATGATCTGGCCCAGCACATTGTTGATCTTGTGCGCGCCGGTGTGGTTCAGCTCGTCGCGCTTCAGATAGATTTTCGCCCCGCCGAGACGCTCGGTCAGGCGTTCTGCAAAGTAGAGCGGCGAGGGGCGCCCGACATAGTGCTTCCAAAGAAAGTCCATCTCGTCCCAAAAGCTCTGATCGGTCTTTGCCTTCTCGTATTCTGCTTCGAGGTCAAGAATCAGCGGCATAAGTGTTTCGCTGACGAAACGGCCACCAAACTTGCCGAACCGACCGCTTTCGTCGGGCCCGGTCATGAAAGAATTGATCAGATCGTCCGGCATTGTGCTCTCCCTGTCAGACCTGAGAGGTTTATCTAGGGCGCGGGGAAGGGTAAAGCCAGAAATCAGGTGTCGCGCCCGGCATTTAGCCACACCGGGCGCAACCCAATTGCGCGCCTCTGGCGCACGCGATGATTGATGGGCGCCGCTTACGCCCGGCGCACCATGCCCATGATGTCAAAGGTCCGGGCCAGGATGGGGGCGGCAATCGCGCTGGCGCGTTCGGCCCCGTCGGCCAAGATGCGATCGATCTCGGCCGGGTCGGCCAGAAGCCGGTTCATCTCGGCCGTGATCGGACCCATGGTTTCGACCGCAACCTCGGCCAGATGCGGCTTGAACTGGCCCCAGCCTTGGCCCGCGACCTCGCTCATGACGTCTTCTGGCGTGCGATCCTGCAAAGCGGCAAGGATGTCGACAAGGTTCCGCGCCTCGGGCCGGTCTTTCAGACCCTCATAGCTGTCCGGCAGCGGTTCGGGGTCAGTCCGGGCCTTGCGGAACTTCTGCGCAATCGCGTCCGCATCGTCCGACAGGTTGATCCGGCTCATGTCCGACGGGTCGCTTTTCGACATCTTCTTGGTGCCGTCGCGCAAGCTCATCACGCGGGCGGCGGGGCCGCCGATCACCGGTTCGGTGATCGGAAAGAAGTCGACGCCATAGTCATGGTTGAACTTGGCGGCCACGTCGCGCGTCAGTTCAAGATGCTGCTTCTGGTCGTCGCCCACCGGCACATGCGTGGCGTGATGCACAAGGATATCCGCGGCCATCAGCGCCGGATAGGCAAAGAGCCCCAGCGAGGCTTCTTCCGAGTTCTTCCCGGCCTTGTCCTTCCACTGCGTCATCCGCCGCATCCAGCCCATCCGGGCGATGCAACTGAAGAGCCAGCCAAGCTGCGCGTGCTCGGGCGCCTGGCTCTGGTTGAACAGGATTGCTTTCGCGGGGTCGATGCCCGCGGCAAGGAAGGCGGCCGCGATCTCGCGGGTTTGGCGGGTGAGGTCCTCGGGGTTTTGCCAGACGGTGATCGCGTGCAAATCGACCACGCAGAAGACACACTCGTGCGTGTCGGCATCCTGCATGTCGACGAAGCGCTTCAAGGCGCCGAGATAGTTGCCCAGGGTCAAGCCGCCAGACGGCTGGATCCCCGAAAAGACGCGAGGCGTAAAGGCTGTGCCCGTCATGTCCAAAGGTCCTCTGGATTTTCACGTCCGCGGGGCTTACCGAGAGGGGGAGGCACCGTCAAGGAAGTGACCTATGCAGGACGACCGCTATTCGCAGCCCGTATTCAACACTTTGCCGCCCGCCGTGGTGGCTCTGGCTCTCGCGATCTTCTCGGTCGAGGTGCTGCTGACGCTGGCCGCGCGCGGCATCATCGGTGGGGCCGAGGGCATCGGTTGGCGGCTGCAGGCGATTCAGGATTTCGCGTTCTTCGCGCCGCTTCTGACATGGCTGATCGAAACCGGGAACTGGTCGTTCGAACACCTGCAACGCTTCGTGACGTATCCCTTCATCCATCTTGGCTTCACCCATGCGGCGTTTGTCATCGTCTTCCTGCTGGCCTTGGGCAAGCTGGTGGGCGAGGTCTTCGGCAACCTTGCCGTGATCGTGATCTTTTTCGCCTGCGGCATCTTCGGGGCGGTGATCTACGCTGGCTTGATCGGGGATGATCGACCCTTGGTCGGAGGATTTCCAAGTGTTTACGGTTTGATAGGGGCTTATACCTTTATCCTTTGGGTGCAGTTCAAAGCCGCTGGTCAGAACGAATGGCAAGCCTTTTCGCTGATTGCCTTCCTGATGGGGATCCAGTTGTTCTTCGGAATATTCTTCGATGTCGGCTGGGATTGGGTGGCCGAGATCGCCGGTTTCGTGTTCGGCTTCGTGCTGACACCGGTTCTGGTGCCGGGGGCCTTTCGGCGCTTTCTGGATCGGATGCGGCAGCGTTAGCGTCTGACGACGCGGCGGAGTTCTGCGATGGTAAAGGCGCCCAAGGCAAGTCCCAAGAGGCCATAACTGACGAAACCTGCAAGGCAGAGCAGGACAATTCCCAGCACGGGGGCCGCTGCGATCAAGCTGGACAGGATCAGTTGATCCAACACCCAAAGCGCCGCGCCCATCAGCACAGAAGCGATCAGGATGCGGACCACCCGAGCGCCGGTTCCGGGTTCGAATGTGGCCGCTTCTCCCATCCCGCGCGAGCCGGACCAGAGCAGGGCGAGCATGGCCCAGCCCGCCAGCGTGGTTCCAATTGCGGCGGCGATATAGCCCAGCGTGTTCATCAATCCGACGGCGATGACAGCGTTCAGTACCATGGCAATCACGGCGTAATGGAACGGTCGCTTGGTGTCCTCGCGGGCGAAGAAGAGCGGTTGCAGGACTTTCTGCATGACGAATGCGGGCAATCCCAGCCCATAGACCGCACAGGCCAGCGCGGTCGCAGCGGTGTCAGACGCGTCGAAGGCGCCACGCTCGAACAGCGCCGAGACGAGCGAGACCGGGATGACGGCAAGTGCCACAGACGCGGGCAGGGCCAAGGCCAGCGACATCTCGGTGGCGCGCGACAAAGCTGTGCGGCTGCCCGCGATGTCATCGGCTTGCAGGCGGCGTGACAGGTCGGGCAGCAGCACGATACCAATGGCAATCCCGACGACGCCCAAGGGCAGTTGGTAAAGTCGGTCCGCATAAGCCAGCCATGCCACGGCGCCTTCAAAGAAACTCGCCACTTGCCGCCCGATCAGCAGGTTCACCTGAACGACACCGCCGGCCAAAGCGGCAGGGGCGGCGATGATGGCAAGGCGCTTCAATTCAGGCGAGGGCTTGGGCAGCGCCAAACGCAGCGGATATCCCGCGCGCGCAGCCGCCCACCAAACCAGCGCCAGCTGCGCAATTCCGGCCAGAACCACGCCAATCGACAAGACGGTGCCGTGACGCGCGCCGCTCAGGTCTCCGACCAGCGATGCGCCAACACCGGCTTCGGCCAACAGAAGGCACCCGATCAGGATGATGTTCAGCAACACCGGCGCCGCGGCGGCGGCCATGAAGCGTCCACTGGCGTTCAAGACGCCCGAGAACAGCGCGGCCAGCGAGATGAAAAGGATATAGACGAAGACGATCCGGCCCAGCGTGACCGCAATGTCAAAACGTTCGTCGCCGCGAAAGCCGCTGGCCATCGCCAGCACCAGCCACGGCATGAAAATCGTCGCAAGCACGGTGAACAGGATCAGGATCAGCGTCAGCGCCGCCAAGGCGTTCTGCGCAAAGCCCTTGGGGTCGTCCCCGGATTCCAGCTTTTTCGAGAACATCGGCACGAAGGCCATGTTGAAAGCACCTTCCGCGAAGAAGCGGCGGAACATGTTGGGCAGGGCAAAGGCCACCAGAAACGCCTCGGCGACCGGACCGGTGCCCAGCCACGCGGCAATCAGGATATCGCGCACGAACCCAAGGATTCGCGACAACAGCGTCCAGACCCCCACGGTCAGCACGCCCGAGATCAGGCGGATTGTGCTCAATAGTGCCTCCTGCCTCTGGTTAACCAGAGGTGGCGGAAAGGGCCAGAGCGGCCGCGCACGCGCGTGGCACGCATGGCGCGTTTGCCACGCCGGTCAGCCGGTTTTCGCGCGCTCGGCCCCGGCAAGGATGGCGTCCTTCAGGCGTGTTTCCAGCGTCTTCTGCTTGCCCTTGGCGTGGAACTTAAGGCCGAACATGTCCTTCACATAGAAGGTGTCCACGACCTGTTCGCCATAGGTGGCGATCACCGCGCTGTTGATGACGACATTGCTTTCAGACATCGTCCGCGCCAGATCATAAAGCAGCCCCGGGCGATCCCGCGT
Organism: Silicimonas sp.; assembly: GCA_022826385.1. GTDB lineage: Bacteria > Pseudomonadota > Alphaproteobacteria > Rhodobacterales > Rhodobacteraceae > JAJDOD01. The sequence goes on from JAJDUZ010000001.1 coordinate 35,171, forward strand.
GTCGACCTCGATGATCGTATAGATGTCCGAGCCCTCGTTATCGAACGAGATCGAGGTGGGTACGGTGAACGCCTCCTCGCGCTTCTTCAGGCGGTCGCGGTCAACCAACGAGACACGCGGCAAAACCTCGCCCTTCAGCGTCTTTTCGATCGTCGCCTTCAGGCGGGGCAACCGGCTGGCCTCGTAGGGTGAGCCTTCACTGTCCTGCACCCAGAACACGGCGGTCGCATAGCCATCCGACGATGTATAGGTTCGCGCGTCCACCACGTTCGCCCCGACAAGGGCCAGTGCACCGGCAAGCCGCGCAAAGATGCCTGGGTGATCGGCCAGTGCAAAACAGACGCGGGTCGCGTCCCGGTCGTCGTCCGGTTTCAGGTCAAGGCGGATTTCGGTGTTCGAGATGTCCTTCAGCAACTCTGCGAAGACCGTGTGGGTCGCCGTCGGAAGCCCTTGCCAATAGGGGCCATAGTGGCGCGACGTCTCCAACCGAACGGCCTTTGCATCCCAGTCTTGCAATGCGGCGCGAAGGGCGCGTTTGGCTTCGGTCTCGCGGCTTTCGCGGTTCACAGCCTCAAGCCCATGCTCTAGCGCTGTCGCCGTGGCCCGATAGAGCGAGCGCAAAAGCTCGGCCTTCCAGTTGTTCCATGTGCCGGGTCCAACACCCCGAATGTCACAGACGGTCAGCACGGTCAGCAGATCGAGCCGCGCTTTCGTCTTCACGGCCTTGGCAAAATCGCGGATGGTCCGCGGTTCCGAGATGTCGCGCTTCTGTGCCATGTCCGACATCAGAAGGTGATAGCGCACCAGCCACTCGACCGTCTCGGCTTCCGTCTTTTTCAATCCAAGCCGGGGCGCGACCTTCCGGGCAATCCGGGCCCCCAACACGGAATGGTCTTCGTCCCGGCCTTTGCCGATGTCATGCAACAAGAGCGCGGTATAGATAATCTTGCGGTTCACGCCTTCCTTCAGGATGCGCGAGGCAATGGGCAACGATCCCTGCAATTCCTCGCGTTCGATCTGGGCAAGGGTCGAGATGCACTGAATGGTGTGCTCGTCGACCGTATAGTGATGGTACATGTTGAACTGCATCATCGCGACGATCGGCGCGAACTCCGGCATGAACGCCGCCAGAACACCCAATTCGTTCATCCGGCGCAGAGCGCGTTCGGGATTGCCGTGTTTCAGCAGCAGGTCCAGAAAGATGCGGTTGGCCTCGGGCGAGGACCTCATTTCGTCGTCGATCAAGTCAAGATTGGCGGTTACAAGCCGCATGGCGTCGGGGTGGATCAGGTACCCGGTGCGCAACCCCTCTTCGAACAGCCGCAACATGTTCATCTTGTCTTTGAAGAACGACTTAGGCTTCGCAATATCGAGCCGGTTCTGGCGCACTTCGAAGTCTGGTTTCACCGTCTTGCGGCGCCGGAAGAAGGTCACCAGAGACGGCGCTTTCTTGACATGGCTGGCTTCGAGGGCGGTCAAGAAGATACGTGTCACTTCGCCCACGGCGGTGGCGTGCCGGAAATAGTCCTGCATGAAGTGTTCGACGGCACGACGCCCGCCCTTGTCGGCATAGCCCAGCCGTTCCGCGATCTCGACTTGCAGGTCGAAGGTCAGCTGATCCATCGCACGATCTGCAACCAGATGTATGTGGTTCCGTACGGCCATCAGGAACGTCTCGGCGGCAAGAAACCGATCGTATTCCTCCTGCCGGAAGAGCCCCAGTTTCACCAGCTCGCCCGCATCATCGACGCCGTGAATATACTTGCCGATCCAGAACAGGGTCTGCAGGTCGCGCAGCCCGCCTTTGCCTTCCTTGACATTCGGCTCGACCAAATAGCGCTGGCCGCCCTGCTTCTTGTGGCGTGACGCCCGCTCCTCTAGCTTCGCTTCAATGAAGTCCGAGGCTGTGTTGTGAAACAGATCTGAGGTGAGTGTCTCGTCCAGTTTCTTTGCGATCTCGGTATTGCCGGTCAGAAACCGGTGCTCGAGCAGCGCGGTGCGGATCGTATAGTCTTCGTGCCCCAGGCGAATGCAATCGCGTACGCTGCGCGACGAATGCCCGACTTTCAGATGCAAGTCCCAGAACATGTAGAGCATGCTCTCGATCAGGCTTTCCGCCCATGGCGTGATCTTCCACGGCATCAGGAAGAGCAGATCGACGTCTGACTGCGGCGCCATTTCGCCACGGCCATAGCCCCCGACCGCAAGGATCGCCAAACGCTCGCCCTCGGTCGGGTTGGGGTTTGGATGCAGGGTTTCGGCGGCGACGCGGAAAACGGTCGTGACCACGCCGTCGGTCAGATGGCAATACGCGCGCACGGCTTCTCGTGCCGCGAAGGGATGTGCTTCAATAGCACTGGCAATCGTGGCGCGCCCCGTGTCCATCGCGGCGCGTACGGTCTTGATGGTGACGTTGCGCACGGCCGAATTGTCGGCATCCTGGGCATCGACCAAGATGCCGTCCAAAACCCGGTCGACATCGAAGATATCGGAACCGGTCAGCCCAAGTTCAGGAAAAAGCCGGTCATCTGTCGCCGGAGCTGGGTCAGAGGCCTGCGCCGCTGAAGCTTCTTGGTGCGGGGTCAATCACGATCACCTGGTTGTTTTGGACTTGCGCAATGGCGAGCCCGCGTTGGTTGTTACCATTCGGCAAGAACCTGAAAGGTCCGTTTACACCCGCGAACCCGGCACTTTGGGTGAGCGAGGCTGCCGACAGCGCATTTGCCCGCTCACTTGCCACAAGGGCGCCAACGGCTGCAATACCGTCATAGGCCAACCCGGCAATCGGGTTCGGTGACGCGCCGAAAGCCGCCATGTACCGGTTTTCGAATTGATTGGTCAGGCCGGGTGACGGAATGGCAAACCATGCCCCCTGAAGGCCTTTCAGGGACAGCGCGCTTGACGGCACATCAAGGCGCTGCAGGCCGATGAACTGGGCATTTTCGGCGCTGATGCCATTTTCGGGCAAGAGTTCCGAAAGGAAGGGCAATGCGCCTGCGGTGCCGGACGTGAAAAACACGGTTTGCGCGTTCGATTCCCGATAGGATCGCGCAATTGTCGGCACGGCGTTCACGACGCCATTTTGCGAGAGCGGGAAGGTTGCCGCACCGGCAATGCGCCCGCCGTTGCGCTGTGCCGCAGTCTGGATGGCCTGGGCCCCCACCTGTTCCGCCGCGTCTGCCGCAGACACCAAAAAAATGCTGCCTTTGCCTTGGCGTACCGCAAAGCTCACCAACCGGTCTGCGGTAGATTCAAACGTATTTCCAAGCAGGAAAACGTTGCCGCCCGCGATGGCCGAGTTGTTCGAGAAGGTCAGAACGTTGATGCCCCGCTCGGCCGCGACACGGCCGACAACAGCCGCGTTTTCCGCGAATAGCGGGCCGATGAAGATACGGGCGCCGTCCGCAACCGCAAGGTTCGCCGCCTGTTCAGCGCCCTGAGGCGATCCGAATGTGTCGTAGACCGACAGATCGATTTTCACCCCTTCGAGATCCGCAAGCGCCAGTCGCGCCGCATTCTCAAGCGATTGCCCAAGTGCGCCAGCTGTCTGCGAGCTTTTGGGCACCAGAAGCGCAACCTTGACCGAGGCATTCGGGTTCAGCGTCAGCCCGCCCAGACCGCCGCCCGAGGGAACGTCACAGGCGCTCAGACCAACAAGTGCAAAAAAGCCCAGGGCCCATGCCATTAGCTTGCGGCGAAACGAGAAAACAGCGACCATTGGGATCACTCCTAAGGAATTCAGTTGTCGCGACCCTATGCAGAAACACTGTCCAAGTAAATCGCAGGTCGTGCCGTGAGCGGGCACGCGCAGAAGGTCGATCTTGCGCCAGGGCTCTATTTTTTGGCGACGCCGATCGGGAACGCGCGCGACATTACCCTGCGTGTGCTCGACATTCTGGCCAGTGCCGAGGTGCTGGCCGCCGAAGACACCCGCCGACTTCGCCAATTGATGGACATTCACGGCGTATCGCTCGCCGGTCGTCATATCGTGCCATATCACGATCACAATGGCCCAGCAGCACGCCCGAAGCTTCTGGACGCACTCGCGGCAGGGAAGAGTGTCGCCTATGCGTCGGATGCCGGCTCTCCGATCGTGGCCGATCCCGGTCACGTTCTGGCACGCGAGGCCATCGCTGCGGGTTACCCGGTTTATGCGGCGCCCGGGCCCGTGGCCGCTGTCGCCGCGTTGACGGTGGCGGGCTTGCCCAGTGATCGCTTTACCTTCGCGGGCTTCCCGCCACAGGCGAAAGGCGCGAGGACACGGTTCCTCGATGATCTGAAAGACATCGTCGGAACCCTGATCCTTTACGAAAGTCCGAACCGGGTCGCCGAGACGCTGGGTCTGGCAGCCGGGATTTTTGGCGGCGACCGACCCGCCGTCCTTGCGCGCGAATTGACCAAGAAGTTCGAAGAAGTACGACGCGGTACGCTTGATGAGTTGCAGGAAAGCTGTCTTGCCGACCCGCCGCGCGGCGAGATCGTGTTGCTGATCGGCAAAGGCAGTCACGAGGTCAGCCCCGAACTGGTTGAAGCCGCGCTGGTCGAAGCCATGACGCGACTGCGGCTCAAGGACGCTGCCCGCGAAGTGGCCGAGCGTTTCTCGGTGTCGCGGCGTGATCTGTATCAACGCGGACTCGAGTTGCAGGGCGAGAGTTAGACGATTGTTAAGCGGAACCTGCGATAGGGGGGTATGCCGTTTGATTTCGCCCCTGAACCCGAAAAATGTCGCGCCGGTCGACAGGCCTATCTGAACGGTCTTGCTGCCGAAGATGTCGCGTGTCGGGCATATCGTGCGCGCGGGTTTGCTTTGGTCGCACAGCGCTGGCGCGGGCGCTGCGGTGAAATCGACCTGATCTTCGACGGGCCAGACGAACTGGTCTTCGTCGAAGTCAAGAAAGCCAGAACGCATGACGATGCCAAGGCGCGTCTGTCGCAGCGCCAGTTGGAACGGATCGCGCACTCGGCCAGCGACTACATCGCGACAGAGACCGACACGCCGTTGCGACCGATGCGTCTTGATCTTGCGATGGTCGATGACACGGGCGCGGTCGCAACGCTGGAAAATCTCACGCTCTATTGAACTGATTGGATTGCAGCACTCCGCGACTTCCGCCAAACACGACTGTGAAGCGTCGACGGTGGAGGTCTAAGCGATGCGTGTTGCGTTCCAGATGGATCCGATCGGGCCAATCGACATCAATGCAGATTCGACTTTTCGGCTGGCCGAAGCGGCACAGGCCCGCGGGGCCGAGCTGTTTTATTACACGCCCGACCGGCTGGCCTTGAACGAAGGGCGCGTCGAAGCCCGCGGCTGGCCGTTGACCGTAAGACGCAAGGCAGGGGACCACTTCGACCTCGGCCCCGAGGCGACGCTGGACCTCGCGACCATGGACGTTGTCTGGCTCAGGCAGGACCCGCCGTTTGACATGGGCTATATCACGACGACCCACATCCTCGAACGGCTCGAGGGGCAGGCGCTGGTGGTCAATGACCCCTTCTGGGTTCGAAATTTCCCCGAGAAGCTTTTGGTTCTGCAATTCCCCGACCTGACCCCGCCGACCCTGATTGCCCGCGATCTGGACAGCATCCGGGCCTTCCGCGAACGTCATGGCGACATCATCCTGAAGCCGCTCTATGGAAACGGGGGCGCGGGGGTGTTCCGCCTGACGCCCGAGGACCGGAACCTTGTGTCGCTGCACGAGCTCTTCAGCGGGATCAACCGCGAGCCTCTCATCGCGCAGAAATTCGTGCCCGACGTTTCAAATGGCGACAAGCGTATCATTCTGGTCGACGGCGAGCCTGTCGGCGCCATCAACCGGATTCCGCCCGAGGGCGAAACACGGTCGAACCTGCATGTCGGCGGGCGCGCTGAGAAGGTCGGGCTGACCGCGCGCGACGCCGAGATTTGTGCCGCGATTGGCCCGCTTTTGCGCGAGAAAGGCCAGGTCTTCGTCGGGATCGACGTGATCGGGGATTACCTGACCGAGATCAACGTGACGTCGCCAACGGGCATCCAGGAGTTGGAGCGGTTTGACGGGGTCGACGTGGCGGGTGCCATCTGGGATGCAATCGAACGGCGTTTGGCCGACGCCTAGTCCGACCTGTTCCGGGCAAGGCGTGCGTCTCAGCCCGCCTTCCCGGGAATGCGGAAACTGATCGCCTCGGCGATATCGGCCCTGGCCACTTGCTCGTGTCCGGCGAGGTCGGCGATGGTGCGCGCGACACGCAAAACCCGATGGTATCCGCGCGCCGATAGCCCGACCCGCTCAGCCGCCTTGCGGAGGAGCGCGCGCCCCTCGTCGTCCGGACGCGCGTGCTCATCAAGAAGCCGCCCCGACGCGTCGGCGTTCACGGTCACCTCGTCCAGATCGGCATAGCGCTCGGCCTGCCGTGTTCTCGCCTCGGCCACACGCACCGCAATCTCGGCCGAAGATGCGCCATCTTCGACCAGTTCAAGGTCCTGAAACGAGACCGGTGGCACGTCGACGCGCAAATCGAATCGATCCATCAGTGGACCCGAGATCCGGCCCATGTAATCCTCGCCACAAGCCGGGACACGGGCACAGGCACGAGCGGCGTCGGCAAGGTAGCCGCATTTGCATGGGTTCGCCGCAGCAACCAGCAGGAAACGGCAAGGATAGCGCACATGCGCGTTGGCGCGCGCGACCGTGACGTCGCCGGTTTCGATGGGTTGGCGTAAGGTTTCCAGCACGTTGCGGGAATACTCCGGGAATTCGTCCATGAAGAGAACACCGTTATGCGCCAGCGAAATCTCGCCCGGCTTTGCGCCTTTGCCACCTCCAACGATGGCTGCCATCGACGCTGTGTGGTGTGGCGCGCGAAATGGTCTGCGGCGCGACAGTCCGCCTTCATCGATCAAGCCTGCCAGGGAATGGATGGTCGAGGTCTCCAGCGCTTCCCGTGGCGACAGGACGGGCAGAATGCTGGGCATCCGGGCCGCAAGCATCGATTTGCCGGACCCGGGCGAGCCGACCATCAAAAGGTGGTGCCGCCCGGCCGCGGCAATCTCCAAGGCGCGTTTGGCGCGTTCCTGTCCTTTGACCTCGCGCAGATCAGGCAGGTTGGCGCCGGTGTCCGTCACGAGGCCGGGTTGGCTGACTTCGATGGGTTTCGCCCCAGTCAGGTGCTGGATGGTCGCGTGCAAGCTGGTCGGCGCGATCACGGGAATGGTCCCGACCCAAGCGGCTTCCGGGCCCGAGGCTTCGGGACAAACAAGCGTTCGTTCGGCAGACGCGGCGGCAATGGCGGCCGGCAAAGCGCCTGTCACGGGGACAAGTGCGCCGTCCAATGCCAGTTCGCCAAGCGAAACGAGCCCCGCAACAGCATCCTTTGGCAGGATTTCGATTGCGGCCAACAGGGCCAGCGCGATTGGCAAATCGAAGTGAGAGCCTTCCTTCGGCAGGTCAGCCGGCGACAGGTTGACGGTGATCCGGCGCGACGGCAGCGCGATGGACAACGCGTTCAGCGCGGCACGGATCCGTTCCTTGGCTTCGCTGACGGCCTTGTCAGGCAGACCCACCAGCGAGAAATGCGGCATGCCGGGCGACAAGGCGCACTGTACCTCGACCAATCGGGCGTCCACGCCCTCGAAGGCGACGGTGTAACTTTCTGCAACCAAGAATGGGCCTCGGGTGACGGTCCGACACTGTGTCGGGCCATCATGCCTAACACTGCGTTAACGCGTCCGAAGAAACACCGCCTAGACCGGCTCGACAAAAAATCCACTTTTTCTGTGATCCGGTTTCGGTCGGGTTTCGTAACACATGAAAAAGCAACACCGGGGAGTAGAAGAAAATGGAAAGTGCAATCGACCAGTCCTTGTCCCGGCGGGCCATGCAGGCCGAGTTGCTGGACGCGGAAACGGAACTGGCCCTCGCCTATGCATGGCGCGACGAGCGCGATGAAGAGGCGTTGCACCGTCTTATCACCGCTTACATGCGGCTGGCCATTTCGATGGCTTCGAAGTTCCGCCGCTATGGCGCGCCGATGAACGACCTGATCCAGGAAGCTGGCCTGGGTCTCATGAAGGCAGCCGAAAAGTTCGATCCGGATCGCGGCGTGCGGTTTTCGACCTATGCCGTCTGGTGGATCAAGGCGTCGATCCAGGACTATGTGATGCGGAACTGGTCGATGGTCCGCACCGGCTCGACCTCGTCGCAGAAATCCCTCTTTTTCAACCTGCGTCGTGTGCAAGCCCGGCTGGAGCGTGAAGCGGCCGCCACTGGCGAGCCGGTCGATCGCCAAATCATGCGCGAACGCATTGCGATTGAAGTGGGTGTTCCGTTGCACGACGTCGAAATGATGGAAGGCCGCCTTTCGGGCTCGGACTTCTCGCTGAACGCGACCCAGTCGACAGACGAAGAGGGCCGCGAGTGGATCGAGACGCTGGAAGATGAAAACGCCATGGCCTCGGAGAAGGTCGAGCAGGCGAAAGACATCGAAACCTTGCGCACATGGCTGGTCGAGGCGTTGTCGTCGCTGAACGAACGCGAGCGGTTCATCGTGCAGGAGCGCAAGCTCAAGGATCAACCACGTACGCTCGAATCACTTGGCAACGAGCTTGGCCTGTCAAAAGAGCGTGTCCGCCAGCTTGAGGCGGCGGCTTTTGCTAAGATGCGGAAGAACCTCGAATCGCAATCGAAGGAAGTCTTCGAATTTCTCGCCTGATCGCCTTGTTGTTATCGCTTGCCGGGACTGTATCGGTCTCGGCCAGCGAAATTGATCCCTCGCAGCCAGACTATCTCCTCGGCCTCGAATGGGCCGAGGTCATAGTTTTGGGCGAAGTGCACGACAACCCGGCCCACCACGAATTGCAGGCGCGCATGGTCCGCACCCTGCAACCCGGCGCGCTGGTGTTCGAGATGTTGGAGCCGCGCCACGCCGCCGCCGCACGCGGCATCCCGCGCGAAGATGAGGCAGCACTTGAAGCCGCGTTCGAGTGGGAGGAACGGGGCTGGCCCGATTTCAGCATGTATCACGCCATTCTCGAAGCGGCCCCGCGCGCCCAGATCTATGGGGCTGCGCTGGCACCAGAGAAAGTGCGTCGCTCGGTCAGTGAAGGCGCGGCCGCCGTGTTTGGCGGTGCCGCGACCATCTTCGGGCTCGACCAGCCTGTGCCGGACGCGCAACTGGCGGCACGGGTCCAGTTGCAAGACGACGCGCATTGCAACGCCATGCCAGCCGAGATGCTGCCCGGCATGGTCGAAGCGCAACGCTTGCGGGATGCAGGTTTGGCCCGGGCGACCGTCGAAGCGGTTGAAGAAATGCGTCGGGGTCAGGTATCGCGGCGTGTCGTCGTTATCACGGGCAACGGACATGCACGCGAAGATTGGGGCATGCCTGAAATGCTGGCGCGCGCCTATCCAAGTTCGGGTGAAGATCGCCTGCGGCTTGCGACCTTTGCCCAGTTCGAAGGTGCAGCGCCTGAAGACCCGCCTTATCGTCACTGGGTGGTCACGGAAGCCGCCGAACGCGGTGATCCTTGCGCCGTTTTCAAGAAATAGCACAGCTTGCCGTTTTCGGCGCTGGGGCCTAACTGTTGGACATGTTGAACGGAAAACGCATCCTGCTGATCGTTGGTGGCGGCATCGCAGCCTTCAAGGCATTGGAATTGATCCGCCTCATTCGCAAGGCTGGCGGCGCTGTCACACCTGTCCTGACACAGGCGGGGCAGGAGTTCGTGACCCCGCTCTCGGCCTCGGCGCTGGCGGCAGAAAAGGTCTATACCGACCTGTTCGACCTGACCGACGAAGCCGAGATGGGGCATATCGAACTGTCGCGCTCGGCGGATCTTGTGGTTGTTGCGCCCGCAACGGCCGACCTGATCGCCAAGATGGCGAATGGGCACGCCAACGACCTGGCCTCGACGCTTCTGATGGCCACCGACACGCCTGTTCTGATGGCTCCGGCGATGAATGTGCGGATGTGGCTACACCCGGCGAACCAGCGCAACGTGGCTACGCTCGAAGCCGACGGCATTGCCTGCGTCGGGCCTGATGAAGGCGACATGGCCTGTGGCGAGTTTGGCCCGGGCCGTCTGGCCGAACCCGAGGCCATCCTCGACGCGATCATCGCCCGGTTGGGCGAAGGTCCATTGACCGGCAAGCATGTTCTGGTCACATCCGGCCCCACTCATGAACCGATTGATCCTGTTCGCTATATTGCCAACCGCTCCTCGGGCGCGCAGGGCAGTGCGATTGCCAGTGCCCTTGTGCGGTTGGGCGCGCGTGTGACCTTTGTCACCGGCCCGGCGGACGCACCGCACCCACAGGGCGCCAATATCGTGCCGGTGCAAACTGCGGACGAAATGCTAAGCGCCGTCAACGCCGCGCTTCCGGCGGATGCAGCGATTTTCGCGGCTGCCGTGGCCGATTGGCGGGTCGAAAGCGCGACTGATAGCAAGATCAAGAAGACGAAAACGGGCAAACCCCCGGCCCTGAAGCTGTCCGAGAACCCCGATATCCTCGCCACGGTGGCGCGGAAGCGGAAAGACCGGCCGAAGCTGGTCATCGGTTTCGCCGCCGAGACCGACGACGTGATTGCCAATGCCACTGCCAAGCGGGCGCGCAAGAAATGCGACTGGATCGTTGCGAATGACGTCTCGCCCGAGACCGGTATCATGGGGGGCACGGAAAACGCGGTGACGGTCATCGACAAGGACGGTGCCGAAAGCTGGCCGCGCGCCAGCAAAACCGATGTCGCCCGACGCTTGGCAAGCCGCATCGCGGACGCCTTGGCGAAATGACGCCCGAGATCCGCCTTATGTGGACGGACGAGGCCGACAGGTCGCTGCCGTTGCCGACTTATGAAAGCGCCGGGGCGGCCGGGGCCGACCTGCGGGCGAATTTCCCGGATCGCGGCAAACTTGTTCTTGAGCCGGGCGCGCGCGCCTTGGTCCCGACAGGGTTTCGGGTCGAGATCCCGGAAGGCTTCGAGATGCAGGTCCGTCCGCGTTCAGGGTCGGCCTTGAAGCAAGGGCTCAGCCTGCCCAACACACCCGGTACGATCGACAGCGACTATCGCGGGCCGCTTGGGGTGATCCTGATCAATCTCGGGCACGAGCCGATCACGATCAACCACGGCGACCGAATCGCACAGGCGGTGATTGCCCCGGTCATCCAAGCGCAATTTGCCGTGGCCGAGACACTCACCGACACCGAACGTGGCGACGGTGGCTTCGGATCAACGGGCCGCGGCTGATGGTGGTGTTTCTGGTGATGGCGGCGGCGCTCTGGGGCTTTGGCGCGATGATCAAGGCGCCAGTCAACGCGCGGTTCCTGATGATCGGTCTCCTTTATGTGGCGATCCTGGCGATACAGGTCGCTTTGCCCCAAGGGCACCCGCTGCGCGAGGCAACCGGTGGCTCAGCGGCGGAATGGCTGGTTCTGGGCGGGCTGGGGGTGGTCGTCTGGGGGTACTCCAAGGGTCTGAAATCGCTGAGAAAGCATGTGCGGCCGGAAAACAAGGCACCTGCACCCTCGCGCGATTCCTCGGTCGAACTTGAACGGAACGCCAGGCATATCGTCCTGCGCGAAATCGGTGGGCCGGGGCAGAAACGCCTCAAGACCGCCCGCGTGCTGGTGATCGGGGCAGGCGGCCTTGGCGCACCCGCCTTGCAATATCTTGCAGCCGCAGGCGTCGGCACCATCGGCGTCATCGATGATGATGTGGTCGAGAATTCGAACCTGCAGCGTCAGGTCATTCACATCGACGCTCGGATCGGAATGCCCAAGGTGTTCTCGGCACAAGCCGCCATGGAAGCGCAGAACCCGTTCGTGACGGTCAGGCCTTATAACCGACGCCTTGAAGCGGACATCGCCGCCGATCTCTTCGCCGACTATGACCTGATCCTCGATGGAACCGACGACCCAAAGACACGGTATCTGGTCAATGAAACGGCCGTGGCGTTGAAGCTTCCGTTGATTTCCGCGGCAATCAGCCAATGGGAAGGTCAGATCAGTCTGTTCGATCCGTCGCGCGGCGCGCCGTGCTATGCGTGTGTCTTTCCGCAGGCCGCAGCGCCGGGTCTTGCGCCCAGTTGTGCCGAGGGCGGTGTGCTTGGCCCGTTGCCGGGCGTCCTCGGCGCGATGATGGCGGTTGAAGCGGTCAAGTTTCTCGCCGGTGCGGGCGAACCCTTGCTGGGCCGGATGATGATCTATGATGCGCTTTATGCCGATACGCGGCTGATCAAGATCTCGCGACGCGAGGACTGTGTGGTTTGCGCGTCGCAATCCGGCGTCAGCGCTGGAAATTGAGCACAATAGGGCTCAGGCCAGCAAGTTGTCGCCGCCCGTTGGCAAAGTCTTAACATTCATTTGATGCGATCTTGCCGCGCTCGCAAAAGAGTTCTTAGATAGGCCCCATGACCAATCCATTGCTTTCAGACTGGGTAGGTGATTTTGGCCTGCCACCATTCACATTAGTTTCCGAAAACGATTACGCGCCCGCTTTTGATGCGGCCCTCGACACCGCTCGGGCGCGGATCACCGAAATTGCCGAGGCTGACGAGGCCCCGACATTTGCCAACACGATTGAGGCGCTTGAACGCGCAGATGAGGCGTTGTCCCGCGTCGCCCGCGTGTTCTTCACGCTGGTTTCGACCGACGCCACCCCCGCGCTCGAAGCGCTGCAGCGCGATATCTCGCCCCGGCTTGCGGCGTATAGCTCCGAGATCACGATGAACAGTGCGCTGTTCCAGCGGATCGAAACGCTCTGGTCCGAACGCGAGTCGCTGGACCTGTCGGACGAACAAGAGCGCGTGCTGATGCTGACCCGTCGTGGCTTTGTCCGGGCAGGTGCCCAGCTTGAAGGGGCTGACCGTGATCGGCTGAAAGAAGTCACCCAGCGTCTTGCCGTTCTGGGGACCGAGTTCTCGCAGAACATGTTGGCGGACGAGCGGAACTGGTCCATGTCACTTGGCCAAGCCGCATACAGCGCCCTTCCGGATTTCCTGCAATCCGCTGCCGATGCCGCAGGGCGAGAGCGCAACGCCAGCGGCCCTGTCATCACTCTTTCGCGGTCGCTGATCGTGCCGTTCCTGCAATTTTCCCCGGACCGCGAGTTGCGCAAGGTGGCGTGGGAAGCATGGACTAAACGCGGGGCAGGCGGGGGCGACACCGACAATCGCAACATCGCCGCGGAAACGCTCAAGCTTCGCGCCGAACGCGCAGAGCTTCTGGGCTTCGACAGCTTTGCCGACTTCAAGCTAGAGGTCGAAATGGCGAAGACGCCAGCGGCGGTCGAAGACTTGTTGATGCAAGTGTGGAAACCCGCGCGCGCCGCCGCACTGGCCGATGGTGAGAAACTGGAAGCCATGATGCACGCCGATGGGATCACGGGCGCATTGGAGCCTTGGGATTGGCGCTATTACTCGGAAAAGCGTCGTTTGGCCGAGCACGACCTGAACGAGGCCGAACTTAAGCCCTATTTCCAGCTCGACCGGATGATCGAGGCCGCCTTCACCTGCGCAAACCGGCTTTTTGGACTGACAGCAACGCCGCTTGATCTGCCCTTGTATCACGCCGATGCGCGCGCTTGGGAGATCACCCGCGACGGCAAACATGTCGCCGTCTTCATCGGCGACTATTTCGCACGGGGTTCGAAACGGTCGGGCGCCTGGTGCAGCGCGCTTCGCGAGCAAAGCCGATCCCACGGCGACGTGCGGCCCATCGTGCTGAACGTCTGTAACTTTGCCAAACCGCCCGAAGGCCAGCCCGCTTTGCTGTCCTATGATGACGCCCGCACGCTGTTCCACGAGTTCGGCCACGCGCTCCATCAGATGCTGTCGAACGTGACATATGAACGGGTTTCGGGAACTTCCGTGCCCCGCGACTTCGTCGAGTTGCCAAGTCAGCTGTACGAACACTGGCTGGATGTGCCGGAGGTGTTGCAGGAGTTTGCAACCCATGCCGAAACCGGCGAGGCCATGCCAGAGGCGCTTCTGCAGCGGCTTCTGGCAGCATCGACCTATGACATGGGGTTCCAGACGGTCGAGTATGTGGCGTCGGCTTTGGTCGATCTCGACTTTCACAACGGCCCGCCCCCGGCTGACCCGATGCAGCGACAGGCCGAGGTGCTGGACCGGATCGGGATGCCTCACGCCATTCCGATGCGTCACGCGACACCGCATTTTGCCCATGTCTTCTCGGGCGATGGCTACTCCAGTTCGTACTACAGCTATATGTGGTCCGAGGTCATGGACGCGGATGCGTTCGAAGCGTTTGAAGAGGCCGGAGACCCGTTTGATCCCGACACGGCCCACCGTCTCGAAGCGCATATCCTGTCTGTCGGAGGGTCCCGTGACGCGGCCGAGCTTTACACCGCGTTCCGGGGGCGCATGCCCGGCCCGGCAGCATTGCTCAAGGGGCGCGGCCTCGCGGCATGACCGCAAGAGTTGAGACATGTGACCCTGCACCAAGCTTCGCTGGCCGTGAGCGATCAAGTGGGGCTACCTTCTCAACGGGCTTGACCTATGTTACCTAAGGGAAAGAAACCAAGGGAATACATGACGATACGGCAGCCCAAGCAACGTCCATTGCGACTGAAGGACCAAGGCAAGCGCGCGGTGCGAACGCAGTTCGGCGCCTTGTGTTGGCGTGTTCGCAACGACAAGGTGGAAGTGCTGCTTGTGACCTCGCGCCGTCGGAAGCGTTGGATCATTCCCAAGGGCTGGCCCGCGGACAAGGCAACGCCTGCGGAAGCCGCCCGCAACGAAGCGTGGGAAGAGGCCGGCGCACAAGGCAAGGTGTCGCCGCTGTGCCTTGGAATTTACAGCTATAACAAGATGTTGGATGATGAGCAGTTCCTGCCTTGCGTGGTCGCCGTGTTTCCGATGAAGGTCAAGAAACTGGACTCGGAGTATCCCGAACATGCCGAGCGCCGCCGCAAGTGGTTCAGCCGCAAGAAGGCAGCGAAACTCGTCGATGATCCAGAGCTTGCAAATATGCTGTTGAACTTCGATCCGAAGGCCGCCTGAAACTTCGTCTCTATTGCAATACTTTATCAATCAACCTAGCTAATTCTGGGGTTGAGGTGACACGATGATCCGTTTTGCGCTGAAATGCGAAAATGACCACCGTTTTGAAAGCTGGTTCCAATCGGGGTCCGCTTTTGATGCGCTGTCGGATCGTGATTTGGTCGTATGTCCGGACTGCGGCTCGACCGCTGTCACCAAGGACCTGATGGCGCCAAAAGTGCGCGTCTCGGACGAGGCGCCGGAACCCGCCGACCGTCCTGTCGCCAACGCGCCCGATCCGGAACTGGTGGAAGCCATCCAGAAGCTTCGCACGCATGTTGAAGAGAACTCGGAATATGTGGGCCAAAGCTTCGCCAAGGAAGCGCGCGCCATGCATGAAGGTGACACACCGCATCGTGCCATTTACGGTGAGGTGGCCGCCAAGGACGCCAAGGACCTGATTGAAGACGGTGTGCCAGCGGTGCCGCTGCCCTTCATCCCCCGGCAAAAGACGAACTGACCGCCCAACCGGCGATCAATCGTCCGGGCGGGCTAGGCTGAACAACTCGGTGATCCGGCTGTAATCGCGATAGCCCAGCCGCGTCAGCGGTTCGTATTTCAGCACGTTGAAGATGCCGTCTTCCACGCAATCGTCGCGCAGGTGCACGCCGACGACCTCGCCGATCACCAGGAAGTTTGCCTCGCCTTCCAGTTTGACGATCTGGCGCATTTCGCATTCCAGACTGGCCGGGGCACCGGCAACCCGCGAGCACGCAATCCGCTCGCATGCGGCGCGTGCGATCCCGGCCTTGTCGAACTCGTCGGTTTCGCGCGGCCACGCGCCCGAGGTGATGTTCATCTTGTCGCGCATGTCGTACTCGACAATGTTGACGCAGAAGACGCCGGTGTCGCGGATGTTATCGACGCTGTCCTTGGTGCCGTCGCGGTCAGGCTTGGCGCTGGTCGAGGCGAACATCACCTGTGGCGGCACATAGGCGACGGCGTTGAAGAACGAATAGGGGGCCAGATTGTCCTGCCCGTCGCTGCCGCGTGTCGCGATCCAGCCGATCGGACGCGGTGTGACGATCGCATTGAATGGATTGTGCTTCAGCCCGTGCCCGTCTTCCGGTCGATAGAACATGAGTGACTCCCAACGTTTGTTCTGAGCCGAGCCATATGCTAACGCGAGTCGGGCGGAAAGAGCAGGTTGGTCATTGGAACTGTCGGTGGAGCACCCGGACGACTGGTGGGAGGTCGAGGCACTTTACGACCTCGCCTTTGCGCCCGGCCGTGAAGCCCTGTCATCTTACCGGCTTCGAAACGACGTTCCGCCGGTTCCCGATATCTGCCTTGTGGCCCGCGACCGTCTTGGCATCCTTGGCGGCGCCATCCGGTATTGGCCGGTTCACGTGGGCGACGCCGACGCGCTGCTTCTGGGCCCGGTCGCCGTTCACCCCACCCGGCAAGGCGAAGGACTGGGCGGGCTTCTGATCGAAGCCAGTCTTGATCTGGTGACCGACTGGGAGAGGGTTCTGCTGGTGGGCGACGCGCCCTATTACGGGCGGTTCGGCTTCCGGAAACTCGAGGACGTCAGGATGCCACCCCCCACGAACCCCGAGCGGGTTTTGGGGCGCGCGCTGACGCCCGGTGCGTGGGATGGCGTGACCGGCAACGTGACCCGGTGGTCGAAGCCAACGCTGGCCTAGTCTTCGTCGTCGCCCGAAGCTTTCGCCGCCTGAGACTTCTTCCGAACCAGAACGGACCGCAAATCATGCATGGCCAACAACAAGCGGTCAGCAACTTGGTCCAGCTCGTCCGGTGTTGCGGATTGCTGTGCCCAATTGGCCGTCAGGTTCAACCGGTCAATCGTGCGCTCAATATCGTCAAGCTCGCGGGCGTGAAGGGTGGCGCGCCGCGCCTCAAGCCACGCTTCGATCTTCGCGCGCTCGGCATCCGACACCTCGCGCGATCCATGGGCCTTGATCTCGCCGTTTCGCACATTGACGACCGCGATCTGGTCCATATCGATCCGGCGCATCCGGTTCTCGGTGTCGACCCGAAAGACAAAGGCGCCATTCTCGCGGACGCGAAAGTAAAGCTCGGGCAACTCGGTCACGACAGCCCCGCGCAGAAATTCTGGATCCGGGCGATGGCCTCTGTCAGCACCTCGTCGGCGGCGGCGTAGCTGACGCGGAACGCGGGCGACACGCCAAACGCCGCCCCGAACACTACCGCGACGCCGGCTTCTTCCAGAAGCGCCTTGCAGAAGGCTTCATCGTCGACGATCTCGGCCCCACCTTTCGAACGCTTGCCGATGCAGCCTGCAATCGATGGATAAACATAGAACGCACCTTCGGGCACCGGGCAGTTGATCCCCTCGGCGCCGTTCAGGCCAGCCACCACCAGATCGCGGCGGCGCAGGAACACCTCGACACTTTCCTTGATGTAATCCTGCGGCCCGGTCAGCGCTTCGACGGCGGCCCATTGGCTGACCGAACAGGGGTTCGAGGTCGACTGCGACTGGATCTTGCGCATGGCGGCGATCAGGTGCTCGGGTCCGCCAGCGTAACCGATGCGCCAGCCCGTCATGGCATAGGC
Organism: Silicimonas sp.; assembly: GCA_022826385.1. Classification (GTDB taxonomy): domain Bacteria; phylum Pseudomonadota; class Alphaproteobacteria; order Rhodobacterales; family Rhodobacteraceae; genus JAJDOD01. The sequence goes on from JAJDUZ010000001.1 coordinate 52,743, forward strand.
TTTCGAGACGCCGTTCACCGTCAGTGTCCGGTCATAGAGTGCCGGGGCAATCTGCGCCGGGGTGCGGAAGTCGAAGCCCGGGAACGCGATATGTTCATACATGTCGTCGCTCATCACCCAGACATGCGGGTGCCGTTCCAACACTTCGGTCAAGGCTTTCAGCGCCTCGGGGGCGTAGCCCGCGCCGGTCGGGTTCGAGGGCGAGTTGAAGATGAGCCATTTGGTCTTCGGCGTGATCGCGGCCTCGAGTTGGTCCGGCGTGATCCGAAACCCGGCCTCGACGCCTGCTTCGATGATCACAGGTTCGCCGCCCGCAAGGCGGACCATGTCGGGATAGCTGACCCAGTAGGGCGCCGGGATGATAACCTCGTCGCCCGGGTTCAGGGTGGCCATCAGGGCGTTGTAAAGCACTTGCTTGCCGCCGGTGGATACGCTGATTTGCGACGGCGCATAGGTCAGCCCGTTTTCGCGGGCGAACTTGTCGGAAATGGCTGCCTTGAGTTCGGCGATCCCGTCTACGGCCGTGTAACGCGTGTGCCCGGCGTCGATGGCGCGTTTCGCGGCTTCGCGGATGTTTGCGGGCGTCGGAAAGTCCGGTTCACCTGCGCCAAGGCCGATAATGTCGCGTCCGGCGGCTTTCAATTCGGCAACCAGCCCGGTTAGGGCCACGGTTGGGGAAGGTTTCACGCGGTCGAGTGTCGCAGAGAGGAAGTCCATGGTCGGTCCCTGTGGGGCTACGGGCTAATGTGTCATAGAAACTGGCCTTGTACGCTGCAAGCAAATAGGAGGCTTCGCCCGTGACCGAGTTTGCGGAACAGAACTGGTATACGAATGATGCCTCGACCTTTGGCGACCGGGTCGTCGCAGCGCGCGAGGCCCACAACCTGACTTCAAAAGCGTTGGCCCGGCACCTTGGCGTTGCGGCAAAGACGATCGAGAACTGGGAAAACGATGTGTCGGAACCGCGCGCCAACAAGTTGCAGATGCTGTCGGGTGTGCTGAACGTCTCAATCCCGTGGCTGCTGACCGGGGAAGGCGACGAACTCGAGGTCTCTCCCACGGACCCCACCGATCTTGCGGCCCTGCTGACCGAAATGCGCAGCCTGCGCGCCGAAATGGTGGCGACGGCCGACCGGCTTGGGGTTCTCGAGAAACGTTTGAAGAAGACACTTTCGGAATGACCGAGCACGAAAAGCGCCTCAAACGCCTGGCCATTCGGTCCTGGCGACGCGGGATCAAGGAAATGGATCTGATCCTTGGCCGGTTTTGGGATGCCGAAGGCGCGTCACTCGACGAGGCGACGCTTGCGACCTACGAGGCCATGCTGTCTGAAAACGATCAAGATTTGTATCTTTGGGTCAGCGGGCAGGCACAGCCGCCCGAGCCATTCGCTGCCTTGATCGCGCGGCTGCGAGCGCAGCCAGCGCGCGATCAGTAGATATAGCGGATCTGATCGCTCCAGTATCGTTCGACCTGGCCGAGGGCTTCGTTGATCGTGCGCAACTTGCCGTCGCCCAGAACCGGATGCGTGTTCAGGTTTTCGGCGTGGCGTTCGAACAATTCGGCCACGACCTTGTGCACCTCGCGCCCCTTGTCGGTCAGGCGAACGCGGACGGATCGCCGGTCAATCTCACAGCGCTGATGGTGCATGAAGCCCATGTCGACCAGCTTCTTCAGATTGTAGGACACGTTTGAACCCTGGTAGTACCCGCGCGAGCGCAGCTCGCCCGCAGTCACTTCGTTGTCGGCAATGTTGAACAACAGAAGCGCCTGCACGGCGTTGATTTCCAGAACGCCAAGGCGTTCGAATTCATCCTTGATGACATCCAGCAAAAGCCGGTGCAAACGTTCCACAAGGCCGAGACTGTCAAGGTAGTCTTTGACATAGACCTTCGCTTCGCCCTGCGAGAGCGGTTGATGCATGCTCATGACCCAAACCTCCGGCCTGTTTTCTGCTCGGTCCGAGTTTTTGACAAACTTTCCCAAGATACCGTTAAAAGCGCTGAAGAATGTTTGTCTGGTCCGGTTCCAGCGCACCGATGGGCTGCGTCGCCAGCTCTTTCAGCAGCTTCTTTTTCATCGCCCGCGTGTAATCCTCGAAGCCTAAAGCCACTTCCACGAAGGCGTTCGGGCCCTGAATGACATGGGCCGAGAAATAGGCAGGCAACTCGCCCAGTTCACGGTCGCCGCGCCGGATGTCGTCGCCGGGCTGTATGATGACAAGCGCGTTGACGCGAAGCCCCGCCAGCCGCCCTTCTTCGCGCAGCCGATGCGGCGTCGGCCAGTCGTTGTTCTTGCCATCGCCCGAAACATCCAGCGTTTGATCCCAGCACGTCGGCCCCCTGTCGATCAGCGCTTTTCCGAACACCATTGCGGCTGCCAGCCCCGTGGGTTCCGGCGCTGTCTGGCGCGTCGTGGCGGCCAGCCGCGTGCGAACCTCGGTCAGGATCTCGGGCGTTTCGATCAGAACCCAATCCTGCAGGACCCGTTGATACCGCGAGGCGGACCACTCATAAATCGCCAGCGCTACAGGTGTGTGCGGCACGGCAAGCATCGCGGCTTCGACCTCGGGGTCGGCCAAGGCGTTCGCCAAGCCATCAACCTGCAGGCGATACTCTTCGGCATCGACCGATCCCGAGACATCCAGCGCCAAGGCCAGCGACAAGCGGCAGGGCTCGGCCAAAGCGGGGCTGGCCAGACACAGCAGGGCAACAAGCAGGCGCATCATTCCCCAAGCCTCACCATGCTGCGGCCCACTTCGCGCTCTAGCTTCCGGCGCATGGCGCGTTCAAAGTCGTCATAATCCCGCGCCTGCTGCACAAAGGCATTCGGTCCCTTGATCACTTCGTCGCGGTAGTATTCCGTCAACCCGCGCAGATCGGTCGCCCCGCCGATGGTCAGCGCGTTCACCGTCACGGCGTCCAACGGAAAGTGCTTGTAAGCCAGCTTGGGCGGGAACCCGTGATTGTTCTCGCCATCCCCCGACACATCGATCGTCTGTCGTTCACAGGCGGGAGCGTCACCCAGAACGCCAGCCGCGTAGCCAAGCGCGGCCCCGATGGCAGTCGGGAACCCGGTCGAGCCGCGTTGCGCGGTCGACAAGGCCTCGGCGGCGGCCAGTAAATCCTCGCTGGAACGGATCATCCGCCAGTCCAGCATCATGCGCTGGTTCCATTGCCCGCTCCACTCAAAGGCGGCCAGCGCCACGTGCTGTGGCGCTGACAGAAAGGCGGCCTGAACCTCGGGCGCGATCAGCGCGGCGGCCAAACCGTTCCGTTGAGCCATGTACTCGCGCTGGTCGACCGAGGCCGAAGCGTCCAGCGCCAGCAGCAAGGCCAAGCGGCAGGCCAAAAGGGGCGTCGGCACAAGCGCCAGAACTGCCCCGATCAGCGCAGGGCGCATCACCAGTGCCCGGTGTTCCCCATGCTGGCCCAGGGCTCGGCCGGGGCAAGGCTGTCGCCCGCCTGCAGAAGCTCGATGGACACGTTGTCGGGCGAACGCACGAACGCCATGTGACCGTCGCGCGGCGGACGGTTGATGGTCACACCGGCATCCATCAGCTTTTGGCACATGTCATAGATGTTATCGACGCGGATCGCGATATGCCCGAAATGCCGGCTGTCATTCGGCAAGCCATCATCGCCATCCCAGTTATAGGTCAGCTCCAGCGTGTCGCGGTCGTCGCCTTCGGCTTTCATGTGCACATTGGTGAAACGCGCCTCGTCGTTCACCCAACGCCGATCCTCGACAAATCCCAGCATTTCGTAAAACGCCTGGCTCTTCTCCAGGTCCAGAACGCGCACCATCGTGTGCAGGTATTGCGTGGCCATCCTGTCATCCTCCGTTTTGGTTTGGGAGTACCCTAGGGGATGCGCCGGGTTTCACAAGTCACGGGGCGGTGAGAGGCGGGAAGACACCGCAAAAAAGACAGGCCGCGTAACCGAAGCTGCGCGGCCTGTTCGTCTGTCTTGGCGTCAAGCGCCGTGAAACGCTCGGCTGACAGCATAGCTGTCTTCGAACCAGTTCCAGAGAACCACCTGACCGTTCCGAACCTTGGCGCGAAGCGCGAAATAGAACGGCTCGGTCTCGACACCCGAAACGGTAAGCCTTGTTTTCATCCGGCCAAACACGGCCACCGTATCGCCCGAGGCAAAGGCATCCTCGTTTTCCCAAAGCGTCGTCTGGACGTTCTGCGAGAAGGTGCCAAGAAAGCCGAAGATGGTCTCTTTGCCCTCCCATCTGCCGATCCATGGCAGGCTGGCATCCCCTTCATTCTGCCAGACCATGTCATCGGCCATCAGGGCTGACATGGCGTTCATGTCGCCGCTGCCCATGGCGCCCATGAACGCCATCACGGTGTCAAACGTGGCTTGGCTTTCGTCGGCCTGCGCCCCACCCGCCGTCATCACGACGGCCCCTGCGACACTGGCCGAACCAGCAAGAAGTTCGCGTCTTTGCATGAATTTCTCTCCATCTGCGTGCGCGTCACTGGCCCGACAATTGTTGCAGGGCACCGGCCCAGTCTTCGACATGCCAGGTGCGGACGATCTTGCCGTCTTCCAGCTGGTGAATGTCGATCGTCAGGATGTCGAAGCCCCGGCCTTGTCCGTCGACACCGAAGAGCGGCCCGGCAGGCGTTGCCGTGGCGCGGCTGCGCACGGTCACGAAGTCGCCGGCGACGTGCATGTCCTGTACCGCCCAGTCGAGGTCAGGCATCAACTGTGCGAAGCCGCCCATCTGGCCGACAAAGGCGTCGCGGGTTTTGTTCTTGCCCGAATAGTCGCCGATGCTTTCCCAGTTTTCCGAGGTGGCCGCCTTAAACGCAGCGACATGCTCGGCTGAACCGGGGTTCGACAGCAGGTCATAGAACACCTGAACGGTGTCGGAATTGTCAGCGTTTGCGGTTCCGGCCAAAGCGGTCAGAGCCAGCGTTGCAGCGGCAAGAGTGGTCTTGGCAGTGGTCATCGAAGTCTCTCCTTGTTCATGGGCGGACCTGACCCAATTGGCCGCCTGCCCAGAACATGGACAAAGGAAGAGAAGCGCATAAGATAGGACAAATTAGTTTTACTGTTCGGAAATTGTGAAGAATGATCGACCTGCTTCGGCAAATGGCCATCTTCGCGAAAACCGTGGATCACGGGTCGTTTCGCGGGGCTGCAAAAGCGCTGAACCTGTCGCCCTCGGTCGTCAGCCATCACATTTCCCAGTTGGAGGAACAACTAGGAACGGCGCTTCTCTATCGCTCGACCCGGAAGCTCTCGGTGACTGATGACGGGGCACGCCTGCTGGTGCAGGCGCGTGCCATGGTCTCGGCGGCCGAGGCCGGACTGGAAGACCTTGCCGACCGGGGGCGCGAGTTATCGGGCCAGTTGAGCCTGACGATGCCCGCCGTGATGACGCAGACAGTGGTGACCGAGCGCATCGCCACGTTCAGCGCGGCCCATCCCAACGTGCATCTGACCATCGATTTCTCGGACACACGGCGCGAATTGATTGGCGCGGGGTTCGATCTGGCCATTCGGATGGGCTGGTTGGCCGACAGTGCGCTCAAGGCCCGCAAGCTGTTCGATCTGGATCGCTTTCTGGTGGCGTCACCGGAGTTCCTTGAAGCCCAAACGCCTCCTGAAGTCCCGAAAGACCTTGAAAGCTGGAGCTGGCTTGAACTTTCGCCCGTCCCGTTGAAACCACGTTTCAAGCTGCCAAACGGGAAAACCACGACCATCCGTCCAAGCCCGCGGATCCGGGTGAACGACGCTCACGCCCTCCGCCATCTGGCGCGCTCCGGCGCCGGGTTGGCGATCTTGCCCGACCGGCTTGTGAAACGCGACCTGTCGGACGGCGTTCTTGCCCGTCTGCGCCCCGAATGGGCGCTGGACCCGATCGGTGTCTATGTCGTCTGGCCGCCCAATGCGCCGAAGGGCGGGTTGATCGCCCGGTTGGTGCAAACACTCGCCGGGGCGGACCCTGCCTAGCGGGGTTATCCACAGGAATCCCCAGTTACCCCCAACATATCGTGTTGAGCGCCTTGGAAACCCCACTATGATGGGAAAACCAAAAGTGCGGAGGCAGGCATGAACATGGAAAACGATACCCCCCAAACCCCTGAGCAGGAAATCGAAGCTCTTCGCGCCACCACCTATCAGACCCGCCGCGCCACCAGCCCGGGGATGGAGGCGCATCTTTACACCATCCACCCGGTCCTCGATCACGGCTTCGTCCGCGTCATCGACTATATGGGGGACGACGCCGCCATCACGCAGGCCGCGCGCGTCAGCTATGGCAAGGGCACCAAGGCGGTCTCGAATGACGAGGGGCTGATCCGCTACCTGATGCGCCACTGGCACTCGACGCCGTTCGAGATGTGCGAGCTGAAACTGCACGTCAAACTGCCCGTCTTCGTCGCCCGTCAGTGGATCCGCCACCGCACCGCGAACGTGAACGAATACTCGGCCCGCTACTCGATCCTTGACCGCGAATTCTACATCCCCCGCGTCGAGGACCTTGCCGCCCAGTCCACCACCAACAACCAGGGCCGGGGCGACACGCTGGAAGGTGACGAGGCGCAGCGCGTCCTCGATTATCTGCGCGACGACGCCATGCGCGCTTATGACCATTACGAGGAGATGATCAGCCAGGACGGCCAGCAGGGCCTCGCGCGCGAGCTTGCCCGCATGAACCTGCCCGCCAATGTCTATACCCAGTGGTACTGGAAGGTCGACCTGCACAACCTGTTCCACTTCCTGCGCCTCCGCGCCGACGCCCACGCCCAATACGAGATCCGCGTCTATGCCGACGAAATCTGTCGTCTGGTCAAAGACTGGGTGCCGTTCGCCTATGCCGCCTTCGAGGACTACCGGCTGGGCGGTGCAACGTTAAGCGGCAAGGCGCTGGAATGCCTGCGCCGGATGCTGGCCGGGGAAGAGGTGACGCAGGAGACCTCGGGGATGAGCAAGGGGGAATGGCGGGAGTTTGAGGCCACGCTGAAGTAGGTCGGGGCTTGGTCTGGCTCAGCTGTCCCTTGGCTTACGCGAATGCCGGGATTAATCCCGGCCTACAATTCATACCTATGGTGGTCTCGGTGATACGACGAAAACGGCCAATCGCCCGGTAACTCGACAAAACCGTGCTTAACCGGGTTGAACCAACAATACTCAACATGGGCCCGATAATCCCGCTCATCGCGGATGTGGTGTTCCCAAAACCGCCGCTGCCATATCGCCACTTCGCCCTTTTCCACCCGTAGGCCGGGGTTTACCCCGGCATACCGTCCTGAAGCCACGGGTGGAAACCGAGATGGCGGGGTAAACCCCGCCCTACACAGGCTCTGAGAAAACTGCGCTTTGATTGCTCCCCACCGCGTCGAATAATCCGCGTCGCCCTTTGGCAATGTCCAAACGGCGTGCATGTGATCCGGCAATACAACCCATGCGTCGATCCGAAACGGATGCGCGGTGTGTGTTTTGCGGACGGCCTCCCGCAGAAGGTCGATCTTGCTGACCAACAAATCACCGCCGCGCTCTGCCAATGTCACCGTGAAGAACACGGTAGCTCCTTTGATCCTCGGGCGCAGATAGGTCGACATGTGGTCCCGATGACGAAACAAGCTTAACACTTGGTTTGCAGCCCCAAACAATCCGCCCAACTCTCGCCCAACTCCCCCGCTATCCCCGTCCACATGACGGTGAAATCGTTCCTTCAGACCTTCAACCTCGCGCTCGGCCTGCTGGTGGCGCTGGTCATCGGCGCGTTCGGGGCCTTGTTGCTCTATGCGGCATGGGTGCTGCAGGACGGGACCTTCTGGCTTGGCGTCTTTGGAGGCTGTCTTGTCCTCTTGTCGGCGGTCATGATGTATCGGCGGGTGACGATCCTTGGCGTGCTCGAAGCGCTGCCGTGGACCACGTGGAACTGACCCGCGCACCGACAGAATACCGACGTTACACCGACGTGGCACCGAGGCCCGAAATCGCCTGTTTTCGCCAAAAAGGGTAAACGCAGCGCGCGCTGCGATTTTATCCACAGGAACGTCATATAACCGTTACATTCCAGCCAAGTTCCGGGTTAGGCTTGGGGCATGACCCGGATGATTGCCCTTTTGACGTGGCTCGCACTCCCGGGATCCGCGTTTGCGACCACGACCCTCACCGACGTGATCTGTTATGACCGCGAAACCATGCTGCTGCGGCTCGAGCAGACGCATGGTGCCGAGCGTCAGGGGCGCGGTATGCGCGGCCCCGATGCCTTGCTGGAGATTTGGTCTATCCCGTCGACCGGCGCGTGGACGCTGGTGCAGACCTACGCATCAGGTAAGTCCTGCATCGTCGCGATGGGCGATAATTGGGAAGCGCTGAAGCCCAAGGACCCAGCGTAACCACGTAAATTCAACAAGTTGGACGCTGGTTACAGCGCCTGCAACTCACCCGCATGCTGTCGGCCGTCACGGCCTTCGACCAACTCGTAGCCAATCTTCATATTGTCAGCGAGACCGGTCAGCCCGGCTTTCTCAACTGCGGAAATGTGCACAAAAATATCTTTGCCCCCGTCGTCAGGCGCAATGAACCCGTAACCCTTGGTGGTGTTAAACCATTTCACGGTGCCAGTAGGCATTAGTCTATTCCCTTATCGTCTCTCCCAGAGCGGCCGGGAGCTCTTGCGCATGCAACCGGAAAACGCTCCGAGGCCCTACATGCACCCTTTCCAAATTGGGCCCTTTCCGCCAGAAAACAAGTAAAAGAAATGTAATAATGAGACTCTCGGCATGTTAACGCTCTTTGGCCTCAAAACCTGCGACACTTGTCGCAAAGCACGCCGCGCTGCTGAAAATGCAGGCGTTTCGTTAACCTTTGTGGATGTGCGCGACACCCCTCTAACCCCAGAACAACGCTCGCGTTTCCTTGACGCCTTCGGGGATGCGCTGATCAATCGAAAGTCGACAACGTGGCGCACCCTCAGCGAAGCCGAGCGCGAATTGCCCGCCGAGACCCTTCTCGAGGCTCATCCAACCTTGATGAAGCGCCCGGTGATTGACGGGGCCACGTTAACCCTTGGTTGGACAAAAGACGTAGAGGCAACCCATCTTGGATAATCCCCTCCAGACGCTTAAGTTCGCGTCACGACAAGAGGAAGGGCAGTTTCATGCGTAATTCGGCAACCGCACTGGGTATGATCGGCGGTATCCTGGCACTTATCATGGGGATCATCAGCTTCGGCTATACCGAGTTGACCGCACAAGAGCAGGTCCGAAACCTTGATTTCCTGCCTTTGCCGGAAAACCCCGAGCTTCTTCGCGCGATGAGCGTGATTGCCCCGCTCCTCGCGATCGCGGGCGCCGGCATGGCGCGCTATCGGGCGCTTTGGGGTGGTTTGCTTCTGCTGGTGGCGGCCTTCGTGATCTATACGACCTTCACCAATTTCTTTGCCATCTTCCCGGCGGCGATGTGTGGTCTGGCGGCTATCCTCGCGATAGCTGCAGGTCGTCCTGATAAGGAGACGTCTCACTTCTGAGCATGAAGCGGTCGAGCGACAGTGGCCCGCCGCCCTTGAAGACGAGATACAACAGCAGGAACACCCAGAACGCACGCTGGTCGAGGATCGCGGCATCGCTGAGGTTGTCGAACCATGCGCCGGTTTCACCGCCATGCGCAAAGATGTCCGTCAGGCTTTGCACGATGACAAAGCCGATCATGCCAAATGCCGCCGCTCGGGTGAACAGGCCAAGGACAACCAGCGCTGGCAGCACAAACTCGGACCACGTGCCGGCAAGGATCACCAGTTTCTGGAACTGCGTGGCTTGCGTGATGTCATAGCTGGCCGCCTCAGCCCCTTTCGGGAAGATCTGCGCGAAGGCGTTGAAGCTGGGCGAGAACAGCCCCGAGAAGTCGTCGCCCACTTTCGTCAGGCCAGAATTCCAGAAATAGACCAGCAGGACGGCCGCGAAGACAAAGCGCGCCAGAGTGGTCAAAACCGGTGTCGACATCGGCTCGGTCCACGACAGCGCACGGTCGGGCAGGGACAAAAGGGTGCGGATCATGGGGTGTCTCCAATGTCAGTGATTGCATTCGCGCCGATCAGCAGGGTCAGCATATGCGACAGGTCGAAGCCCTCGGCTTCGGCAGCCGCTGTTTCGAAGGCGAGCCCAAGCGGGGCACCTTGCAAAAGCTGCGACAGGAACGTTCCGCCGCCCGCAGGCAGGCGAACCGGTTCGGGGTCCATCTCGGCGCGCAAGACGGCCACGTCTTCGCCGCCCGCTGTCGGCTTGGGTCCGCCGTTCATGTTGAAGTCCCAAAGCGCGAAGATCGGCCAAGGGGACCGGATCAATTGCAGCGATGGCGCAACGACAAGCGGGCTTGCCATCAGCACGTCAGGCGCCATGGCCTGTAAACGCGTCGGATCAATCGGGGCCGCGTCGGCAGCGTGATAGCTTTTGCGCAGTGCCAGTTCCAAGCGCGCCACGTCCGGCAGGTATCCAAGCGACGCGGTTGGTTCGAACCGGGCAAGGAACTCGGGCATCTCGGCGCCATAAAACATCATCAAGGGGGATGACGGCGGATGTTGGCGCAGAAAAGCGCCGGCCAGCAGCTTGAAGTTGGCGTCGCCAACCAGCTTGCGGATCACCGCAAAGGCGGTTTCCAGCGCCTCGGTCAGCGAGACCGCCACGTTGTTCCTATAGACGTCAAAGCGACGGCCCGCCGGTTGTCCGACACCATCCGACAGGCCCGCGGGTCGGGGGGCGTCCGGCGTCAGCAACGCTTCGCGGAACAGGGTCTGGTCGACGCTCACACGACAGTCTCCAGAATGCGGGCGGCGCGGGACGCTTCGGCTTCCAGCACCGGCCAATCCGGCACGTCAGTGTCCCATTCGATCAGGCTGGGGCGTGCCCCGCCTTTGGCGATGACATGTTCGTACAGGGCCCAAACGGGCTCCGCGACCTCGCGCCCGTGGCTGTCGATCAACAGGGGTTTGCCGTGGTCGTCGTGATCCTCGTCGTGACCGGCCAAGTGAATCTCGCCCACCAGGTCCAACGGAAACGCATCGATATACGAGATCGGGTCGGTCTCGAGGTTGGTGGCCGAGACGAAGACGTTGTTCACGTCCAGCAGCAGACCGCAGCCGGTGCGACGCGCGATCTCTCGCAGGAATTCGGTCTCTTCCAACGTGCTTTCGTCGAACGCCAGATAAGAGGACGGGTTTTCAAGAAGCATCTGCCGACCGACGACCTCTTGAACTTCGTCGATATGGTCCGCAACGCGTTGCAGCGTCGCTTCGGTATAGGGCAGGGGCAGCAGGTCGTTCAGGAAAGCACTGTCGTGGGTCGACCAAGCCAGATGCTCCGAGAAGCTGGCCGGGTTGAGCCAGCCGACAAGATGTTTCAAGCGTGCAAGGTGATCGGGATCAAGGCGGCCTTCGCCACCGATCGACAGGCCGACACCGTGCACGGATATTGCAAATCTTTCAGACAGATGTCGCAGCTGCGCCAAAGGGCGTCCGCCGTCTCCCATGTAGTTTTCCGCGTGGATCTCCAGCCATTCAACCGAGCCTGCGTTTTCCAGCAAGTCGCTGAAATGCTGCGGTTTGTAGCCGACGCCCGGGGCGTGCGGCAGACGGTCGAAATGGGATTTGGTCGCGTCAAGCATGGGAGCCTCGATAAGAAACGGCGCCCCCGATGATACCGGAGGCGCCGCGAAAAGTCAGGCGATTAGCCGGTCGGCAGGTCGCGGTCCAGCTCTTCCAGCGAACCCATGCGCTCGGTGCCGTCTGCCATTGCGGGCAGTTCGATCTCGGCGCAGGTGCCAGCGTCGACCAGCGTCCAGGCGTTGCCCTGGTAGTCAACGGTCGAGGTGCCGGCGCAAGTGGTGCCCGGGCCAGCGGCGCAGTCATTCTTGCCGGCGAGCGAAACGCCAAAGCACTTCTCTTTGGCTTGGGCGTGAGCCGGAGCGCCGAGCGAAGCAGTCAGAGCAGCGGCGACAGCGCCAGCAACAGCGAGGTTTGTTTTCATGTTCGACATTTGGAAGGTGTCCTTGTCAGTTTGATCAGTCGGTTAATAGGTTGGCCAGTAACGCGGCACGGTCAGAACATGCGGGGTTCGCGAATAACATGCTACTCACGCCTGCGTGTGGTGACGGCCTCGTTAGTTCTTGAAACATTTGCCCTAAACCCCGCTAAGCTTTCCTTAGATTGTTGGGGTTATCCAGCGGCGCCATGCAGTCGCCATTGACATCAACGCCGTTACAAACACGGAACGCGCGCGATTTCGTGAGCGGTTCCGCCGTGTCGCGCACCCGGGTTTTTGCGTTCGGGGCGGTCTCGGTCGGTCTTATCGTGGTCGTGGGAATCGGCGAGTTCGTTTTGATTCACCACGCCACGGACCCCGCCAGTGGGGTGTCGGTGGTCGATTTCGGATTGAAGCTCTGTCTCGTGGCAAGCTTCCTTGCGTTCTGCCAACTGGTCGCGGAATTGCGGCTCGCTGCTTCCGGGATTGAGACCGCGATTGATCGTTCCGAGCAGCGGCGTTGGGTGGATCGCTCTGATCTCGAAAACGCAATCGCAATGCGATTACGGGCGGGCCATGGCGGTGTTTTTGTCCTTGTCGCGCTTTCGGACATTCCCGATGCCGCGCCGGCCCGCAAGTTACGCACACTCCTTGCCAAAGAGTTCGAACTCAGGTTGCGGGAAGCCGCCGGTGACGATTGGCTTCTCTCCCGTTGGTCGCGGGACTCATTTGCACTTCTGCTGCCCGAGAGTGCGCTTGAGCGGGCGGAGGAAACGGCCACTGCTCTGTTGGAACGCGGCGGACACCACATTGTTGTCGGCGTTCGCACGATCGAACCCAATATGGCTGTTGGGGTGGTTCCCTTCGTGCCAGGCGCATTCGATGGGCCGGATCACGTTATCGATGCGGCGGCTGCGGCCTTGCGCGACGCGAAACGGGCGGCTGGGCGGAAACGCGTCGTTCATCGTGATGCAAAGGGTGTGGCAGACTGGGACAGAGAAGCCATCGCCCAGAAGCTGCCGCGCGCCATCTATGACGGCGACTTGGAGGTGTATCTGCAACCGTTTGTCGATTTGCAGGACGGCAAGGTCACCGGGTTCGAGGCGCTTGCACGTTGGCGGTATCAAGGGCGGCTTCTGCACGCGTCCGAGATCGTGTCGATGTCACGGGACGCCGGCGTCCTTGTCGAGCTCGACATGTTCATGGTGGACGAAGCCGTCAAGCTGGTGGCCAGTTGGAACCGCCGTCGCAAGACGGCCTATCGGCTCAGCGTGAATCTGGACAACTCCCATTTTCAGTCAGAGGCCGGGATCGCCTTTCTGGAGCAGGCGCTTGAGGCGCATGGCCTTCCGGCAGAGTTGCTAACTGTCGAGATTTCCAAGACCGATCACCTTGCCCCCAACGGAGCGATCCTGCCGGCGCTGTCACGTCTCAAGGGGCTTGGCGTCCGGCTATCGATCGATGACTTCGGCTCCGGCGCCTCGACACTTGCCGATCTGCGTCGCCTCTCGGCCGACGAGATCAAGATTGATGGCAGCCTGCTTGCTGATTTCGACGTCAGCGCCGATGGGCGTGCCATCGTCTCGTCGGTCGTGAAGCTGGCGCAGCGCTTGGGCATTGCAACAATTGTCGAAGGTGTCGAGCGCGAGGCGCAGGAGGCCCTGCTGGTGCAAATGGGGTGCAACGCGGCGCAAGGGTTTCGCTTCGGACGGCCGCGTCCGGCAATCGAATGGCTTGAAGAGGTCACGTTTGGACGCCCGGACCGGCAGATGACTGCCTAGCCCGAGGCCACTCAAACCAAGACGCGGTTCAGCGCAGATCCGGCGGCGTCGCCTCGGCAAACAGCGTCTCGACAACGTCGTCCAGCGACAGGGTGGATGTCGCCTTCTCGCCCAGCCGCCGCAGTGTCACCGTGCGTTCATCAACCTCGCGTTGCCCGATGGCAAGGATCGCGGGAACCTTGCCAACCGAATGCTCGCGGACCTTATAGTTGATCTTTTCGTTCCGCAGGTCGGCCTCGGCCCGAACCCCTGCGGCGCGCAGCGCTGCCACGACCTCTTCCACATAGGCGTCGGCATCCGACACGATCGACGCCACGACGACCTGACGCGGCGCAAGCCAGAACGGAAGTTTGCCGGAATGCTCCTCGATCAGGATGCCGATGAAACGCTCGAACGAGCCAAGGCACGCCCGGTGCAACATGAAAGGTCTGTGCTTCTCGCCATCGGCGGCCACATAGCTTGCACCCAGCCGCTCGGGCAGGTTCGGGTCGACCTGGAACGTGCCGCACTGCCAGACGCGCCCAATCGCATCGGTCAGATAGAAGTCCAGCTTCGGCCCATAGAACGCGCCGTCGCCTTCTTCCAGACGATAGTCGCGCCCAACCGCCTTGATGGCGTTTTCCAAAGCGCCTTCCACATAGTCCCAGCTTTCCTCTGACCCGACGCGCTTCTCGGGGCGGGTGGCAAAGGCGATCTCAAACTTTTCGAAGCCAAGCTCTTCATAGATGTTGGCCAGATAGTCGATGAACTTCGCACATTCGTCCTGAATCTGGTCTTCGGTGCAGAAGATATGCCCATCGTCCTGCGTAAAGCCGCGCACACGCATGATGCCGTGCAGGGCGCCCGACGGTTCAAACCGGGCGCAAGACCCGAACTCGGCCATCCGCAACGGCAGATCCCGATAGGACTTCAGACCTTGGTTGAACACCTGAACATGACAGGGGCAGTTCATCGGCTTCAGTGCGTTGATCCGCGTCTGTTCCTTGTTCCGGGCCGAGGCGTCGTCATTCTCGCCATCGCGGCTTTCGTCGACCTCGACGATGAACATGTGGTGCTGGTACTTCTCCCAGTGCCCCGAGGCTTCCCAAAGTTTCCGGTCCACGACTTGCGGCGTGTTCACCTCGTGATACCCGCCCGCCCGTTGCTTGCGGCGCATATAGTCCTGAAGCGTGGTATAGATCGTCCAGCCGTTCGGGTGCCAGAACACCTGTCCCGGTGCTTCTTCCTGCATGTGGAACAGGTCCATCTCGCGCCCAAGACGGCGGTGATCGCGCTTCTCGGCCTCTTCGAGGAAGGTCATATGGGCCTTGAGGTCGTCCCGGTTCCGAAAGCCGACCCCGGTGATCCGCTGCAGGTTCTTCGACGTGTCGCCAAACCAATGCGAACCTGAAACACCCATCAACTTGAACGCATCCGCCGGCAGTTGCCCGGTATGCTGCAGGTGAGGGCCACGGCAAAGGTCTTGCCAATCGCCGTGCCAGTACATGCGGATATCCGCGCCTTCCGGGATACGGTCAACAAGGTCGACTTTGTAAGGCTCGCCGTTCTCTTCATAGAAGGCGCGCGCCCGGTCACGATCCCAGATCTCGGTCCGGACGGCGTCGCGGGCGTTGATGATTTCCTTCATCTTGGCTTCGATTTGGCCGAGGTCTTCGGGCGTAAACGGCTCGGGGCGGTCGAAGTCGTAAAACCAGCCATGCTCGGTGACCGGGCCGATGGTCACTTTCACGTCCGGCCAGATGGCCTGCACAGCGCGTGCCATGACGTGGGCGAAGTCGTGCCGGATCAACTCCAGCGCCTGCTCTTCATCCTTCATGGTGTGGATGGCAATCGTCGCATCCGCCGCAATCGGCCAGGCCAGATCCCAGTGCTCGCCATTCACGGTGGCGCTGATCGCTTTCTTGCCAAGCGATGTCGAAATGGCCGAGGCGACCTCGGCCGGTGTCACACCAGCCGCGAATTCACGCGCATTGCCATCGGGAAAGGTCAGGGAAATCTGGGACATGTGCTGTCTCCTCGTCGGTTTGGCGCCCACGGAACGCCCGCTTGCGGGTATGTGGGCGAGGGGATGCGAGAAAGCGGGGCTGATGTCAATGGAAATTGAGTTGCCTTAGAAATCATGTCTGCCGGTATGCTAATGTATGCAAATAAAATCAGTGGGTTAGGCTTGACATCAGGATTTCAAAATGCACATTCCGAAAAGCTAATCACAAGGAGTTGCGCCGATGCCCGCGTATAATGACACGTTCGAACTGGACCTTGCGGAAATGGACCTCATCGAAGAGGCGTTGCGCCAGCGTGTCAAAGCCTTGTCGCTGGGCGAGGCCGGGGCGACGGCGTTGGACCGCGAGCGTAAGTTGCGCAATGTGAAGCACCTCTTGGGGCGCCTTCACAATCAAAAGGTCTTCTACCGTCCGAAAGCGGGCTATATCGGCGGATGATCCTGTCGTTGGGCGATTGAATTATCGCTGCGGACCGTTAGCTTGAAGCGCGTCGAAGGGAACACCCATGGCCGCTCAAGACTACCTCTCGGAAATTCGCCGACTGGCATATGACCAGACGCCGGGCAAGGGGCCGGGCGTTGTTTTTCTGGGCGGCTTCAATTCGACCAAGGACGGCACCAAAGCCCTGCATCTCGAGCGTTGGGCAAAGGCGCAGGGCCGCGCTTTCCTGCGGTTCGACTACTCGGGGCATGGCGCCTCGGGCGGCGCGTTCGAGGACGGGACCATCGGCCGCTGGTGCGAGGACGCATCCGCCATCATCAATGGACTGACCGACGGCCCGCAAGTGATCGTCGGCTCGTCGATGGGCGGATGGATCGCGTGCCTGCTGGCGCGACAGATGCCCACGCGGTTTGCGGGGCTTGTCACGATCGCCGCCGCGCCGGACTTCACCGAGGATCGCTATTGGGCCGGGTTCGACGCGGATCGGCGGGCCGCACTGCTGAGCGACGGTCAGGTCGCCGTCGAAAGCCCCTATGATCCCGAACCCTACATCATCACGCGCAATCTGATCGAGGATGCGCGCGACCACCTGATCTTCAGAAGCCCGCTTCGCTTCCCCTTTCCGACGCGCTTGCTACACGGCACCGAGGATGAAGCGATCCCGGTCGACACCGCCACGCGCCTGTTCAAGCATGTGGCAGGGAACGATATCCGCCTGACGCTGGTCAAAGGCGCCGATCATCGGTTTTCGACACCGGACTGCCTTGAGCTTATCACGCGTTCCATCGACGAGATCGCCCCGGTCGGCGCATAACGATCAGCAAGCCCTTGCAACGGCGACCCTCAGTTGTCGAAGTTGCGCACAAGGAAAGCCACAAGCTCCGGTTTCACGTCAGCCGTCCAAAGCCCAGCATGTCCTTGCGCCGGGACCGACAGGAAAACCTTGTCCCTCGTCCCGGCTGCCGCAAACACCGAGCGCCCCATATCCTGCGGCACCAAGCGATCCTCCTCGCCATGGATCACCAGCAGTGGCTGCCGAAGGCCGCCAATACGCGATAAGCTGTCCCAAGTCTGGGTGATCAGGTCGCGCACATCCTCGGTCGGGTATTGCGCCGCAACAAGATCGACCAGCGAGGTGAACGGCGCCTCCAGCACAACCGCGTCGCCAGCGCCCATCGTGGCGACCTGAATGGCCACTGCTGCCCCAAGGCTCTCGCCGTAAAGAACAACGGTGCCGTTTACGGTGTCCACGATACGCAGCGCATCCTCGACCAGCACCGTTTCTTCGGGGGCTCCGGTCGAGCCGCTGGACCCACGATAAGCTGGCGCGACAACGCCGAACCCCAGGTCGATCAACTCGGCAAACCGCGCCGCCCGATCCTTCAGGGCCCCGGCATTCCCCGGAAAGTACACAATGGTCGGGCGCCCCGCGCTGGCCGCTGCCCGCCAGACGATCAGGGTTGCACCATCCGGTGTCTCGACTGTGGTCTCGACAAGCTTCGGTGCGCCGGCATCTGCCGGGGTCGAATAGGTGGTGTCGAAGGGATAGACCGCCGCCAGTTCGTGCCGTTCCAGATACCATTCGACATAGCTTGTCGACAGGATCAGGAACAGCGAAGACAGCATCTATCCGGTGACCTCATAAGGCAGCACGCCGCGCCGTGACTGCGACACCGTCAGGTCGCGTTCCAGTGGT
Organism: Silicimonas sp.; assembly: GCA_022826385.1. Classification (GTDB taxonomy): domain Bacteria; phylum Pseudomonadota; class Alphaproteobacteria; order Rhodobacterales; family Rhodobacteraceae; genus JAJDOD01. Next base: position 70,650 of record JAJDUZ010000001.1, read on the forward strand.
GGAACGGAACGCTGGTGACAACTCCGGCGCTCGCAAATCCTACATGAAATGCCGATTGGCTCAAAACCCGAACTGTCCTTCAGGTCCAGCCCGTCGGAATAGACCACGTCGCCCGCATGGGCGATCTCGCAGCCAAGGGCGATGGCGAAGCGGCGGACAGGTGTGCGGAACGCCGGGCCGCCGACCGGGGCGCTGATTTCACGGGCAAGGCACAGGTACCGGACGCCGTCCGGCGTCTCGGCCAGTTGCCGCAGGAATTGGCCCGGCGTCTCGAAGGCCCGGTGTACATTCCACAGCGGGCACGCACCCCCGTAACGGGCGAATTGCAGTCGCGTTGCCGAATGCCGCTTGGTGATCGTTCCGGCCTGATCGACGCGCACGAAGAAGAACGGCAGGCCCTTCGCGCCGGGGCGCTGCAGGGTCGACAGGCGATGGGCAACCTGCTCAAGCGAGGCCCCGAAACGAAGTGCCAGTTGGTCAAGGTCATGGCGTGTCTCGCGCGCGGCCCACAGGAACCGGTCATAGGGCATCATGGCGGCACCCGCGAAATAGTTCGCCATCCCGATCTTCGCGATGTCGCGTGCCGTGTCGCTTTGGAACCGGGCCAGATCTAGTGTCGCCTCAATCAGGTCGTTGTATTGCAAGAGCGCAATCTGGTGCAGCGCCTGAAAGCGCCGTGTCGCAGTGTTGGCAAAGGGCGAGAGCCACAATGTGCCGGAAGTGGCGTCTATCTCGCGCAGCGCGCCGCCCCTGTCCCCGGTGGCAATCGTGATTCCGTGAGCGGCAAGCGTTTCCTCGATCCCGCGATCGACACTGCGGTTGGCGCTGAACTGCTCGGCCGCGCGATCGACCGCGTCAATGTAGTTGTCGCAATAGTGGAAGAAGTCCCGCACCTCTTCCCACGGCAAGGCCCCGGCGCGTGCGTCCTGTTGGCCAAGCGCCTCGTCAAGCGAGGCCAGCCGTTCGTTGGCCTGCAGATAGGCGCGGTGCAGGTCAAGGAAGGCGCGGGCAAAGGCCGGGCCATTCGACGCAATCAGCCGCAGGTCGGCCAGCGGCACCTGATCGGTGAAGACCGGGTCGGCAAGCGCCTCGCGCAGGTCACTGACCATCCGCTCGCCATCGCCCAAGGCCAACGCGCCGACATCGAAGTCAAATTCCTGCACAAGCGCCAGGATCACCGAGGAGGACACCGGGCGATGATTGTGCTCCATCTGGTTCAGGTAAGGCAGCGAAACGCCCAGCCTCTCGGCAAAGGCTTTTTGTGTCAGCTCGTGCTTCAGCCGCGTTTCGCGGAGTTTCGCACCGGCATAGAGTTTCTGAGTGGCCATTGCTGCCTGTCGCTCGGGTTAATCTGCAAACTGCTGCGGCAAATTTGCAAAGATGGGGCCTGAAAGTCTAGGCCGCGTTGCGCAACTGTCGCTCGCGCCATTCCACGTAAAGCACCGACAGAAGCCCCAGCAGCAGGGTGGTCACCATGATGGCCAGCAGTTTCAGGCTGGCATTTTCGCCTTGGATCACCCCGCCTGCAAAGGCCGACAGTGCTGCGCCACCGCCGATCATGAACGCGCTGCCCAGACCGCTGGCCGTCCCCGCCAGATGCGGCCGCACCGACAGCATCCCGGCGCTGGCATTCGGGATGACCATCCCGTTGCTGAGGCCCACGAAGGTACAGAACGCGAAGAACAGGAAGGGCGAGGCAAAGCCGATCGCGGTCAGGACAAGGGCTGTCAAAAGCCCGAGGAAGCCGATCAATGCGCCGGTCCGGATCATGCGGTTGATGCCGAAATGCACCGAATAGCGACCCGAAATGAAGTTGCCCGTCGCATAACCGATCGCAGGTGCGCCAAAGCAGACGCCCGCCCAGAAGGACGACAATTCGAACTCGACCGAGGCAACATAGGGGCCACCGCCGAGAAACGCGAAGAACGCGCCCGAGGCAAAGGCGGCCGCGGCGACATAGCCCCAGAACCGGCGTGAGGCGAGCAGTTCGGGATAGTCGCGCACCTGTTGCGCAAAGCTGACGCCGCCACCGGCTGCGGTTTCCCCTTGGTCGAACCAGCAGAGCGTCATCACCAGAGTGCCGCCTGCCACAAGGAACCAGAACACCGCTTCCCATCCAAAAGCCTGGTCCAGTGCGCCGCCGATCATGGGCGCGACCATCGGCACAAGGGCCATGCCCATGGTCACATAGCCGATCATCGACGCCGCTTCTTCCTGCGGGACCATGTCGCGCACGATCGCCCGGCTCAGGACCAACCCCGCGGCGACAGCGCTTTGCATCATGCGGAAGAACAGGAACACCTCGATCGTCGTTGCAAAGACGCAACCGAGCGTGGCGAAGATGAAGATGGCCTGACAGCTCAGCATGACGCGCCGCCGGCCGTAACGGTCGCTGACCGGGCCAATAAACAATTGCAGGACGGCTGTTACCGCCAGATAGCCGGACACGGCCAACTGCATCACGTCATACCGAGTGTCGAAGAACTCGGTCATATGGGGCAGCGAAGGCAGGAACGCGCTCATGTTCATGGCGCCGAGCCCGGCCATGAGCACAAGTGTCAAAACATGCGGAGGTGTCGTGCGGTCGAGAAACCGGACGACCGGTTTCTCGGTCATGGATCACACCTAGGTCCGCAGTGTTGGGGTGTCCAGCGCCTGTGACACTCAATTCGATATTCGCAAATTTGCAGAAATAGGGTTTCGCATTTCGCATGATTTGCAAATATCCAACGTTTCGCTTCCCTGTAAAGGCGCATCGGGGTACCCCTGAGCAGCCCAAGGAGGAGGGAGCCCCATGTCCGACATTCTGACCGAACTCGAAGCGCGCCGCGCCGCCGCCCGTGCCGGTGGCGGTGAAAAACGGGTCGCGGCACAGCACGCCAAGGGCAAGCTGACGGCGCGCGAACGGATCGAACTGCTGCTGGACGAAGGCTCGTTCGAAGAGTTCGACATGTTCGTCAAGCACCGCACCACCGATTTCGGCATGGATGCGCAGCGCCCCGATGGCGACGGCGTTGTGACCGGCTGGGGCATGGTCAACGGGCGCATGGTTTATGTCTTCAGCCAGGATTTCACAGTCTTCGGCGGCTCGCTGTCCGAAACGCACGCGCAGAAGATCTGCAAGATCATGGATATGGCGATGCAGAATGGCGCGCCGGTGATCGGGCTGAACGATTCCGGCGGTGCCCGCATCCAGGAGGGGGTCGCGTCGCTGGCAGGCTACGCCGAGGTGTTCCAGCGCAACATCATGGCGTCGGGTGTCGTGCCGCAGATCAGCGTCATCATGGGGCCCTGTGCCGGTGGGGCGGTTTATAGCCCAGCCATGACCGACTTCATCTTCATGGTGAAGGACAGTTCGTACATGTTCGTGACCGGTCCGGATGTCGTGAAGACCGTCACCAACGAGGTGGTTTCCGCCGAGGAATTGGGCGGGGCGTCGACCCACACCAAGAAAAGCTCTGTTGCAGATGGCGCCTTCGAAAACGACGTGGAAACACTGGCCGAGGTCCGTCGTTTGGTCGACTTCCTGCCCCTGAACAACCGCGACAAGGCGCCGGTTCGCCCATTTTTCGACGATCCCGAACGGGTTGATCAAAGCCTTGATACGCTAATCCCGGCAAACCCGAATCAGCCCTACGACATGAAGGAACTGATCCATAAAGTCGCGGACGAAGCTGATTTTTACGAACTTCAGGCAGATTTTGCCGCAAATATCATCACTGGGTTCATTCGCCTTGAAGGCCGGACCGTGGGCGTTGTTGCAAACCAGCCGATGGTGCTGGCCGGGGTGCTGGACATCGATTCCAGCCGCAAGGCCGCGCGCTTCGTTCGGTTCTGCGACGCCTTCGAGATCCCGATTTTGACCTTTGTCGACGTTCCTGGGTTCCTGCCGGGAACCGCGCAGGAATACGGCGGCGTCATCAAGCACGGGGCCAAGCTGCTCTTTGCCTATGGCGAGGCCACGGTGCCGAAAGTGACGGTGATTACGCGCAAGGCTTATGGCGGTGCTTATGACGTTATGGCCTCGAAGCATCTGCGCGGAGATTTCAACTATGCTTGGCCCACGGCGCAAATCGCGGTGATGGGTGCCAAGGGCGCAACCGAGATCCTCTATCGCTCGGAATTGGATGATCCCGAAAAGATTGCAGAACGCACGGCCGAGTATGAAACCAACTTTGCCAATCCCTTCCGGGCCGCCGAACGCGGCTTCATCGACGAAGTGATCATGCCGCAATCGACGCGGCGGCGCGTTGCGCGCGCATTTGCCTCGCTGCGCACCAAGAGCCTTTCGAATCCCTGGAAGAAGCATGACAACATCCCGCTTTGAGCCGGTTCGCGACATGCGATCTTCTTGCCACAGGGCCGTTAATATTTGCGGCTTGACCTTTGGGGCTGGAAACAATCCAGTGAAATGCGCTAATCAGCATCTATCCGCCGTTGCCTGTAACTATCTTCTGGACACGGGTTTTCGGTCGGCTAGTGTCACGCCGTACGCGATTTGCGTGCGGGACTATTGGAAAGGCCGAGCAGACAATACGGCCTTGACGGATCGAAGGAGACAGTCATGTCGAACACCCTCAAAGCCCTCCTGGCCCTTGGCCTCTTCACTGTACTTTCCGCCTGTGCTCAGCAGGAAGAAGAAGTCATGGTTGAAGAACCCATGGTCATGGAAGAGCCGGTTATGGAGAAGTTCTGATTCAGAACTTTCTTGGTCGGGGCGTCAGCCCCGACCGAACCCCCGCATTGGGATAAAATGCACATTCTCTCGAAAATCGTTGTCATCATTGCGCTCGCAGCCACATCGGCCTGTGTCGTGCAGGAAGACGTTATCTTGGTCGTTCCCCAGTCAGATCAGTGAATTTCCACCGCTCGCGGGAGGAAAGACATGCTGAAGCACAGGGGATTCCCGGGTCGCATGCCCGGTACTGACTTTCAGTTCACAATCCGGCGCGCCAACCCGCGCGGTGTCACGCGCATTGTTTCGCGCGAACGGTTCGCGGACCGCAGGAAAGCTGATCGCGATGCCGATTCAGCGTTCATGGCCTGTTTGTGGGACTATTTCGGGGATGAACCGTTCGAGAGGGGCAATCTTGATGCCGGTCGCATCTCGTGGCTGTTCGGTCGCGAAGTGATTCCCGCCGAAGATCCGTTTGACCCCGAAAGCTACGACTCCTTGTTGAAAATTGATGAGAATCGCGCCCGTGCATCGTTTCCCGAGGCGTTCGACGGAACGTGGGTGGCATGAAGTCGCTCTGGATTCTCTCGTTTTGGCAAAGACTTGCCGGTTTGCATGGCCGGGGAAGCTTTTCCTTTTCGTGTGGATCGCGAATGTGCAAGCTGACTGTGCAGGCGCGTCCCTCCACTCACGGATGTGCCTCCACAAGTAAGAACCGTTACCCTTCCCCTTCACGTCGGTCCGACCGGAATTACCCGGTCGGACCTTCGTGGGTTCGGCAACGTGTTGCTGTAATCAAAAGTTATAGACCGGATGCTATTGAATATCCGTCCTGCCATCGGCGTTGGATGCCTTGGGGTCGCATTCAAAAACAGGACGAAGGTCTTACAACATGCAATCATCCATCAAAGCGGTCGCGACCGCGTTTGGCGTATTTTCTCTTTCCGCGTGCAGCGAGCTCGGCATCGAGAGCGATGTTGAACGCGTTGCCGTCGGCGCAGGCGCGGGATGCGTTGTCGGTGAAATCTATCGCGATGGGCGCTGCGTCGAAGGTGCCATCCTCGGAGGCGCGCTCGGAGCTCTTCTCGACACAAGATCACGGGGACGCGGTCGGTACTACGGCGACGACGACGACTACGACGACGATTGAGGCAAGCCCGGGCGGCCTCGCGCCGACCGACGTCCCGTTTTGGCGGAACCCTGCCGGGACGGGGCTGATATCCAGCACTGTTATTGAATATCGACCGGCTGAAACCTTCTTGGACACATCGCGCTTTCACAGCGCACCCACCCCAAGAAGGAAAAGACAATGTCGAAACTTGCCCCCATTGCGCTGTTCGGCGCGCTCACATTTGTCACCGCTTGTGACGAAATCAACGGCGAGCGGGATGCCGCGCTTGTCGGGGCCGCCATCGGATGTGCCGCTGGATACACGTTGGTCAATGGCCGCTGTGTCGAAGGTGCCATCGCAGGCGGCGTGGCCGGCGCCGTCTCGCAGCGCTGATCGACAGCGTACCCAACCACAAAACCGGCTGCTTGATGCCGATCGGGGCGTCGGGCAGCCGAATGTTATTGAATATCACTGCGAAAGAACGCCTTTTACAGCGCAGGGGAAGACCCCAACGCGTAGCAGAGGCAGAAAAAAATGCAGAAGACACTTCCAATCATTGCAATCGCAGCAATTCTTGGCCTTTCGGCCTGCAGCCAAGGCACCGATCTTGAGCGCGCGCTCATCGGTGCAGGCGCAGGTTGTCTGGCAGGCGAAATCATTGACGACGGCGAATGCCTTGTCGGCGCAGCCGTCGGCGGTGCCGCTGGCGCTTTGGCAGACGACGTCCAGCGTTTCTGACAACGGCGGGGATAGCCCCGCCCAACCGAACAACCGAAGAGCTGTCCGGCGCGATGCCGGGCAGCTCTTTTTCGTGGAGGGGACATGTTCAAGAAAATCCTGATCGCCAACCGGGGCGAAATCGCCTGCCGGGTTATCAAGACTGCCCGCAAGATGGGCATCCAGACCGTTGCCATCTACTCGGACGCAGATGCTCACGCGCTGCACGTCAAGATGGCGGATGAGGCCGTGCATATCGGCCCGGCGCCGGCCAACCAGTCCTATATCGTGATCGACAAGGTGATGGACGCGATCCGCCAGACCGGGGCCGAAGCCGTGCATCCGGGCTATGGCTTCCTGTCCGAGAACCCGAAATTCGCCGAAGCGCTGGAAGCCGCCGGCGTCGCGTTCATCGGCCCGCCCAAGGGCGCGATCGAGGCGATGGGCGACAAGATCACCTCGAAGAAGATCGCGCAGGACGCGAATGTCTCAACCGTGCCGGGCTATATGGGCCTGATCGAAGATGCCGACGAAGCGGTGAAGATTTCGACCGAGATCGGCTATCCGGTGATGATCAAGGCCAGTGCTGGCGGCGGCGGCAAGGGCATGCGCATCGCTTGGAATGACGAAGAAGCCCGCGAAGGCTTCCAGTCATCGAAGAACGAAGCCGCGTCGAGCTTCGGGGATGACCGTATCTTCATCGAGAAGTTCGTCACACAGCCCCGCCATATCGAAATCCAGGTGCTTTGCGACAGCCACGGCAACGGCGTTTACCTGAACGAGCGTGAATGTTCGATCCAGCGCCGGAACCAGAAGGTCATCGAAGAAGCGCCGTCACCGTTCCTCGACGAAGCAACGCGTCAGGCGATGGGCGAGCAGTCGCTCGCACTGGCACATGCGGTTGGATACTCCAGCGCTGGCACGGTCGAGTTCATCGTCGATGGCGACAGGAACTTTTACTTCCTCGAGATGAACACCCGTCTGCAGGTTGAGCATCCGGTGACGGAACTGATCACCGGCATCGACCTGGTAGAACAGATGATCCGCGTGGCTTATGGCGAGAAACTGCCGCTGACGCAGTCCGGTATCGGGATCAACGGCTGGGCGATGGAAAGCCGACTTTATGCCGAAGATCCCTATCGCGGGTTCCTGCCGTCGATCGGGCGCCTGACACGGTATCGCCCGCCCGAAGAGGTTGCCGAGGACAACCGCGCCGTTCGCAATGACACCGGCGTCTTCGAAGGCGGCGAGATCAGCATGTATTACGACCCGATGATCGCCAAACTTTGCACATGGGCCCCCGACCGGGCGGCTGCGATCGAAGAAATGCGCATCGCGCTGGATCGGTTCGAGGTCGAAGGGATCGGGCACAACATCCCGTTCCTCTCGGCGGTCTATGATCATGCCAAGTTCATCAGCGGCGACATGACAACGGCCTTCATCGAGGAAGAATACCCCGATGGTTTTGCCGGGGTGACACCCGACGAACCGACATGCCGCCGCATCGCTGCCGCGGCCGCCGCGATGCACCGCGTGGCCGAGATCCGCCGGGCGCGGATATCGGGCCGTCTCGACAATCATACCCGCCAGGTTGGGGTCGACTGGGTTGTCTCGGTGGCCGATCACACGTTCGATGTCGCGATGACGGCGGATCACGCCGGTGCGGACATCCGGTTCGCGGACGGCGAGGACATCCGCGTCACCAGCGATTGGACGCCGGGACAGATGCTGGCCGAACTGCAGGTCGGCGGCGTGCCGTTGGTGCTGAAGGTCGATCCCGAAAGCAATGGTTATCGGGTGCGCCACCGCGGGGCGGACCTGAGCATTACCGTGCTGACGCCCCGCCAAGCCGAATTGGCGGCCCTGATGCCCGTCAAGACACCGCCGGACACGTCGAAGATGCTGCTTTGCCCGATGCCGGGCCTGATCGTGAAGATCGACGTGGAAGAGGGGCAGGAGGTGCAGGAGGGACAGGCGCTCTGCACCGTTGAGGCGATGAAGATGGAAAACATCCTGCGGGCCGAGAAGAAGGGCACGGTCGCCAAGATCAATGCCGGGCCCGGCGACAGTCTGGCCGTGGATGACGTCATCATGGAGTTCGAATGATCGCTTCTAGGCACGAAAGTTTGGAACGAGTGCCGGAAAATGAGTCATTTTCCGGACCATTTTCCGTTTCGGAAAATGCCCGGCGATGACGTCGAATCGGGTGCATATTGCCTCGGGGCTTCTGGGCGGGCTGGCCGCCTTCGCCGCCTGGACCGGCGTCGCGATGGTCCTGAACGCGGGCCGGTTCGAATACGCGTTGGATGACGCCTATATTCACCTTGCCATGGCCGAGCAGATTTTTGCGGGCGGCTATGGCGTCAATCCCGGTGAATATGCGTCGGCCGCGTCGTCGCCTCTCTATCCGTTGCTGTTGCCGACTTGGGCGGGGATGGATGTGCAGGTCTGGCTGCCGCTGGTGTGGAACGTGGCTTTTCTTGCCTCCGCGTCCGCCTTGCTGGGCTGGGCGATCGCGCAAGCCCGGATCCCGCGGCTGGGTCCTGTCTTGGCGGCTTTTGCACCGCTTGCGCTGACACTGCCTTTGGTCGCGTCGACGGGGATGGAAAACCTTGGCCACGGCGCGGCTTCGCTTGCGATCGTCATCGGCCTTTGGCGGTTTGTCGAGACGGGGCGCATTCCGGCGCTGCTGCTGCTCGGCGTCGTCCTTGCCCCGGCCTTTCGGCTGGAAGGGCTGGCCCTCGCCTTGGCCGCTGGCGGGGTTCTTTTGCTGATGGGCCGGCCCGTTGCCGGGCTGGGTGTGGGTGCGCTGGCGATGGCGCCCGTCGTCCTCTTCACCGTGATCCTGACCCGGCTCGGGCTTGATCCGTTGCCGAACTCGGTCAATGCCAAACTGCCAAATGCGCAAGCTGACGAGTCCGGATTCCTTGGCGGGGCCTTGAGCAACTTCAACTACAATATCGACCAGCCCGGCGGCCTTTTCGTCTTCGCTCTGATGCTGGCGGTGGGCCTGATCGGCGCGCTCTCCGTTGCACGTGGTGCCCGTGGGCTTGGGCTGATCGGGCTCGCGGTTGCAGCCGCAGCCGCGGCGCATCTGGCGGTCGCTTCGGTTGGTTGGCTGGACCGGTACGAAAACTATCTTGTCCTGTCGCTGGTGGCGTCCTTGGCCCTTTTGGTTGCGACGTCCAACGTGTTGACGCGCACAACGGTTCTGCTGATCGCCTTGTTCGGCGGGGCTGCAACCTATGTCCCGCAGTTCGATGATTTCATTTACAACCCGCGCGCGATTGCGCTCCAACAGGGGCAGATGGCGCGGTTCGCCAAGGATCACCTGAAGGCGCCGGTGGCGGTGAATGACCTTGGATATGTGGCCTGGAACAACCCGAACCACGTGCTGGACCTGTGGGGGCTGGCTTCGGCAGAGGCGCTGGAGCGTCGCGTGTCCGATGCGGCACCTGGCTGGGCGGACACGCTCGCCGAACAGCATGATGTCCGTGTCGCCATGATCTATGATCGGGTGCTGGCCGAGGCGCTGGGGCCGGATTGGGTGCCGCTGGGTCAGCTGTTGCTCGAGACCGAAGGCGGGCCTTTCCTTGGGGGCGCTGCCGTGTCGTTTTATGCCATCAATGCGACCGAGGCCCGAGGCCTGCAAGCCGACATTCGGGATTGGGCCGCAGGGCTTCCGCCGGGCGCCAGCTTCCTGGCCGCAGGAGGGGTGTGAGATGCAGGTTTACTCTGTTCCCGCTTCGCGTGCGGCCGCCTTCGCGTCGAGGATTTCCTGTCGCCGGATCGGCATTTTGTCGATTTGCCGGGTCAACTCTCGGACGTCCCACGGGAAGGGTTTGCGCAGCTTCACGCCGCCATCCTTGCCAATCAGCGTCAGCATGAACCCGCGTGGACGCAGTTTGGTCCGAAGCGCCGAGCGCGCCGCAGGGTCGGTGTCGGTGATCAAAACGACATCGCGTTCAACAAGGTCTTCCGTCCGCGCTGTCAGCAATTCGATCTGCCGCTGGAACGCCGGATCAACGGCGCTGTCCGCGAAAACCACGATCGGGCGGGCGGTCCACTTGAAGGCATCAAGCTCGACCTCGCCTGCATCCAGCGTGACCGTTTTGTCGGCTTCCCAAAGCGCCAGCGGGTCCGGGCTGGTGCTGTCGGTTGCACCAGCGGCACCGGCCAAGGCCAGAAGCGGAAGAAAACCAAGAACTTTCAATGCGGTGGGCGTCATGTCTGCGTCTCCGTTCACGTTGAATATATGCCGGAAAACGAAAAATCGAAGGGCCGACCAAAACTCTTCAAAGAGTTTTGACAAATTTCTTTCCAGAAATTTGCATCGCCCCTGTGAAATGGAGGACCCGATATGACCGATTGGAAGGCTCTGGCCGAAAAGGAACTGCGCGGGCGCGCGTTGGGTGACCTCGAGTGGGAGACGCTGGAAGGCATCCGGGTCAAACCACTCTATACGTCGGACGACACCGAGGGCTTGCCACAGATGGGCGAAGTTCCGGGATTTGCGCCCTTCACCCGCGGGGTGAAGGCAACGATGTATGCGGGGCGACCGTGGACCATTCGGCAATATGCCGGGTTCTCGACCGCCGAGGAATCGAACGCCTTCTATCGCCGCAACCTGGCCGCTGGGCAGCAAGGCGTTTCGGTGGCGTTCGATCTTGCAACGCACCGCGGCTATGACAGTGACCACCCGCGCGTTCTGGGGGATGTCGGCAAGGCGGGCGTGGCCATCGACAGTGTCGAGGACATAAAGATCCTTTTCGACGGCATCCCGCTGGATCAGGTCAGCGTGTCGATGACGATGAACGGCGCGGTGATCCCGATCCTTGCGAGTTTCATCGTGGCGGGTGAAGAGCAGGGGCACGACAAGGCGCTTTTGTCCGGCACCATTCAGAACGACATTCTGAAAGAGTTCATGGTGCGGAACACATATGTCTATCCGCCGGAACCGTCGATGCGAATCGTGGCCGACATCATCGCCTATACCGCGGACCACATGCCGAAGTTCAACTCGATCTCGATCAGCGGCTATCACATGCAGGAAGCCGGCGCGAACCTTGTGCAGGAACTGGCCTATACGCTGGCGGATGGGCGGGAGTACGTGCGCGCCGCAATCGCGCGGGGTATGGATGTCGACAAGTTTGCGGGGCGCCTGTCATTCTTCTTTGCGATTGGCATGAACTTCTTCATGGAAGCGGCCAAGCTGCGTGCGGCCCGGTTGCTCTGGAGCCGGGTGATGGACGAGTTCGAGCCGAAGAACCCGCGCTCGAAGATGTTGCGCACCCATTGCCAGACCTCCGGCGTTTCGTTGCAGGAACAGGACCCTTACAACAACGTGGTGCGCACGGCATATGAGGCGATGAGCGCGGTTTTGGGTGGCACGCAGTCGCTTCACACAAACGCGCTGGACGAGGCGATTGCTCTGCCAACTGATTTCAGTGCCCGGATTGCCCGGAATACGCAGTTGATTTTGCAGGAGGAAACCGGCGTCACCAATGTCGTCGATCCGCTGGCGGGGTCATACTATGTCGAAAGCCTGACGGCAGAATTGGCCGAGAAGGCCTGGGCCCTGATGGACGAGGTCGAGGAGATGGGCGGCATGACCAAGGCCGTCGCCAGCGGCATGCCCAAGCTGCGGATCGAGGAATCCGCCGCCCGCCGTCAGGCGATGATCGACCGGGGCGACGAGGTGATCGTTGGCGTCAACAAGTACCGCAAGGACAAGGAAGACCCGATCGATATTCTCGAGGTCGACAACGAAAAGGTTCGCGACGCACAGATTGCGCGACTGGAGCGCATCCGGTCGGAACGCGATGCAGGCGCCTGTGATGCGGCGTTGAAGGCGGTGGAAGAGGCCGCGGCAGGGGACGGCAACCTTCTTGCGGCAGCGGTTGAGGCTGCGCGGGCGCGTGCGAGTGTAGGAGAGATCAGCATGGCGATGGAAAAAGTGTTCGGCCGTCACCGGGCCGAGGTGAAGACGCTTGCAGGCGTCTATGGCGCGGCCTACGAGGGCGACGCAGGGTTTGCCGCGATCCAGAAGGATGTCGAGGCCTTTGCCGAGGAGGAAGGCCGCCGCCCGCGCATGCTGGTCGTCAAGATGGGGCAGGACGGCCACGACCGGGGCGCCAAGGTGATTGCGACGGCCTTTGCCGATATCGGGTTCGACGTGGATGTGGGCCCGCTGTTCCAGACGCCCGAGGAAGCCGCGCAGGACGCGGTCGACAACGATGTGCACGTGGTCGGCATTTCAAGCCAGGCGGCCGGTCACAAGACTTTGGCGCCGAAGCTGATCGAGGCCCTGGAGGCCGCTGATGCAGGCGACATTATCGTGATCTGCGGGGGCGTCATTCCGCAGCAGGATTACGACTTCCTGAAAAGCAAGGGTGTGAAGGCGATCTTCGGGCCGGGAACGAACATTCCCGAAGCGGCTGCAGATATCCTGCGTCTCATTCGTGACGCGCGAGGCTGACGGCTTAGAGGTTTTGCGCCGCCTCTGGCGTCGCGCCGCGGGGGCTCTGCCCCCGTACCCCCGGGATATTTCCGGGCCGATGGAAACGCGGGTCAGAGCAAAAAAGCGAGCGTCGCGACGAGGCAGAGCGCCATCGTCCAGTTGAAGGCGCGAAGCCGGTTCGGATTTGTCAACCAGCGCCGCATCTGCACACCGAGGCCTGTCCAGACACAAATCGAAGGCAGGTTCGTCATCGCGAAGACAATTGCGACCAGCGTGATCGCGGTGGTGGTCTGGCCGGGGGCATAGACGGTGATCGCCGTCAGCGCCATGAACCAGGCTTTCGGGTTCACCCATTGAAAGGCTGCCGCCTGCAGGAAGGTCAGGGGGGCACCTTTGGCTTCGCCCTTGGCCGGTGGGGCGGCATTCGCGATCTTCCAGGCGAGGTAGAGCAGGTAGGCCACGCTCAGCACTGTCATGATGGTGTGCAGGATCGGATAGGCGTCGAAAAGCTGGATCAACCCAAGCCCCACCATGATAATCATGAAGCTGTGACCAATGCTGATCCCCAGCATATGCGGGATCGTTCGGGCGAAGCCGAAATTGGCGCCGGAGGCCATCAACATCAGATTGTTCGGGCCGGGCGTGATCGACGAGACGAAGGCAAAGCCGACAAGGGCAAGAAGAAGTTCCAGCATCATGGCGCCACGTTATGCGGATATTGACGATTAGTGATTGCAAAGATGCGATTACAGGCACTAATTTTGCAATGAATGACTGATATAGACAAAATTGACCACCGAATATTGCAAGAGCTATCCGGGTCCGGCCGTTTACCTAATACGGAACTGGCCGAGCGGGTCGGCCTTTCGCCGTCGGCCTGTCTGCGCCGGGTGCAAACACTTGAGCGCATCGGCGTGATCCGCGGTTACCGAGCGGTCCTTGACAGTACGCGGTTGGGGCGCGGGTTCGTTGCTTACATTACGGTCGGACTGAACGACCACACGACAGTGGCACAAGCGGCGTTCGAGACGGCCATCAGTGCGGCGCCGGAGGTGGTCGAGTGTCATAACATCACTGGCTCGGTCGAGTATCTTTTGCGGGTCGAGGTCTCGGATCTGGGGGCGTATAAGGCGTTTCACGCCGACACGTTGGGGACACTGCCGCAGGTGAATGCCCTGACGACATTCGTTGTCATGGCTTCCCCGAAAGACCTGCGCGCCTGAGGGTGGCAATTCGGTTCTTTCCATCCGGTGCGCCGTCGTTCAAATTATGCGGGCTGTAGGGAAGAAGGCTGCGGGTATGTTGTTCTCGCTTCGCATGGATCATCTGGTTGTCGCGGCGCGCTCGCTGGAAGAAGGGGCGACCTATGTCGAGGCCGTATTGGGGGCCAAGCTCTCGCCGGGCGGGCAGCACCCGCATATGGGCACGCATAACCTGTTGTTGTCGCTGGGCCCGAACGAGTATCTTGAGGTGATCGCGATCAACCCCGAGGCGCCGGCACCCGCCACCCCCCGGTGGTTCAGTCTGGATACATTTCGCGAAGCGCCGCGGATGACGCATTGGGCATGCCGGACTGACGATCTTGATGAAGCGCTTGATGCGGCGCCTGTGGGGACTGGCCATGCCCATGAGTTGTCGCGGGGTGCCTTCAGCTGGGCCATGGCGGTGCCCGAGGATGGCAACCTGCCGTTCGACGCGGCGATGCCGGCGCTGCTTGAATGGGACAGGAACAGCGCCCATCCCGCAACGCATTTGCCCGATCAGGGGCTGCGGTTGTCGCGGCTTGACGTGTTCCACCCGCAGGCAGACGATCTGATTGCCGCCTTTCCCGCGGTGCGGACCATGTCCGAGGTGGTGGTGCAGACGGGCCCTGAGAAGCGTCTGATCGCCACGATTTCAACGCCCGAAGGAACACGGATCCTCGCATGATTGTCCGGTTCGCAGAGGCCAGGGATGCAGACGCCATTATGCGCATCCAGAACCCGGTCATCCGGGACACGGCCATTACCTTCAATGCCGAGGAAAAGACGCCCGAGATGGTGCGCGACGCGATCGAGACGCTGCCCTGTTTCCTCGTCGCCGAAACCGACGGCATGGTGCTGGGTTTTGTATCGTACATCCAGTTTCGGCGCGGCGTCGGTTATGCCCGCGCCATGGAGCACACGATTGTCCTCGCTCCGGAGGCGCGTGGGCAGGGCGCGGGGCGGGCCTTGATGGTGGCCGCCGAGGATCATGCGCGTGAGGCCGGTATCGGGTCGCTTTGGGCCGGGATCAGCGGGGAAAACCCGGCAGGGGTCGGGTTTCATGCGCGGCTTGGGTATGAAGAGGTGGCGGTGTTGCCAAAGGTCGGGTTCAAGTTCGGACGGTGGATGGACCTGGTGCTGATGCGCAAATGGCTGCTGGCGCCGGATGAGGCGGGTTAGGCCGGACCGTTTTCGTATCGCATCTGCCGATTTTCAGGGCTTTTGGTGCGGTTTTCGCGGGTCACGCGGTTCTGACGACCCGATGCACGATTTACAGGTTCAATCTGCACGCCGCGCGCCCTAGGGTCGCGCCATGACGATTTGGGAACGTATTGCCGAGGCCCTTGCGGCCCTCCGCGCGGGCGAGAGCCTGAGCGTGGTTTTCGAGAAGCTTCGCTCGCCGCCCGAACGCAGCGTGGCGTTCACGATTGCGGTGATTGCGCTGGGGGCCAAGATGGCCAAGGCGGACGGGCTGGTGACGCGGAACGAAGTCGCCGCCTTTCGCGAGGTGTTCTATATTCCGAAAGAGGAAGAGGCCAACACCGCTCGCCTGTTCAACCTCGCCCGGCAGGACGTGGCGGGTTTCGAGGATTATGCCCGCCGCGTGGCCGCGATGTTTGAACGCGCTGACGGGACGCTCTGCGACCTGATGGAAGGGCTTTTTTACATTGCGGTCGCGGATGGGTCCTATCACCCTCAGGAAGACGACTATCTTGCGCGGGTGGCCGGGATTTTCGGATTGCCGGACCGCGAATTCAAGGCGTTGCGTGCACGGTTCGTGCCCGATGCCGAGCCTGACCCCTATGACGTTCTTGGCGTCGAGCCGGGGACCGACATCGAGACCATTCGGCGGGCATGGCGGCAATTGGTGCGCGAGAGCCATCCGGACCGAATGATGGCGCGCGGTGTGCCGGAGGAAGCCGTGAAGCTGGCCGAGAAGCGTCTGATCGCGATCAACCGGGCGTGGGAAGAGATCAGCGAAGGGCAGGCCTGATGCGGATTGCCACCTATAATGTCGAGTGGTTCTCGAACCTCTTCGATGACGAAGGCGCGCTTCTGGCGGATGACGCGTGGTCGGGGCGCCACGATGTGACCCGGCGGTCGCAACTGGAAGCGCTGGGCATCGTGTTCACGGCACTGGACGCGGATGCGGTGATGATCATCGAAGCGCCAGACAGTCACCGTCGTCGGGATGGCACCAAGGCGCTCGAGACCTTTGCGGCCACCGTCGGCTTGCGGGCGACCAAGGCGGTCATGGGGTTCATCAACGAAACACAGCAGGAAATCGCGCTGCTCTATGATCCCGATGTGATGACCGCGGCGCATGATCCGCGGGGAACACCGCGGTTCGATGAAAGCTACCGGATTGATCTGGACGTGGATGCCGATCCCGAGAAGGTGCGCTGGTCGAAGCCACCGCTTGAACTGGCGGTCGAAACGGCAGGAGGGACGCGGCTGCGCATGATCGGGGTGCATGCGAAGTCAAAAGCGCCACACGGCGCGCGCCGCCCCGAGCAGGTCATGCGCATCGCCATTGAAAACCGTCGCAAGCAACTGGCGCAGTGCATCTGGCTGCGCGAGCGGGTGGACGAGCATTTGGCATTGGACGAGCCGCTGGTTGTTCTGGGGGATTTCAACGATGGTCCGGGACTTGATGAATACGAGCGCTTGTTCGGACGCTCCGGGGTCGAGATCGTCATTGGCGATGACGACGACATCCGGCTTTACGATCCGCATGCCGAAACCGTGATCCGCCGCCCGCTGGGCTGGATGCCGACCAGCGCGCGGTTCTGGGTCTCGGCCAAGCGGCGCTGGATGCAGACGCTGTTGGACTATGTGATGGTGTCGCCAGACTTGCGGGACAAGGCGCATGACTGGCGCATCTGGCACCCGTTCGAAGACCCGGCCTGCGAGCGAACGCCCGAGTTGCGCGAGGCGCTTTTGACCGCGTCGGACCATTTTCCGGTGTCGGTGGAACTGGATATTTAGGGGTTTTGCAGTTTTCAGCCGCAAGGTCTTGCTTCATGGCCTGTTAACCATGATGTAGTCTGTCAACAGCACACGCAGAGATTCGGGGAGCAGCAACATGGCAGGATCAGTCAACAAGGTCATTCTGGTGGGCAATCTGGGCCGGGACCCGGAAGTGCGCACGTTCCAGAACGGCGGCAAGGTGTGCAACCTGCGCGTCGCAACGTCCGAGAACTGGAAAGACCGCAACACTGGCGAGCGCCGCGAGCGCACGGAGTGGCATTCGGTCGCGATTTTCTCGGAGCCGCTGGCGCGGATCGCCGAGCAGTACCTGCGCAAGGGTTCGAAAGTGTATCTTGAAGGTCAGCTCGAGACCCGCAAATGGCAGGACCAGTCGGGCCAGGATCGCTATACGACCGAGGTCGTGCTGCGCCCCTACAAGGGGGAACTGACCCTGTTGGATGGTCGCGGCGACAATGCCGGTGGTGGCGGCGGCGGTTACGATGACCGCGGCGACAGCTATGGTGGTGGATCGTCAAGCCCGGCGCCGGTCAGCCAGGACCTGGACGACGAAATCCCGTTCTGAGGTTTTGCGCCCGCTTCGCGGTCGCGACGCGGGGGCGCTGCCCCCGCACCCCCGGGATATTTATCGGCCGATGGAGGACAAGGCGTCTTGAAGGACGCCGTGCAGGGTCTCTCTCGGGACATCGTCGGTGACAAATGCCTCGCCAATGCCACGCGCCAGAATGAACCTGAGCTTGCCGTCGATGACTTTCTTGTCCTGACCCATCAGGTCGATCAACCGGTCGGCATCCGGCAGATCACCGGGGATGTCGGCAAGGTCGGTTTTCATGCCCATGGCTTTCAGGTGGGCGCGGACCCGGCTGGGCTCTTCCTGGCTGCAGAGGCCCAGTCTTGCCGACAACTCGAACGCCAGCGCGCAGCCGATCGCGACACCTTCGCCGTGCAGCAGGCGGTCTGAATAGCCGGTTGCAGCTTCCAGCGCATGACAGAACGTGTGGCCAAGGTTCAGCAGCGCCCGGTCGCCTTGCTCGGTTTCGTCGCGGGCGACGATATCGGCCTTCATCTCGACAGATCGTTTGATGGCGTGTGTGCGAAGGGCGCGGTCGCCTGTTGCGAGGGCAGGGCCGTTGGTTTCGAGCCAGGCGAAGAACTCGGCGTCGCCGAGCAGACCGTATTTCACCACCTCGCCATAGCCTGCCAGGAAGTCACGGGGTGCGAGCGTGTCGAGCACGCCGATATCCGCAAGCACCAGCGCAGGCTGATGGAATGCGCCGACAAGGTTCTTGCCATGCCCCGAATTGATCGCGGTCTTGCCGCCGACCGAACTGTCGACCTGCGCCAGCAGGGATGTCGGGATTTGCACGAAGCGGATGCCCCGGCGGACGATGGCCGCCGCGAAGCCGCCAAGATCGCCGATCACGCCGCCGCCAAGGGCGATCATCACGTCGCGCCGTTCCAGTTTCTCGGCCAGAAGCCACTCGACGCTTTTCTCAAGTGCCGGCCAGCTTTTCGTGGCTTCGCCAACAGGCAGGGACAGCGCCGTCATCTGGATGTCGCCGAGGCCGGATTGCAGGGCGTCGAGATGCGCGTGGGCCACATTCTCGTCGGTCAGGACGGCGACCCGCGGGCGCGGAAGGAGCGGGCGCAGTTCAGACGCCGCGTTCGCGATCAGGCCCTCGCCAATGATGACATCATAGCTGCGATCCCCGAGAGGGACGTGGACGGTTTCGCGGATCATTGAGTGACCTCCAGAATGTCGGGATGGTCCAGCATGGTTTCGATCACCTTGTCGGTCATCTGGTCGATCGAGAAATCAAACTCGCAGTCGACGATGATGTCGGCCTTGGCATAGAGCGGGTCGCGGGCCTGCTGCAGTGCGGCCAAGGTCGCGCGGGGATCGGACGTGTGCAACAAGGGGCGCGTGGTCTTGTGCCGGACCCGCTGCCAGAGCAATTCAAGCTCGGCTCTCAGCCAGAGCGCGGTGCCTCGGCGGGTGATCATTTCCCGGTTTTCCTCGCGGAGATATGCACCGCCCCCCGTCGACAGGATGCAAGGGGCCCCGTCCAGAAGCCGGGCGATCACTTCGGTTTCGCGGTCGCGGAAGAAGGCTTCGCCGTCACGCTCGAAGATCTCGGCGATCGTCATGTTCGCCGCGCGCGAGATTTCGGCGTCACTGTCCAGGAACGGCACGTCAAGGCGTTTGGCCAAAGCGGTGCCGATCGCGGTCTTGCCCGCGCCCATCATGCCGACCATGGCCACTGTCTTTTTCAGGTGGAATGGCAATTCCGCCGCGTCCCCCAGTTCTTTTTCACGCCGAGGCTCTGAATGGCGTGATCTTCCGGAAAAGACCAGTTATAAATGCCTTAAGGCCGCCGAAGAGCGGTTTCGACCCGCGCTGGCGGGCTTTGGGGCAAAGAGGTTTCGCGATGCTGAGACTGCTGAGATTCTTGTTTGTGCTTGCCGTGCTGATTGGCGCGGCTGTCGTCGGCTATGCCTATCTTGGGGATCTGAGCCCAGACCAAGACGAGGTGAGTGAACCGGTGACGCTGGATGGCAACTAGGATTGCGTCTCTTGCCGGGCTTGCAAGTCTGCTGAGTGTTGAAGCGTTTGCCGAAACCGCGCCGTTGAGCGCGATCGACTGGTTGTCGAATTCGGTTCGCGAAGAGGCAGAAGCCCCAAGCGTGCCGTCAACAGGCCAGCCGCTGCATCAATCCGCGAAACTGCCGGATGCCGTGACGGTCACGTCGCTGGATGCCCCTGTGCCCGACAGTGTCGGGGTGATTGACGCGGACGCCCTTGGCCTGCCGGTTGATGTCTGGGGGCGAAGCTCTGCGGCGGACCTGTCTGCAGCGCTGTCCCGGGTCACGTTTGGCGACGGCACGCCACCGGCCATTCACCGGTTTCTGGCGGACATGCTTCAGGCCCGATTGTCTGCGCCGATTGATGCCGCGGTCAACGACGCGTTCTTCTTTGCGCGCATCGACAGATTGCTTGAGAAAGGCCACTTGGACGAAGCAAGTGACCTGATCCGACAGGCCGGGCTTGAAGACCCACAATTGTTCCGACGCCAGTTCGACATCGCCCTGCTGCTGGGCCGTGAGACCGAATCTTGCCGTGAAATTGAAGCGACGCCCGAATTCTCGCCCACCTATCCGGCGCGGATCTTCTGCCTTGCGCGTCTCGGCCAATTCGATGTCGCCGCGCTGACGCTGGGAAACGCCGAAACACTGGGCATTCTGACCGAGCGTGAAGACGCTTTGTTGTTGCACTTCCTAGATCCGGAACTGTTCGAAGGTGAGCCGATCCCGCCCGCACCTGCGGTGCCGACACCGTTGCAATTCCGGCTTTACGAGGCTGTCGGCGAGAGGATCGCGACCGACCGTTTGCCGCTGCCTTTCGCCTTTGCGGATATGTCCGACACGGTGGGCTGGAAAGCCCGGTTGAATGCGGCCGAGCGGTTGGCCGCCAGCGGCGCCATTCCCTTTGAGCGTTTGCTTGAGGTGTATGAAGAACGTGCTGCCTCGGCCTCGGGCGGCGTGTGGGAGCGCGTCGTTGCGTTTCAGGCCTTGAGTGGCGCGCGACGGGAAAACGATGACGACGCGGTGCTGACGCACTTGCCCAAGGCTTGGGCGGCTGCGCGCGACGCTGGATATGAGGCGGCGTTTGCCCGTTGGATCGTGCCGACGCTTCGTCGTGTCGAAGAGCCCGGTGGGGCCATGCACCTTGCCTTCGAGATTGCTTTGTTGGCGGAAGATGTCGAGCTTGCCGCGCAATTTGCCAATTCCTCGACCGAGGACCAGTTCCTGTTGTCGATTGCGGCCAATCGCGTTGGAACACAACCGGCGGGTGACGCGTTTGGGCGCGCGATCATACGGGGGCTCTCGTCGGTGAATGCGGGCCCGGCGTTCGAAGCCTTGATTGCGGATGATCGACGTGGTGAGGCGCTGTTCCGGGCGCTGGACCAACTGGCCGAAGGGGCCACGGGAAACCCGGATACAACGGCCCAGTCGCTGGCGGCCTTGCGGCGCATCGGTTTGCAGGACTTGGCGCGTCAGATCGCGGTCGAGCTGGTGCTGATCGAGGGGGCGGCATGAAGGCGGGTGTTCAGATAGCCACGTTTCTGGAAGCGCAGTCGGCGGAACTTGATGCGGCGCGCAACACGCAACTGGCCTATGCCCGCGACCTCAATGATTTTGCCGGTTGGCTGGACGGGGCCGGGTTGGATTTCATGGCCGCCCAGCAGTCAGATATCGAGAGTTACCTGATCTCGCTGGACGCCAACGGTATGAGCCGCGCGACACGGGCGCGTCGTCTGTCGGCGATCAAGCAGTTCTATCGCTTTGCGTTCGAGGAACGCTGGCGCACAGACAACCCGGCGATCAGGATCAAGGGGCCGGGGCGCGAGAAACGATTGCCGAAGACGCTGAGCGAGAGCGAGGTTGATGGTCTGCTTACGGCAGCCCGCACCATGGGGCGCGAGGCGGACCGGGTGCGGAACACCTGCTTGATGGAGTTGCTCTATGCGACGGGGATGCGGGTGACCGAACTGGTCACGCTTCCGGTATCCGCTGCGCGCGGTGACCCCCGGATGCTTTTGGTGCGGGGCAAGGGCGGCAAGGAGCGGATGGTGCCTTTGTCCTCGCCAGCTCGCGCAGCGCTTACGGAATGGCTGCAGCTTCGGGACGCCGCTGAAGATCAAGCCCGGTTGGAAAACGGCGCACCGGTTTCCAAATTCCTGTTTCCGTCGCGCGGGAAAGCCGGCCACCTGACACGACACCGGTTCTATGGCCTGATCAAGGAATTGGCCGTTGCGGCAGGCGTCAGCCCTGCCAAGGTGACGCCGCATACGTTGCGCCACGCTTTCGCAACCCATTTGCTGGCGCGGGGGGCCGACCTCCGCTCGATCCAGACGCTGTTGGGGCATGCCGATGTCGCAACGACCGAGATTTACACACACGTGCTGGACGAACGATTGAAAGACTTGGTGTTAAACCACCACCCATTGGCGAAATCTGCCGGTTAACGGCGCAGCGACACCGGCAAGACATCCTCGGATGGCCATATGCCGGTGGTCATCGTCTGGTGATACCCCTGCATCAAGCCAGCGGCTTCCATGGCGTCGCGGGAGCGCTGATGGTCGTAAGACAGCCGCTCGATGATCGCCTCGCCGTTTGACAACACCGCATAGCGCGTCTCGGGTCGTCCGTCATGGGGTGGCAGGCCGATCGCACCGGCATTGATCCACTGATAGCCTTCGACCTTCCGGTGAAAGGCAATGCCCGAGTGACCGGCCACGACCCCGTCGATCCGACCAAGCCGTGTTTCGAGTGCCGTGATCTCCTCGAGGAAGACTTCGACAGGACTGTCCGGCCAGATAAACCGGTTGATCGCGGTCATGCCCCCGTGGACGACGGCATAGCGTCGGTCGCCTTGTGTGAAGACCCCAAGCTCGGGCTGGTCGGCCAGCCATGCGACGGTGTCGTCATCGCAGTTTTTCGCCAGATAGGCGTACCAGCCTTGAGACAGCAGATCGCAAGCCGAGCCATCGTCGAACCCGCATCCGCAGTCCAGCGCGCCTTCGGCCACTTGGCGTTCGCAGTTGCCGGCGATGCAATGCACGCCCATCGCCCGCATCTGGTTCACGGTCTCGACCGGGTCGGCGCCATAGGCGACGACGTCGCCGGTGCAGATTGCCGGACGCTCGCCAATCACCTCGCTCAGGGCCTCCAAAGCGGCCAAATTCGAGTATGGCCCGCCGAAAAGTACGACAGGCGTGTCAATTGGGCCGAAATCTGCCACGCGCACGGGTGTCCCTCCCTTGATTGCGGGCTTGGAGACCCCATAAGATAACAAGGTTCCCGTTTGACAAGGAAAAATGGAAAATTCAGCCCCAATGATCGACGCCGCATTCTGGATCATCAGCGGATCGATCTTCTTTCTTCTGATCCTCTCGGGATTTTTCTCTGGCAGTGAAACCGCTTTGACCGCGTCGTCTCGGGGTCAGTTGAAGTCGCGTGCCGAGAAAGGGGACAAAGGTGCCGACAAGGCGTTGACGCTGACCGAGGACAGCGAGCGGCTGATCGGTTCGATCCTGCTGGGCAACAATTTGGTCAACATCCTCGCCACCTCGCTGGCGACCGCGATGTTCACGCGCCTGTTCGGGGAAAGCGGCGTGGCGCTTGCGACACTGGTGATGACGCTGCTTGTGCTGATCTTTGCGGAAGTGCTGCCCAAGACCTATGCGATCTCGAACGCCGAGACGGCGGCGGCCCGTGTGGCGCGCCCCATTGGTGTGATCGTCACCCTGTTGTCACCGATCGTGGCGGCCGTCCGCGCCATCGTGCGTGCGGTTCTGGCCTTGTTCGGCGTCAAGATCGACCCCGACAGCCACATCATGGCGGTCCGGGACGAGATCGCCGGTGCTTTGCAACTGGGCCACTCCGAAGGCGTCGTCGAGAAAGAAGACCGCGACCGCATTCTGGGGGCGCTCGATCTGGCCGATCGCACCGTCGAAGAGATCATGTTGCATCGAAGCGAGATCGAAGTGATCGACGCTGACCTGCCGCCGCAGGACATTCTCGAGCTTTGTCTCAACTCGAACCACACCCGCTTGCCGATCTATCGGGGCGAACAGGAAAACATCATCGGCGTGCTGCACGCAAAGGACCTGCTGCGGGCGGTCTATGCGCGCTTTGCCGGGGCCGAGAACGAGGATGTCTTCAAGGGCTTCGACCCGATGCAGGTGGCAATGGAACCGTATTTCGTCCCCGAGACGACGCCGCTGGATGAACAGATGCGGCAGTTCCTGCGACGCTCGACCCACTTTGCGCTGGTCGTCGATGAATACGGCGCGCTTCAGGGGCTTCTGACGCTGGAAGACATCCTTGAAGAAATCGTGGGCGAGATCACCGACGAGTTCGATATCGACGAAGACCACCCGCTGCGGCGGACGGAGGCGGGTGATGTGATCGTCGACGGCGCCATGACGATCCGCGATTTGAACCGTGCGATGGACTGGTCGCTGCCGGATGAAGAGGCCGTGACCGTCGCCGGCTTGGTGATCCACGAAGCCCAGACGATCCCGACGCGGGGTCAGGTTTTCTCGTTCCATAACCGTCGCTTCGAGGTGCTGGAACGCAAGGCGAACCGGATCACCCGGCTCAAGATCCGCGCCGTGTAAAGGCTCTCGTCCGTTAACAAATTTGTTGATTTTGTGGCGGATTGCCCTGACGCTTCTTCGTACTAGGGACGGAGGATTTCATGGCAGATATACACGCCAACGAAGCAGGGCCTGCCCAAGACCCTGATTTTGCAACAGATTTTGAGATTGGTCAGGATAACATCCGACCGCTTGGGCTCGACATCCACAACCCGGTTTTCCTGATATCCAGCTTGCTGATTATCGCGTTTGTGCTGATCTCGCTGGCAAATCAGGAAGCCTCGGCCGAATTTTTCGGCTGGCTGAGGCCGTTCTTGACCAGTGAATTTGACTGGTTTCTGGTCCTGTCGGTCGACGTCATTCTTGTCTTTTGCCTTGCGCTGATCGTGTTGCCCATCGGCTCGGTCCGAATAGGCGGGAAGGACGCAACACCCGACTATTCCTATGCTGGCTGGATCGCGATGATGTTCGCGGCTGGCATCGGCATCGGCCTTCTGTTCTTCGGCGTGCTCGAGCCGACTTACTACAACTTCTCGGAAGGCGGGGGCGCGAGGCCGCTCAACATCGACATCACCGAACCCGGAAACGAGTATATCGGCGTCGTCGGCACCATTCACCACTGGGGTCTGGGTGGCTGGTGCGTCTATGCGCTGGTTGGCCTGACGCTGGCGGTCTTTGCCTATAACAAGGGCATGCCCATGACGTTGCGGTCGGCCTTCTATCCGATCCTGGGCGAGCGCATCTGGGGCTGGTGGGGGCATGCGATCGATACGCTTGCCGTTTTCGCCACGCTCTTTGGTCTGACGACATCGCTTGGCCTTGGGGCGCAACAGGTGGCCTTCGGTCTGAACGAGGTCTTCGGGATTGAGACCAGCAACACCGTCGTTGTGCTGCTGATCATCGGGATCACGGCCATTGCGCTGGGGTCGGTGCTGATGGGCATGGACAAGGGCGTAAAGCGGCTCTCGGAAATCAACATGCTGATGGCGGTGGCGCTTTTCTTCTTCGTGTTCTTCGTCACCGGAGCGGTTTCGGCGATCACCCGCTATGTCGGGGTCATGGTCGATTACGTTACCCTGTTGCCCGCACTCTCGAACCCGTTCGGGCGGGAAGACACCAGCTTCTTCCACGGCTGGACGACGTTCTATTGGGCATGGTGGATTGCGTGGTCGCCCTTTGTTGGCATGTTCATCGCACGTATCTCGAAAGGCCGGACCGTGCGCGAATTCATCCTGTGCGCGCTGATTGCACCCACGGCGGTGTGCGCGCTTTGGATGTCGACATTCGGCGGTGCCGCCATCGACATGCTGAACGCAGGCGGTGCCGAAGGCGTCAAGGCGACGGTGATCGACAGCTATAAGCCGGAAGGCGCGCTGTTCGGGTTCCTGAAGGAACTGCCGCTTTACAGCATCATCTCGCCCATCGCGCTTGTGCTGATCGTCATCTTCTTCGTGACATCATCGGATAGCGGCAGCCTTGTGATCGATACGATCACGGCGGGCGGCAAGATGGACGCACCGGTGGTGCAGCGGGTGTTCTGGTGCACGCTGGAAGGTCTGGTGGCGATCGCGTTGCTGCTGGGCGGCGGTCTTGCAGCGCTGCAAGGGGCGGCGGTTTCGACCGGTATTCCGTTCACCATCGTGGTGCTTCTGATGTGCTACTGCGTCTACAAGGCGCTCAGCACCGAGGAGCGCTGAGGCAAACAGAAAGGCCGGGCAAAGCGCCCGGCCTTTTTTCTGGTACAGTCGCAGGGCGACGCCCAATCAGATCAACGTTCCGTAAGCTTCAATTCGATCCGCCGGTTTTGCGCGCGGGCTTCTGCCGTATCGGCCGGGTTGACCGGGCGGTATTCGCCAAAGCCGGTGGCGGCCAACCGATCGGGCGGGAAGCCCAGACCTTCGGTCAGGAACCGAACGACCGACAGCGCGCGGGCTTGGCTGAGTTCCCAGTTGTCGGCAAACGTACCGCTGCCCGACAGGGGAATGTTGTCGGTATGTCCGTCGACCCGGATGATCCAGTCGATGGTATTCGGGATCTGGTCCGAGACGTCGGACAGGATTTCGGCGACCTGCGCAATCGAGTCGCGCCCTGCAGGCGCAAGTGTGGCCGAGGCGCTTTCGAACAGCACCTCGGACGAAAACACGAAGCGGTCGCCCACGATTTGTATGCCCTCGCGGTCGCCCAACACCTGGCGCAGGGTTCCGAAAAACTCGGAGCGGTAGTCCGCGAGGTCTTCGACTTCGGCCCCCAACCGTTCGGCTTCCAGACGCAGCCGTTCCGCTTCGGCGGCTTCCAACTCGGCCCGGCGCCGTTCTTCTGATGCGGCCCGTGCCAAAGCTTGGTTCAACTGGCTGCCAAGCGCTTCGATCCGGATTTGCGATGCGGCATCGGCTTCGGCGGCGCTGTCCAGCAGCCCCTGAAGCGAACTCAGTTCAGCCCGCAATGTGGCCACTTGCTGGTTCAAGGCTTCGACTTGCAACTGCGCGCGCTCTGCGATGGCTTCTTCTTCCTGCAACTGCCGGCGCGCGGTCGCCAAGAGAGTTTCCTGCCGCTCGCGTTCGGTCAATTGGGTGGCGTTTGCGGTTTCAGCGGCAAGCTTGGCGGCCAAGGCGGCGGCAAGTTGTTCTCGCAGGTTCGAGGTGTCAACGGCACCGGCCTGCAAAGCATCCACCTGCGCCTGCAAACGTTGGCGTTCGGTCTCGGCCTCATTCAGTCGGGTGAACAACTCGGCGCTGGAGGCTTCGGTGCTGGCCAGCCCTTCTTCCGCCACCTGCAACTGCAAAAGGACTTCGGTCAGGCGGTCGTTCAACTCCGCTTCCACCGCGTTTGCAGCCGCGAGCAAGGTCAGCGTGTCTTCCGCCTGCGCGCGCTGCTGTTCAAGGGCCAGCGACATGGCGGTCAATTCGGCGTCGGCTTCCTCCAAACGCTGGCGCAGTTCCTGTGCAATCGCGATTTCGGCCAGCCGGGCCTGTTCAGCGGCCGTAAGGGCGTCTTCGGCATCGGCAAGGGCAGCATCCCGAGAGGCAACGTCGTCCTGCAATTGCGCGGTCAGGGCCTCCAGCGCCTCGCGTTGCGCCGCTGCAAGGCGGGCGGCTTCGGCCTGTGCGTCGATCTCGTCACGCGCGCGTGCCAGCGCCAGCTGGGCGGCTTCCTGTTCCGAAATCAGGCGTTCCTGAGCCGCTTCAAGCTCGGCCACGTCTGCGGCAAGGCGCGTGCCTTCGGCGCGGGCGTCATCGCGCTGCGCCAGAAGGGTGGCAACGCGATCCTCGAACGAGGCAATCGCGGCATCGCGCTCGGCCAGAGTCCGCGCCTGGTCGTTGATCTGGCCCGTGAGATTGGCGATCAGCGTTTCCTGCTGCGCGCGTTCGTCCTGCAGAAGCGCAAGGTCGTCTTCCAGCCGGGCCGATGTCTGCTGGGCGATCCCAAGCGCTTGGCTGAGCGCCGTGATCTCGCTGGTCAGCTGGTTCAGTTCGCTTTCCTGCCCGGTGATGGTTTCGCGCTGGATGGCCTGCACGATCATGAAGATCGTCAGCACGAACATCAGCACCAGAAGCAGGGCCGTCATCGCGTCCACGAAGCCGGGCCAGATCGAGCCCGACATGCGCTGCACGGATCGCCGTGTCAGCGCCATGGATCAGACCTCGTCCCGGGCGCGGCCGCTGGTGCGAATGGCGTTCGTCAGCTGCGCGATATCGGCCCGCAATTCGCCAATGCTTTCCTGACGCCCGGCCGAAATCTCTTCCAGAATGCGCAGCATCTGAACGTCCATCGAGCGAAGCCGCATCCGGCTTTCGGCGTCAAACTGTCCACCGGCCTCGGCGCCCATGCTTTGCAAGGCCTCGGCCAAACGGTTCTGGCTTTCGATGATCTGCGATTGGTCGCCTTCGCCAAACTGCGTCGCCAACCGGTTGACCGAGTTGATCAACTCGCTGAGCCGGGCATCGGTGGCCGCCTGTTGTTCGCCCATGAACTCGGCCAGTTGTCCGATGACGTTGCCGTCGCCACCCGCGCCGTCATCCGAGGCGAACCCAAGCCGGGTGATGGTCGAGAGCCATTCTTCAAGCTCGCGGTAAAACCGGTTCTGCCCGTGGCCCGCGAAAAGCTCCAACAGTCCCACGACAAGCGATCCGGCAAGGCCGAGAAGGGACGAGGCAAAGGCCACGCCCATGCCGCCCAACTGGGCTTCAAGGCCGGTCATCAGGCGTTCGAAGACCTCGACGCCCGTGTCGCCTTCCTTCGGCGCCAGCGACCGGATCGTGTCGACGACGGCCGGAACCGTGGTGGCCAATCCGTAGAATGTGCCGAGAAGGCCAAGGAAAATCAGAAGGTTAACAATGTAGCGTGTGATGTCGCGCGCTTCGTCGATCCGGGTTGCGACCGAGTCGAGGATTGACCGTGACGAGGACGCGTTCAGTTGCGACCGCGCGCCCGCTTTGCGCAAAAGGGCCGCCAGCGAAGCCAAAAGGCGCGGGGCCTTCGTGAATTGATGTCCGGGCCGGTCATGGGCGAAGCCTTCAATCCAGCTGACCGACGAGACCAGTTGGAACACCTGCCAGAAACAGGCGAGCACGCCGATGACGAAGACGAAACCGATGAAGCCGTTCAGCAACGGGTTCGCGAGGAAAACCGGAGCGACTTGCGGGTAAAGCAGATAGGCGCCAGCGCCGACCAAGCCCAGAACGACGATCATCGTCAGGATTTGACGGTAGGGTTGCGTAAAGTGCCGCTCGAAGGTGCGATCCGGTGTGTCCATCCGGGCTCCGGGTCCTGTCGTTTCTTTCCCGGCGACAATAGGCAATACGATCCCCCGTGCCAATGGGAGAAAGCGCGCCGATCCCGGGATTGGCACGCGAGTGACGCATATTTCCGACCAGCGGCACGATATGCGCACAAATTTTCACGCCAATCGTGTGAATGACATGCTTAAGAAAAGGTTAACAGCGGCAAATTCAGCTGGCTTGCCGCGCCGTCAATCCACGCCCGAGAGACCGCGCACGCGCTCGGACAACCAGCCAAGATCCGGGTCTTCGATCCCCAGTTCGCTCAAATGCGCGAACGTGTTCCAAAGGTACTCCGTGTTCGGGCCGCGTCCGCCATGAGCCCTGGCGATGATCTGCGCCTGCTCTTCCAGCGTCAGATGCGCCACGTATTGTTCGTGAGTGCGGTCAACCACATAGGTCAACGCCGTCACGGTCGTTCCGTTCTGCAGGTCCACTGGAACCAGACGTTCAACATAGGCGGACGAAATCAGTTCCCGCTCGCGCAGGTAGCCGACTGTCGCCGCTTCGGAGCCTTCCTCGACACGCAATGCCAGACCTGTGCAACTGGTCCGCTCTGCCGGGTCCAGCGCAAGTACAAGGCCCGGTTTTTCGACCGTGCCCCGGTGATGGATCGACGACATGCAGAACGAACGGTGGAAGCCGGCCAAGGTTGCCAATGTGGTTTCGGCCACCGGGAAGCCGGGGTTCCACATCAGCGAGGCATATCCGAAGACCCAGAGCGGGCGTTGTTCGAGGGCTTTGTCGTCTTGCATCGTCGCTCGTCGGTGAGTTTTGGTGTTTGCCTTCGCCTAACGCGTTTTTCGGCCGAGCCATAGTCTAAAGCCGCGAAAAGCGATTCAGGTCTGGCCTGATTTGCCTTATGTGAAGCAAGTTAGCCAAGGAAAAGGGCAGATGACCCGATTGATTGTCATAGTTCTTGTCGGCGCGTTGGCGTGGATGGTCTGGTGGGTCGTTGGGCACACGGCCTATGAGCGCGGGCTGTCGGCATGGATCGATCAACGGCGTGGCGAGGGTTGGGCCGCGGATGTGGGGACGCTGCATACGGCGGGGTTTCCGAACCGGTTTGACACGACGCTGACGGATTTGCGGTTGGCCGATCCCGAAACCGGCGTGGCTTGGAGTGCGCCGTTGGTGCAGCTTCTGTCGCTGGCCTATAAACCGCATCAGGTCATTGCCGTGGTGCCCGAAGCCCATCGGTTTTCGACCCCGCTTGGCGCGTTCGACATTGCGCATGAAGATGCCCGGGCGTCGCTGTTCCTGAAGCCGGAAACGGCGCTGGGCCTCGATCAGGCGATCCTGATCCTCACGGGGCTTGATGTTGATGCGGCAGATGCCGGTTGGGACACGCAACTATCTTCTGGACGGTTTGCGGTCGAAAGCGTGCCGGCCGCCGTGAACACCTATCGGTTCGGGGCCGAGGTGGACGGGCTGACGCCTTCGGCACCGCTGCGCCGTCTGCTGGACCCGGCCGGTGTGCTCCCGGAAACCGTCGAGACCCTTCGCTTCGATGCGACCGCGGCGTTTGACCGGCCGTGGGATCGTTTCGCCGTCGAAGACGCCCGCCCGCAACCGACCCGCATCGATCTGACCGATCTGTCCGCCCGTTGGGGCACGGCAACCTTTCGTGCCGCTGGTGAAATCGATGTGGATGCCGAGGGCTTCCCCGAGGGTCAGGTCACCATTCGCGCCGTCGAATGGCGCAAGCTGCTTGATATGGCGGTGTCTTCCGGTGTTCTGCCCGAAAGCGCCGCCGACCCGACCGAGCGTGCGCTCGAGTTGATGAGCGGCCCGCGCGATACGTTGGATGCGACACTTGGCTTGCGGGGTGGTTTCATTCGCCTCGGCATCATACCGATTGCCAAGGCGCCAAGGATTGTCATCCGCTAGGTTGCGGCGCGACCGCCGAACGGAACGCTCAGCGGCAATAGGCGCCGCCGCGATGATCTGCGGTGTCGAAATGGAAGTGATCCTGATGATGCCGGTCGGCATTCGGGCCCAGGACGGTGCCGAATGGGCCACATGCGCTGGCATGCAGGCGCTTCAGCACGCGGCCGTTTCGGCCACGCCATTCGGTCACTGAAATGCGCGATCCGTCCGCCAGAACAAAGGCCGAGATATCGATCGCATTGCCCTTTGCATGTTCCGACAACCGTGCGCCGCGCCGATGGTTTCGCGTGCGGCAGGCATAGTGCGCGGCGACCTTGAGTTCGACCAGCCCGCCACCGCGATTGCCGATGATCGGCACCGCGTGATTTGCAACCCAACTGTTGAGCCTGTTCGCGGTCTTCAGATTGATTGTCGCGGCCTGGCTGAGGCGAACGCCCGCCGCTTCGGTCACCCGATAGGCGTTCGACACCCCGCAGCCGCCCGGGCCGGGAATGTCGGCGATCTTCTCGGCCACCAGCCCGCCACGCGCTGTGGTTTCCGAACCGCCGCCGCCACCGCAGGCCGAGAGCGCAAGCATAAGGATCAGTGCCGTCTTCTTCATCGCGTTTTCCCTCGTCCGAAGTTCGGCTCGTCGGTATCCTGGCCGGCTTCGATGATGCCCCGCCGAATGGCGCGGGTGCGGGTGAAATACGCGTGCAGATGATCGCCGTCGCCGGTGCGGATGGCGCGCTGCAACGCAAAAAGCTCCTCGGTAAAACGTCCGAGGATCTCAAGCGTGGCATCCTTGTTTGTCAAAAATACGTCGCGCCACATCGTGGGATCCGAGGCGGCGATCCTGGTGAAATCCCGGAAACCCGCAGCGGAATACTTGATGACTTCGCTGTCGGTCACACGACGCAGGTCATCGGCAACGCCCACCATCGTATAGGCGATCAGATGCGGACAGTGACTGGTGACGGACAGAACCAGATCGTGGTGATCCGGGTCCATTTCATCGACATTGGCGCCCATGCCTTCCCAAAGGCTGCGCAGCTTCGCGACGGCGACCGGATCGGTATCTTCTGTGGGCGTCAGGATGTTCCAGCGGTTGTCGAACAACTCGGCAAAGCCCGACCGGGGGCCGGAATGTTCGGTGCCCGCCAATGGGTGGCCGGGCACGAAATGCACGCCCTCTGGAATTTGAGGTTGAACGGCCTCGATCACAGCACCTTTGACCGAGCCGACGTCCGTCACCGTGGCCCCCGGCGCAAGATGTGGGGCGATCTCTTTTGCCACGGCTTCCATCGCGCCAACCGGGACGGCCAACACGATCAGGTCTGCGTCCTTCACGGTCTCGGCTGCCGTTTCAAAGATGTGGTCGCAAAAACCAAGCTCGCGGGCAATCTCGCGCGTCTCAGCCGAGCGTGCGGTTCCGGTGATTTCACCCGCCAGACCATCGCGGCGCATGGCGTGGGCCATGGACGATGCGATCAAACCAAGGCCGATCAGGGCAACGCGGTTGTAAATCATGTTGCCGCCCGAAACGCTGTGACCGAGGCGATGACCCGATCATTATCGGCTGGCGTGCCCACGGTGATCCGCAGGCAGTTCGGCAAGCCATAGCTGCCGACCTTGCGAACCAGAATGCCGTCGTTCCGGAAATGCGCTTCGCACGCCGCCGCGTCGTCTTCGCTTGCAAACCGGGCAAGGACGAAATTCGCTTCCGACTTGTCGACCGCAAGGCCAAGACCGCGGAGCGTCTCGGTCAGCCGGGCGCGCTCGGTTGCGTTCTCGGCCCGGCACTTTGCGACCCAATCCTGATCGCGCACGGCTGCTTCTGCGGCGGCCAATTGCAGCTCGGACACATTGAAGGGCCCGCGCACGCGGTTGAGGTTGTCAATGATCTCGCGCGCGCCGTAGCCCCAGCCAATGCGCAATCCGCCCAGCCCGTAAATCTTCGAGAATGTCCGCGTCATCACCACATTGGGATGCTGGTCAATCAACGCAACGCCGCCATCATGGCCTTCGACGTATTCGGCATAGGCCCCGTCCAGAACAAGGATCACATCCTCGGGCAGGCTGCCGGCCAGACGGGCCATCTCGTTGCCGCCCAGCATCGTGCCTGTCGGATTGGCCGGGTTGGCGATGAAGACAAGGCGCGTCTTCTCGGTAACAGCGTTCAGGATGCCGTCGACATCGACGACACGATCGCGTTCGGCCACTTCGACCGGGCTTGACCCTGCCGCCAAGGCCGAGATGCGGTGCATCGCGAAGCCATGCGCGCTGTGAATGACCTCGGTTCCTTCGCCGCCATATGCGTTGCAGAGGAACGCGATGATCTCGTCCGAACCGGCGCCGCAGATGATGCGATCGGCGTCGAGGTTGTGAACCTCGGCAATCGCATTCCGCAAACTCGCGTGGTCCGAAGAGGGATAACGGTGCAGCGCGCCAGCGGCTGCCGCAAGTGCCTCTCCGGCCGTGTCCGGGAAGCCAAGGGGGTTTTCGTTGGATGACAGTTTCAACACGTCATCACGGCCTTCGAGGTGGCTTTCGCCACCCACGTAAAGCTCGATCCGGTCAACGCCGGGTTTGGGAGAAATCATCTCGGTCATAGCCCGGCGGTTTTAACCACGCGTGGCCATCTGCGCCAGAGATAAACGCGAGCGGAGGCAGGCCCCCGCTCGTTGTTTTGCGAAGAGTATCAGGGGCAAAGCCCCCGATC
This sequence comes from Silicimonas sp., assembly GCA_022826385.1. Taxonomy (GTDB): domain Bacteria; phylum Pseudomonadota; class Alphaproteobacteria; order Rhodobacterales; family Rhodobacteraceae; genus JAJDOD01. The sequence continues at coordinate 104,377 of JAJDUZ010000001.1, forward strand.
CCAATCAGTCCATCGCCTTGAAGGCAAACTCGCCGCCTTCCTTGATGCCCGAGAACCACCGCTCGGTCACCGTTTTGGTCTTGGTATAAAAGCGGAACGCGTCCGGCCCGAACTGGTTGAGGTCCCCGAAGCCCGAGCGCTTCCACCCGCCGAACGTGTGATACGAGAGCGGCACGGGGATCGGGAAGTTGATGCCGACCATGCCCACATTCACACGGTTTGCAAAATCGCGGGCCGTGTCGCCGTCCGCGGTGAAGATCGACGTTCCGTTGCCGTATTCATTGTCCATGACCAGCTTCAGCGCATCGCTGTAGCTGTCCATCCGCACTTGGCTCAGGACCGGGCCAAAGATCTCTTCCTTATAGATGTCCATGTCCGGCGTGACATTGTCGAAATAGGTCGGGCCGACAAAATAGCCGTTCTCGTAGCCCTGCAGGCTGAAATCGCGCCCATCGGTCAAGAGGGTCGCGCCTTCTTCGACACCGCGGTCGATCAGGCCTTTGACGCGATCCTGTGCCGCCTTCGTGATGAGCGGCCCGTAATCGACATCGTCACCCGCGGTGTAAGGGCCGACCTTCAGTGCTTCGATCCGGGGCACAAGGCGTTCGACCAGTGCGTCGGCCGTCTTCTCGCCCACCGGAACGGCAACCGAGATGGCCATGCAGCGCTCGCCCGCGGCCCCCATCGACGAGCCAACCAGCGCGTCGGCCGCCTTGTCAAGGTCGGCGTCCGGCATGACGATCATGTGGTTCTTGGCGCCGCCAAAGCACTGTGCGCGTTTGCCGTTCGAGCAGGCGCGGCCATAGATATATTGCGCGATCGGGGTCGAACCGACGAAACCCACGGCCTGGATCGTGTCGTTGTCCAGCAGGGCATCGACAGCTTCCTTGTCGCCGTTGACGACTTGCAGGCAGCCGTCCGGCAGGCCGGCTTCCTGCAGCAGTTCGGCCAAAAGGATGGCCGTGGTCGGCACGCGTTCGGACGGTTTCAGGATGATCGCATTGCCACAGGCCAGCGCACCGGCCATTTTCCAAAGCGGGATCATCGCGGGGAAGTTGAACGGGGTGATCCCGGCCACGACGCCCAGCGGCTGGCGCATCGAGTAAAGGTCGATGCCCGGCCCACCATCCGTGGTGAACTCGCCCTTCAACTGGTTGGGCGCGCCCATGCAGAACTCGACCACTTCCAGCCCGCGCTGCACATCGCCCCGCGCATCGGGCAGGGTCTTGCCATGTTCGCGGCTGACCGCTTCGGCCAGCATGTCCATATTCTCGTTGATGAGTTGTCCGAACTTCATCATCACGCGCGCCCGCCGCTGCGGATTTGTTGCCCCCCATGCCGGTTGCGCTGCGGCGGCCTTGGCGACGGCGTCGTTCACTTCCTCGACCGTGGCAAGCGGCACCTTGGCCTGCACTTCGCCCGTCGCGGGGTTATAGACATCGGCAAAACGGCCCGAGCCGCCCTTGGTCCGCTGACCGTTGATGAAATGGCTGAGTTCTTCCATCGAATCCTCCTTTGGCGTTGGCCGCAGACTAGGGCTGGCCAAGGTTTCCGAAAACCGGCAAGTTGCCAAAAAGGTTTTGCAAAAATACAGGCATGAAGCTCGAATGAACTGGGATGATTTGCGAATATTCCTGTCTGTCGCGCGCGAGGAAAGCCTCTCGGGCGCGGCCAAGGCGTTGCGCTTGGACCCGGCGACCGTGGGGCGACGTGTTGCAAGGCTCGAAGAGGAGATGGACACGGTCCTCTTCGCGAAATCACCCCAAGGCTATACGCCGACAGCGGCGGGCGAGCGTTTGATCGCGCGGGCCGAGGCGGCGGAAGGCGCGGTCTCCGGCGCGATCGCGGATGTGCGGGACGAGGCTGAAGGCCTGACGGGGACCATTCGCGTCGGCGCGCCCGATGGATGTGCAACCTATCTGTTGCCGCCGGTCACGCAGGCCATCCAGGCCGCCAATCCGGGACTGTCGGTGCAGGTCGTGGCCTTGCCGCGGGTGTTCAACCTGTCGAAGCGCGAGGCGGATATGGCCATTGCGGTCAGTCGCCCCCGCACCGGGCGTTTGCGCATCCAGAAGATCTCGGACTATGCCTTGGGGCTTGCGGCATCGCGCGATTATCTTGCGAGGCACGGGCCGATCACGGATCGCAAGGCGCTGAAAAAAAACAAGATTGTCGGGTATATCCCCGATATGATCTTCGACCGCGAGTTGGACTATCTTGCCGAGCTTGGGCTGGACGATGTCGATCACGCCTCGAACCTTGTTTCGGTGCAACTCGGTTGGTTGCGCGCCGGGGCCGGGGTCGGTGTGGTTCACAAATTCGCCTTGCCGGATACGCCGGAACTGGTGTCCGTCCTGCCCGAAACCATGCATCTGACCCGGACATTCTGGCTGGTGCGCCACGCGGATGATGCCCGGATCGAACGCCTCAACCGGTTTGCGCAAGCACTGACCGAGGGGCTGCGCGCCGAGATCGCTCGCCGCAGTGCAGCTTGACAGAAACGTGAGCGGAATGGTTCGCTGAACGAACAGAGCGAAGGGTATCGGGAGGAAACACCATGCTTGTTCGTCAAATACTTGGCCTAAAAGGCGGATCCGAAGTCGTCACTTTGCCGAAAGGCGTCACGGTTGCGCAGGCCGCACGCGCCTTGTCAGAAAAGCGGATTGGCGCGATTGTCGTCGTCGACGGAGAGGTGCCGCAAGGCATTCTCTCGGAACGGGACATCGTCCGAGAACTCGGGCGACGGGGCGAAGGCTGCCTGTCCGATACTGTCGACAGCCTGATGACGCGCGAGATGGTCACCTGTGCCCCGGAAGAGCTCGCCGATCAGGTGTTGCAGAAGATGACCGATGGTCGCTTTCGCCATATGCCTGTGATGGAGGGCGGCGCGATGGTCGGGTTGATCTCGATCGGGGATGTCGTGAAGGCGCGTCTTTCTGAACTGGCGATGGAGAAGGGCGCGCTCGAGGACATGATCAAGGGGTTCTGAACCGTTTGCTTGTCGGCCCCGCGTTTTCGTGGCAGGCAGGCACAACGCATAACCCGTTGACGGAGATACGAAATGCGCACCGGACTTTATCCCGGAACCTTCGATCCGGTCACACGGGGTCATCTTGACATCATTTCGCGCGCCACCCGGCTTGTGGACCGGTTGGTGATCGGGGTTGCGATCAATCGTGACAAGGGTCCGCTTTTTTCGCTGGAAGAACGGGTTGAGATGATCGAAGCCGAATGCGCGTCGATTGCGGAACAGTCGGGAACTGAAATCGTGGTGCACCCGTTCGAAAACCTTCTGATCAACTGTGCACGCGATGTCGGGGCCCAGATCGTGATCCGCGGGCTGCGGGCGGTGGCGGATTTCGAATATGAATTCCAGATGGTTGGCATGAACCGGGTGCTGGATGACACGATTGAAACCGTCTTCCTGATGGCCGAGGCCGAGCATCAGGCCATCGCGTCGAAACTGGTCAAGGAAATCGCCCGGCTCGACGGGGATGTGTCGAACTTCGTGACGCCTGCCGTGCATTCCGCCCTGCTGGAGAAATACGGCAAAGCATGAAGCTGGTCCTGATCACGCTGCTTCTGGGCTATGTGGCCTATGCAGTGGTGATGGTCGTTTTGCATCCGCAGTTCATCTATCCGTTTCAGTCCGATCCGCGCGTGCTTACGGGCTTCGAGCGCGTGGAACTCGCGGCGGAAGACGGCATCCCGATCTTTGTGCAGGAACGCATCGGCGCCGGACCGGTGGTGCTTTACCTGATGGGGAACGCAGGCGCGCTGCCGTTGTTTGAAGTGGCGTTCGAAGGACATATTGCAGCGGACCGCCATATCATTGCGCTTGAGTACAGGGGCGGTGCCGGTCGGCCCGGGACACCATCCGAAGCGCGGCTCAAGTCCGACGCGCTCGTCGCTGCCGATTATGCGCTTGGCAAAGGCAAGTCGCTGATTGTTCAGGGGTATTCTTTGGGAACCGGTTTGGCGACGCATGTGGCGGCGAACCGCGCGGCCGACCGGGTTGTGTTGAGCGCCCCGTATGATCGGCTGTGTCGCTTGATGGCGGCGCGATCACGTTTGCCGGCTTGTTTGCTGCCATTCGTGCAGAAATGGCCCTCGCTTGACGACGCGCAGGCCATCACGGCGCCCACGCTGGTTCTTCACGGCTCAGAAGACGTGTTGATCCCGCCGGAGCGCAGTCTTGAATTTGCGAAATTGCCGGGTTTCGAGCGTATCGTCATAGACGGGGCCGCACATGCTGATCTGAGCGCGTTTCCGGCCTATACACAGGCGCTCGAGCAGTTCTTGGAGCCGCTGGATAAAAGCGGCTCCTGAATGGTCTTGCGTCAGATGCCGTAGACGGCGCGACGGGCCAGTTTTTCGGCATCGCCCGGATAGATGTCCAGGTCGAGTGCGGTGTCCAGCGGCAGACGACGCAGCTCTTTCAGAGTGCGGTTGTAAACGCGGCGTTTTTTCAGATCATCCAGGAAGTTCATTGGTTTACCTCAATCGTTACAGGTGTTTCTCGTTCGGGATGAACATGTGTCCGAAACGGGTTTCGGACAAGCGCTGATCTGGCAAACCAGCCTTGCATCTCTTGCAACGCCCCAGCGGTGTTTTCGCGGCCAATCGGGGCGGGGAAGCGGATCCGCAGCAGAATGTCCAACCCGGACAGCACCAAGTGACTGGGCGAGGGCGCGGCAAAGTAGAGGGGCCGCCGCCTTGGAGCGAAAGACATCTTGAACCGGCGCAGGCCTTGTCCCTTGCAGAACGGGCGCGACAGGCGGGGCGGGGTTGCCAGTGGCATCGCGGCAAGGGAAAGCCGCGTGATCCCTTCGCTTGCCGCATCTTCGATCGCTGCCGCCAAGAGTGCGTGCATTGTGCCGTCCGCCGCATGGTCGGCACTGCGCATCAGGTCCAGACACCAGTCGTCGTCGGATGTGTGGAAGGTTGCGAAGGCGATCAGCTGGTCCTGTCGCCACGCTAGGAAACAACGCTGGTGGCGCACATAGTCGGGATCAAAACGCCCCATCGAGAACCCCAGTTCGCCCCCGGATCGACGGGACCACGCACGGGCGACTTTGCTCATTTCGGCCAGCGGCAGCGCCCCGGTGCTGGTGATCGAAACGCCGGCTGTCTTGGCCCGGTTGAGTTTGCGCCGCAGCTGGCGGCGGTTTGGTCCGGCGGTTGAGAACGTTGGCGGGTGCAGGAAAGCCTCCTCGGACGTTTTGAGAATCGACTATCCTGACCGCCTTGCGACGCTGGCGCTGCGGGCCCCGGTTTTGTAAAGCGCCGGGCTGAGGCCACGCGCTCTGGCCTCCGAAACCAAGTCAGTCAGGTCGGTCAACCGCAGGGATTTCCGCGTGCTCATATCCCCCATGGCCACAAGCGACTGCGACGCCGCAGCAACATGGAGGTGCCCGCCGCGGATCGGCAGAAGTTCATGGTCGGCCAGACGCGCCAGCCCCCGTGCCTCGGCATGGACGGGCGAGGGTTTGGGCACAACGCGCAAAGCTGCCAGAGGCGCCATGGGGCGAATGAGACCGGGCAGCGCGGCACAGACCGGCAGAACGTAATAAATCAGCCGGAAGGCCAGCACGGTGGCCAGCAGATCGGCGTCCGGTACGTCGGGCAGAAGTGCAAGCAGGCAAAGCTCGAACGGCCCGAAACCGCCCGGCGCGCCCGAGAGAAGACCAGCGCTCAGAGCTACGAGAAAGGCCGCAAAAACAATGCCAAAGGCCGGGGCGACTTCCGTTGGAAGCAACGCATAAAGGGCCAGCGATCCGAAGAGGACATCCACCAGTAACAGCATTGAAAGTCGCCCCATTAAGATCAGCGGCGGCACGCGAAGCGGCAGCGATCGGGGCGCAACAAGAGACGTGACCGCCGCGCCTGCTGCCAACATGACGGCGAAGGCGGCAAATGCGCCAACGCTTGGATGCGCGCCCACGGGCAGAAGAGCCACGGCGAGGGCAGTCAACACGCCCAAGGCAATCATGAAGCTGAACGAAACGTATTGCGTGACAAGGAAGGCGTGCTTGGCCGACAACTCGGGCAGGGCGCGCCAGCGCGCCAATGTGCCGGTGAGAAGGCCCAATCCCGCCATCTGCGCGACCGCAATTGCGGAGGCGCCCGAAATGACCGCGCGCCGGGGGCTGACCCCGGTCCCGAGCCAACGGTGAAACAGGGCATCGTATTGGCCGATCGCTGCGAAGCTGAACATCGTGGCGACAACCGCCAAAGCCCATTGCCAACCAGCAACGCTTTTCAATGCAGCAGTGAGAGCTTCGACATCCAGCCCTTCGGTGCGCTGGGCCAGAAGGACGAGACAACCGCCTGCGACAAGGGCCGCTATGGCCAATCGCGGCGTTGAGAGCCTTGGAAGCGCGCAGCGGGCCGCGTCGCCGGATGAACTCATAATGACCATACCCCGGAAACGCCCCACCTTGTTTCCGGGCTAAGTCTCGCGGGTTAATCAGGATATAATCCGGACGACATGCGTCCGGATAAGTTTAGCGAACAGCGCCTAATCCGCGCGGATCAGCTTTCTTCCAGAAGCTGCGCTTTCGCGACGGCCATCAGTTCGGTCATCTTGGCGCGAATGTCCTCTTCGGATGCCGCGGCACCAAGATCACCGGCCACTTTGCGGAACACATCATCGTCGCCCGCTTCCTCGAAATCGGACTTCACGACTTCGGTCGCATAGGCTTCGGCCTCGTCGCCGGTCTTGCCAAGTTGCTCGGCCACCCAAAGGCCCAGAAGCTTGTTGCGCCGCGCTTCTGCCTTGAACTGCATCTGCGCGTCATGCGCAAACTTGTTTTCAAACGCGTTTTCGCGATCGTCGAATGTACTCATAGTCGGGGCCTCCTGCTCCAAACCCATACTGTTCATGGACATATGCCTTCGCCCCGCGATGCCTTCAAGCCCCATGCTCGCTTGCCGCAGCGCAATCTTTCCTCTAAGGAAACGCCGACAGAGCGCGCAAGGGTCGTCTTGCGCGCATTTTCCGTTCCCGAGGTCCTCATGGCGCGACGCAAAAAAGTCTACGAAGGCAAGGCAAAGATCCTGTACGAGGGCCCGGAGCCGGGCACGCTTGTCCAGTACTTCAAAGACGACGCCACCGCCTTCAACGCCCAGAAGAAGGACGTCATCGACGGCAAGGGTGTGCTGAACAACCGGTTGTCCGAGTTCTTCATGAAAGGGCTCGCACAGATCGGTGTGCCAACCCATTTCATCAAGCGGATCAACATGCGCGAGCAGCTGATCCGGTCGGTCGAAATCATTCCACTTGAAGTGATCGTGCGGAATTTCGCGGCCGGAACGATGTCGCAGCGTCTTGGGCTGGAGGAAGGCACGATGCTGCCACGCCCGATTGTCGAGTTCTGTCTTAAGGATGACAGTCTGGGTGATCCGCTGGTTTCGGAAGAACATATCATCGCGTTCGGTTGGGCTTCACAGCAGGACCTGGATGACATGGTCGCGCTGGCCTTGCGGGTGAACGACTTCCTGTCGGGGTGCATGATGGCGGTTGGCATCAAGCTGGTCGATTTCAAGATCGAGATCGGGCGCGTCTGGGATGGTGACTTCCAACGGCTCGTGGTCGCAGACGAGATCAGCCCGGACAGTTGCCGCCTGTGGGATATCGAGACCGGTCAGAAACTCGACAAGGACGTGTTCCGCCGCGATTTGGGTGACTTGGCAGATGCCTATACCGAAGTGGCACGTCGTTTGGGTGTCTTGCCTTCGAACGTGACACACGCGTCGAAGCCGACACTGATAAACTGATAACTATCGCGGCCTGACCCCTTCACCGGCGGTTAAGCTTCTGATCCTAGTCCGGTCGCCATGAGAGAGCGACTTGCCGAGACTTCAGAAGCCTGCGATCTGTCCAGCGGTCGTTGGATGGACGGGTGCTTTATGCAACGTGCACTCGATCTGTTGCCGTCTATTGTCTACATTTTCAATCAGGACACGCAGTCGAACGAGTACGCCAATCGCTCGATCGGCGAGGTGATGGGCTATTCTGTCGAGGAGATTCAGGCCTTCGGGGCAAACATGATGCCGTTGCTGTGTCATCCTGACGACCTGCCGCGAGTGTTTCAGCATTTTAAACGTATCTCGCGCCTAAGGGATAATGAGGTCATTCGCATCGATTACCGGATGCGCCACAAACAGAACCGCTGGGTCTGGTTCCTGTCGATGGACACTGTTTTTGATCGCGATGCCAATGGTCGGGTGCTGCGGCATCTGGGTGTCGCCGCAGACATTACCCAACAGAAAGAGGCAGAGAGCCGCGCACTGGAAGCGTCTCAGGCGGCCGAGGTTGCAAATGAAGACTTGCGCACTTTTGCCTATTCTATCTCGCATGACATGAAGTCGCCTGCGAATACGCTTCATCTGCTTTTGTCCGAGCTGGAAGTGTCGCATGGGCAGGACCTTCCCCCGGACGCGCTTGAGCTTGTCAGGCTGGCCCAACAAACGGTTAGCAACATGCAGGCGCGTGTCGGTCGGGTTCTGGACTACACCCGCATGATCGATAGCGACAAGGATTTCGCGGCGATCGATTTGAACATGCTTGTCCAAAGCGTGCTGGACGACATGATGGCAGAGATCACCGGGGTTGGCGCCCAAATCGAAGTCGAAGCCTTGCCCAGCGTGGCGGGAGATGCCGAGGAACTGAAGGTTCTCTTCCAAAACCTGATTCGCAATGCCGTGAAGTTTCACCGCCCCGATGCGCCCCCTGTCGTCCGCATCTATTCGACCAACCCGTCGGAAGACTCCACAGTCTGCGTGACGGTCTCGGACAACGGTATCGGCATCCCGCCCGACAGCCACGGCAATGTTTTCGAGATGTTCAAGCGGCTCCATCCCGAAAAGGTCTATACGGGTGCCGGGCTTGGGCTTGCCATCTGTCGCAGGATCGCAATCAGTCATGGTGGGGACATATCGCTGAAGTCGCGCCTGGGCGCCGGGTCGTCTTTCACCGTCGATTTGCGCCGGGCCGAGGCGTTCGAGTTCCGAAAACGCGTGTCGTGATCTTGCAAGACGGCACCGCTTGCGACGCTGGGCGAATTCCGTCATAGCACCGACAAGGAAACCGTCCGGGGGCTTGGCCATGAAAGCGCGCGTTCACATCATGCTGAAAACCGGGGTGCTCGACCCCCAAGGGGAAGCCGTGCGCCACGCATTGGGGTCGCTGGGCTTCGACGGCGTCGACAAGGTGCGTCAAGGTAAGGTCATCGAACTTGAACTTGCGGAAACAGACCCGGCCAAGGCCGAGGCCGAAGTGGCGCGCATGTGCGAAGCCTTGTTGGCCAACACGGTGATCGAACGCTACGACGTGGAACTGGTCTGATGCGCGCCGCGGTTCTGCGGGCATATCGGCAGGACCTTGCGATCGAGACTGTGCCGGACCCGGAATGCCCGGACGATGGCGTTGTTCTGCGGGTTTTGGCCTGTGGTATCTGTCGATCGGATTGGCATGGCTGGGTTGGCGAACATCCCTTGGTGAAACCGGGTCATATCGGTGGTCACGAATATTGCGGCGAAGTGGTCGAAGCAGGGCCACGCTCGCGTTTCAAACCGGGCGATCGCCTGATTGCGCCGTTCCTGTTGTCTTGCGGCGACTGTCATCAATGTCGGACCGGCGAAAGCAACACCTGCACCGACCAGATTGTCACCGGGTTTTCGGCGCAGGGGGCATTTGCCGAATACGTTGCTGTGCCCCGCGACCATAACCTCACCTATTTGCCGGACACCTTGTCACCGACCCTTGCGGCGGCGCTAGGCTGCCGTGTCACGACGGCATGGCACGCGCTGACTGGGCGGGCAAACCTGCGGCCGGGCGAGTGGCTGGCGGTCCACGGGACCGGCGGCATCGGGCTGGCCGCGCTTCTTCTGGGGCGCGCGCTTGGCGCGCGGGTCATCGTCACAGATGTGGTGCCGGAAAAACTAGAGCACGCCCTCTCGCTTGGGGCCGAGCATGCGATTGATGCCTCGGACGGGCAAAGCGGCCAACGCATCCGGGAATTGACCGACGGCGGCGCGGATGTGTCGATCGAGGCGCTTGGTCTGCCGCAAACGCAAGCGGCCAGCATTGCGTGCCTCGGCCCGCTGGGCCGACATGTGCAGGTGGGTATGCCGGTTGGGCCGTATGCGGTTCAAGATGTTGATATGTATGCCGTTTACATGAAGAATCTTGCACTTTACGGGACCCGTGGCATGCCAGCGCACAAGTATCCGTCACTGCTCAGCCTGATCACTTCGGGGCGTGTCGACATGGCGCCGATCATTGCGCGCGAAGTCGGACTGTCGGACACAGGTGCCGAGTTGGCCGCGTTCGACGCGCCGATGGGGCCGGGGGTTGCGGTCATCACCGACTTCTTGGCCTGAAGACGTTCCAGGAGCGGGAAGCGGCCACTTCTGTCCGGATTTGTGAAGCGTTGCCGCTGCGCAACCTAACTGTGCAGGCCGATGCAATATCGATAAGAAGCGCCGCCACGCGAAGTCGAAACGCAAAAGGCACCACAATCCCTCTGGCCTTTGGGCGCAATCTGCGGCACATGGGCGTCATGAAAGCAGCGGTTCTCGTCTTCCCAGGGTCCAACTGTGACCGTGATCTCGCCGTCGCCTTCGAGGCGGCCGGTTTCCAAGTCGACATGGTCTGGCACAAGGACACGTCCTTGCCTGCCGGTACCGATGTCGTCGGTGTGCCCGGCGGGTTCTCGTATGGCGACTATCTGCGCAGCGGTGCAATCGCTGCACGGTCCCCAATCATCGCGGCGTTGCGCGATCATGCCGAGCGGGGCGGATATGCCATCGGCATCTGCAATGGATTTCAGGTTCTCACCGAAACCGGTCTGTTGCCGGGGGCGCTGATGCGCAATTCGGGCCTCAAGTTCATCTGCAAGGCGGTCACGCTTGATGTCACGACCACGGCAAGCGACTTCACCAACGGTTACGACGACGGCAGCCAAGTGGTGTTCCCGGTGGCGCATCACGACGGCAACTACGTGGTGACGGATGAAACACTCGCCGAGTTGAACGGCGAAGATCGCGTCGCCTTCCGCTATGCCGAAGACCTCAACGGGTCGACAGACCGGATTGCAGGCGTGCTATCGAAGAACCGACGCGTGCTTGGCCTGATGCCACACCCCGAGCGTGCGGCAGATGCCCGGCTTGGCATGACGGATGGCACCGCGCTCTTTACAACTCTGGCCGCGGCCGGGGTCACCGCTTGAGCGTACCGGACGCCGGGACTACATTAACTCCTATGTCTTCGTCGGACGAAACCGAGTTCCGGCCCGCCGTCACACCGTGGCGGGTGCGTATGTTGATGATCGTGTTGATCGCAACAGCGGTCTTTACTGTGTGGTTTACCAACCAGTACCTGACGGAACGTTTCACCGAGTCGACCCGCAGCCGGGCTGAAGTGCGCCTTGCGCTCTATTCGGGCAACATCCTCAGCGAGTTGCAGCGGAACCAGATCGTCCCACAGCTTCTGGCGCGTGATCCGACGCTGATCGGGGCATTGAACTCGGGCGACTTTTCGCAGTCGAGCCAGCGGCTGATCGAGTACCGCGACGAAATCGGGGCCGAGGGGCTTCTTCTGATGGATGGCGACGGGCGTGCGGTTGCCGCAACCGACCGGGCCCTGATCGGGTCGATCCATCGCTCGGAGCCCTATTATGTCGAGGCTTTGCGCTCGAACGACACTGTTTTTACGACCAGTTTGCTTGAATCCGGGGGCCGCGTCTTTGCGTATTCCCGCAAGATCGAAAGCAACGGCGACCAGATCGGCGTGATCATGGTCGAGGTCGATCTGAAGAAATTCGAAAGCTCGTGGGCGGGCTTTACCGACGCCGTGATCGTCTCGGACACGGAAGGCACGATCATCCTTGCCACCGAAGCGCGGTGGCGGGGCCTGACGGAAGAAGAGGCGCTGGCCGCGCGATCCGTGCCAAACGCCATCGAACGGGCGTTCCGCGCGACCGCGCGCTGGGGCGCTCTTCCGGCTGACGCCTATGTGCAGGGCGAGGCCGTGATGCGGCAGGAAACCCGCATCGGGTTCCAGGGCTGGCGGATCACGTCATACACGACCTATGCGGGCGTTTGGGAGCGTGTGAATACGGTTCTGGCTCTTGAGATCATGGGGTTTGCGATTCTCATGACGCTGGTTTTCTATCTGGCGAACCGAAAGACCACGTCGCGGCTCAGGTTCTTCCAGCGCGAGTCGGCTGAACTTCGCCAGTTGAACCAAGCGCTGCAGCGAGAAATTGCCGAACGAGAAAAGGCCGAACGGCACCTGGAAGTGGCCGAGCAAACGCTGCAGCAAAGCTCGAAACTGGCGGCACTGGGCGAGATGTCGGCGGCGGTCAGCCACGAGCTCAATCAGCCGCTTGCCGCAATGAAGACCTATCTGGCGGGCGCCAAACTTCTGTTGCAGCGCAAGCGCCCGGACGAAGCCCTGTCATCCTTCCAGCGCATCGACGATCTGATCGAGCGGATGGGGGCCATCACGCGCCAGCTCAAGTCCTATGCCCGCAAGGGAGGAGACGCCGTCGAGACCATAGATGCAAGGGATTCCGTGTCGTCTGCCTTGTCGATGATGGAACCGCAACTGCGTCGCGGCGATGTCGAGATCGCGGCGTCTCTGCCGCGCGACCCTGTACTGATCAAGGCGGACCGCATCCGGTTGGAGCAGGTTCTGGTCAATCTGCTGCGGAATGCGCTGGATGCGACCAAGGGCACCCCCAGTCCCGAGGTCAAGATCCTGCTGACGGCGGGCGATGACGCGATGGTTACGGTGCGCGACAACGGGTCGGGGATCGATGACCTCGACAACCTATTTGAGCCCTTCTACACGACCAAGGCCCCGGGCGACGGCGTGGGGCTTGGACTTGCCATTTCCTCGGGTATCGTAAACGACCTTGGCGGACGCCTGACTGCACGAAACGGTCAGGACGGTGGGGCAGTGTTCGAAATCACCCTGCCGCTCGCGGCAGACATGACGCAGGCGGCAGAATGACAGACGGAGAACGGCGAATGGGCCATCCTATGAAAGTCGCGATTGTCGACGACGAACAGGATATGCGGCAGTCGATCAGCCAGTGGCTGGCATTGTCGGGATTTGACACCGAGACCTATGGCTCGGCGGAAGAAGCGCTGAAATCGCTCAGCCCTGACTTTCAGGGCGTTGTGGTCAGCGACATCAAGATGCCGGGCATGGACGGGATGCAGTTCCTGAAGCGCCTGATGAGCGTCGACAGCGCATTGCCGGTCATCATGATCACGGGTCACGGCGATGTACCGATGGCGGTCGAGGCGATGCATGTGGGCGCGTTCGATTTCCTCGAAAAGCCGTTCAACCCCGACAAGATGACGGAGCTGGCCAAGAAAGCGGCCAATGCGCGCCGTCTGACATTGGACAACCGTGCGCTGCGGAAAGAGCTTTCTGACGGCACCGGGATCATGAAGAAGCTCATCGGTGCATCGCCGGTGATGGAACGTCTTCGCGAAGACATTCTCGATCTGGGGCAGGCGGACGGTCACGTGTTGATCGAAGGCGAGACCGGCACCGGTAAGACCTTGGTCGCACACGCACTGCACGCCGTTGGTGCCAAGGCGGGCAAGAAGTTCGTGCTGTTCTCGTGCGCGGCGCATGATGAAAGCACTTTGGCAAAACGGCTATTTGGCCCGGTGGACGATGGCGACCCGATGCCGCTGCTGGAAGAGGCACGCGGCGGCACGCTGGTGCTGGAAGACATCGAAGCACTGCCGCAGCCCCTGCAGGCGCGTCTGCTCAGCTGGATGAACAATCAGGGCACGCCGGCCGAAACCCGGATCGTGGCCATCTGCAACCTTCAGGAACAGGGCCGCACTTGCGAAGACGCTTTGCGTCCTGACCTGTTCTATCGCCTTGCCGCGATGAAGATCACCTTGCCGCCGCTGCGCCAGCGGGGCGAAGATATCCTGATGCTGTTCCAGCAATTCTCGGACCAATATGCTGACGAGTATGGCTGCGAAACGCCCGAGGTGTCCGCGCAGGAAGCCGCACAGCTTCTGCAGGCCCCGTGGCCCGGCAATATCCGCCAGTTGATCAACATCGCGGAACGCGCCGTTCTTCAGTCGCGTCGTGGGTCTGGCACGATCGCGTCGCTGCTGATGGCCGATAACGAGGAAGCGGCAGACTTTACGGTGACCACCGAGGGCAAGCCGCTCAAGGAATACGTCGAAGCCTTCGAACGCATGTTGATCGACAACACGATGCGCCGTCACCGCGGCTCGATCGTCAACGTGATGGAAGAGCTTTGCCTGCCGCGCCGGACCCTGAACGAGAAGATGGCCAAATACGGCCTGCAACGCGCAGATTACCTCTGAGAAACGCCCTCGGGTGAAAGTCGGAACGTGCCTGATCCCGTGGCATTCACGGGGTCTGGACGCTTTTTGCGGGCGATTTGAGGGATGGGGAATAAGGTCATTTCAAGGATGGACAAATTCACCATTGTAATTCGTGATCGCAAACCCTTATGTTGATCGTGAGCATGCGCGCCCATGTTGTTTGGCGCTTTGCCTCTAAAAGTTTCGCTGTTCCAGAAGGTTAACCGGCACGTTCCGGTCTCTGGTCCGGCATTGAAAGGCCAGATGGCCAAATTGGAATTGCCCGCGCCGCGAGACAGCTCCGCCGGGCCTTGAACGGGCGCCCCTGCTGGGGCGTCGGAGTAAGAACCGCGATGACGCGCGCATGTAGGATGCCGAGCGTTTCTCCGTCTTTGACGGCTACTCAGCTTTTGGCCGAGCCGCGTCGTGTCGCCCCCAGAATAAGTCGTAACGTCAACCCCTTGGCCCCACCCGGTCGAAGGCTTGTGTTGCGCGGAAAGTCAAAATGTCAAAGAAGATGCTTATCGATGCCACCCACGCCGAAGAGACGCGCGTCGTGGTGGTCGATGGAAACAAGGTTGAGGAATTCGACTTTGAGTCCGAAAACAAGCGCCAACTCTCTGGAAACATCTATCTCGCAAAAGTAACGCGGGTCGAACCCTCGCTGCAGGCCGCGTTTGTCGACTATGGCGGCAATCGGCACGGCTTCCTTGCGTTCTCGGAAATCCACCCGGATTACTATCAGATCCCCGTGGCTGACCGCGAAGCGCTGATCGCCGAGGAAATCGCGATCGCCAAGGAAGAGGCCGAGGAAGAAGAAAAAGAGAAGCCGAAGCGTCGCCGCCGTCGCTCGCGCGGGAAAGCCGCCGCGTCCGAGGTCAAGGACGAAACGGTTTCGACCGAAGCGCCTGAAGACGCTGATGCGGGCGAGGCGAAGGCGGAGGCGGAGGCCGAGACGTCCTCCGAGGACGTGCCTGCCGAGATTTCTGAAACGGACGCGCCCGAAGCCGCCCCGGAAGCTGACGCATTGGCGTCCGAGGACGCACCGGCTGCCGAGGACACGGCAGAAGAGACGGTCGAAACCGAAGCGCCGTCTCGCGACATCCCGGGCATGGACGTCATCGATGCCGATGACGAGGCAAGCGGCGAAGATACGGCTTATGTCGAAACCGCGTCCGAGAAGGATGAAAACATCGAAGCGGTCGCCGACGATGACACCGCCGAGGAAATCCGCCGCCCGCGCCGTCAGCGCACGCGGCGCTATAAGATCCAGGAAGTCATCAAGGTCCGCCAGATCCTGTTGGTGCAGGTCGTCAAGGAAGAGCGCGGCAACAAGGGCGCGGCCCTGACCACCTATCTCAGCCTTGCGGGTCGCTACTGTGTCCTGATGCCGAACACGGCACGCGGCGGCGGGATCAGTCGCAAGATCACCAATGCCGCTGACCGCAAGAAGCTCAAGGAAATCGCGGGCGAGATCGAAGTGCCGACCGGCGCCGGTCTGATCATTCGCACCGCGGGCGCCAAGCGGACCAAAACCGAGATCAAGCGCGATTATGAATATCTGCAGCGTATGTGGGAGCAGATCCGCGAGCTGACGCTCAAGTCGATCGCCCCGGCGCAGATTTACGAAGAAGGCAACCTGATCAAACGTTCGATCCGCGATCTTTACAGCCGCGAGATCGACGAGGTGATGGTCGAAGGCGAGGCAGGGTATCGCACGGCCAAGGACTTCATGAAGATGATCATGCCGTCTCACGCCAAGAACGTGAAACCCTATGCCGACCCGATGCCGCTGTTCGCGCGCTATCAGGTGGAAAGCTATCTGGCTGGCATGTTCAACCCTGTCGTTCAGCTCAAGTCCGGTGGCTATATCGTGATCGGCGTGACCGAAGCGCTGGTCGCCATCGACGTGAACTCGGGCAAGGCGACCAAGGAAGCCTCGATCGAGGAAACCGCGCTGAAGACCAACCTTGAAGCCGCCGAGGAAGTGGCGCGCCAGTTGCGGTTGCGCGACCTTGCCGGGCTGATTGTGATCGACTTCATCGACATGGAAGAGCGGAAGAACAACACCGCCGTCGAGAAGCGGTTCAAGGACCGCCTGAAGACGGATCGCGCCCGCATCCAGGTCGGCCGCATCTCGGGCTTTGGCCTCTTGGAGATGTCGCGTCAGCGCTTGCGCCCCGGCATGCTGGAAGCATCGACGCAGCCATGCGCCTCGTGCCATGGCACAGGTTTGATCCGCTCGGATGATAGTGTTGGCCTGACCATCCTGCGTCAGTTGGAAGAGGAAGGCGTGCGGCGCCGGTCCCGCGAAGTGCTGGTGAAAGCGCCGGTCAGTATCGTGAACTTCCTGATGAACATGAAACGCGAGCATATCGCCCAGATCGAGGCGCGCTATGGCATGGCGGTTCGGTTGGAGGCTGACCCGCACCTGATCGCCCCGGACTTCTCGGTCGAGAAGTTCAAGACCGCGACGCGCAAGGTGCAGGCAACTGCCGAGGTGGTCTCGGTCAATGCGTCCTTGATGGAAGAGCTCGACGAGGAGATCGCGGCGGAAGAGGCCGAACTGGAAGCAGCGGAAGTCGCAGAAGCCGTTGAAGACAGCGAAGAGGATCGCCCGAAGAAGAAGCGTCGCCGTCGGCGCCGTCGGCGCGGCAAAGGCGGTGCAGACGCGCAATCCGCCGAGGAGACTTCGCAGGAGGGTACTGCGGAGGCGACTGCCGCGGGTGCCGAGCCAGAGGCCGAAGCGCCCGAAGCCACGTCTGCTGAAGCGGCCGAAGAGGCCCCTGCCGAAGCCGAGGAAAAGCCGAAGCGCCGTCGCACGCGCCGTCGCAAGAAGGATGTCGAGGCTGAGGCCGCTGAAGAAGCGACCGAGGCCGAGACAGCCGAGGCAGCCCCGGAAGAGGCCAAGCCTGCCGAGGCGGCCGAAGCAGATGAGCCGGTGGTCGAGGAAAAGCCGAAGCGTCGCCGGACCCGGAAAAAGAAAGAGCCCGAGGCAGAAGCGACTGCGGCGGCTGACGTGCCTGTGGAACCCGAAGCGGCACAGGTGGCCGATCCGGAACCCGCACCTGCCGCCGAACCAGAGCCTGCGCCCGAAGCCGAGCCGGAACCGGCCATGGCAGCTGCAGCGCCCGAGCCCGAGGCCGCGGCAGACGAACCTGCCAAGCCGCGTCGCAAAGGATGGTGGTCGATCGGGCGCTAAGCGCCCGGTCCGAACCTCAGGGCTTTCGGATCACATAGGTTTGCACACCGTCTGCCTCGTCCGAGGACAGAAGCTCGTATCCCTGTTCGGCACAGAAATGCGGCACGTCGATCACGGCGGCCGGATCATCGGCCTGCATCGTCAGCGTGGCGCCTGCCGGCAAGGCACGCATTTGTTTCGCTGCTTTCAGCACGGGCAGCGGGCACAAAAGGCCGGTGGTATCGAGTGTTGTCTCGTCGCTCATGCTTCAGCGAGGTAGGCGGCGTGTTACAGTTTGTCCACCGACTTGTGAGATTCCGTGCCATGACGCGGCCTGAATAGTCGCGTATACGGGTGCGGGGCCAAAGGCGGGACCATGCTAGGAATAGACATCTTCGACGCGAGTTTGCTGCCCGCCATGATGATTGCCGTCATGGCAGGGGTCTTGTCGTTTCTCAGCCCCTGCGTTCTGCCCATCGTCCCACCCTATATCGCCTATATGAGCGGTGTCACGGTCAGCGACATGGAAGACAGCCGGACACGGCGGCGCGCGCTTGGCTCGGCTGCGTTCTTCGTTCTTGGGCTGTCGACGGTCTTCCTGATCCTCGGGTTCACGGCCAGCGCCTTTGGGCGATTTTTCCTCACAAATCAGGACTGGTTCGTGATCGCTGCGGGCGCCGTGATCATGATCTTCGGGGCGCATTTCATCGGGATTTACCGCATTTCCTTCATGGACAGGGAGTTGCGCGTTGATGCAGGTGACCGGGGCGGTTCGGCCTTCGGGGCCTATGTTCTGGGCCTTGCCTTCGCCTTTGGCTGGACGCCCTGCATCGGGCCAATTCTTGGGGCGATCCTGTCGATCGCGGCCAACGAAGCCGATGTCGCGCGCGGCACGACCTTGCTTCTGGCCTATGCGATCGGCCTTGGGCTGCCGTTTCTGCTGGTCGCGGCCTTCTTCCCGTCGATGAAGGGCCTGATGACATGGATGAAGCGCCATATGGAGCGGATCGAGCGCGTGATGGGGTTGCTTCTGTGGACCGTTGGTCTGCTGATGATGACCGGAAAATTCACTGATTTTGCATGGTGGCTGAACGAGAAATTCCCGGTTTTGCAGCAGTTCGGCTGACGAAACGTGTTTAATACTTCGTAAACGCCACGAATTCCGAAAAACCGCCCCCACCCGCCCTTATTTTCCCGGGGCTTCGGCTAACATTCAGCTAAATTTACCCGACCACCCTGCTTTTTTTGCCAATAGCGCGCGCGCTCGGGGCCGGCGCAGATCATACTCTTCCCAAATTCCCACTTCCCCGCCGAGCGTTGCTTCGCTAGATTCACCCCATGAACCAAAGGGGCAAGACACACGTGGCGCGGCGCCGGGTGTTCTATATCCCCGGTTACGATCCCTATCCGCCAAGGCGTTATCGCGAGCTCTATCGCACCGAGAGCCGCAAGCAGGCCGTCATTTCCGGCTATCGGATCGAGCAGAAATCCGATCGCAGTGACACCGGTTGGCAGGTCCGGGCCGAGATGGAAGGCGAAAAGATCCAAAGCCGGGTCGACGTTCTGGTCTGGAACGATCTTGTGCAGAAATCGATGGCGACGGGGATCGCCGGAACCTATGCGGCGCTCTTCAAGACCGCTTGGATTTACATTTCAACCGGCACGCTGCGACGCCTTTCCTGGCTGGCCAAAGGGCCGGTCCTTGCAGCCCTCTATCCGGTTGCCCTGCTTTTGGGGCAGCTGTTGCTGGCCTGGATCGCGGGATCATGGTTGGGCGGATTGGCGGCTTGGCTGGTCACCGGCGGCGCGACCGGTCTTGTGGGCCTTTTCGGGATCACCCCCAACCTGCAAACCTTCGGGTGGTCCTTGCTGAACGGAGCGGTGTTCTGGGCCATTTGTCTGCCGGTCGCTCTGGTGGTGCTTCGCTGGTTCAAGTCGCAGGACGACAAGACCTATGCCTATTACCTGATGCACGACTATGCCTATACGGCCTCGCGACGGGGCGCCTATCCGGACGAGATCGAGGCGCGGCTGGTCGAGTTTCGGCACCGGATCGACGCGGCGATGCGCGAGGATGTCGACGAGGTTCTGATCGTCGGCCATTCCTCGGGGGCGCAACTGGCGGTGTCGCTGGTGGCTGATATCTTGCGCGCGCGGCGTTTCGAGATCGACGGGCCTGCGCTGTCTTTGCTGACATTGGGGCAGGTAATCCCGATGGTCAGCTTCCTGCCCGAAGCGCAGCGGTTGCGGCGGGATTTGCGGCTGTTGTCGACCTCTGACGCAATCACGTGGCTTGATGTCTCGGCGCCCGGCGATGGATGTTCCTTTGCCCTGTCCGAGCCGGTGGCGGTGTCGGGCGTGGCCCCCGATACCGGGCAGAAGTGGCCGATTGTCATTTCGGCCGCCTTCTCGCAGACCCTGAAGCCCGAGACGTTGAAGAAACTCAAACACCGGTATTTCAGACTGCATTTCCAGTATCTCTGCGCCTTCGACCAGCCTGGCGACTACGACTACTTCAAGATCACCGCCGGGCCGAAGACACTCGGTCAACGGTTCGAAGGGCGGCGTTCGTCGCAAAACCGGATCGACGTGCCGGCCTCGCGCTTCACGTCAATCGAATCCACGGCAATGCCCGAATGAGGCCGCCGAAACCGGGGGCACGGGCCGGGCGGGTGTCGCTTTGGCAGTACTGGCGGTTGTTCCGGCAAGACCTGCTGTCTGCCCAGCCCGAGCGGCTCTATCGCGCCAAGATGGCCGAGTTTCGGACACCCTTCTTCCGCTCGTTTCTGGTCAACGAGCTGGAGCTTGTCCGCCGGGTGTTGATCGATCGCCCGCTGGCCTTTCCCAAATCGGACCGCGTAACGCGCGGGTTGCGGCCCCTGCTGGGGCGTTCCGTCTTCGTCACCAATGGGGCGGAATGGGCGCGGCAGAGGCGGATCATCGATCCGGCTTTCGAGACCAGCCTGAAGGATGCGTTTCCCGATATGCTCGACGCGGCACGGGCGGCGGCCGAGCGGGTCGGTGACGGTACGCTGGATGTCGAGGAAATGGCCAGCCATGCCACGGCTGAGGGCGTGATTCTTGTATGGTTCACTTTTTGTATTTTTGATGTTCTTCGCGAATCATGCCGCAAGCGCGATTTTCATCACCGGCTGGTTGTCGTTGGCGCATTGCGGAGGCTTCCAGCCGCCGTTTCGACTCAGGCGGGG
>JAJDUZ010000008.1 GCA_022826385.1 Silicimonas sp.
GTCCTGGCACCCGCTGGTCGAAGAGAGGTGCCAACGCGATGCTCGCGCTCAAGAACTGCGTCATGAACCGCCGGGTGCCCGACTTCCTGAACTGGAAGGTCAGGCAAGCCGTCGCAGCGAGTCACTAACTTGGGCTACACCCACATGCCTGACACCTATACGCCGCCCGAGATCTGGTCATGGGACGCCGACAATGGCGGCGAGTTCGCCAAGATCAACCGCCCGATAGCCGGGCCGACGCATGACGCGGACCTGCCGGTCGGCAAGCACCCGTTCCAGCTCTATTCGCTGGCCACGCCGAACGGTGTCAAAGTCACCGTCCTTTTCGAAGAACTTCTGGCCGCCGGGGTGAAAGAGGCCGAGTACGACGCATGGCTGATCCGCATCAACAACGGCGACCAGTTCGGCTCGGGCTTTGTCGATGTGAACCCGAACTCGAAGATCCCGGCCTTGCTGGACAGATCCGGTGACGCACCTCTTCGCGTCTTCGAATCCGGAGCCATCCTGCTGCATCTGGCCGAAAAGTTCGGCAAGTTCCTTGGCCCTGCGTCGTCACGCGCAGAAATGCTCTCGTGGCTCTTCTGGCAAATGGGCAGCGCGCCCTATCTGGGCGGCGGCTTCGGCCATTTTTATGCTTATGCGCCCGAGAAGTGGGAATACCCGATCAACCGCTTCGCGATGGAGACCAAGCGCCAACTTGACGTGCTGGACCGCCGGTTGGGCGAGACCGAGCATCTCGGCGGCGACGACTACACGATTGCCGATATCGCAATCTGGTCCTGGTACGGGCAACTTTCCCTTGGTCGGCTCTACAGCGCCGGGACGTTTCTGGACGTCGAAAGCTACAGCCATGTGCAACGCTGGGCTCAGGCCATCGACGCACGCCCGGCCGTCCAGCGGGGCCGCATGGTGAACCGGGTGTTCGGTGAGCCCGAGATGCAATTGCACGAGCGCCACGATGCCAGCGACTTCGAGACGATGACACAGGACAAGATCGGGGACGGGTAGCCCTACATCTGCGGAAGCCGTTCGGCCTTGGCCGAGGCGTCAACGATCGCCGCGATCCGCTTCCTGCGGGTGGCGTCCGTCTTGGCCAGTTTGACCCAACGCAACAGGTTGCGCCGGTAGGATGCCGGCGCGGTGTCGAAATAGGACATGGCGTCTGCGTTCCGTGACAAGGCCGTCTGAAGATCATCCGGCACACTCAGCGCGTCCACATCATCCATGAACGACCATAGGCCGTCGCGCTTCGACCGCGCGATGGCAGCCAGCCCCGCAGGCGCCATCCGGTTTTCGTCGATCAAACGCGCCGCACGATCCTTGTAGCTTTTCGACCAATGCTGTGCCTTGCGTGGCGAGATCAACTGCATCGTTCGCGTGTCGTCCAGCTTTCGGCGAATACCATCGATCCAGCCGAAAGCGACAAGTTCGTCCAGCACATCACCCATTGAAAGGTACTTGTCGGGCACACTGGCTTTCCACGTCACCAACCAAATGCTGTCCTCGGTTTGATAATTGTCCTCGAGCCACTCCCGAAGGGCTTGCGACGAGGTAACCTCGAGCTTTGCGAATTTCTCGGTTTGGATCACAGCACGGGGCCCTTGGGTTTGCATCGCCCCTTGTAACCTGCGGGACTCCCCGCGACATAGGGCGGCGCGCGCGGGAGTGTACCCCGCAAAGGGTGGCTGATCGCTACCAGAGTGCCGCGTGATCTTGCCCGGCGGCAAAGTTCCGACTAAGCCCGTCCCATGCTTGACGACAGCGACGACATCCACCCGCTTTTCAAAGGCGCGCCCGCGACGACCGAGTTCAAGAAACTTCGGAAGCGGATCATTCGGCATGTCCGCGAAGCAATCGAGCAATACGGCATGATCGAACGCGACGCCCGCTGGCTGGTCTGCCTGTCGGGCGGCAAGGACAGCTATACCCTGCTTGCTGCGCTTTACGAGTTGAAATGGCGCGGTCTTTTGCCCGTCGATATCCTTGCGTGCAACCTCGATCAGGGCCAACCCGGTTTCCCGGCAACTGTTCTGCCCAAGTTCCTCGAAGACATGGGTGTACCGCATCGCATCGAGTACCAGGACACCTATTCGATCGTGACCGACAAGGTGCCCGCGGGCCGCACCTATTGCGCCTTGTGTTCAAGGCTTCGGCGCGGACATCTCTATCGGATCGCGCGCGAGGAAGGATGCTCGGCGGTGGTGCTGGGACATCACCGGGATGACATTCTGGAAACCTTCTTCATGAACCTCTTTCACGGCGGTCGTCTGGCCACGATGCCGCCCAAGCTGGTGAACGAAGAGGGCGATCTGTTCCTTTATCGCCCGCTCGCCCATGTCGCCGAGGATGACTGCGCCCGCTTCGCCAAGGCGATGAACTATCCCATAATCCCCTGCGATCTCTGCGGCAGCCAGGACGGGCTACAGCGCCAACAGGTCAAGGCAATCCTTGATGGCTGGGAAAAGAATTCCCCCGGACGCCGACAGGTCATGTTCCGGGCCTTGATGAACGCAAGGCCGTCGCACTTGCTTGATCCCAAGCTGTTCGATTTCACCGGTTTGAGCCGCAACACGCCTTAACCGGTTGGTGAGCACTCGCTGATATGCCGCAGACACCCTGCGACTGTTCGGACGCTCACGATGAACTCACGCCCTCCGAGGTTCCTGAAAGCCAGCAACCTGAAGCTGCAAGCCGCCGCATTTGTTCCGTTCCTGCTTCTGGCAGGCTGGCTTTATGGCTGGCAGGCGGCGGTCGTTGGAATCGCAGTTATGGCACCTGCACTTCATATTCTGTCGAACGCATCGCGCCCGGTGGTCGTTCAATCCCACGATAAGGATCCGCTAACCGGTCTGATCGGTCGTGACGCGCTGATTGACTGGGCCGAACGTGCCTTGCCGCGGGCGGGGCGCAACAGCTGTCAGGTCGCCGTCATCGCGATCACGATCGACGACCTCGACGCGGTCGAGCAGCGCTTTGGTCGGTCAATGTACGAAAAGGT
Source organism: Silicimonas sp. (assembly GCA_022826385.1). Classification (GTDB taxonomy): domain Bacteria; phylum Pseudomonadota; class Alphaproteobacteria; order Rhodobacterales; family Rhodobacteraceae; genus JAJDOD01. The sequence continues at coordinate 2,999 of JAJDUZ010000008.1, forward strand.
GGTCCTGGAAGCCGTGGACCGCCTGAAGGCTTTGTTGCGGGACGAAGACGTCATCGCGCGGTTCGGGCAGGTTCTGGCCATCGGGATGGACAACGTGCGCGTCCCCGAGAATGAGAACCTCATGTTCATGTCTCAAAGGCTGCAAAGGGCCTTCGAAGACCCGTTTAGCGACGGACCGACACGCACTTACTCATCAGTGTCCCTTGGAATCGCTGCCGAGAGTCATGTGAAATCTCCGTCGGGAGCAAACATCGTTGCCGGGGCGCAGCGCGCCAGCGAAATTGCCACGCTATCTGGCGCCGGATCGGTCCGTATTTACAGCAGCGGGCTATCCAGCGAGGAATCGCTGAACCGAAGCACCGCCGTAGAGTTGAATAATGCACTGGAAACAAACGAAATCTTTGCATGGTTTCAGCCCCAGATACGCGCATCCGATGGCAAGATAACCGGCTTCGAAGCTCTTGCTCGATGGGACCATCCCGAGCGTGGACTGATCTCTCCGACAAGTTTTCTTCCGGATATCGAAAAGGCCGGTCTGTCGCAAAGGCTGGCTGAAGTCATTCTCAAACAGTCGCTGATGGCCTTGAATGTCTGGGATGCGTCGGGGTTCGAGGTGCCGACGATCTCGGTCAATTTCTCGGAAGTGGAACTCAAGAACCCAAGGCTGCCGGACTATGTCCGATGGGAGCTGGATCGCCATGGCATCGCGCCGGAACGGCTGGTCGTCGAAGTACTGGAGACGGTTGCGTCAGAATCCGGCGAAGACGTCGTGACGCGCACGCTGCACGCCATGGGACAAATCGGGTGCCGGATCGATCTCGATGATTTCGGGACCGGCTTCACCAGTTTCCTCAACATCCGCAAGTTCAAGGTCGATCGCATCAAGATCGACCGCAGTCTGGTCAACAAGATCGACCAGGACGAAGGCCAACTTGCCATGTTTTCGGCCCTTATGGCGTTTGGCGAGCGCTTGGGCATCGAAACACTGGCCGAGGGCGTGGAAACCAAGGCCGAGGTGGACGTGCTGAAGTCGCTGGGCTGCCAAGACATTCAGGGTTATGCCGTCAGTCGCCCGCTTCCCTTGGGGGAAACACTGCTTTGGCTGGAAGAACAGGGCCAGTTTGCCCAGGGCGCCGACACCGGCGAACGCAAAGCGGCTGGCTAGGCAAAAGCCTTCAAAATCAGGAAAACACCTTGACCTTTCGGTCCCCGGAGGATTGAACGTCCAACGCAATCTGGACACTTGCGGGGCGTGGGCTCGATGGACGATCAGAACAAGAATCTCATTCTGGCGATGGTGCTGAGCTCGCTTGTGCTGGTCATCTGGATGGTCCTGTTCGCGCCCCCTCCGCCAAGCGAAACCGAACAGCTCGCCGACACCGAGACAAGCGATGTCACCAGCGTTCCGGGACCGGCAACCGAACCGGCCACAGGCGCGCCAGAGGATACCGTTGCGGCCACACCGGAAGCGGCCCGCATTGCCATCGAATCGCCAAGCCTGAACGGCAGCATTTCCCTGGCAGGGGGGCGGATCGACGAGCTGTCACTGGTCAACTATGCCGAGACCGTCGATCCCGATGCCGAAGAGGTCACGTTGTTGTCCCCGGTCGGGACCGCGCGGCCCTACTACGCCGTGTTCGGCTGGGTGCCGGGCGGCGATCTGGCCAACGAGGACGTGCCCGCCACGGACACCATTTGGTCCTTGGAAAGCGGATCGAACCTGACGCCGGACACGCCGATCGTGCTGCGCTGGGACAGCCCGTCGGGCCTGATCTTCAAGCGCCGGATCGAGGTCGATGACCGCTTCCTTTTCACCGTCACCCAAAGTGTGGAAAACACCGGTGACGCAGCACAACGCCTTGCGCCATATGGGCTGGTCGCGCGTCACGGCGAACCTCAGGACCTGTCCGGTTTCTTCATCATCCACGAAGGTGCGATCCGTCGCACCGATGGAGAGCTTGAAGAGATCGACTATTCCGACATGCCAGGTCTCGGAAACGATGAACGCTGGGGCGCAAATGCCAGCGTGGAAGAAGCGCAGGAAAGCGGCTGGATCGGGTTCACAGACCACTATTGGATGACCACGCTGATCCCCGAGCAGGGCGCGCCGTTCACCAGTGTTGTGCAATACCTGCCGCGCGAAGACGTCTATCGCGCTGCCGCCCGCATGCCGACGGTTGAGGTCCAACCCGGCGCAACGCAGGAAATCACGACACAGGTCTTCGCAGGCGCCAAGGAGTGGGAGACCATCCGCGACTATGAAGCCGGGCGCCGGATCGAAGGGTTCGTGCCGTCGCTGTCGTATTTCTTCGGCTTCGCGGGCGAAGAGGTCATCGAAGGCTTCATCGACTCGATCGATTGGGGCTGGTTCTATTTCCTGACCAAGCCAATCTTCTTTGCGCTACATGAATTCAACGCCGCGATCGGCAACATGGGCTGGGCGATCATCGCGCTTACCCTGCTGATCAAGGCCATCCTCTTCCCGCTTGCCCGCAAATCCTATGTGTCGATGGCGCGGATGAAGGAACTCCAGCCCGAGATGGAGAAGATCAAAGAGCGTGCAGGCGACGACCGCCAGAAGCTTCAGACCGAGATGATGTCGCTCTACAAAAAGGAAAAGGTGAACCCGGCCGCGGGCTGTTTACCGATCCTGATGCAGATCCCGATCTTTTTCTCGCTCTACAAGGTGATCTTCGTCACCATCGAACTGCGCCACGCGCCCTGGTTCGGCCCATTCCAGGACCTTTCCGCGCCTGACCCGACTTCGATCTGGAACTTCTATGGGTGGCTGCCCTATGACGCGCCCGATCCGAACAGCATTCTGGCGCTGATCTTCATCGGTATCCTGCCCCTTTTGCTGGGTGTCTCGATGTGGTTCCAGCAAAAGCTGAACCCGGCCCCGACGGATCCGACGCAGAAGATGATCTTTGCGTGGATGCCGTGGATCTTCATGTTCATGCTGGGCGGTTTCGCAAGCGGCCTTGTGGTCTATTGGATCGCGAACAACGTCATCACCTTCTCGCAGCAATACTTCATCATGTGGCGTCACGGCTATAAGCCTGACCTGCTGGGCAACATCCGCGGCACGAACGAGGTCAAACCGGTCTCGGCCAACAAGGACAAGGCGCCGGAGGAGGAGGCCGCCGAGGCGGCGTCCGAAGCGGCCGGGGATGCCGAGGCCGAGGCCGCGCCAAAGCCGAAAGGCCCGACACCCAAGCGGAAGAAGAAGAAGCGGAAATGACCGCAACGCTGGCGCAAATCTGGCGGCACCCGGTCAAGGCCATCGGACGCGAAGCTTTGGATCAGGTGCAGTTGGAAGCTGGCGCCTGGCTTCCCTTCGATCGGCTCTGGGCCGTGGCGCATGACCGCTCCAAACTGGGTGACGGCGGCTGGGAAAAGAAGGTCAACTTCCTGCGCGGCGTGACCGACCCGAACCTGATGGCGGTGACCTGCACGCTTAACGACACAACCGGCGACATCACGATGTCGCATCCCCAGCAAGGCGACGTCACGTTCAATCCTGATACGGATGCCGAGGCGTTTGTCGCGTGGGTCAACACCGTCTGGTCTTCGGACCTGCCTGCACCCACAAGCCTCTATCGTGCATCCGGTGCACACCTAACGGATGTTCCGGACGCGTGGATCTCGGTCGCGTCGCTATCGTCGAACCGGGCGTTAAGCCAACGGATGGGTCAGGAGCTTTCACCCGACCGGTGGCGGGCAAACCTGTTGGTCGATGGTCTCGCCCCGTGGGAAGAAAAAGACTGGGTCGGCAACACGGTCCAGATCGGCGACGTCACACTCAAGGTGGCCTGCGAGATCACGCGCTGCAAAGCCACGATGGCCAACCCGGAAACCGGGCGCCGGGATGCCGACACTTTGGGTGCGCTGGCAGACCTTGGCCATCAGGAATTCGGCGTTTATGCCGAAGTGATCGACGGCGGCACGGTTCACGTCGGGGACGCCGTCGCAGCGCCATGACCCTGCCCTTCCCCATCACAACGCCCGAGCCGTCCGAGATCGAGACGGGCCGCAAACTGTTCGCCCATGGCACCGACTTCCTGAAGGGCGTGGTCGCAATGGACGGCATGCCACCCGACGACCGGATCGAGATCTGTTTCGCGGGTCGGTCGAATGTTGGGAAATCGACACTAATCAACGCGCTGACAGGCCGCAAATCGCTGGCCCGCACGTCGAACACGCCGGGCCGGACGCAGGAGATCAACTTCTTCACACTGGCCGACACGCACTATCTGGTCGACCTGCCGGGTTACGGCTTCGCCAAGGCACCCGTTCCAACGGTCGAGAAATGGCAGCGGCTGCTGAAAGCCTATCTTTCGGGCCGGGCCACGCTGCGCCGCGCCTTTGTGCTGATCGACGCGCGCCACGGCATCAAGCCGGTGGATGACGACATTCTGAAGTTGCTCGACACCTCGGCTGTCACCTTTCAGGTCGTGCTGACCAAGGCCGACAAGGTGAAGCTGAAGGACCGGGACCGCGTGATCGAGCAAGTACGCGCCGCCCTGCAATCGCATGTCGCCGCCTTCCCCGAGATCGTCGTGACCTCGTCCGAAACCGGCGACGGGATTGACACGCTGCGCGCCGTGATTGCCGGTCTGGCTTGAGACCTGCGCCCGAGAGGCGTAGGGAAAGCGGTCAGAGGGACATCACATGAGACCAAGAGACATGAACCGCGACTGGATCGCCGCCGCCCGCACCCTGAACGAAGCCCTGCCGTACATGCAGCGCTATGAAGGTGCGACCGTTGTCATCAAGTTCGGTGGCAATGCCATGGGCGACGACGAGGCCATGGCCAGCTTCGCCCGCGATATCGTGCTGATGCGGCAGGTCGGCGTGAACCCCGTTGTCGTGCATGGCGGCGGGCCGATGATCAACGACATGCTGGGCAAGCTGGGGATCGAAAGCACATTCGTTCGCGGCAAGCGTGTCACCGATCAGGCCACAGTCGAAGTGGTCGAGATGGTGCTCTCGGGTCTCGTCAACAAACGCATCGTGCAGGCGATCAATGCCGAAGGGGGCCGGGCCGTCGGGCTGTCGGGCAAGGACGCAAACCTGATGCGCTGCACCCAGGCCGAACCCGATCTGGGCTTTGTCGGCCAACCGGGTGCCGTCGACCCCAGCGTCTTGCGGACACTGATGTCCGACGAGATCATTCCGGTGATCGCACCGCTTGGGTTCGGACAGGATGGCCAGACGCTGAACGTGAACGGCGACACTGCCGCTGGCGCCATCGCGGCGGGCCTGCACGCCGACCGGCTGCTGCTTTTGACCGATGTCAGCGGAGTGAAAAACGCCGAGGGCGAAGTGGTAACCGAGCTGACCCCGGATCAGATCATCAAGCTGACCGAAGATGGCGTTATCGCGGGCGGGATGATCCCGAAAACCGAAACCGCGCTGACCGCCATCAAGGAAGGCGTCCGCGCTGTCGTGATTCTTGACGGTCGGGCGCCCAATGCCTGCCTGTTGGAGCTGTTCACGGCCCATGGTGCCGGCAGCCTGATCCGCCGGGCGCGATGACCCTCGACCGGCTGGCGGAGGCCGCGCGATCACATCACCTCGCGATCCTTGGCCTTTGCCACACTGAGGACAAGGACGCCATCGGGTCGGGAACACTCGCCCTGTTGGGGCCGGGTGAGCCGGGGTTCTGGGCGCATGTGACTACAGAGCACGAGTTCGCGGACCTTGACCCCAACCCCATGGATCGCTGGTCGCACAGGGTTATCTCCGACGTAGCCCAAGCCGTATCAGGAGCGCCACTTTTCCCTTTCGGGCTGCCAGTCCGCCCCTTCATCACATGGGCCATCAGAAGCGGTCGCTGCCATGTCTCACCCGTTGGATTGCTGGTGCATGACACCGCTGGGCTGCTGGTCTCGTTCCGCGGTGCCGTTCTTCTGCCCGAACGCCTCGCCTTGCCAAAGTCGCCCGCCAACCCGTGCCTGGCCTGCGAGGCAAAACCCTGCCTGAGCGCCTGCCCGGTCAACGCGCTCACGGGTGACGGCTACGATCTGCCCGCATGTCACAGCTATCTTGATTTGCCAGAAGGCGCAGCCTGCATGAATAGCGGCTGCGCCGTGCGGCGGACGTGCCCCGTCAGCCAAGCCTATCCCCGAGACGCTGGGCAGTCCGCGTTTCACATGGCGTCTTTCCATCCCGGACGCCGCGCCTGAGGGAAACAAGAGCTTGCAAGCACCAAATGCTACGGGTCAGATGGCGCCATGCCATTGACCCTGATCCTCGCACGCCACGCAAAGTCGGCCTGGGATGACCCCACGCAGGACGACTTCGATCGTCCTCTGAACCGGCGCGGCCGCAAGTCGGCGCCTGCAATTGGCGCATGGCTCGCATCGAAAGGCTACCTGCCGGACGTCGTGCTCGTTTCAGGGGCAAGGCGCACCGTCGAAACATGGGAGCGTATGTCCCCGCATCTCCCGGAAACCGCCGAGATGCAAAGCGCGCCTGCCCTCTACATCGCCGAGCCACAAGTGATCCTTGGCGTGCTGCGCAGTCAGACCGCGCCATCGGTCATGTTGATCGGGCATAATCCGGGGTTCGCCCTGCTGGCAAATGCATTGGCCGCCACGCCACCGGACCATGAGAAGTTCGATCAGTACCCGACAGCCGCGACGACAGTCTTCGAATTCGATGTCGACACTTGGTCCGAGGTTGCGCCGGGTTCGGGTCGGGTTGTCGATTTCGCGGTCCCAAGGGACTTGCTCGACTAACCAGTTTCCATCGGCCCGGAAATATCCCTGGGGGGTCTGGGGGGGACAGCGTCCCCCCAGCGGATCGACGCAGCGCAGCTGCGGCGAAATCAGTGGCCCAGAATCTGGCTCAGGAACAGCTTGGTCCGGTCGGATTGCGGATTGTTGAAAAACGCTTCCGGCTCGTTCTGCTCGACGATCTGACCGGCATCCATGAAGATGACGCGGTTTGCCACCTGACGGGCAAAGCCCATCTCGTGGGTCACGCAGAGCATGGTCATGCCCTCTTCTGCGAGCTCGATCATGGTGTCCAGAACCTCCTTGATCATCTCGGGGTCAAGCGCCGAGGTCGGTTCGTCAAACAGCATGATCCGCGGCTTCATGCAAAGCGACCGCGCGATCGCCACACGCTGCTGCTGACCGCCTGAAAGCTGGCCCGGATACTTGCCCGCCTGATCGGGGATCTTCACCTTTTCAAGGAAGTGCATCGCCGTTTCCTCGGCTTCCTTTTTAGGGATTTTGCGCACCCAAATCGGCGCCAGCGTGCAGTTCTCAAGAATAGTCAGATGCGGGAACAAGTTGAAGTGCTGGAAGCACATACCGACTTCCGACCGGATCGTGTCGATGTTCTTCAGGTCCGACGACAGCAGTGTCCCGTCCACGACGATCTCGCCTTGCTGGTGCTCTTCCAATGCGTTGATGCATCGGATCAGCGTCGACTTACCCGAACCCGACGGGCCGCAGATCACGATCCGCTCACCACGATAGACCGTCAGGTCGATGTCGCGCAGCACGTGGAACGTCCCGTACCACTTGTTCATGTTGTTGATGGTGATCGCGACCTCGTCGCTGACCTGCATTTGAGCGGCTTCAGCCATGGGTGCTCTCCCTGATTAGCGGTGGTCGGTCGCGAGGCGACGTTCCAGCCATTGTGAGTATTGCGAGATGCCGTAGCAAACGATGAAGAACAGAAGGGCTGCGAAGCTCAGAAGCTCCCAGTACACGCCGTTCCACTCGGTCGAGGCCAGGATCGGTCCTCGGATCATGCCGACAAGGTCGAACATCGAGATGACCGAGACGAGTGTCGTATCCTTGAAGAGCCCCACAGCCACGTTCACGATGCCCGGGATCGAGATCTTCAGCGCCTGCGGCAAGATAATCAGCCGCATGGCCTGCGGATAATCAAGGCCAAGACTGTCAGCGGCTTCATACTGCCCTTTCGGCAAAGCGGCGAGACCGCCCCGGATCACCTCGGCAATATAGGCGGCCGAGAACATGGTGATCATGATCACAACGCGCAGGAACAGGTCCACCGTGCTTTCCGGCGGGAAGAAGTAGGACAACATCACCGATGCCACAAACAAGAGCGTGATCAGTGGCACACCGCGAATGAACTCGATGAAGATGACGCAGATGCCCTTGATCAGCGGCATTTTCGACTGGCGACCCAGCGCCAGCACAATACCCAGAGGCAGCGAGAGCGACACGCAGGTCACGCCCAGCATCATGTTCAGCATGAACCCACCCAAGTCGCGGCTGGGCACGGCGGGCAGCAGCGTGTCTTCCGTGTCGGGGATCAGGAACCCGCCAAGCCACCAGACCACAAAAGCCGCAACGATCGCGCCGAAGAAGCCTTGGGCAAAGCTTTGCTTGCCGAACCGATCAAAGACGAAATACCCCGCGACAAAGCCCAGAAGAGCCACGATCGGGATCATGATCGACCCACCCCAGATCAGCCAATAGGCGATGAAGGGATAGAGCGCCGTGAAGATCAGAAGCTTACGCGGCAAATCAAAGAACAGCACCGGGGCTGCCGCCGCAAAGAGCAGCAGGAACGCCAGGTTCGGGCGCCAGTATTCCTCGACCGGGTATTTGAAACCGTAAAGCAGCTGGTTCCAGCGCTCGGTCAGGACCGAGAAGCAGGCGCCAACCTCGCCCTGTAGAACCTCACGGCACGCGGCAAGGCTCGACGTGGTCCAGACGCCGTTGACGATCCACGGCACGGTTGCCGTCAAGATCACGTAAATTGCCCAGAACGAGAACAGTGTCAGGATCGTATTGCCCCACGACGAGAACAGGTTCTCGCGCAGCCATTTGACAATGCCTGTTTCCGAGGCGGGCGGCGGCGATGGCGGGATTTCAGCGGTGCGCACAAAGGCGACGGACGTATCGGTCGGCATCTCAGCGCTCCTTCAGCTTGATCGAGTTGTTATAGACGTTCATGCCAGCCGAGATCAGCAGCGAGATCGTCAGGTAGAACAGCATCAGCAGAAGCACGCATTCGATCGCACGACCCGTCTGGTTCAGCGTGATGCCACCCAGTGTCGCTGTGATGTCGGCATAGCCAACCGCAATCGCCAAGGACGAGTTCTTGGTGATGTTCAGATACTGCGAGATCAGCGGCGGGATGATGACCCGAAGCGCCTGCGGCAGGATCACAAGGTTCATGATCCGGCCCGGACGCAGGCCAAGTGCACCGGCGGCCTCGGTCTGCCCCTTGCTGATCGCCTGGATACCGGCCCGCACGTTCTCGGCGATGAAGGCACCGGTGTAAATCGACAGGGCGAACCAGAGGGCAATCAGAGGACCACCGATCTTGATGCCGCCCGAGAAGTTGAAGCCTTTCAGCTCGGGGAAGGTCCATGTCAGGCCCATGATGAACATCAGGATTACAACCGGAACCAGCCAGACGCCTGCGGTCATGTACCAAGTTGTCGGGCGATCGCCGGTTTCTTCCTGCACCTTGGTCGCCCAGGACGAAATCGCCCGAGCCCCAAAGAGTGATCCGATCAGTACGATCAGAACCAGCAACCAGTTCATGGCTGTAGCTTCGAAAAGCGGCGCATTGAAAGACGGGCCGGGGATATAGACACCACGGTTGGTGAAAGCGACCGCATCAAGGAACATGCTGGAGGCTGGATCATCACCACGGAAAGCGCGCGGGCTTGGCAGCACCGCGGTCATGATGGTGAAGATTATGATGATCCAGATCAGAACCGGGATGTTCCGGAAAATCTCAACGTAGAAGGCCATCAGCTTGGCGACCAGCCAATTGTTCGAGAGCCTGAGAACACCTGCGATGACGCCGAATACTGTTGCCGTGATACAGGCAAGGAACGCGACAAGAAGCGTGTTCAGGATGCCGACGACAGCGGCGCGACCATGGCTTGATTGGCTATCGTACTCGATCAGGCGCTGGTTGATGTCGTAGCCTGCCGGTTCGCCAAAGAACTCGAACGAGATGTTCAAGCCGGCTTCGCGCAGGTTCTGGATCAGGTTGTTGCCCAGATACCAGATCGACAAGGCCAGCAGGATCGCGGCGATGGCTTGGAATGTCAGGGAACGATACCGCGTATCGTTGATGAGCATCGACAGTCGGAATGACGTCTGCTCGGGATCGGACGCTGTTGACATGAAGTGAACCCCCTCGTCTGCACTCCGATTGGAGCTCAGTGCCGCGTGACGTCAATCAAAACGTTCTTATCCTGCGGCTTTTGAAAAAGGGCGCAGAAATTCTGCGCCCTTTTCAGTGTTTTGCTTACCGGAACGGCGGCGAGTAGATCAGGCCACCATCGCGGTACGAGGCGTTCAGGCCGCGAGCCAGACCGATCGGCGTGTTCTCACCAATGTTGGTTTCGAAGATTTCGCCGTAGTTGCCGACAGCCATCAGAGCCGTCTTGGCCCAATCAGCTTCCAGGCCGAGCATCTCGCCCAGGTTGCCTTCGGTGCCAAGCAGACGGTTGACTTCCGGGTTGTTGCCGGCAGCCGCGCCCATTTCTGCAACATTGGCCGAGGTCACGCCCAGCTCTTCAGCCGTGATCAGCGCGTTCAGCGTCCAGCGGACGATATCGCCCCATTCGTTGTCGCCGTGGCGAACGAGCGGGCCGAGCGGCTCTTTCGAAACGATTTCCGGCAGAACAACGTGGTCGCCGGGTGCTTCGAAGGTTGCACGCGTAGCGGCCAGGCCGGATGCGTCCGTGGTGTAAACGTCGCAAGCGCCAGCAAGGTACTGCTGCTGTGCTTCAGCGTTGGTTTCGATCGGAACCGGCTCGTAGCTGATGTTGTTCGAGCGGAAGAAGTCCGCAAGGTTCAGCTCGGTCGTGGTGCCGGTCTGGATGCAGACGGTTGCGCCGTCGAGATCCTTGGCCGAGGTCACACCCAGCTCTTTCGGGACCATGAAGCCCTGACCGTCGTAGTAGTTCACGCCAACAAATTCGAACTTGAGGTCGACGTCGCGCGAGAAGGTCCAGGTGGTGTTCCGGGCCAGCATGTCAACTTCGCCCGAAGCCAGCGCGGTGAAGCGGGTCTTACCGGTGGTCGGAACGAACTCAACAGCGCTTGCATCGCCGAGGACAGCTGCAGCAACAGCGCGGCAGACCGAAACGTCGAAGCCTTCCCAGTTGCCGTTTGCGTCAGGTGCAGCGAAACCAACCAGACCAGTTGTCACGCCGCAGTTCAGCTTGCCGCGTGCTTTCACGTCGTCAAGCGTGGCCGCACTTGCAACGCCGCCCGCGAGAGCAGCACCTGCGAGAGCGCCAAAGAATACGGATTTCTTCATTTTTACCTCTTCCTGAATCGCCGTCTTTTCCGACGGCCGAGAATGTTCCCTGTTTTGTGCCGCAGGTTCATTGCTTGACCCGCGGTTAACGCGTGGAATTTGGTCGGATTCTCGGGGATAGGTCAAGTGCCGGTCCTAAAAAAGGGCGTGATTCTTGTATGGTTCACTTTTTGTATTTTTGATGTTCTTCGCGAATCATGCCGCAAGCGCGATTTTCATCACCGGCTGGTTGTCGTTGGCGCATTGCGGAGGCTTCCAGCCGCCGTTTCGACTCAGGCGG
>JAJDUZ010000018.1 GCA_022826385.1 Silicimonas sp.
CGCTCTCCTTCCGGTTTGAACTGCTGGCCTGTCCCCTCCTGACACAACCGTAACGCGTCTCCCCCACCGCCCCTCCCAGTCCGTAGGGGGGTCAAATTTGGACGCCGATGGGGGGTCAATATTCAATGCCGATTGACACCCAACATCCCCGCGTGGAAAAGCGAGGAAGACCGCGGCCCGCGGCAAGTCAAAACGCGAGAGCATGATCGACATGCTCAGCCGCAAATCGGGCGCGGATGTCGCCGCGATCAGCGAGCGTCTTGGGTGGCAGCCACATACAACGCGGGCGGCACTGTCGAGGCTGCGCAAGGCTGGCTACGAGGTTCTGTCCGAAAAGTCCGGTAACGGAAAACCGGCGCGTTACCGGATCACCGCAACCCCGGCCGGGTAGACGATGGAGTTTGATGTGAAGACCCGGATGGCCGAGCTTGAAAAGCTCGACCGTCCAGGCCTCTGCAAACTATGGCAGAGGCAATTCGGACGCCCTCCACCCAACTACACATCAATGGGGTTCATGCGGAAAGCCATTATCTGGGAGGAGCAGAGCGCGGTATCGGGTGGCATTCCACCCTATCTGATGCGTGCGCTCAGGAGCGCAGGAAACGACCGACAGCCATCCGGTAAAGTGGCACAAGGGCTGAAACCCGGCGCGTTGCTGATCCGGGAATGGAACGGACGCAGTTACCAGGTGGAGGTCACAAGCGATGGTTTTCGCTTTGACGGGCTGGAGTATCGGTCACTCTCGGCGATCTCAAAAAAGATCACAGGAACGAGCTGGTCAGGACCACGGTTCTTTGGGCTGATCAAAGGGCGGGGAAAGACCGAATGACACGTCTGCGTTGCGCCATCTACACACGCAAGAGCACTGAGGAGGGGCTGGAGCAGGATTTCAACTCGCTCGATGCGCAACGCGAAGCCTGCGCAGCCTACATCGCCAGTCAGAAGGCGGAGGGCTGGATCCTGCTTCCGGATCACTATGACGACGGCGGTATATCGGGCGGCACACTCGAGAGACCTGCTCTTACGCGGTTGCTTAAGGACATCGATGAAGGGCGGGTGGATCAGATTCTGGTCTACAAGATCGACCGTCTGACCAGATCACTTTCGGACTTCGCAAAGATCGTCGATCGCCTGGACGCTGCGGGAGCATCGTTCGTATCGGTCACCCAGTCCTTCAACACCGCGACAAGCATGGGACGGCTGACCCTCAATATGCTGCTTTCGTTTGCCCAGTTTGAACGCGAGGTCACGGCAGAGCGCATCCGGGACAAAATCGCTGCTTCCAAAAAGAAGGGCCTGTGGATGGGGGCCAGCGTGCCGATCGGCTACGACGCGGACGGGCGCAGCCTCAGGATCAATGACGCAGAGGCTGAGACCATCCGGACGATCTTCAGGGTTTATCTGGAACAGGGTAGCATCCGCGCGGTGAAAGAGGTTTGCGATGCCCGCGGGTTCCGGACCAGGGTGCGGAGATTGTCGACCGGAAAGCAGATTGGCGGGACCGAGTTCTTCCGTGGTCATCTCCAATACATTCTGAGTAACCCTGTGTATGCTGGTCGGATCAGGCACCACGGCGATGTCCATGACGGACTGCACCCACCAATTATCGATCCGGAGGAATGGGACAGGGTTCAGGATAAGCTGCAGGCAGCGTCGGCGCGAGCCCGTCGTTCTGGTGGTCGTGGCAGAAGTCGCGGCAGGCCACCGATTTCCCTCCTTGTCGGTCGGGTCTTTGATGAATCCGGAGATCGACTGACACCAACCCATTCGAAGACCCCGAAGAGCGTCCGGCTGCGTTACTACGTGTCCAACCGACTGATCAAAAAGAGCGGCGTGAAAGACATCACGGGCTGGCGACTTCCAGCACCTGAATTTGAGGCACTTGTCGCGCGCCTCGTACAGCGCAGGATCGAAGCACCGAAGTTCCTTTCGGAGATTGCATCGGGGTGTTCAGCGGAAGCTGCCGATCTGGCCCGAGATCGCATTCTCCATATCCTCTCCGGAAATCCAGGCGGCTCTGATTTGAACGTCCGGTCTCTGCTGGAGTTCGTCGAGAGCGTGCGCATCGAGCCCGGACGAATTCGCATTGCACTTTCGACCGCGCACCTCATCGCATCTCCTGGTCCCGCTGGAGATGGCTCAGAGGACCTTGAGCTCTTCATCGATGCGCCGTTTCAGCACCGGAAGCGAGGTGTTGAAACCAAGCTCATACTGACCGACCAGGCCAGATCCCGCGATGAAACCCTGTTCCGGAACATCGCATGTGCCCACAAGTATCTGGCTGCCATTAAAAGCGGCAAGACCTTCTCGCAGATCGCCCAGTCCGAAGGTGCTTCAAAACGTCGGATTCAGCACGTGATTGAGCTGGCGTTTCTTGCCCCTGATGTCGTCCGGCGCGTCCATGAGGGCCAGCAACCGGTCGGGCTGACGACCGAATGGCTCATTCGAAACAGCATTCCTTCTGACTGGCGGAAACAGCGAGAGCTCTTCGCCACTCTCTAATGCCCTCCGGTATCCTGCACGGCTTGAGGCATCTTCCATGATCCAAAGGGATGCAGTCCTCCGAAACTGCTAGCGTTTTCAGGGCGTTTCGAGACTCGCCCGGATTCTTCCGCCAAACGCGACGGCTGAGACTCGGATGGGATGCGTGAGACCCGGCATACCCCCAGAAATCGGGCGGAAATTCCTCTTAAGTCATTGAAATAGAAGTAAAAAGCTGTGCTGGCTGGGGTGGTAGGATTCGAACCTACGATACACGGTACCAAAAACCGCTGCCTTACCACTTGGCTACACCCCAGCAGGCTGGCGTTACTTACGCAAGCAAATCGGGCCGTGCAAGCCCCGCCAGTCAAAAAGTATCAGGACGAAACCTGTTCGCGCAGGATGGCCACGGTGACCGATACCAACAGGTAAATCGCACCGAAGATAAAGAACGCGATCAGCGTGTTCTCGAAGACCTTCGGATAGGTCGGCTCGTCCGGGGGCACGGGCTCGACGCCGACGGACAGGAACCGCACCTGTCGGTTCGCCTCGATGCGCGCGGCCTCGAGCTGTTGCAGCGATTCCTGCATAACCATTGTGCGCGTCTCAAGATCGACCTCGGCAATCCGAAGCTGCGCCGTGATCGAGGCCAGCGACAGGTCATTATCGCCTGCCGTCGTCATCTGCGCCCGTAGATCCGCGATGATTTGTGTCAGGCGCTCAATATCACCTTCCACCCCCTGGACACGCGCCTGGTTCGGCTGCGAGTTGTCCAGAAGCTGGCTCAGTTGCAGACGCTTTTCGACCAACTGCGTCTCGAACGTGTTGATCTGCGTCATCAGGCCCGTAGTTTCGGATTGCGGGTCCAGAATGCCCATTTGCTCCTGCAGCTCCAGAACCTTGCCCTGCGCCGCGACCATCTTGGCTTCCGCCTCCTTGAAGGTCTCGTTCGCCCCGCGCATCTGGTCGGTGCGCTTGCGTTCGGTGATCTGGTCGACGCGTTCCTCGGCATAGCCAATCAGCGCTTCCGAGAAGGTGCGGCTCATCTCGGGGGTCAGTGCCGAAACTTCCATGCGCAACACGCCCTCGGTCGGGTCGTACCCAACCGTCACGTGGTTCTGGTAGTGCTTAAAGAGGTCTTCATTCGACGCATCCGGCGGCACACGCTGGATACTGTCGATGGACGGGTCGCTGAAATGCGCGCGGTATCCGAATTCGCTGTCCAGCCGCTGCATGGCGCCGCGGGATGTCAGGTAGTCCTGCACAAGGATCGAATCCTGGCTGGTGGCCATCGCCGTGCCCCCCAGAAGGCCACCCGCTCCAGCCGTTGCCTCGGCCTGTTGCACGATGAATTCCGAGTTCGTGGCATAACTCTGCGTGGCCACGAAGGCGAAGTAATAGCAACACGCCAGTGTCGGCAGAAAGACAAAGGCGCAGAGCCTTGCGGCCAGCAGCAACAGGTTGCGGCGGCGGCGGCGCACGATGTCGCGCTGAATACGCTCGACCTCGTGCAAGCCCAATGGACCGGATTGCGGCACATGTTGGCCGGGCAGGTTCTTGGGCGTCTGCTCGACCGTTTGCGGCAGGCCCGCCTTTGGTTTCGCATTTTCGCTCTTGGCGGCGGCGGCGGCAATGGCCGCGCCCTTGCTGGTCACACGTCCCGTGGGCTTATCCCCGGCCGGAGCGTCCTCGGCCTTGGCACCTTCCTTGTTGTGAACCAATTCGATCATGTTGGCCCGGTCGAACGGATCGATGCCCTGTTCGCGCAGCAACCGGACCGCGTCGAAATCCGAACTTGGGTTCAGCCCCTGCTTCTGAGCCAGCCGGCGCGCCATGCGCAATTGCCGGCCCGTCAGCCCCTCTCTGCGAATTTCGGCAATCGTTGTTTCAGCCTTTGCGTCGGTCACCGCCTTGGACGAGCCGGGAAAGGCGCGATCGCCGAACCCGTCATCTTCGGTCCCGCCCAGAACCAAAGGAGCGTCCTGTTGCGGCTCCTCGGACGGGGTGCGCGATGTTGGCGCCGGCTTGGATGTCGGCGTCTCGGCCTCCGGCATGGTACGCGACGACCGGCGGATCCGGAACTTAGGCGCTTTGGGCTTCATAGTCATAGAGTGCTTTCGCTTCCTCCAACGTATCGAACATATGCAACTGCCCATGCCGAAGAACGGCGGCAGACTTGCAGAATTTCTCAAGTGTCGCAGCCTGGTGCGACACGATCACGACGGTCGCGGTCTTCAGTCGCTCGAACAGGATATGCCCTGCTTTGCGATTGAACTCCACGTCGGTGGTCGACGGCATCCCCTCATCGATCAGATAGAAATCAAAATCCAGCGCCAGAAGAAGCGCAAAGGAAAACCGTGCTTGCATACCGGCGCTATAGGTTCCGACCGGCATGTCGAAGTATTCTTCAAGGTTACAGACCCAGCGGCAAAACGCTTCCAGATAATCCGGGTCCTTGTCATAGATGCGCGCGATGAACCAGCAGTTCTCGACCGCTGTCAGGCGTGAGACCATGCCGCCCATATAACCCAACGGGAACGAGACGCGACTGGTCCGGATAATCTCGCCTTCGTCCGGTTTCTCAAGCCCCGACATCATGTTGACCAAAGTCGTCTTGCCAGTTCCGTTCGGCGCAAGAATGCCCAGCGAGCGTCCCGGTTCCACACGGAAAGAGGCGCGATCAAGGATCACCTTGCGCCGTTCCCCCGTCCAGAATGATTTGCTCACGCCGCGGAATTCGATCATGTGCGACGACTTCTGCTCATTCGTTTCACCGTATTCCTCGACTATGGCCGCTTCGCGCCCGCGATGCACCACCTTAGAGCGAGAAACTAGTGCATTTCTGTGACCAATATCCTCGAAATCCGTGAATTGGCGGCGTATGGCGGGCAATTTCACAGAAAACAGGCTGATCTTCGCCGGTTCTCACATCTTTCAGCAATGTGATAAGCGCCGCATCACGCGACGTAGGCGCCCCATCCGATCCCGGCCAGAAGCGCCCCGATGATCGCGATTCCGATGTAAGCGGCGAAGACGCGCGGCTTCACCAAGGCCCAGACCGCGATGGCGGCGGGAATACAGCTGACACCGCCCGCGATCACGAATGACATGGCGGCACCGGGCGCCATACCTTGGGTCAGCAAGGCATCGATCAGCGGCACGGCGGCATACCCATTAAGATAGGCCGGAGCCCCGACCAGCGCTCCCAAGAAGATCGGCTGTAACCCGTCGCCGCCCAGAACCGAGGCAATCGTTTCGGCCGGGACATAGGCCAGCATCAAAGCTTCGAACATATAAGCGATCAGCAGCCATTTCCCCAGGAAAAGGGCATTCTCGATGACGGTCCGCCGGAACAGGTCGCGACGCTCTGCCTCGCCCCAGAACCGCCAGACCGGCGTCCCTTTGAACGGCGACGGACCGCAACCACAGCAGCTTTTCACAGGCGCCGCCTTCAACGGGTCGGCAAAGACCGGAGACGTTTTGAACAGGTAAACCGTGGCCCCACCAAGCACTCCCAGCAGAATGGCCGAGACAGTCTTGGCAATGGCGAAGTCGGTGCCCAGCGTGCCCGCGGTAATCAGGAACATCGCCGGGTCCATCAAGGGCGACGCCAGCCAGAAAGCCATCACGGCAGACAACGGCGCTCCGACGGCCAGCAAAGCGGCGATGAAGGGAATGACCTCGCAGGAACAGAAAGGCGAGAGCCCGCCCAGCAAGGCGGCCATGCCGATCATCCGAAGTTCCCGTCCTTCAAAGGCTTTTGCCAGCAAAGCCTCGGCGCCTGTCGCCTTGAGATAGCCGACCGCGAGCACCGCGAAGGCGATGAAAATACCCGTATGTCCAAGAGCACCAAGGGCAAACCGCACGGTTTCGATGGCCTGCGCCGGGTCGAACAGCGCAAGGACGACCGGCAAGGCAATCGCAAAGGCCCAGACCCGATCAATTTTCAGCCACGGCCCCCGTGGTTCAGCGCTTGCCTCAGCCATGATCGTGACCTGTCCCATCTTCGCTGTCCGCGCAGCATTCCTTCAGCAGAAACTCGGACATCACCTGCATCCGCTCAAACGCCGCCGCAATGCAGATGATCCGTCGCCCGTCTTTCACCTGCGTGACCAGACCCGCCGCCGCCAGCAGTTTCATGTGATGCGTCAGCGTCGAGCCGGTGATCCCCGACCGTTCGCCCAAGTCGCCGATTGCCAATCCTTCGGGGCCAGCACGGACCAGCGTCCGCAACACGTGCAAACGTTGCTCCGAGCCCAGCGCGGCAAAGGTCGTCGCGGCCTCGGTCAGATCAACAGGGGATTCGGGCTTCATATCCACATTTCGAATATTCTAGAAATATAGAAACATGTCAATCCCGAAGCCACCATGTCGCACTGGTTTTCCTGCCGCCACGCCCCATGTCAGGCACATGGAACAGGAAAAGCCCGAAATAACGGTCTATTACGATGGCGCTTGCCCGCTTTGCTCGGTCGAGATCGGGCATTACGAAAGCCGCGAGGGGGCCGAGCGCATCTGTTTCCTGAACGTCGCCGACACCGCAACCGACCCCGGACCCGACCTTGACCGCGACGCGGCACTCAAACGCTTTCACATCCGCAAGGCCGACGGCACCGTTCTGTCTGGCGCGGCCGCCTTTACCGAGATCTGGGCCACCCTGCCCGGTTGGCGTTGGTTGGCGCGTCTTGCCCGCCTGCCCGGAATGCCGTGGCTGCTGGAGCGACTTTACCGCGGCTTCCTGCCGATCCGGCCCCTGCTGTCGCGGATCGCGAAACACTTCGGTGCCACCCCACGGACGCCCTCTCGGCTGGACACCGGGCAAAATCCGTCCTAGCCCGCAGGCATGACATCCGTTGCCGACCTGATCTCGCAGATCAAGACCTGCACCCTCTGTGCCGACCGCTTTGCCGCGACCGAAACCGGCCATGCGCCGCGCCCCGTTGCGTGGATTGGCCCCAAGGCCCGTATCCTTGTCGCCGGTCAGGCGCCGGGCCTGCGCGTCCACAAAAGCGGCAAGCCCTTCACCGATCCCTCCGGCGACAGGCTGCGCGACTGGATGGGTGTCGACGAGGCCACATTCTATGACACCTCGCGCATCGCGATCCTGCCGATGGCCTTCTGCTTTCCCGGTTATGACGCCAAGGGCAGCGATCTGCCGCCGCCGCGCCTCTGCGCCGAGACATGGCGGCAGCGCGTCCTCGACCGGTTGAGCGGCGTTCGCCTGACCTTGCTGATCGGCGGCTATGCCCAGTCGTGGCATTTGCCCGACGCCCCGAAAGGCGTCACCGCCACCGTCGCCGCATGGCGCGAGTTCCTGCCGGGGTCGCTGCCCCTGCCCCACCCCTCGTGGCGCAACACCGGCTGGCTGAAGAAAAACCCGTGGTTCGAGCGTGACCTGCTGCCCGTCCTGCGCACCCGCGTGACCGAGGCGCTGGCATGACCCCGTTGGACACTGCCCACGCCGCGATGCAAGCCGCGCCCGAAGACGATGCCGAACGGTTGCGCTTCTATGAACGGCTGGCGGATGCCGAACTGTTCCTGCTTCTCGATGAAGAACCCGAGGGCGATCACCTGTCGCCTTCGGTCTTCGACACCAGCGATGGCCGCTTCGTGCTGGCCTTCGACCGGGAAGAGCGCCTGACCGCCTTCACCCAAGGCCCCGCGCCCTATGCCGCCATGTCCGGACGCGCGATTGCCGAGATGCTGGCCGGAACCGACACCGGTCTTGGCCTGAACCTGGGCGTCGCCCCCTCGGCCTTCCTCGTGCCGGCCGGGGCGTTGTCGTGGCTCAGCGACACGCTGCAGACCGAACCCGAAGCCCGCGTCGAACGGCCCGAGGTGATCGCCCCGCCGACCGGCCTGCCCGAGCGGCTGGTGACCGGGCTGGACACCAAGCTCGCCAGCGCCCGCGGTCTTGCCCGCATGGCCTATCTCGTGGCGGTGACCTATCCCGGCGGGAGGCCCGGCCACATGCTGGCCTTCATCGCGCCAACGCCCGGCGCCGAGCCCGCGCTGGCGGCGGCGATTTCCGAAGCGCTGGTCTTCTCGGGCGTCGAAGCGGGCACGCTGGACGTCGCCTTCTTTGCCCCAACCGATCCGATTGCCGGCACGCTGGCCAAGCATGGGTTGCGCTTCGACCTGCCACAGATCGAAACCGCCAAGCCGCCGGGCAGTGATCCCAGTAAACCGCCCAGACTGATCTGACGCTGGATCAGGCGCAGGAAAACAAGGTTTTCCGGACCATTTTCCGTGTCGGAAAATACCTCCTCAGTACCCGAGGGCGCGATCGACCAGGTGCAGGAACGGCTCGCCCGCCTCGCCTCGACGTATGTTCTCGGCAATCACCCGCACCGCCGTTTCCGGCCGCGTGGCCGAGGCGATATGCGGGGTCACGGTCACCTGCTCATGCGCCCAGAACGGGTGGTCCGGTGGTAAAGGTTCCTCGCGGAACACATCCAGCGTCGCGTGCGAGACCTGCCCCGAGGCCAGAGCGTCCAGCAAGGCCGCGTCGTCAATCAACGGCCCGCGTCCAGGGTTCAGAACCACCGCCCCTTCGGCCAGACACGACAACCGCGCCGCGTTCAGCACGTTCTCGGTCGCGGGCGTTTGCGGCAGCAGCAGCACCACCATGCCCGCGCCCCCGAGCGCCCGGTCCAATCCATCCGCGCCACTGAACGTCGCAACGCCCGGCACCTGCCGCAGCGACCGGCTCCAGCCCCGAACGTCGAACTTGAGCGCCACCAGCGCCGCGCAAACCTCGCGCCCCAGCGCGCCAAGCCCCAGCACAGTGACAGTGCGGCTCGACGCCAAGGGCGGCACGACCGGGTTCCAGACGCCATCCTGCACTTTGATCTGCGCGTCCATGCCAAGGTGATGCCGCATCACGTGGCCAACGCACCATTCGACCATGCCGTCGGTCAGCCCGTCATCGACCATCCGTGCCAAGGGCTGGGTCAGGGTCGGATTGCCCACGACCTCTTCCACCCCGGCCCAAAGGTTCTGGACCAGCTTCACATTCGGGAAGGGTGAAAAGTCTTCCAACCGGCTCGACGGGGCATAGACGATGTAATCCAGCGTCTCGGGCGCGTCCGGCATCAAGGCAAACTCAAGCGACGCGTCGACGCCGATCTCGGCCAACGCCCTGCGCAGATGCGCCTCGTACGCCTCCCAGTCCTTTTTCGGCGCAGAGAACAGAACCCGCGTCATCGGCTGCGCGCCCTGTGGACATGCGCCGATTGCACCAACCCGAAGGCCGCCAGCAGAACCAGCATCGCTGACCCGCCATAGCTGACCAGCGGCAAGGGCACACCCACGACCGGCGCCAGTCCCATGACCATCGACATGTTGACGGCAAAGAATAGGAACAACGTCGCCGCGATGCCCAGCGTCAGCAGCGAGCCGAACCGGTCCTTGTTCTGAACCGCCGAGACGACGCAGAAGAAGATGATCAGCCCGTAAAGCGCCAGAAGCGAAATGCCCCCGATGAAACCGAACTCTTCGGCCAGCGTGGTGAAGATGAAGTCGGTGTGTTTCTCGGGCAGAAAGTTCAGGCGCGACTGCGTGCCCTGCATGAACCCCTTGCCGGTCCAACCGCCCGAACCAAGGGCGATCTTCGACTGGGTGATGTGATAGCCCGCGCCCAGAGGATCGGTCGCCGGGTCAAGAAAGGTGTCGATGCGGCGGAACTGATAGTCTTTCAGAAGTTGCCAATCGGTGCCGCGCGAGGCGAAGACGGTATAAATCAGCGCACCTCCTGCCGCCGCCACCGCGATAAAATACCACCACGAGACGCCCGCACAGAACATCACGATGCCGCCCCCAGCGACCAGCAGGATCGAGGTGCCAAGATCGGGTTGTTTCAGCACCAGCGCCGTAGGCACCAGCGTCAGCAGAACCGGCGGGATCACCCAAAGCGGTCGCGACACCTTCTGCAAAGGGAGCCAGTCGTAATAGGCCGCCAGCACCATGACCAAGGTGATCTTCATCACCTCGGAGGGTTGCAAACGCATGAACCCAAGGTCGATCCAGCGTTGAGCCCCCATGCCGACAACGCCAAAGAGTTCTACCAGCAACAACAGGCCAAGCGCCCCCAGATAGGCCAGCCCGCTGACCGAGCGCCAAAACCAGATCGGGATCATGGCGATGATCATCATCACCACCAGGCCCAGCGCGAAACGTTTCATCTGCGGCTCGGCCCAGCGCGAGGTTTCGCCCCCCGCGACACTGGTCAGCATCAGGAAGCCCACGCAGGCCACGGCCGTCAACAACAGCACAAGCGCCCAGTTGAGGTAGAGCACCTTGCGCAGCCCCGTAGGCACCGTCTGGACCTGATTGACAAGATAACTCATGCGCGGCTCGGCTTGCTTTCAGGCTTCAGTCGCGCCCGGATGTCCATCTCGTCATGCATGGTCTTGATCCGCTCGCGCTGGTCCTCGGGATAGGCCTCCAGCGGGGGCACATCGCCGTAAAGCGCGTAAAGCAGGATATCGCGGCTGGGCGGTGCCGCCGCGGAAGACCCACCGCCCCCATGCTCGACAATCGTCGCAATGGCGTATTTCGGTTTGTCATAGGGCGCATAGGCCACGAAAAGCCCGTGGTCGCGCCGGTTCCACGGCAATTGATCGTTCCGCGTCACGCCGCGCGCGCGTTCCTCGGGGGTGATGTTGCGGACCTGGCTAGTGCCGGTCTTCCCGGCCATCGTCATCCCCTCGGCCACGATCCGCGAACGCCGCGCGGTGCCACGCCGCCCGTTCGAGACATTGCGCATCGCCTTCTGGATTGCCGCCAAGTGCCCGCGCGAGATGTTCAGCGGCTCGGCGTCCGGCACCGGCAGTTCAATCCCGTTGGCCGATTTGATCAGACGCGGCGACACGGCCTTGCCGGTGGCCAGCCGCGCCGTCATCACCGCCAGTTGCAAAGGTGAGGCCAGAACGAAGCCCTGCCCGATCGAGGAGTTCAGCGTGTCGCCCGGCAACCATTGCTCGTCGCGCATCCGAAGCTTCCACTTCGTCGTCGGGATCAATCCGTCGCCAATCGCGGACAGCGGCAGATCATGGCGCTCGCCCAGACCAAATTCGTGGCAAAGGTCCGACAGCGCCTCGATCCCGAACCGCTCAGCCATCCGCTTGGACGCTTCATAGAAATAGACGTCGCACGACTGGGTCAGCGCCTCGTCCAGGTTCATCCAGCCATGCCCGCCGCGTTTCCAGCAATGGAAACGCCGCCGCCCGACTGTCATGTGACCGGGGCACCAGACCTTTTCCTCGGGTCCGATCACGTTCGCACGCAAGGCGGCCAGCGCCGTCATCATCTTGAAGGTCGAGCCCGGCGGATAGACCCCCTGCACCGTCTTGTTGAAGAGCGGCTTGTATTCGTTGTCGCGCAATGCGTTGTAATCTTTCGAGGAAATCCCCCGCACGAACAGGTTCGGATCAAAGGACGGGGCCGACGCCATGGCCAGCAAATCACCGTTCTCGACATCCATCACCACGCAGCCCGCGCTTTCGCCCGCCAGCCGCGTTTGCGCATAGTTCTGAAGCCCATGATCGATGGTCAATTGCAGGTTCTGGCCCGCCGTGAACTCGTCACGGCTCAGCTCCCGCATGACCCGGCCACCGGCATTGACCTCGATCCGCTTGGTGCCCGCCTTGCCGCGCAGCTGGCCTTCCAGCTTGGTTTCAACACCGATCTTGCCGATCTGGAATTCGGGGATCTGCAACAGCGGATCCGGGTTTTGCAAACGCTCAAGGTCGCGCTCGCTGACCGGGCCGACATAGCCCACGATATGCGCGAAATCGGCGCCCAAAGGATAGATCCGGCTGAGGCCCACGTCCGGCGTGATGCCCGGCAAGGCCGGCGCGTTGATCGCCAGTTCGGCCACGTCTTCCCACGCCAACTGATCGGCCAGCGTGATCGGCACGAACGGGCTGCGCCGGTTCATCTCGCGCAGAGCGCGCTCGATGTCGCGATCCTCGATCTGAACAAGACGGCGCACCTTGGCGATGGTCTCGTCAACGTCTTCGACATCTTCGCGCACGATCACCACGCGGTAATTCTGCGCGTTCTCGGCAATGGTGATCCCGTGGCGGTCATAGATGATCCCGCGCGATGGCGGGATCAGGCGCACGTTGATCCGGTTTTCCTCGGCCAGAAGACGATAGCTGTCCGCCTCTTCCACCTGCATCTGCCGCATGCGAAGACCAAGAAGCCCCATGAACCCAAGCTGAATACCGCCCAGAACGACGCCTCGGCGGGTGACAAGCGTGGCCGCCTGTTCGGTTTCCTTGGGCGATCGTCTCACCGTCCTGCTCCCAATGTCTCGCCGCTGCCGCTGGCCTTGACCAACCCGATGGCCCGCCCGGCCAGAAAGACCACCACCGGATAGGCCATTACGGTGAAGACCAGCCGCATCACAGTCAATCCGAACGTCGGCTGGGGTACAGCAAAAATACTAAGAACAAGGACATGCGCCACCGTCATTGCCGTGATCACGCTGGTCGCCAGTCCCCATTCGATCGGAAATGGCGCATTTCGCAAAAGTACACGGCGCGAACGCAGGAACTCGCAGCCCAGCACCGCGAAGGCGGTCCACAGGCCCGGCGGGCGCATCAACAGCAGATCGGTCACAAGGAACACGGCCGCCACCAACCACACCGGCAGCAGCGATGGCCTGAGGATGGTCCATGACAGGGTGATCGCCAGCAACAGATCCGGCCCCGGCCACTGCCCCGGACCGGGGTCAAGCGGCAGCAACTGCACGAAGGCCAGACAGGCCGCGAACAGCACGTAAAGCGTGCGATACCACCAGAGGCCCGCCATGCGATCAGCCATCCGTCGCCTCCTCGGGCTCGGGCACATCCTGCGCCACCGGCAAGAGGGGACCGATCAACTCGGCCGGCGCTTCAATCGGATCAACGGTTTGCGACCGCAGCACCCGCAGGAACTCAAGCCGTTCATAGTCCGCCGTCAATCGCAGCCGCAAACGTCCGTCACGCGCCTGCACCACGTTGCCCACCAGCAACCCGGCGGGAAACACGCCGCCATCGCCCGAGGACACAACCCGGTCGCCCGGGCGCACTTCCTCGGCATCCTCGATGAACTCAAGCACCGGCAGGATCGAGTTGTCGCCCGACAGCATCGCCCGCTGCCCCGATGGCTGGATCGTCACCGGCACCCGGCTGGTGTTATCGGTCAACAGCAGCACCCGGCTCGACTTGTCGCCGACGCCCGAGATGCGCCCGACCAGCCCAAGCCCGTCGGTGACCGCCCAACCATCCTTGATGCCGTCGCGCGCACCGCCGACATTTAACAGAACCGACTGCCGGAAGGGCGAGCCGCTGTCGGCCAGCACCTGCCCCGTCACCACGGTAAGCGCGGGGTCAAGACGCACCTTGTTCAGGTCCAGAAGCTTGGCGTTCTCCTGCTCGAGTTGCAGCGCCGCTTCCTTCCACGCTTTCATCTGCTGAAGCTCGTCCCGCAACTCGCGGTTCTGGCGTTGCAACGCGGCATAGGACTGAAACCCGCGCACAAGGTTCACGGTCTCGGTCACCGGGACCATGGCCCAATCCATGTTGGGCACGACCCAGTCCACCAATTGCGCCCGGAACCGCTCGGCCCGCGGGCTATCGATCCGCCACAGCAGGAAAACGGCAAACAGGCACAGGATCAGAACCGATACCGCCAGACGTCGGATCGGACGAACATAATCTTCGTTTGCGCCATTCTGCCGTGCCACAGAGATTCCAAACGGTTGGCCCCTTGGGCAAGATTACCCCAAGGGGCAGAAATTGCGCAATTTCCGCAACGATCTCTGCGCAGAAATCGCCCGCCCCCCGATCAATTGTCGAATTCGATCACATGCCGCAGCTGTTTTTCGTATTCCAGCGCCTTGCCGGTGCCCATGGCCACGCAGTTCAGGCTCTCGTCGGCAACGCTGATCGCAAGGCCCGTCTGCTCGCGCAGTGCAAGGTCCAATTCACCCAGCAGAGCACCGCCGCCGGTCAGCATCACGCCCCGGTCC
Organism: Silicimonas sp.; assembly: GCA_022826385.1. GTDB lineage: Bacteria > Pseudomonadota > Alphaproteobacteria > Rhodobacterales > Rhodobacteraceae > JAJDOD01. The sequence continues at coordinate 14,501 of JAJDUZ010000018.1, forward strand.
ACGATGTCGGCTGCAAGGTCGGGCGGCGTCGCTTCAAGCGCGGTCATCACCGCTTCGCAAATCTGCTGCACCGGTTCCGCCAAGGCCTCGGCCACCTGGGCCTGATTGATTTCGGTTTCCTTGGGCACGCCGTTCAGCAGGTCGCGTCCGCGAATCTGCATCGACTGGCCGCGCCCGTCATCCGGCATTCGCGCCGTGCCGATCGTGGTCTTGATCCGCTCGGCCGTCGATTCACCGATCAGCAGGTTATGCTGGCGGCGCAGATAGCTGACGATTGCGTCATCCATGCGGTCGCCGCCCACCCGAACCGAGCTGGCATAAACGATGTCGCCCAGCGAGAGGACCGCAACCTCGGTCGTGCCGCCGCCGATATCGACCACCATGTTCCCGGTGGGATCGGTGATCGGCATCCCCGCCCCGATGGCCGCCGCAATCGGTTCGGCAATCAGGCCAGCGCGCGAGGCACCCGCCTTTAGCACCGAATCGCGGATCGCGCGTTTTTCCACCGGCGTCGCACCATGCGGCACGCAGACGATGATCCGGGGCTTCGACAGGAAGCCGCGCCGGTGCACCTTGTTGATGAATTCCTTGATCATGGCTTCCGCCACGTCGAAGTCGGCAATCACGCCTTCGCGCATCGGCCGGATCGCCTGAATGCTGCCGGGCGTGCGCCCCAGCATCAACTTGGCATCCTCGCCCACCGCGAGCACTTTTTTCTGCCCATCCTTCACGTGATATGCCACCACGGAAGGCTCGTTCAGGATCACGCCCTTGCCCTTCACATAGACCAGCGTATTCGCCGTCCCGAGGTCAATCGCCATATCCGTCGAAAACAAACCACCTAAGGCCATGTGTTTCGCTGCCTCAATTTCGCTTGGCCTGCTCTGCCCGGCAGGCGCTTTGACATATACGCACGCAATTCACGCTTCGAAAGCACTTCTGACCAGAAATGAGGCGGGAACCCGCTCTTTTCCCCGTCAGCGCATTAGCGCCGCAACACTATCAAAACGCTAAACTTGGCATGATTGTGGCGCGAGAGCAGACAATCGTGCAGTTATTCGGCCACCAATCGCTGCCAAGCTGTGGCGATCGCCAGAATACCCGCTGCTGGTGCATGCACGATCGCGGACAGCGTGTCGATCTCGACAAAGAACAGCGCGATATCCGATCCGCCCGGCGGTGCAATCAACGTGCAGCAGGCCAGCGCCGGGTCGCGGAAGGCCACATCGAACTTGCTGAAATACCCATCTAGGAAGACCGCCGCCTGCTCGGTCAAGGCTCCGACAGCGTCTTCGCTGCCGCCACTGGCCACGACTTCCTCCCCCTCGATTCGAAGCCATGCGGCATTGCCTGTATCGAGCCCCGAGAGGAACGTTTCCAGCGTCTCGGCTGGTGTCGCTGCTTTGGCTGCCGCCACGGTCCAGACCCGCGGCAATTGCTCGGCCGGGACGCCGATGTCAGACCCAAAGGCGTCTGTCAGTCGGGTGGCCGAGACACCGACCGCATCCGTATTGGCCAGCAAGGATTTCAGCGCCTGCCCCAGTTCGGCGACTTTGGGCTCTTCGACATCTGGCAACGCCTCGCCCGCAAGTCCGTCGGGCATACCATTCGGTGCCGGGGCCAAGAGGGCCTGCAAGCGGCGGTTGGCCACCGCAAGATGCACCGTGCCACCGGCAGTTTCGAAACTCAGGCGCCGCGGCAGGATGGTTTCATCGATCTCGGTCACGATCCCGGCCAGCAGGGCATCCGCCCCGGCCCCCCGGATCTTGCGGCCTTCACCCGGCGCGCGTTCGCGTTGCCGGAGCTTGGCCAGTTTCTCTTCAAGGCGGGCGAAATCGGTCATACCAGCCTCAGCCTCGCGCCGCGATTTGCTGAAGGGTTGCCCGCGCCTGCGTCACCGCCGCATCCAGATCGGTGTCGGGGGCCAGCACGCAAACCAAAGCCTCGGCGGGATTGTCTGGCGAGCGCAGGAACATCCGTGCCTCGGAACCTGTCATAAGAACCGCCAGTTCAGGCGGCGTCCCGCCCCAGCTGGGGCTGGCGCTGTCGGCAAAACCGCCATCCAGCGAGACCTGAGCCGCTTGTGCAAGCGCGTTCATTTCTTCCTGCACCGGCTTCGAGACCGAGCTGGTCGACAGCATCAACTGCGATGTCAGATCGGTATAGGCAACAAGGGCGCACCCTTTGACGCCCGCGCGCATCGCATCCAATTCCGCCGTGATATCCATCGTTCCACGCCTCTGCCTTGGCGACCTTAATGGTCCCCACACGCGCCGGGTGCAAGCCCCGGCGGCGTCACAGACACGCTAGATGTGGATTTCCGGATCAGGGGCGGCTCGGCGGGCGGCTGACCAGCGGGCGCGGGCGCACGCGGGTCGGCATGACGATCTTGGCGGGCCGTTCGACCACGCGCTCGCCGATGGCGTCTTCCAGACCTGCATCGCGCGGACGCGTTTCCGGCCGGATCTTCCGAGACACGCGGCGGCCCATCCGGCCTGTCGCCACTTCATCGGTCAGCTCGATCAGCGACTTCACCAGACGATCCGCACCGCTTTCGGCCCAGGCATCCGGGTCGCCTTTCGACTCGATCGCCTTGATCAACGACACGGGAAGCACGTCGCGGAACAGGCCTTCCACTTCGCTCTGCACGCGCTTGACCACGCGGCCGCGGTCACGCTCGGAACGGATCTTGTCCATCCGCGTCAGCAGAAGCAGGCTCTTTTCATAGAACTCGTCGGGCATCATGTCCCAGACGGCCTTCTCACTCTGACGCCAGGCTTGCGTCGCGTGGCTGCACCACAGGACGATATCAGCTTCGCCAATGACACGCTGCCAGACGGCGGCGTCCATGTTGGGGTCGGAAATACCCGGCATGTCGATCAAGTCGCAGTTCATCAGGAACTTCGATTCAAGGAAGACCCGCACGCAGCGCGTGTCATGCACCGAAACGCCGCTGAAGCTGCTGTCGACCTCTTGTTCGTCGCCATCAAGCCCGATGCGATAAGCCGGTTCGTGCCCGTAGGACATCCAGACCGGCGGCAATTGCGTGGCGGTCACGTTGACCGGAAGGGCCGAGCGCCCGATCAAGAGGTTCGAGAGGGTGCTTTTGCCGGCACTGAATTCCCCCATCAACGCGACGCGCGGGCGCCGCTCGTCCGACGAAGAAGCTTCGGGACGACCGGCGGCTTCCTCGAAACCTGCGCTTTGCTCCATACCCTGTTCGATCATGACGTCTGCTCTCGTTTATGCCGCAAACCCGGTCAGGGTCTGCATCGTTTCCTGAAGTTCGGCCCGCTTGGTCGCGGCGCTGCTGGCATCCAGCAGCGTGCCGACGCCGTCGGGCTGGCGCTGCGCTTCGGCTGCAATCCGTTGCAGGATCGAGCGTTGCTCGGCCATGAAATCATCCAGCACGTTCAAAGCGCTGTCGCGCACCGCTTCCGAATGCGCCCCGCGCAAGGCTTCGACAATCGGGTCGGTCTCGGCCTGGATCATGTCGGCGAATTCGGTCGCAAAGTTCCGATAGCCGCGGCGCTTGTGCCACCACTTGCTCCACCACGTGCCCTTGAGGTCCAGCGCGATGGTCTGGCCCAACAGGACCGGTGACGGAATGCGGGGTGCCGTCGGCGCCTCGATCCCGAAATCGTGGTCAGACACCTCGAACAGGCGGTGATAGAGCGCGGCATAGTCCTCCGCGACACGCGTCAGCACCTTCTTCGTGCCGCCCTGCGCGTTGCGCCCGAACACCTGATAGGCCGTGCGCATCAGGATACGCAGCCCGGTCGGGTCGTATTCCCAAACCTCGCCTTCGCCGTTCTTGTCGAGATGCTGCAAGAGCGATCCGGTGGCGCGCTCAAGGAAACTGCGATGCGACCGTTCAAGCCGCTTGTGGAAATCGGCAATCGCTTCGTCGAACGTGTCGTTCATCATCTTGACCGACTTCGATTCCAACCGGCGCAAGGCCGCTTCCATGTCTTCCAACGCCAGCGGTGGCAGGTCGCGGTCATTCTCGCGGCGCGAGATCACCTGCTGTGCGGCGTTCAGACCATTGGCAAGGTTCATCGCCGATTTGGCGATCTTGTCCAGAAGCTCTTGCCCCATGCCTTCGGAAATGCGCGCCGAGAGCGCGGCATAGACCTGCGGCACACCCGAAAGATGCCAAAGCAGCTCTTCCTCGGTATAGCTTTCGCGGCTCAGATGGCCTTCGCCCTGCGACCAGTCGACCATCTTGCGCAGCGTCGCGTCATCAAGTGCATCCGTATCGCCCAGCAGGGCGGAATTGGCGCAATAGGCCGAGGTGAAGATGATCTGAGCATCCTTCGGCCCGTCAAACTCGGTCAGGGTCCGCACGATGCTGTCGCGGATCTCGGGGATCTGGCTGACCGGATCGTTCAATTCGTCGATCCGGTTCACCACGATCACGACCTCGCGCGACTTCACGTTGGCGATCATCCGGATCAGCGCAAGGTCGACCGACGACAGCGCCTGGTGCGCGGCCAGAACCACGACGCACAAGCGGCTTTCGCGGATCGCGCGAATGGTGATCTGCTCGCGGATCATGAACGTGTCGTTCACACCCGGCGTGTCACGGATACACAGCGGCATCGGCAGTTGCGGGCGCGAGATGTAAAGCTCGGCGGTCTTGGTGATGTCGGCGAAACGGCCCATTTCCGGGCTGGTTTCGGTATCATCCTCGAAATCGTCACCAAGGCAGACATAGCGTTCAATCAACTCGCTATCGACATGGCTGAACTCGTGCTGCTGGCCCAGAAGCATCTCGAACTTGTCGCCAAGACGCTTGCGCGATTTCTCACGCATGTAGGCGACCTGCTCGCGCACTTTTTCCAGCTCGTCCTCGGCCCCGGCGCGGCTGGCCAGTTCACCGATACGACCGCCCCGGTCCAGCAGCCGGCTCCATTCTTCCATGTCGAAGAAGCGGAAGCTGGCGCGGTTGTCCTCGGGTGCGACATTGGGGTTGAGGTGCAGCGCGGTCACCACGCTGGTCCACGGGTTGACGTCAGCCGGAAGCAGATCGGGCGCGCCGACCATCGAGTTCACCAGCGAGGTTTTGCCTGCCTTCACCTGTCCGATCATCGTGATCGACGGTTCGGCGTGCTTCAATTGATGGTGCAGCTTGCGCGCCGCCCGGTTCGTGGCCTTGTCGCCGATCTTGCCCAGACGCACCAGCGCCTGGCGCAACTCGCGCGAGCGTTTCAAATACGGCCCAAGTCCTTCAAACCCTTGGGAAAGAAGGTTGATACGGTCGGATGTGGCGGCAGCCCCTGTCACGATATTCGCGTCCACGTTCATGTTCATCGTCCTAAACAAACACCCTTACCGAGTAAGTCTTCCGGATCGCTCTAAACGGATCCCTTCACCCACACCTTTTCCCGGCAAGATGGCGTTTTTGTGGCGCATTTCCGTTCAATCATCGTCGTTTTCGGCAGTTTGTTGCGTCTCACGCCGCAAGCTGCATTTCCATGTCACGACGCAGTTGCAACAGAAGCGTCACAGCGTCCGCCGCCGAGCCATCGCCGCCCTCGACCTGCATCAGGACCATCATGTCCTGTGCCTCGGCCAGTTCGTCGATAAAGGCGTCTGCAGCGTCGCAGCCACTTTCGTCATCGCTGAAGAGATCGACCAGATGTTCGACCGCTGACACGCAGTTGTCGATCAATCCCGCAGCATTGCCTTCGCCAAGCCCCTCGGCGGTCTCGGTCAGGCTGTCACCCCGCCGTTTCAGGAAGCGGATGCTGTCCGAGAACAAGGCGACATTCTCGACCTTTGGTGCGGTCTCTGCAGCGGCAACCGGTGCGGGCGCAGGGGCCGGCGCGGCCTTCTCGGGCGCAGGGTCTGGCTGCGCGACGGGGGCCGGTGCGGGCTCTGGCGCAGCCGGTGTTGGAACAGGTTGCGACACCGGTTTTGCCACAGGCGGCGGTGTCGAGGCCGGGCGCGCGGGCACCGGTGTTTCTGCCGCAGGCGAAGGCCGCGACCGTGATGCGATGCGCCCCGAGCCATCGACCTGATACCGGGCCAGGAACATATGTGCCGAATCGAAGTCGGCGCGCCGACCACGTTCGGCATGCCGCAGAACTTCCGACGACAATGCCTCGCCGCCGGACGCATGGAACTTGGCTTCGTCCACCTGACCGTTTTCGTAAGCCCGAAGGGCCTGCAACGTCGCCACAGCAAAGAGCGAATGGAACTCTTCCGCGACAACGGTCTCGAGGCTGGACACCCGCTTCCGCAACAGGCTTTGCGCCGACAACTCGTCGGCTTTGCTCAGCACCAGAAATGCGTGATCTTTCAAGCTGTCGGGCACGCGGCGCCAGACCGCCTGCTCAAGCGGGCCGAATTCCTGGCTGCACCAAAGCGCGATATCGGTGCGGCGCACGACCCAGTCGACGCCCGACGACAGTTCCTCAACCGTGCCGTCGGTCACCACTTCCAACAGGTTGATGCGCCGCAAGATGTCGATCGGCAACTCGATCCGCAGGAAAGCCGCATTGTGACCCGACAGAGCCGCCACATCGGACCCATGCACCTTGACGACATTGCCATCGGCACCGGTCACGACCATCTGCGCCTTGTCACCCCAGGCGTATTCCGTGGTCGGCAGTTTGGCACCCTCGGGCAGCACCGCCTCGCCCAGGAACATGTTCACAAGCTGGGATTTGCCCGACCCCGGAAGTCCAAGAACCGAGACGCGCACCGGCTGAGACAGCCGCCGCACCAGATGGCGCGCATAGTCCTGCGCGGCTTTCGGGAGCGCTTCAGCGTCGAGTGCCCCCTCGAGCCGTTCGATGACCGTGTCGTCTCCGGCGTTGTCCTTCATGCCCCACCGTCAGTAGCCAGCCAGCGGCGCCGCAGGAAAATCGGCTCGGCCGCGGTTTTCGACCCGTTCGAGCCGTTCGAACCATTTTGCGCGTCGGCCACCTCGGGCGCGACGGGCTTTGGCGCATCGACATGATCGTCGAAGCCGGCCACGTCATCGGCCCGGATCGGCCGGGTCTGCACGCGTGGCGGACGCGGCATCGCCTGCTCGAACTCGGGCGCGAACATCCGTGCGTCCTCGGCCTTGTCGAGTTCGACCTTGATCACCGAGAACGAGACATTGTCCTGTTCCGGGTCATCGAGGTCGCGCAATTCTTCCAGCAGCAGCGACGCAATCTCGGCGCTGCCCCGATCGCTGTTTTCAGACACGATCTGGGTGATCTGGCTGTTCGACAGGAACTGCAGACCGTCACTGGCCACGACAAGGATGTCGCCATCGCGCAGCTGGAACGGGCGTTCCGGGCAGTCGATGCGTTCAATGATCTCGCCGATCAGAACGCTGGTCAAAGCGTTCCGGTCCGGGTGGTTGCGACCGATATCCTCGGGCATCATGCCGGAACGCACCATATAGTCGATATGCGGGCCCAGCGAGTGATCCTCGTTCAGCTGCCGCAAGCGACCGCCGCGCATCAGATACAGCGGGCTGTCCCCGATCGAGATCCAGTAAAGCGAGCTGCGGATGAAGACCGGCGCGACCAGCGTCGCCCCCATCCCCGCCGTCTGCGGGTTGTTCGCAGCGTGGGCGGCCATGCACTCGTTCGCCGAGATCGCGGCCGAGCGCAACACGTCACCCATGTTCTCGACAAGACCCTGAATATCCGAGGTCTGGAACTTCAGTTCACTGAAGACCTCGGTCACCACGATCTTCGAGGCAACGTCCCCTGCCGCGTGCCCGCCCATACCGTCCGACGGGACGGCATAGCCGAAGTCCTCGCCAATCGGGAAATCCGTGGCAATCGCGTCTTCCTGATAATCGCGACAGCCTCGGTTCAGGACAGACGCGACATCAAACCTTATGTCAGGCGCCTTATGCATCCTCGACGTTGTCTCCGTTACCATTCCACGAGAACTCTTCACCACAGAGGGCAATGAACTTCAGAGAGGTTTCCCCGATCCGAATCTGATCGCCATCCGTCAATTCTTCCGTCGACAGAACCGGGTTGCCGTTCAGGCGCACCAGGTTCGACTTGCCACCGTGACCCAGGAAGAACTTCGTCTGTTCCTCGTCAAAGGCGACGGCGGCGTGATTGTTGCGGCTGATCGACGTGTCGCCGAAATCGAGACGCACGGTCTGATCCTCGCCACGTCCGATCTGGCTGACGCCCGAATGCAGCGAGAAGCTGGCACCGCGGCCCGGACCGTCGATCACGACAATCCAACCGGTCGGGAATTTGTCCGCAACAACAGGTGCTTGACCCGGAGTGGCCGCGGCGAAGACATCCTTTGTCTCGTCGTCGGACTGGAAGCCCAGAAGGCGGGTTTTCACCCGGCCAGCGCTGCGACCGGCGGGTGTAGCCCAATTTGTTGACATCGACGATTTTTGCGAGCTTTTTCTGTAGTTGGCGTGTGTCTGTCCAACGACCGGACGAATCGGTCGGCGGCGCGCTTTCAGAGGCAAAGGGCAGGAGCGCGAATGATGATGCGGGACGATGGGAAACGAGTGCACCGGCATCCG
>JAJDUZ010000064.1 GCA_022826385.1 Silicimonas sp.
GGTGGGAGTTAACGCATATTTCCGCACATCCCTCTGTGCATTCCGCGAAAAAACACAATAATTACAGCATGTTCACAGGATTGAGAGCAATCCACACCCCCCGCGTGATCGTCTGTGACAAACCGTGAGCTTTTGTTGCAAAGGGCTTTGGGTTTCAGCGCAGATCGACGTGAATGTGGTCGTCATGGCGGGCGGCGCGACACCCTTGAAAGCGGATTTTTTCACTGCTCAGCCCAAGCGACTGCACCAGATGCGGCTCAAGGAACAGCCGCGACACCCGCCCGTCCGAGGCCAGCGCGGACACAAGGCTGCGGGTCCGCTCCGGCTCCAGTGTGACATCCGGGAAAGCCGGCTGCAGCCAGCCCATCTCCCAGCGCATTGTTGGCCAGACCTTCGGACAGGCGGTCGGCCCTTGTTCGAATGCGAAGTACCCGATCGGGCTGCGCGCCCGTCCGGGCAGATAGCCGGTTTCATCCTGATAGAAGAAGGCAAGGTCCGCCCGCCGCCCGTCGGAATGGCTGAGATGCGGCAACAGCGGAAACCCGTCTCCAAAGGGAAAGCCTGCATCCAGCAAAAGCGTCACCGTGCCCGGCCGCGCCTGCGCCACGTCCCCGGCCGCGTCATCCAGAACCTCGACCAGTTCGGGCACCATATAGGTTCGGTTCATCGCGCAATACGCCCAAGACTGCACTTGCAGCGGTCCGTCCCGCCAACAGGTTACCGCCACACGCCCGAACAGCGGCGCCACGAAAAGCGTCGCGACAGACAATAGTATATAGAGTGTCAGAAACCCGACGATGCGCCGCCGCATGAACAGCGCCAGCACCCAGGCCATACCGCCAATCTGCGTCAGCACCGTCAACAGGGCGAAGATCCCTGCGTGCAAGGCAATCCGCAGCAGGCTCAGGCCCACCAACCGGTCTCCAGCGCGCGCACCCAACCGGCGGCACCCCGCGCCTCGGCCAGCTTCACCATCTCGGCCGGATCATAGGGCACCGAGATCAGCGCCACGGTCCAGTCCGCCCCCTGCCCGTCCAGAATGGCATAACGCGCATCCGCAGCACCGGTCTGGTGCACGAAATTGGGCTCCATTCGTGTGTCCAAATAGGCCGGGCAGCCAACGCTGCCGGGGTTCACGATGCGGCGGCCATCGGGCAGGCGCAGGCTGCGCGGCGTGTGCGTATGACCGCAAAGCGTCATCGGCGCCGTCACGCCTTCGGCGCGTTCCAGCACGTCGGGCAAATCGCGCGCGACCAGTCGGTGCGTCTTCCCCCGTCGGTCCAGCCAGTTCTGATCGTCCGCCTTCGGCGTCGCGTGACAAAGAAGCACGTCACCGATCTCCAGGGTCAGCGGCAGGGACCGGCACCAGTCCAGCGTCGTCTTCGACAGGGCGTCGATTGCCCAGGCTTCCCAGTTGCCCATCTCCTCGACCGGGCGGTCATAAAGCAGCCGGTCATGGTTGCCCCGCACTGTCGGAAAATCACGCGCGGCCAGTAGCTCGGCCGTGCCCGCCGCATCCAGCGGACCGCTGAAGCAGTCGCCCAGATTGACCGTCAGATCGACCTCTTGGCGATCAATATTGTCCAGCACCGCTGCCAGAGCCGCCGAGTTGCCATGAATGTCGCTGATTGCTGCAAGCCTCATGGCGCGGACAATCCGACCTCGCACGCCAAGGTGCAAGGGATTATAGACAAGGAAACACCCCCATTGGTCCGGGAGACACAATTGGACATTCAAGGCATTGGCGCCGTCGTCACGGGTGGCGCATCCGGATTGGGCGAAGCCACGGCACGCCATTTGGCGTCAGCAGGCGCCGCCGTCACGATCATTGATCTGGACCAAGAGAGAGGCGAAACCGTCGCGGCCGAGATCGGCGGGCGCTTTGCTTCGGTGGATGTCACCAGCGCCGACGCGGTTGCGACCGCTTTGGCCGAAGCCGACGCCGCACACGGTCCGACGCGCGTGCTGGTCAACTGCGCCGGCATCGCGCCGCCCGGCAAGGCCGTTGACCGCGACGGGGCTCCGCTGCCGCTCGCAGCTTTCGCCAAGATCATCGAGGTCAACCTGATCGGCACGTTCAACACCACCAGCCAGATGGCCGCGCGCCTGCACGCGGCCGAACCCTTGGGCGAAGAGCGCGGCGTCATCATCAACACGGCCAGCGTCGCGGCCTTTGATGGCCAGATCGGGCAACCCGCCTATGCCGCCTCGAAAGCCGGTGTCGCGGGCATGACCCTGCCCTTGGCCCGTGAATTGGCGCGCTCGGGCATCCGCGTGATGGCGATTGCGCCCGGACTGTTCCTGACGCCCCTTTTGGAAAGCCTGCCCGAAGAGGCGCAAGCCTCGCTGGGCGCACAGGTGCCGTTCCCGAACCGGTTGGGTGATCCGGCGGAATTTGCCAAACTGGTTGGCGCGATCATTGGAAACCCAATGCTGAACGGCGAGGTCATCCGGCTGGATGGCGCAATACGGATGGCACCGAAATGAGCTATTCCGACGATTTTCTGCGCCGCGTTCTGGAGGAAGGGCAAGTTGTTGCGATGGTCGGCGCCTCCACCAACCCGGTGAGGGCGTCGTATTTCGTCGCCAGCTATCTGACGGCGCGGGGTCGCCGCGTGATCCCGGTCAATCCGGCGCAAGCCGGGCAAGAGTTGTTCGGAGAGACCGTCCTCTCGGGCCTGTCCGAGATCGAGACGCAGGTCGATATGGTCGATATCTTCCGCCGATCCGAGCATGTGCCCGAAATCGTCGACGCCGCGCTTCAGCACCTGATGCCGGGGCTCAAATCGATCTGGATGCAGTTCAACGTGATCCATGAAGAAGCCGCCGCAAAAGCCGAAGACGCCGGCCTGGACGTGGTGATGGACCGGTGTCCAAAGGTGGAACTGGCCCGCCTCAACCGTGAAATCGGGGCCGTTGGCATAGCGTCCGGCGTGGTGTCGTCAAAACTGACGCGCAAAGTCTGAAACGGGTGGGAATGGTACCGCCTCCCTGGCTTGAACAGGGGACCTCTGGATCCACAATCCAGCGCTCTAACCAACTGAGCTAAGGCGGCACGCCCGCTTCCCTAGCGCCGCTCTGAGGCGATTGCAAGACACTCTCAATCGCGTGAAACCTGAAACTTTTCGCGCAAGGCACACCCGCTAAATGTTACAGTGTCACCAAGAGTGGACAAAAGATTAATGCGTTTTCGTATCTTTTTTGCAAGATCACCCCTTTATATATGCGATTTCACATATTTCTGCGGAAACGAGACACTTGTTCTGCGCACTTACGCACCAAAGAGCATGATTTCCTACAAATCGTGCACGAACCCGTGAGCGCACGGCCCCGTGAGTGGCCCCTGCCGCTCGGTCAGTTAATGTTTTGTTCAGACACGGGCCGTACGAAAATTTGTCGCCCACCACTTGAACTGAACCGTCCGGTTCACCAGATATGTTAAGCGTCGATACATTGGCGCTGACAGGGATAAGGAAAACGATGGCAAATTATGCGAACCTTCCAGCCCCCTCCCCCGAAGGTGGGCTTAACCGGTATCTGCAAGAGATCCGGAAGTTCCCGATGTTGGAACAGGAAGAAGAATACATGCTGGCGAAACGCTGGGTCGAAGATCAGGACACCGAAGCGGCCCACAAAATGGTCACGTCGCACCTGCGTCTGGCCGCGAAAATCGCCATGGGCTACCGCGGTTACGGCCTGCCCCAGGCCGAAGTGATCTCGGAAGCCAACGTTGGCCTGATGCAGGCCGTGAAGCGGTTCGATCCCGAAAAGGGCTTCCGCCTCGCCACCTATGCGATGTGGTGGATCCGCGCCTCGATCCAGGAATACATCCTGCGCTCGTGGAGCTTGGTGAAGCTTGGCACGACCAGCGCACAGAAGAAGCTCTTCTTCAACCTGCGCAAGGCCAAGGCCCGGATCGGTGCACTGGAAGACGGTGACCTGCGTCCCGAACATGTGGAACGCATCGCCAACGATCTGAACGTGTCCGAACAGGAAGTCATCAACATGAACCGGCGCCTGTCGGGTGGGGATGCCTCGCTGAACGCCACGATCTCGGCCGATGGCGAAGGCGCTGCACAGTGGCAGGACTGGCTGGAAGACGAAGATGCCGACCAGGCCAGCGACTATGAACAGTCGAACGAGATGGAAATCCGGCGCGAGATGATGGCCGAAGCCATGTCCGTTCTGAACGAGCGCGAGCAGGACATCCTGACCCAGCGCCGCCTGATGGACAATCCGGTCACGCTGGAAGACCTCTCGGGCGTCTATGACGTCAGCCGCGAGCGTATCCGCCAGATCGAAGTGCGGGCGTTCGAAAAACTGCAGAAGAGAATGCAGGAACTGGCGCGCGAAAAGGGCATGCTCGAACCCGCGTAAGCCCCGCCGCCCCCCTGTCGAGAAACCGCCGGGCTCCTCCCTCCCGGCGGTTTTTTCGTGTCAGTCGCGCTTCACCGATACTTTGTGCCCGACCAGTACGGCCAGATTGCCAAGGCGACCGGCGAACGAGCCGTTTGACACGGCGGCCGAAAACGCGGCCCGGTATTGACCAGCCCGGACCGCGAACTTCAGATACCGGTGCAGCACAAAGCGCAGCCCATCCGGCTCGCCCGCAAGATAAGCGCCATGTGCGTCCAGAATGGCGCGAAAGCACGCAGCCCGCGTTGCCGGATCGGCACGCCCTGTCAAACTGTCGTCAGCGCGAAACAGGCTGACGCCCGCAGCCTCGGTCACAAGCGGTGCATGTCCCGCCGCCAACAGCGCGATACAGAAATCCGTGTCTTCATTCACCGGCAGATGTTCGCGTACACCGCCGATCTCAAGGAACAGATCGCGCCGAATCCAGAACCCACATCCAAGCCCTGTGACACGCTTCCGAAGCGTTCCACTCTGCCGCCACTCGAACGGCGCCGCATCGGGGAAGCTGTCCGGTTCGGACGTGTCTGCCGCATGCTCGACGGTGCCGGAAAATCCCCAACCCGCGCCTTCCGACCTTGCGGCGTTCAGCACAGCATTGGGATAGCCCGGCGCAATCAGGTCATCGTCATCCAGAAAGAAAATCACGCGGCCCCGCGCTTCCCGCACTGCCTGATTGCGATTGGCTGCTGCGCCGGTGCGCCCCGTTGTGGTGGTGATCCGAAGCGACGGATGCGCCATGTCGGCGAGAGTTTCCACGGCCGAAACCTCGCCATCGTCACTGACGACAACTTCCCCGGCATCTGGCAACGCCGCCAGAGCCGATGCAACCGCCTTGCGCAAAAACTCGGGGCGGTTGAAGGTTGGGATCACGATGCTGGCCGTTACGTCGCTGTCCAACTCAGGCTGTCCTTCCGCCGATTGCCGCCCCCCTCTAACAAATACCAAGCGATCCGCCAATTGCTGGCAAAAGCGGCGAAACTGGCCTATGGCCTGCCGCGAGACATGACAGGGCAAACACGTGCTGTACTCAAGCGATTACAAGTTTCTGTTCATACATGTGCCAAAAACGGCAGGCTCGTCGCTGCACAGAGTGCTTCAACCGTTGTCGGTCGAGCCCAAACGCACGTTGATGTCTTCGCTGACGCGGCGGCTTCCGATCGTCGAGCCCCCCGACCGCGCGCATTTTCGCATCCATGACACCGCCCGTACCATACGGGCCAAACTGTCGCCCACCGTCTATGACGGCCTGACCAGTTTCGCAGCGGTGCGGAACCCGTTCGACCATGCGGTGTCGCACTATGAATACATGAAGCAATACCGAAGCCCGAAGATTGCCGAGCGCTTTGCCGGGATCTCGTTCATCGACTACTTGCAGTTCCGAGCCCAGCCTATGCGCACCGGCGACCGGCTTTTCGTCCGAATGCCGCATCAAAGCTATTTTCTCTGCGACGCCGATGGACAACGCCTGGTGACCAAAGTCCTGAAATTCGAGACCATCGACGCAGATTACGCGGCGCTGGCTGAAACGCTGGGCTTGCCGGTGCACGAATTGCCCCGCGTGAATGCCACAAAGTCGCGGAAGGGGCGCGAACCTTTTCAAACTTATTACGATGACAAGGCCGTCGATCTTGTCCGCCGCATCTATGCCCCCGATTTCGAGACATTTGGCTACGCAAAAGACCTGCCCGAAAGCACGTAAGGCCGGCGCTGGTCTCAGCGCCGACCCTTTCTCTTCTTCTTGTTGGCCCAGAACGGCGGCACGTCACCGGCCATGATGCAGCCGTAAGGGTCGATATAGTCCTCGATCTCGGCCAGGTCATAGGCCTTGATCTGCCGAACAACCGCATCGGCCTTCTTATAGCTCGAAGGCAGTTCCGAGGCATCGACACCACCGGCATGGAACCGCACGTCGAGACCTGCGGTTTCCTCGACACGCAACTGATCCGGGGTCTTCGACCCCATGCGGCGCTTATGCTCGGAGCGCGAGAAGTTGCGCCCCGCCCCATGCGGGCTGAAGCCCAACCCGTGATCCGCGTCCTTGCCGCGCACAACCAGAACCGGTTCGCTCATGTTGAGCGGGATCAGCGTCAACCCGGTCGCGTCCGAGGCATAATCGCCCCAAGCGGGCGTCGCCCCCTTGCCGTGGTAATAGAGATCCCCCCGGCGGAAGACGAAGTTGTGCTCGTTCCAGAACCGGTCCCCCACATCGCCCAGCTTGGCGGCCTCGATGGTCGCCTGATGGATCGCGTTGTGGTTCGCCTTGGTCCACGACCGGATAATCTGGAGCGCGTCCCAATAGGCACGGCCGTCCTCGGTGTCTGCCGGGATCCAGGCGTTCTGCTTCAGCGTCGCAGGCGAGAGATCCTTGCGATACCGCTCGGCCACGATCATCCCCTGCTTATACAGCACCGCCCCCGGCCCGCGTGAGCCGTGGTGGGTGATCATCGCCGTCCGCCCGGTCTTGCGCGAGCGTCCGACGAACAGGAAATGGTTGCCGTCACCTTGCGTTCCCATGTGCTCCTGCGCCATGCGGATCGACTTCGGGTTGTCCAGAAACGGATTGGCCCGAAACGCGTCCATCAGCTTCAGCGACACGGTAAAGCGCTTGCCCTGCGGGCGACCGCCCGGACCGAAATGCGTCACCGATTGCGCCGCATCCAGCACCGCTTTCGGATCGGCATCGCCGAGATCGGTCATCATGACCGAACAACAGATATCCGCCGAATGCATCCCCGGATGGATCGCGTTCCGCGCAGCGGCGACGCCGCCCACGGGGATCGTGCCGACCGGCCCGGCCGGACAGGCGTCCGGCATGATGGCGCCGGCTTCGATCGTCGGCGTCCGCATCAGGGCCGTCATCGTCTGGCGGACCTTCTCGACATTGTCTTCTTCGTCCGCACCCGCCGCATCTATGTTTTCATGAAACGGCACGGCACCGGTCGCCCGAAGCTCCAACTTCGGCGGCAATTCGGGAATCTCGCCCTCGAGTTCGGCACGGATGCGCACCAGACCGAACCCCTCGGCCCGGAGCGCATTCGCACGCGCCAGAAGCGCCGGGAACTGCTTGCCCGGGCGGTGTCCCCACGCGACCAGATGGTCGCCGGTGACAGGCTCATAGATTTTTTCTTCAGTCATCTCATGCCTCTTACCATCAAAAACGGCCATTCAAGGGCCGCAGTCTTTCAGCCCGGGCGACAAGGGTCTGGTGAACCGCTTCATGCTCTACCTCTGAGCTACGCCGCTCCCCAAAGGGCTGCGGCGGCGGGAATCGAACCCGCGACACTGTAGGTCCACCGGCATTCGCCCGGGGCGCTTCCGTTTCAAGCCACGGCGACAAAAGGGAAGAAACAACCCGGAGGCCCGTCCCGCAGCCTGAATGGGCAGGCCGCGTTTGCCGTATGGACGATCCGCAATTCGGGAGTTGAACCCGATAGCCGTCCGGAAGGGATGTGCGATGTAGTTCCTTCAGCATTCGCCGTGTCAGTCTTGTTCAGCCCGGGGGACAAGATATGCGTGAGAGGCCTTTCGGCGGTTCGTTTCAAGCGATGTACTCCCACGGGCATTCCCCCGGGCATTGGGTCCTTTCGTGTCGTGTTGCGTCGAAGGAGGACAAGGGGATGCGAGACCTGTCTATTCCGCCACCAGGGTTGCCCCTGGGCTGGACTTGAACCAGCACGGAGGCGTTGAACCTCCAACTGCCGAAGCGGCCGCGTCTACCTGTAGTCCCGCAGGCATTCCTCCCGCGTTTCAATTGGTGTGCCGGGTGGGGGTCGAACCCACGACCAACCGCTTAAGAGGCGGATGCTCTCCCACTGAGCTACCGGCGCATGTGCGACGACAAGGGGGGATGAAACTCGTACCTGCTCTATCCATTGAGCTACGTGGCCATGGAAGCCACGACGGGACTCGAACCCGCATCCTGGGCGTTAACAGCGCTGTAGTTCCATCGGCATTCGCCGCGAAAATCTCCTTGGTTCATGGTCCGGACAGAACCGGACCCTTTTGCGTTGCCCTCAAGCATCCCGGGCGATCACCCGCCCGGAACCGTGTCATACGTCGATCTTCTCGATCTCGCGGACCCAGTGCTCGGCACCCGAGGCGCCTTCGGCAAAGCCCGCGATCTGTTCAAAGACCGCATCCGAGAACCCGCCGATATTCAGCACGTCCTCGCGCGACTGCGCCTGCGTCGTCCCGTACGGGGCGATGTCGATGCACACCAGTTTGGCCTTCGGGTTGCGACGCTTGATCGCCTCCCATTCCTGCATCATCGCCGTCCCCTGACCGCCGGCCCGGGCATCCACCCAGGACTGGTTGTCCGAAACGAAGACCACCAGATCTGGTGCGCGACCACGCTCGTTCAGATACCGCAGCGGCGCCGAACAGTTCGTCCCGCCGCCCCAGAACGATGCCAGCTTCTCGGCATTCGTCAGGACAGTGTCACGCGGTTCCAGTCGAACCTCGCGCACGGCCGTATCGAACGGCAGCACTTGCACACCGCGCCCCGACCGCAGGAACGACGCCGCAACCAAAGCCGCCACATCAACGTGGCGCACTTTCGATGTCGCACCAGCGCGGTAGCCCGTCACCGATCCGCTCATCGAGCCCGAAACGTCCGGGCAGATCACGACCTGACCCTTGATCTTCGGCACGTTGCCGGCCGCGGTTTCCATCGCATCGTGCAACGCCTCGACGATCTCGCGCGGCATCTCGTCCGAGACATTCTGCGCCGCGACCATCAGTTGATACGGGAAGGCCTTTGCCTTCTCGATCGCCTTCGGGTCACGCAGCAAAGCCGCGACATGGGCCACGTTCTTCGCCACGCCAAAGACGCCGTGACGGTGGAACGTGTTCAGGTTCTGCCGCACCATCTGCCACGAACCCGCCCGCGCGATGCGCGACCAATGGGCCGAAGACAGCTCCAGTTGCGTCAGCATCTGGAACGGCACGTCAGGCACCGGACCCTTGCCAGTTTCCTTGAACCGCAGCCACGCCTGCAGCGCCTCGGGCAAAGCCGAGACATCGCACGGGCGACCCACGATCCAGGCGAACAGGGCTTCCCGCTCGCGCGTGGACGGTTTCGGGTGGACCATCTTGATCACGTCGGCCAGCGACGGATCGTTGCCGATATTGGCCCGGATCAGCGCCCAATCGGATGCCGAGTTCAGCCAATTCTGCACCATCGCCTTCGGCGCCGAGCCCAGCGACTTCCGCCCCGTCTGACCCGACCGGATCACCTGGACGAATGTCCGCAGCATCTTGCCGTTATCAACCACGCGGCCAAAGGCCTTGCGGAAGAGAACCGGATCACGCCGGGCCAGAACCGCCAGCAACACGGCCGGCATATCCTTCATGTGACCCTTCTGGCGGGCATAGATCGCCGTTTTCGCCAGCGTTTCGACATCGACCGCCTCGGCCACGTCGACGTCGTAGTCCAGCTCTTCCTGAGCCGACTGATAGAACATGCCCCCGAACGTGCCGGTCACGGCAACCTGTGCCAGGGCATGGGCATCGCTGTAAGCGTAAGCCGGTGCTGCCGCCTTGTTGGTGGCTTTCGCCGCCGGCAGCAACCGGCCCGTTACGGATGCAAACACGGATTTGTTTGCCATTGCTTTCGTCCTTCTCACATTTGGTGAGCCTGTTGTGGCACGGGATTCGCCCCCGTCCGAGAGTTTTCCGAAAATCCAGCAAGCTACTGATTTTAAACCACTAATCCGCCACTTGCTGAAACCATCATTCAGAATTACGATCTTTTGAAATACTAAATTATCCAATTGGATAAGTTATCATGAAAAACGTTGTGCTCGGCTTCCTCGGCACCCAGTTGGACATGGGGCGGAAAAGGCGGTGGAAACCAACCGTCAGCCTTGTCCAACATGCTGATTTCCAAGTGGATCGGCTGGAACTCCTCTATGACATGAAGTTCCACCGGTTGGCGGTGTCCGTCCAACGCGAGATCGAAGCGATCTCGCCCGGCACCGAGGTCATGTTGATCAACATGGATCTCGACGACCCATGGGACTTTCAGGAGGTCTACGGCAAGCTCTTCGATTACGCCCGCAGCTATGGCTTCGACGACGCGCGCGAACGCTATCACGTCCATCTGACGACCGGGACGCATGTCGCCCAGATCTGCTGGTTCCTGCTGACGGAAAGCCGCCACATCCCGGCGCGTCTGATCCAGACCGGACCGCCGCGCGGTGACGATGCATCGCCAACACTGGACCTGATCGATCTGGACCTCTCGCGCTACAACGCCCTGCAACAGCGCTTTGACCAGCTTTCACGCGAATACAGTGACCAGCTCAAAGGCGGGATCGAGACCCGGAACGCCGCCTATAACGCCGTCATCGACAAGATCGAACTCATCGCCAGCGCCTCGGACGCGCCGATCCTGCTTTTGGGCGAAACCGGCACCGGCAAAACCGACCTTGCCCAGCGCATCCACAACCTGAAACTGGACCGCCGCCGCGTCAGCGGGCGGCTGGTGCATGTGAACTGCGCCACGATCAACGGTCAGAACGCGGTCGCCACCCTGTTCGGTCAACGGCGCGGCCATCAGGGCCAAGCCGGATCGGAACGAAACGGGCTTCTGCGCGAGGCCGATGGCGGGGTGCTGTTCCTTGACGAGATCGATGCGCTTGGCCTGAACGAGCAAGCGATCCTGTTGCACGCCATCGAGACCGGAAAATACTATCCCCTCGGGTCCGATTACGAGGTCTCAAGCCGTTTCCACATCATCGCCGGCGCCAACCGCGATCTGCATGCGCTCACCGCCAGCGGCAAGTTTCGCCCCGACCTGCTGGCCCGGCTGGATATGTGGAGCTTCACCCTGCCCGCCCTCCGCGACCGGCGGGAAGATGTGGACGCCAACCTGCTTTATGAACTCGACCGCTCGGAACGCGACCTTGGCGTGCGCGTTGGCTTCAACGCCGACGCCCGCGAGCGCTATCTGGCCTTCGCCACCGACCCCTCGACACCCTGGCCCGGCAATTTCCGTGATTTCGGAGGCTCGATCCGGCGGCTTTGCACGCTTGCCCCCCGCGCCCGGATCACCCGCGCCATGGTCGATGACGAAATCGCGCTGTTGACGGCCAACTGGTCCGCGATGGTCTCGGACACCGATGTCACCGTGATCGCCAGCGTCATGGGCGACGCCGCCAACCGCATCGACCCGTTCGACCGGGTGCAACTGGCTGCCGTCATTCGAACCTGCCGCCGGTCCGCCTCGCTCAGCGACGCGGGCCGGAAGCTCTTTTGCATGTCACGGGCCGCCAAGACCTCGCGCAACGACGCGGATCGGTTGCGCAAATACCTCGCCCGGTTCGATCTTGACTGGTCCGCCGTGACCGACGGACCGCCCGCTCAGAAGTGAACCGACCGCGCCATGCCCGGCACCTGCTGCGGCGGCGCGAACTTTGTCAGGTCGATGCCTTCAACGGCAACCTTGTATTCCTCCAGCGTCGGCGTCCGGCCCAGAATGGCCGAGAGCACGACAACCGGGGTCGAACCCAGAAGCGACTCGCCCTTCTTGGTCTCGCTGTCGGCCACCACGCGCCCCTGGAACAAACGCGTTGACGTCGCCAGCACCGTGTCGCCCTTCGCCGCTTTTTCCTGGTTGCCCATGCAGAGGTTACAGCCCGGCCGCTCCAGATAGAGGATGTTCTCATACTCGGTCCGCGCCACTTTTTTCGGTGCGGTGTCGTCGAACTCGAACCCGCAATACTTCTGCAGAATCTCCCAGTCGCCTTCCTCTTTCAGCTCGTCGATGATGTTATAGGTCGGCGCGGCGACAACCAGCGGCGCCTTGAACTCGACCTTGCCATATTGCGCTTCAAGGTTCCGCAGCATCTGCGCCACGATCTTGATGTCGCCCTTGTGCACCATGCACGACCCGACAAAGCCCAGATCGACCTTCTTTTCAGCGCGATAGAAGCTGATCGGGCGGATCGTGTCGTGGGTATAGCGCTTGGACACATCGACATTGTTCACATCCGGGTCTGCAATCATCGGCTCGACGATTTCGTCCAGATCGACCACGACTTCCGCGAAATACTTCGCGCTGTCATCCGGCGCGAGTGCGGGCTTCTCGCCCGAACGGATTTCAGCGATCCGCTTGTCTGCAATGTCGATCAGACCCTGCAGCATCTGCGCCTCGTTATCCATGCCCTTGTCGATCATGATCTGGATGCGCGACTTGGCAATCTCGAGCGAGCCGATCAGCGTCTCGTCGTTCGAGATGCAGATCGACGCCTTCGCCTTCATCTCGGCCGTCCAGTCGGTGAAGGTGAAAGCCTGGTCGGCCAAAAGCGTGCCGATATGCACTTCGATGATCCGGCCCTGGAACACGTTGTCGCCGTGCTGGGCCAACATCTGTGCCTGCGTCGCGTGGACGACGTCGCGGAAATCCATATGCGAGGCCATTTCGCCCTTGAAGGTGACCTTGACCGATTCCGGGATCGGCATCGTCGCCTCGCCGGTCGCCAGCGCCAAGGCCACCGTGCCCGAGTCGGCGCCGAAAGCGACACCCTTCGACATCCGCGTGTGGCTGTCGCCGCCGATGATGATCGCCCAATCGTCCACGGTGATATCGTTCAGCACTTTGTGGATGACGTCGGTCATCGCGTGGTATTCGCCCTTCGGGTCACGCCCGGTGATCAGGCCGAACTTGTTCATGAAGGCCATCAGCTTCGGTGTGTTCGCCTGTGCCTTGGCATCCCAAACGCTGGCCGTGTGACAGCCCGACTGATAGGCACCGTCGACATTGGGCGACAGAACCGTGGCCGCCATGGCTTCAAGCTCTTGCGCAGTCATCGGCCCGGTCGTGTCCTGCGAGCCGACGATATTGACGCGCACACGCACGTCAGAACCTGCGTGCAGCACCTTGCCTTCGGCCACGCCGACCATGTTTTTATTGAAGATTTTCTCGACTGCGGTCAGGCCCTGACCTTCGTGGCTGATCTCTTTCGAGGGGGCAAAGACCTGCGGCGCCTCGATCCCCAGCGTCTCGGCGGCAAACGTCTGAAGCTTCTTACCGAAGACCACGGCGTAAGACCCGCCCGCCTTCATGAACTCCATCTTCTGTGGCGTGAAGGACGAGGCCATGTCGACCAGTTCTTCGCCGTCTGCGCTGTAAAGCTTCTTGTCGCGGGTGTTGATCTTCAGCACAGTGCCGGTTTCCACCGAATAGCGCTGCTCAAGGATGGGGTTGCCGTCATTGTTGAGGATCGGCTTGCCGTCTTCGTCCAGCTTCTTGACCCAGTTCTTCAGATCAACGCCGATCCCGCCAGTCACGCCCACCGTGGTCAGGAAGATCGGCGAGATCCCGTTCGTGCCTGCGACGACCGGCGCGATGTTGACGAAGGGCACATAAGGGCTCGCCTGCTTGCCGGTCCAGAGCGCCACGTTGTTCACGCCTGACATCCGCGAGGATCCGACGCCCATCGTGCCCTTTTCTGCGATCAGCATGACGCGCTTGCCCGGATGCTTGAGCTTCAGCGCCTCAATCTCCTTCTGCGCCGCCTCCGAGATCATGCATTTGCCATGCAACTCGCGATCGGCCCGCGAATGCGCCTGGTTGCCGGGCGACAGAAGGTCCGTCGAGATATCGCCTTCGGCCGCGATATAGGTCACCACATCGATGTCGTCTTCGACATCCGGCAGCTTGGTGAAGAACTCGGCCTTGGCAAAGCTTTGCAGAATATCGGTCGCGACCGCGTTGCCTGCGTCATGCGCGGCCTTCAAACGGTCGGTGTCGGCTTCATAGAGGAACACTTGCGTCTTCAGAACCTCGGCCGCCTGCGCCGCGATATCGGCTTTGTCGCCCAGCGCCACGTCCAGCAAGACGCGCACCGATGGGCCGCCTTTCATGTGCGACAGAAGCTCGAAGGCGAAATCCTGCGAGATCTCGTCGACCGCGACGTCACCCAGAACGATCTCCTTCAGGAACTCGGCCTTTTCGCCTGCCGCCCCGGTCGTGCCGGGCAGCGTGTTATAGATCAGGTGGTTCAGCGATCCGGCACGATGCGGATGATCGGCATCCTTGATCTGGGCGACGATTTCGGCGGCCAGCGCAGCGTCATCAATCGGTTTCGGGCTGAGACCATCAGCCTTACGGGCTTCGATTTCATCGAGGTAATCTTGATAAAGGCTCATCGCTCATTCCACTTGAGGTTCGGATGTCACAGAAGTCGCGGATCGGGCAATCGCGCGTTTGTATGCACCGGTATACAATGCGTGCGTCGCTTGCAAGGGATTGCTCTGCGACACTTTAGGTTTTGCGCCATCCGGTGATCCCATACCGCAAGCCGGTCCTGCTTGAAGCCAACATGGAGGACGCGCGCGAACATCTCAGGCCGAAATGCTCGTCCAGTCCCCGTTTTGCCCGTGGCTTGAACCACGATTGGACGAAAACGCGATCTCGCGCGCGACAGCCTCGGGGTCATGGGCGTCAATGAAATCCATCAGGTCCTGGAGCGCCATGGGCGGCGCGAAGAAGAACCCCTGCAAGGCATGACATCCAGCATTGCACAGCATGGTGGCATGGGCCGCACTTTCCACGCCTTCCGCCGTTATTTCGATTCCCAGTGCCTGGCCAATTTCGACCACCGCTGAAACCAATCTCCGCGCCGCGACACTCTCGACGATCGGCAAAACCAGTTCCTTGTCGATCTTCATGGTGTCCGGCGCCAGTCGGGTCAGTCCGACGATCGAGGCATGGCCCGATCCAAAATCGTCGATCTCGATGCCGAAACCCAGGGCGCGCAGCAGTTCGACATTGGCGTTGAACAGATCGGACTGCTCTTCGACCAGAACCGATTCCAGCACTTCGAAACTGACCTTTGTCCCTTCAAACGAGGTCTGGTGGATCAGTTCGGGCAGGTCGGGCTCTTCGAAACGCTTCGAGTCGACATTGAAACTGATCTTCGGAACCGCCCGGCCGGTCTTGTTCAGCGTCGACATGGCCTCAAGTCCGCTCTCCATGACCAAGGCATCCAGATCACCGGCAACCGAGAGTTGGTCGACATATTGCATGAAACTCTCGGGCCCCAGAACGCCACGCTGGGGATGCCGCCACCGGGCCAGCGTTTCGACCCCAACGATCGAGAAATCGGCCGTGCTGAGTTGCGGCTGAAAGAACGGCTCGAACTCGCGCCGCAGAATGCCGCGTTCCACGTCCTTCGCCACCACACGGCTGGCCACTACTTCGTCGTGGAGGGTCTTTGTATACGCCACCACCCTGTTGCGACCCTTGTCCTTGGCCTCGTAAAGCGCGGCATCCGCGCCAAGCAGCAAGTCACTGTTGCCGATCAAGCCGTTTTCGGTCGAGGCCACCCCGAAGCTGGCGCCGATCCGGCAGGCTTTGCCTTCGAACTCGATGTCCTTTCGGATATCGACCAGCAGCTCTTCGACAAGCGCCATTGCAGTGTCCATGCTGGTCGCCTCGCCCATCAACAGAACGAACTCGTCCCCGCCAACCCGAGCCACCAGATCATCGGAACTCATGCGAGACCGGAGCAGGTCGCTGACAACCGTCAGAACATGGTCACCCGCCGCGTGGCCAAGCGTGTCGTTCACAGTCTTGAAGTGATCCAGGTCGATGCGCACAAGCACGCGCGCGATATCGCCTTGCCGGAGCTTTTCAAGTTCAACGTCCAGCGCGCGCCGGTTCGGAAGCCCGGTCAACGGATCGTGGTTCGCCTGATGCTCGACCTGGGCCTTGGCTTCAAGGATGCGGTTATGGGCTTCGCGTTTTTCGGTCACATCGGCCGAGATCGCGACAAAACCATAGGTGTTTCCTTCTTCATCAACCTGGGGCGAAATGCTGATCGCGTTCCAATAAGGTCTGCCGCTCTTGGTGTAGTTCAGAAGTTCGACGCGGATCGGCCGCCGGGCGTCCAGAGCCGCGCCGATCTTGCGCGTCTCGGCCCGGTCAGTATCCGGCCCTTGCAACACCTCACCTGGTGTCTGCCCCAACACGTCGTCGGGCGCAAAACCGGTGACATCCTCGAACGCACGATTGACCCATGTCATCCTGCCCTGCAGATCGGTCGCAATGATCACGTCGTTCGAACGTTCGGCAATATCCGCCAGTTCACTCAATTTCTTCTGGTTGGATTTCAACGCGGCTTGCGATTCTTCAAGCGCGCGATGCGGCGCGACGAGGCTGCGCAATCCGGCAATGGCCGTGACGCAGAACGGGATAACAAGAAACACGCCGACGGCATAAAGAACCGTGTCAACAAGCCCGTCCCCGGCCGCGGCGGCCAAATCCCGGTCGGCGCGAAAAACAACATAGAAATCCGTGTCCGGCACCCGTGCCGAGATCGTGTTCTGGACCGACGCGTCAAACAGAAGATCATGCTGGAACTGCGTGGCCATCCCCGCGGTGCCGACAGAGACCTTCGTCGCGAAGACACGGGACATGTCGGCCGAGGCTTCGGTGACCAACACACCTTCGACAAGACCGTTCTGACGAATGGGCTGTGCAATCAGAAAGTGGTTGTCATCCTCGCCCTCGCCGGGACGAAAGGCAAAGCGATAGGTCGGCTCGGGCTCTTCCAGAAGGTTTCTCGCAAGACGCGCATGATCAAGGCT
This sequence comes from Silicimonas sp., assembly GCA_022826385.1. Taxonomy (GTDB): domain Bacteria; phylum Pseudomonadota; class Alphaproteobacteria; order Rhodobacterales; family Rhodobacteraceae; genus JAJDOD01. The sequence goes on from JAJDUZ010000064.1 coordinate 17,011, forward strand.
CGTGAACCGGGGGTCGTCTTGGGTAAAGTCGGCCTCGCGCAGCAGCAAGCGGCCGGAAAAGTCGAAGATGTTGACGCTGACCACATCATCAAGGGCCGTGAAACTGCGCACTTGGTCACTGGCCCGCGCAAGGTCTTCCTCGTCGCCGATGGTCACTTTCACGATGTCATTGTTTGTCGCAAGGATTTGGGTCTTCAAGCCCATCTCCTGCAGGATGATCCTGACCGAGTTCGCATGCGCTTCGGCCTGTTCCCGGATCGTGCGATCCTGCCAGTCTTGCAGAACCGGCGCGGTGGTCCACCAGACCGCAAGCGCCGAGATGCCGACAGCGATCAGGTATCCAAGCGCCATAAGCGCCAGAAATCTTTGGCTGAAGTTTACCCGGTCTCCGTCCATCAGTTGTTCTCGGACACCCGGCGGCGCAGCCCGAAGGCCTCCAGTTCACCGCTTTCAGCATAGCGGGCCAGGCAAAGGTCATCGGGCCCCAGCGCCTCGTGACCATTCCGGTTGTCCGGGGTCAAATCGGAAAATGGGCGATCATAGACTTTCATGATCCCCGCAACCGGAGCCTCGAGGTTGGCCATGGCGTCGCGCAGGGCGCGGCGGCGCGCGACCGGTCCCTGCGACCACTCGGGTGTCCGCGCGGCCTGCTGCGCGGCGGCCCGGAACAGGCGACCGAAATCGAATGCATGTACGAACCCGGCCGAGGCCGGGATGTCCTTCAACGCGCGGACATCCGGAGCAAAATTCCGCGCCAGTTCAAGCGCCTCATCAAGAACCGGCGCCGGCGCGTTCGATCTTCAATCCGCATGTCTGAAGGACACGGAGGCTCAATTTTCGGCGCAGTTCCGCCGGGACTTGAACGTGAAAGTCTTCACTCATCATGCCCCAATGGGTGAACATGCGCAGTGGGACAGGCAGGTCCCGCAGGGCATTCAGAAACGTCACCCCCGGCCGCAAGACCAGAACCGTCAACGCGCATTCTGCGCGGCTCTCCATCATGTCATGCGCGATCGATCTTGCGACAACAGGTCCGACATCGCCGGGCAGCATGTGGGTCGACACCGGCGTTATCCCCTCGGCCTCGAGTGCAGCCGTGATGGTCCGGCGATTGGCCCGCCCCCACCCTGTGTCCGAAAGAACCAGAGCAATGTTCCGACACCCTGCCGCAAGCGCCTTACGCACCAGAAACGGACCAGCCTTTGAATCGTCAACCGACAGGCGGAAAATGAAATTGTCCGCCCCATCAAGATAGCGTGTGACCGGACCAGCTGCGGCCCAGGTCAGGAAAAGCGGGATGCCATTCGCATTGATCTGCTCGCCGAAGCTCAGATAGGGCGGCGACTGCTGACCGCCGAAAACCGCAATTCCAAACGGATCGCGCAGAAAGACCTTGAAGTTGTTTTCCGAGCGCCTCGGGCTTTTGCGATGATCGAGCCAGGTAATCGTCACGGGCAGGCCGGCCACTGTGTTGTCGACTTCGGCCATCGCGGACCGAAGGCCAAGCTCGATGGCTTCCGCGACCGACGGCGCATTCGAGAAATCAGCGTCGATATACAAGTTCAGGCCGTCGGCACTGGCGGTGTTGACGGGGATAAAGCCAAAGAGACACGCCGGGATCAGCGCCCAACGTCTTATCGTTTCAAGGCATTTTTCAAGCATGGTACGGCTCCGCTCTTCCAACTTGGGGAAGAGGTGACCGCACGGGTGTTAATTTGCGGTGTGGGGCCGAGGAGCGATCTGGTTCAAATTTGCCCTAGTTGTGCGGGCGTCGCCCAGATCAGGGCACAAGCCCCAAAGCCTCTTTCAACGCAGTAAGCGCCTTTGCTAGACCGACGCGCCCGGCTGGATCGTCGGATCGGCGCTGTTGAGCGTGTTGATCGCAAACCCTGCGGCGGCCTTGTACCGCGCCATGAAATCGCGGCGCTCCTGCTCGGGGATGACGTCTTCAATGTGCTCGAAGACACCGCCACAGCGTTCGTTCAGAAGGTTCAAAAGCCCGAACGGCCCCGCACTCCGGTTCCGCAAAACCAGGTCCGACACCGGAGCGCAAAGCGCGGCGTCATAGGCGGACAAAGCGTCCGACGTCACACCGTGCTGCAGCATCTTCGCGCCAAGGACACGGGCATCGATGATCGCCTGGCTCGCACCGTTCGAGCCGGTGGGATACATGGCATGCGCCGCATCCCCCATGAGGGCGACCGGCCCATCGACCCAGCTCTCAACCGGATCGCGGTCGATCATCGGGTTCTCATAGGCGCAATCGGCCTTTGCCAACATCGCGGGGACATCCAGCCAATCATACCGAAACGCATTGAAATGATGGACAAAGTCGTCAACCGCAATCTCTCGAAACCAACTGTCCTGTGGCCAGCCTGCGTTGGTGTCGACCGTCACCTCGGCGATCCAGTTGATCACAGATTGGCCCGTCTCGTCAGGCGCCGAAATCGGATAGATCACCATCCGGTGCCGGTGCGTTCCAAGCCCGACAAACGAGGCCCCGGTGCGCAGCGGTTTCGCCCGCACCGTGCCCCGCCACATGATGGCCCCGCCCCAATGGATCGGCGGCTGCGACGGGTGCATTTGCGCCCGCACGGCCGAATGAATGCCGTCCGCACCGATCAGCAGCTTGCCCGAGACCGTCGCCCCCGAGGACATCTGAGCCGACACGCCCTTGCCCAACGTCGTATAGCCCACGACCTTCGCGCCCAGTTGGACCGCTTCGGCGCCCAGCCTCTCACGCACCTTCGCGTAAAGCAGCATATGCAGATCGCCCCGATGGGCGGCATATTGGGGCCAGTGATACCCTGCCTCCAATCCGCGCGGTTCGGCATAGACCTCCTTGCCATTCAACCCGACCAACGCCCATTCGCGGATTTGAACGCCAACACGATCAAGCTCGGCATTGGAGATACCCAAATCGTGCAATTCGCGGACCGCGTTGGGCTGGACGTTGATCCCGACGCCAAGCGGCTTCATCTCGCGCGAGGCTTCCAGGATGCGGCAAGGCACGCCGATCTGGTGCAACGTCAACGCCAGGGCCAGGCCGCCGATACCGCCGCCCGCGATCAGAACCGGTTGTGTCATGCCTCAGGTCATACGCGAGGCTTGCGCGTTTTGAAACGAGAGAGAAGCGGAGCATAGCCATGAGGCTTAGGTTGTAGGATCGCCAACCGACCCAGCCACACCCAAGCCAAACCGCGCCCGACATATGATGCCGAACAAAGCAAATGTTTCTGAAGAAGTGGTGAGCCGTGCAGGATTCGAACCTGCGACCCACTGATTAAAAGTCAGTTGCTCTACCAACTGAGCTAACGGCCCACTCGAAGCTGCGAGGTAGCCGGGTCGCAGGCAGCCGTCAAGGCCAAATCCAAGCAAAAGTGATGTGTTCACCAAGTAACGCAAAAAACTGTGTCTTGCCAAAGAGATGCCACTTTGTTCGACTAGAACCGGAAACAGTCTATGTTTTTCATCTGAACTGTGGAGCATCCCATGCGCCGTATTATCACTCTCGTTCTTGCGCTTGTCGCACTCACCGCTTGCGCACCGAGCGGGGGCTTGCTGGTCTCGGATAAGGCTCGCCCGATGGGGGGCAATCTGTTCATTGAACCAGCGTCCGGGGGCGGTAGCTTTCTGGTGCTCGACGGTGAAATTTCTCCGGAAACCTCGTTTGTTTTTCAAGCCGTTATCGGACAGGCCGACGTGAAAGGTCTGGTCATCGCGCAAAGCCCCGGGGGCGACCTTCTGGCCGCCCACCAGATCGGCCGCACGATCAAGCGCGAGCGGATGAACACGCTGGTGCTGGTGTCCTGCATCTCGGCCTGCGTCGATATCTTCGTGGCGGGTCGGAACCGTGAGATGACCGATTTCGCCGAGTTGGGCCTGCATTCCGCCACCAACCGCGACGTCTCTTACCAGCTTGACCGCAAGTACTGGCGCGAAATGGGCTTTCCGACCATCAACGAGAAAGCCTATGCGGTGCCGAACAGCAAGCTCTGGATCATGGATGCCAAGCGGGCCCGCGAGTTGCGGGTTGCGACGAACATCATCCGTTAAGCCAAACAGTCCGGGCGTCAGAAAATTGGCGCCCGAGGCTGACCCTTCCCCGCCTCTGCATTGCTGGTGGATCGGTCAAGGACCGCCGCTGTCTCAGGCGCGTCTCACAAGACACAAACCCGACGTGACGAAGACGATCGCCCCCTCGTCAAAGCGCCCCAGAGCGGCTATATGCTGCCCGCCATGGCACCCGACCTGACACCCCTGCCCTTCATGAAGATGCATGGAGCGGGCAACGACTTTGTCGTGATCGACCGCCGCGCTGGCGGGGCGCCGGTGACGGCTGCGCTGGCGCAGGCGATTGGCGACCGGCATCGGGGCATCGGGTTCGACCAGCTGGCGGTGATCGAAACCGACGCCGAGGTTGCCGCGAAACTCACCTTCTTCAATGCCGACGGATCAGAAGCCGCTGCCTGTGGCAACGCCACCCGCTGCATCGCGCGCCACCTGATGGACGAAGCCGGTCTGGCCGCGCTGACGCTGCGCACCGAACGCGGGCTTCTGCCGGCCGAGGACACCGGCGATGGCCGTGTGCGCGTCAACATGGGCGCGCCCTTCCTCGACTGGAGCGACGTGCCGCTGGCCGAGGCGATCGACACACTGCATCTGCCAATCGATGGCGATCCGGTTGCCACCGGCATGGGGAACCCACATTGCACGTTCTTCGTAAACGATGTCGCGTCCATCGATCTGGAAACCGACGGCGCGGCGATCGAACACCACCCGCTGTTCCCTGAACGCACCAATGTGCAATTTGCCCAAGTGATCGCGCCCGATCACCTGCGGATGCGCGTCTGGGAACGGGGCGTCGGCGTCACGCTGGCCTCCGGCTCGTCCAGTTGCGCAGTCGCCGTTGCCGCCCACCGGCGCGGGCTGACCGGACGCCGGGTCACGCTGGACCTCGACGGCGGCCGGATCGAGATCGACTGGCGCGAGGACGGCGTCTGGATGACCGGTCCGACCGCGCATGTCTTCAACGGCACGCTCACCGCGGACTGGCTGGCAGGCGTCGCATGAGCGTTCCGGTTCTCCACACGCTGGGCTGCCGCCTGAACGCCTATGAATCCGAGGCGATGCGCGAGCTTGCCGAAGACGCCGGGCTGGCGAATGCCGTGATCGTCAACACCTGTGCCGTCACCGCCGAGGCCGTGCGCAAAAGCCAGAAAGACATCCGCCGCCTCGCCCGCGAGAACCCCGAGGCGCCGATCATCGTCACCGGATGCGCGGCCCAGACCGAGCCCGGGCGTTTCGCCGAGATGGACGAAGTAACCGCCGTCATCGGCAATACCGAGAAGATGGAACCCGCAACGTGGTCCGCACTTGCAACCGGCGAGACCGAGCCGGTGCAGGTCAACGACATTATGTCGGTCACCGAAACCGCTGGCCACCTGATCGACGGGTTCGGTCGGCACCGCGCTTATGTGCAGGTCCAGAACGGATGCGATCACCGCTGCACCTTCTGCATCATTCCTTATGGCCGCGGCAATTCCCGCTCGGTGCCCGCGGGCGTCGTCGTCGACCAGATCAAGCGGCTGGTCGGGCGGGGCTTTCACGAGGTGGTGCTGACCGGCGTCGACCTGACCAGCTGGGGCGCCGACTTGCCGGGGGCGCCGCGACTTGGCGATCTGGTGCGCCGGATCCTAAAGCTGGTGCCCGATCTCGACCGCCTGCGGATCTCGTCAATCGACAGCATCGAAGCCGACGACGCCCTGATCGAGGCGATCGCGACGGAACCCCGCCTGATGCCGCATCTACACCTGTCTCTGCAAGCGGGCGACGACATGATCCTCAAGCGGATGAAGCGCCGCCACCTGCGCGACGATGCGATCCGGTTCTGCGAAGAGGCCCGCAAGCTCCGCCCCGAGATCACCTTCGGCGCCGACATCATCGCGGGCTTCCCCACGGAAACCGAGGCGATGTTCCGGAACTCACTGGCCCTGGTGGAAGAATGTGGCCTCACATGGCTGCATGTCTTCCCCTATTCGCCGCGCCCCGGCACCCCGGCCGCCCGGATGCCGCAGGTCGATGGCGCCACGATCAAATCGCGCGCCGCCCGTCTGCGCGCTGCCGGCGAGGTCGCCGTGAAGACCCATCTTGCGGCACAGGACGGACGCATCGTTACGGTTTTGACCGAGCGTTCCGACATGGGCCGCGCCGAGGACTTCACCGAGGTGACTTTCGACACGCCGCAAGACGCCGGAACACTGATCCGCGCCACGATCACCGGCATCGATGGCAACAGATTGACGGCCACCCCTCTCCATCGGCCTGAAAATATCCCGGGGGGCCGAGCGCAGCGAGGTGGGGGCGGCGCCCCCAGACGGATCGCCGCCGCAGGCGGCGAAGCCTGATGCATCCCAACCCCGCCTTCCGATCCGAAACCGCCCAGCGCCATCTGGCATTTGCCCGCGAACGCGCCTTCGGATCCCTCACGGTCAGCGCCGATCCGTTGCCGCTGCTGTCACATGTGCCATTTCTGATCTCGGACGATGGCACCAGCGCCGACCTGCATCTTGTGCGGTCGAACCCGATCGCCCGGATGGGTGAGACGAAAGCGGTCATCATGGTGGCGGGCCCTGATGGATATGTCTCGCCCGACTGGTACGAAACGGACGACCAGGTCCCCACATGGAACTATGTCGCCGTGGAATTGCAGGGCGTGTTGACCCCCTTGCCGCCCGAGATGTTGCGCGACACGCTCGACCGTCAAAGCGCCGCCTTCGAACAACGCCTGGCGCCGAAACCGCCCTGGACCATGGCCAAGATGACGCCGGACGCCATGGCGCGCATGATGCGGCAAATCGTGCCGTTTCGCCTGCATTTCGAAACCATCGACGGCACGTGGAAGCTCAACCAGAACAAGCCCGACGAGGTCCGCCTGAAGGCCGCCGATAGGGTCGAAGCGGGTTTCGGCCAAGACCTCTCCGCACTTGCGAAGTTGATGAAAGAGGACTGAGGCTCACGGATTGGCCGCGCGCAATCATCCGGAATTTAAAGAATTGTAAACACTCGCGAGCGACAGTAGCACTGGAATTTTGTCATTGTTTCCAAAAGGGAAATTCTTCCGCGTCTGAAGCTTCTCCCCTTGATTTTTCGCGCGTAAAGTTTGAAGTTCGCGTCGTGACTGGGGTCACGTCTAAGTGTGAGTGGAAAGAAAAGAAATGAAACTGAAACCAATGCTTTTGGTGGCCGCGGCAGCGGCAGCCTTTAGCGGAACTGCCCAGGCCGCGACCGTGGTCAATGGCAGCTTCGAAGATACGCCGGGATTTAGCGGTTCCCGCACCTGGCAAGTCTACAACAGCATCGACGGCTGGTCGACGACATCGGGCGCAGGGATCGAGATCCAGAGCAATGCAACGCTTGGTGGTATCGATGCCCAGGACGGCGACAAGTACGTCGAACTCGACAGCCACGGTTCCGACTCGAATTCGATGATGTCGCAAGACATCTGAGCCTCTTGCAAAACTATTGCGATGAAGCGCTGGCGCGGCGGGTCTCATGTTCTGCGTGGGGTTTCGGTCGCCAGAGGCCGCGCATTGGTCGGGAATTGCCATGCCTCCAGCGCTTGAAGAAGAACATAAGGCGAA
>JAJDUZ010000030.1 GCA_022826385.1 Silicimonas sp.
CAATGCCTTCGTTCACATTCTGTCCTGCATCGCTGCCTACGTTCTGGCGCAGCCAAAGATCAAGATGGGCAAAATTGTCGTCCCAGACGTCATTCGGAGCATTACCAGTGTGACGTGAGCTTATCCGGAACTGGGGTTATGTTAACTAATTATGATTCAGGCTCATAGGCCGCTTGCGTCCTCGCAAAGCCAGCGCGATAGACGCCGTTGTTGACGGTTGCATAAATGCGCGCGTTCCACGCGTCGATCTCGGCGCGGTGCGGCTCGGGGCACAGGTCGGGCCCGCCAAACTCTCCCAGCATGCGGACGATATCCGCGCTTTCGTTTGAAACGATCTGCCCGGTCTCGCGATCCCAAAGCACCGGAACGGTTAGCCGCCCGGTATAGCCGGGGGCCTGCCGGGCATAGACCTGATGCACGGCGCGCGCGCCCAACACTGGGTCAGCAAACTCACCCTCGGCATCGAACACCCAGCCGTCTTCGGTGCGACGAGGGCGGGCATAGGCAACGCTGATCGCGTCCTCCAACCCCAGCACCGCCCGCGTCAGCAAGGCACGATGGGCCCAAGGGCAGTTCCACGCGACGTACAGGTGATACCGTCCTGCATCCGGCGTGAAGGGTCCGTCGCGGGTGATCCAATGCCGGATGTTCGAGGCGGCGCGCTTGAACTCACCGCCCTCGGTCGTGTCGGGGCCTGGGTCGTCCACGTGATAAACGCCGTCGATCATCACCCCCATCGCGCCGCTCCCTTACGCCAGCGCCGCAACTGTGCGCTGCCAACCGGGCCGCTCGGCCATGCGGTCGGCAAAGTCCCGAAGCACGCCGGACGTCAGCGCGACCTTGGCCTGTTCCGCCCAACGCACCATGTCGGCCACGAAGATGTCCGCGAGTGAAAACGTAGGACCGCCAAAGAACTCGGCCTCTCCCAGAAGCGTTTCGAATTTCGCCTCGGCCCGGGCAAAGTCGCCCTCGGCAACGGCGCGCATACCGGGTGCGCGCGCCTCTTTCGGCAGCACGAAGCCATGCCGAGCCATCAGCCAGAGCGGCGCTTCCATCTCGGTCAGCACGAAGTTGATCCGCGCCTCCATTAAAGCGCGCTCGGGCGTCCCCGGCGGGTGGGTCAATGCCCCGGCACGGTCCGCAAGATAGTTCATAATGGCCAGCGAATCCGTCAGCACCGCCGCGCCATCAACAAGGGCCGGTGCCTGCCCCAAAGGGTTCACGGCATACATACCCTCGGAATGCGGGCGGGCAATGTCATGCGCATACGGCAGCCCCAGTTCCTCCAACGTCCAGATCACGCGGAAAACCCGACCACCTTTTGGTCCCACAACCGTCAGCATCAGCGTCGCCCCATCCAAGCCAGTCGCAACAAAGCGCGCTCCATGACCGCCATCTGCGGCACATCGGCAGACGAGCGCAATGTCAGGTCGGTATCAAGAAGCATCGCCAACGCACGCTCGAGCTTGTGCATGCCCCAGGCCGAGGCCTGCCGCTGGATGCGATCGCGTCTTGGACCAAAGACCGGAGGACGCAGTTTGCCGATACCAGAGCCCGCGCCGCCCGGGTCCGAGGCGACGATGTGCAGCGTCTTGAAATGCCGCGTTGCCCCGATACAGAGCCCCACCGGACCGACGCCTTGCGCTTCGAGACGGCGCAGGATCGGCCCGACCTCGTGCGCCTTGCCTTCGGCGGCGATGTTCAGAACATCATCGATCCCGGCTTCAAAAGAACTCGGCGCCGACAGCACCACCTCGTCCGGCGTCAAAGGTGTTGTATCGTTCAGCTTGTAAAGCGCGATCTTCTCCAGCGTTTGCCTAAAGTCGCCGGGCGACAGGCTGCGCGACAGGTCGGTCAGCGCCGACATCGCATCGGTCGAGATATCCGCCAAACCGGCGGCCCGCAGCGCCGCCTCGATTTCGTCCCGTCCGGGCGGGTCGTCATAGATGCCCGTGGCATAGGCGGACTTGTGATCTTCGAAGAGCTTTCGCAGTTTCGACTTTGCGGCCAACTGCCCCGCCGTCACGATGATTTGCGCATCACCCGCCTGCCATTCGGCCAGCGCCGTGCCGATCGTCTCGGCCAGACCGTCGCCCGCATCCTCGACAAAAGCGACACGTGGGCCCGGGAAGAACCCCTGCGCCTTGACCGCATCCAAGAGAAGTGCCGTGTCCTTGCGCAAATTGGCTGCCGCGATCCGGGTCAGGCGCATTTCGTCTTCGCCCGCCTCGCCAATCAGCGCCTTGATGACGTCCTGCCGCCGCAAGGCAACACGCATCCCGTCAGCGCCATAGATCAACAAGCCGGTCGCGGTTGGGTCGGGCTTGGCAAAATAACCCGGCGCCTCACGCGTCGAAAGCTTCATGGCAGTTCGCGCGCCAGCAAATCGGTGACGATCCGGTCAGCAAGGATAACCATCAACCGCCGTCGGGCGTCGCGCTGTGCAAACGTGGTCGCGACCGTGGTCGAAGTCGCCGAGTAACTGGTGAAGCTACGCTCGGATCCCGAGGCGACAAGCATCCCGTTCCCCACACGCGTCAGCCGCCAATCGACCTGTCCGATCACATTGAACCGGCTGATCTCGCCATCGGGCAGAAAGCCCACGGAATCTTCCTTGATCCGGATGTCGGCCAAAAGCGCCAAATCCGCCGCTTGTGGCAAACCCAGACGATCTTCAAGGCGTTTGACCAGCGCGAAGCCTTCCTCGTCATCGGGAATGGTAACGTCGATCCGCCCCCGCAGATCACTGCCCTGACCTTCGGGGCCTGTTCCATAGACCGGAGTAAAGCCACAGGCGCCAAGGCTCAGCAGCCCGACCATGCCGAAAACAAGGGCGCGCTTTCTCGAAAAGAAAGCGGACAGAAATCTTTGCAAGATTTCGGCGCAAGAGGTGCGGTCAGATGACAACATTGACGATGCGGCCCGGAACAACGATCAGCTTTTTCGGCTGACCACCGGCCAGCGCTTTGATCACAGCTTCGTCTTCCAGCACCAGCTTTTCAACCTCTGCCTT
>JAJDUZ010000069.1 GCA_022826385.1 Silicimonas sp.
CCGTCAATCTCGTCATACGCCTTGAACTCGCCGAACTGCTTCGTGATCGCCGCCGTCAACGTCGTCTTGCCGTGGTCAACGTGACCAATCGTGCCGATGTTGCAATGCGGCTTGCTGCGGTCAAACTTTTCCTTCGCCATCGCCCTCCAGCCTTAATTGATGGGTCTCATATCGGGCGCGAATTATGTCATCATCGGCAGAAAATCAAGCGCCTGTTCTCGCACAACCGAAATTGCACCACTCGGCGTTCACCCCGGATTCAGAAAAATGTGGGAGAGGGGGTCAGGGGGTGAGGGTGTTCTCTTTGGAGAGGGTGTGGGAGAGGCCGTTTTGGGCCGTCAATCAAACGCCGTTGGGCCTACAACCCCACAACCGGAACTCGGCTCAGTCTGTCTCGGTAAACCGGTTGTCCTGCGGGAACCCGCGCGGCGCCATACGCCCGGCCGAGGCCCGCGCGCCCTGCCACTCTTCCAGTTCCGTCACCGTACGCGTCCGACCCGCCGGATCAAGCCACGAGAGGCCTTCCGCAAGGGTGAATGTCCGTGCATCGGACAAGCCGCCGTCCTTGTATTTCTGCAGCCGAACGCCCTTGCCACGCCCCATCTCCGGCAAGTCGGCGACCGGGAAGACCAGCATCTTTCGGTTCTCGCCCACAGCCGCAACGTGGTCGCCATCGACCGAACGGCAGACTGCCGCGCGCGCCTCGCCGCGCACGTTCAGCACCTGCTTCCCGGCGCGCGTCTGCGCCAGCACTTCGTCCTCGGACACCACGAAACCGTCCCCCGCGGTGGACGCGACCAGCAGCTTCTGCCCGGGCCGATGAATCATCAGCGCAACGATGTCCGCTTCGTTCGGCAAATCGACCATCAGCCTGACGGGCTCGCCCATACCGCGCCCGCCGGGCAATGTGGACGCCCCCAAGGTATAAAACCGTCCGTTCGAACCAAAGAGCAGCAGACGATCTGTCGTCTCGGCATGGAAGATGTGCCGCGGACCGTCACCGTCTTTGAACTTGAGTTCACGCGTCAGGTCGATATGGCCGGTCATCGCCCGGATCCAGCCCATCTGGCTGCACACGACCGTGATCGGCTCGCGGTCGATCATCGCCTCGAGCGGCACGTCCTCGATTTCGACGGCTTCGGCAAACTGCGTGCGCCGGTCATCTCCGAAGGCTTTCTTCACGTCGCGCAATTGCGACACGATCGTCTTCCACTGCCGGTCTTCGTTTTCAAGAAGGTCTTCAAGGTCGGCGCGCTCGGCGGTCAGTTCCTCGAACTCGCGCCGCAGTTCCAACTCTTCCAAACGCCGGAGAGACCGCAGACGCATGTTGAGAATGGCGTCGACTTGCACCTCGGTCAGTTCGCCCTCGCCCGGCGCCGGCGTCTTGTAGTCGGCTTCCGATATGGCGCGGACGTGATCCTTGGACCAGTCTTCACGCATCAGCGCCGCTTTGGGTTCGTCGTCGTACCGAATGATATCGATCACGCGGTCGAGGTTGAGGAACGCTGTGATAAAACCTTCCAACACCTCAAGCCGATGGTCGATCTTGTCCAGCCGGTGCTGCGAGCGGCGCTGTAACACCTCGCGCCGATGGTCGAGGAAGGCGCGCAGAACATCCTTGAGCGAGGCCACTTTGGGCGTCACCCCGTCGATCAAAACGTTCATGTTCAGGCTGAACCGGCTTTCAAGGTCCGAATTCCGGAAGCACATGTTCATCAGCACGTCGGGTTCGACATTGCGCGACCGCGGCTCGAGCACGATGCGGATGTCTTCCGCGCTTTCGTCGCGCACATCGGCCAGGATCGGAATCTTCTTGGTCTGAATGGCCTCGGCGATTTTCTCGATCAGGCGACTTTTCTGGACCTGATAGGGGATCTCGGTGACGACGATCTGCCATTGGCCGCGCCCCAGATCCTCGACCTCCCATTTTGCGCGCACGCGGAAGCCGCCGCGCCCGGTCCGATAGGCTTCGGCAATCGCCTCGGGCGGCTCAACGATCGTGCCGCCGGTCGGGAAATCCGGCCCCTGGATGTACTCAAGCAACGTGTCGTCGCGGACGCGTTCCGAGTTGTCGGCTTTGGCGAGGTGAATGCAGGCGTCGCACAGCTCGCTGATATTGTGCGGCGGAATATTCGTGGCCATGCCCACCGCGATCCCGCTGGAGCCGTTGGCCAGCAGGTTCGGGAAGGTCGCGGGCAGCACCGCGGGTTCGTCCAGCCGACCATCATAGTTCGGGCGAAAATCGACCGCGTTCTCGTCCAGACCTTCCAGCAGGGCTTCAGCGACCGCTGTCATCCGGGCTTCGGTGTATCGGGACGCCGCCGGGTTATCGCCATCAATGTTGCCGAAGTTTCCCTGACCGTCGACAAGCGGATAGCGCACGTTGAAGTCCTGCGCGAGGCGCGCCATCGCATCATAGATCGCGCCATCCCCATGCGGGTGAAAGTCGCCCATCGTGTCGCCGGAAATCTTGGCAGACTTCAGAAAACCACCCGAGGACGACAGCCTGAGTCGCGACATCGCATAGAGGATTCGCCGGTGAACCGGCTTCAAACCGTCCCGGACATCCGGCAAAGCGCGGTGCATGATGGTCGAAAGCGCATAGGTGAGATACCTGTCACCGATCGCACGGCGCAGGGGTTCGGCTAGGTTTCGGCCCTCGATATTGGGGTCATCCGACGTCTCACTCATAGATGATGTATTAGCTGGGGACCTGCGGGGGGTAAAGTGGTGACTGGTATGATGAACGGATCAAAAGTTTCCCCCTAACGCCACGGGAGCGAACGTTTATTTTCATAATCTCAGTGAATATTGCCTTACCGGTTCCTTGGGGGGAATGGATTATGTTCAAGTTGGTCGTGGCGACGTTGGTCGCCTTCTATTGTGTGATGATTATTTTCGGCGACGAAGCGCGCCGTCCTGCGGAAGTCGCGCGGGCCGAACCTTTGGGTCTCGAGCTTGTGACGGCGGCAACCTTGCCAACACCTGAAACAGCAGAGCCGGTGCTTGTCACAGCTGTGTCCGACCGTGACGCCATTGAAATTGCAATGGCCGCCGGACGCGAGTTGCGTGAAGAGCGCCAGCAGACCCAGCAGAACACCAAGTTCTCGGAAGTCATCGCGGCTGCCAAGGCAGCGGAACAGGCGAAGCGCTTCTGGTACGTGACCGGATCGAAGGTGAATTTGCGTGGTGGCCCCGGCACAACGAACGCGGTTGTTGGACAGGTGACCTTTGGAACCGAAGCATTCGTGATCGCGGATCGCGGCGGATGGTACCAAATCCGCTTGGCGGACGGTTCGGTTTCTGGCTGGATCTTCGGTAAGTTCCTGAGCGAGGAAATGCCCAGCTAACGCGGTTCGGGCGAGCCTTTCGGAAACCGCGGGAGATCGTCTGGGAACGCAACCCAGTAATGTTGTTCCTCGGTCCAGATCACCCGCACCGGATCGGGAAGCTTCGTGTCGAAGGCGCCGAACGCGACCCCCACGTGGTCGGGACGCATCTCCAGTGTCCAGTAAAGCGTGGTCCCGCATGTGGGACAAAAGAAGTTCTCAAGCGCGCGACCGGTCTCGGCGGTGCGGCCCCAGCCTCGGGCCTCGCCGGTGACCTGCATCTGCGTCTTGCGAAAATACGCACCCGTCCCGAACGGCGCGCCCGTCCGTTTCTGGCACGCACGACAGTTGCACACGATCACGAAATCCGGGTCGCCATCGAACGTGGCGGACAGGTCTTTGCACTGGCAGCTTGCTTGATGCGTTGACATGGGATGCACCTCCGTCACAAGTCTCTCTTATGACAGGCCAGAAATCCATCCTGATCACCGGATGCTCCAGCGGCATCGGATATGACGCAGCGCACGGGCTGAAGGAACGCGGTTGGCGGGTCTTCGCGACATGCCGCAAGCCCCAGGATTGCGCCCGCCTTGAAGACGAGGGGCTCGAGAGCTTCCCGCTGGATTACGAAAGCCAGGACAGCATGGTCGCTGCTGTTGCCGAAACGCTGAACCGAACCGGGGGAACGCTGGACGCCGTGTTCAACAACGGCGCATACGGCATTCCTGCACTGGTCGAAGACCTGCCGACCGATGCGCTGCGGGCGAATTTCGAGACGAACTTCTTCGCGCAACACGAACTGACGCGGCAACTGCTGCCGACCTTTCGCAAGCAGGGCCACGGGCGCATCCTGATGAATTCTTCGGTTCTGGGGTTCGCCGCGCTGCCATGGCGGGGGTCATACAACTCGACGAAGTTCGCGATGGAAGGCTGGGCTGACACGCTGCGGCTCGAACTCGACGGGACCGGCATTGACGTCATCCTGATCGAGCCCGGCCCGATCACCAGCCGGATCCGGGAAAACTCGATCCCGCATTACGAGAAATGGATTGACCCCGAAACCTCGGCCCGCCGGGAAGACTATAAGAACAAGCTCGAAAAACGGCTCTATTCCGACAGCGGCAAGCCGGATCCGTTCGAATTGCCCGCAAGTGCGGTGACGTCGGTGGTCTATAAATCCCTGACCGCAAGCCGTCCGAAAGCACGGTATCGCATCACCACACCGACCAGGCTTTTTGCCGTGCTCAAGCGCCTTTTGCCAACGCGTTGGCTCGACACGTTGCTTCTCAAGGTCTGACCCCTTCGCTTTTTCTGTCTCGTGCTCTAGGTGAGGGCGAAAGGAGCCCGCCCATGTTATTGCAAGACCCGCTTTTCATCGTCGTTGCCATTGCCTGCCTCGTGGTGCTCGGCATCCTGCTGACGGGCATCGGCGGGTTCGCCAAGGGCGGCGACTTCAATCGCAAGCACGCGAACCGCATCATGCGCTATCGCATCTATGCCCAGTTCGTGGCAGTGGTTTTGCTGCTGCTTTTCGTGCTGATCCGTCGCGGAGGATAAGATGGTTGTTCTGAACAAGATTTACACCAAGACCGGCGACGCTGGCGAAACAGCGTTGGGCAATGGCGCGCGGGTCGCAAAGCATTCGATGCGGGTCACGGCCTATGGAACCGTCGACGAGTTGAATGCGACGGTTGGCCTGTGCCGCCTGCACACGACCGGTGAATTCGACGACATGTTGTCGCGCATCCAAAACGACTTGTTCGACCTTGGCGCCGACCTGTGCCGCCCTGACATGGAGATGGACAGCGAAGCCGGGTATCCGGTGTTGCGCATGTCGGTCGAACAGACATCCCGGCTGGAAGCCGAGATCGATACGATGATCGACCAGCTTGAACCGCTGAAGTCGTTCATCCTGCCGGCGGGTTCGCCACTAGCCACGCATCTGCACCTGTCGCGCACGGTTGCGCGTCGCGCAGAGCGTTTGACGGTTGAACTTGCGACAATGGAGTCAGTCAACGACGCGGCGGTAAAGTATCTCAACCGCCTGTCCGACTGGTTCTTCTGCGCAGCCCGGATTGCCAATGACCAGGGACGCGCCGACGTGTTGTGGGTGCCGGGAGCGAACCGCTAGCGCAAGGTGGCGCAGAGCTTCAGCCTGCACTGACGGGTTCCCACAGTTCGATGGCATTTCCTTCAGGGTCGCGGATATGCGCGAACCGCCCGATGCCATCCATCGTGCTCTCGTTGAATGGCTCGGTCCCCGCTGCCCGAACTTGCGCCAGCATCGCATCCAGGTCAGAGACCCGGAAATTCACCATCATTTGCTGCCCGGCCGGGAAATAGTCCGTGTCGGCTGCAAAGGGTGAAAACACCGTGACGCCAGCCTCGGTCATCCAAGGCATCGTCTCGGCGTCTGTGGGCACCGGATCAACGCCCAAAACATCTTTGTACCAAGCTGAAAGTGCGGCAGGATCGCGCGCCCGGAAAAAGACACCACGGGTGCGATTTCTGTATGGCGGATGACGATTTTTTAGTGCGCTGAAATCAAACAACATTTTTGAGGCCGGATCCGGCGATGTCCCCTGATTCGGCGGATTCCGCGAAAATTCGCCGTGCGTGCCGCGACTTTTCCATTTC
>JAJDUZ010000042.1 GCA_022826385.1 Silicimonas sp.
CCCCGCCTGAGTCGAAACGGCGGCTGGAAGCCTCCGCAATGCGCCAACGACAACCAGCCGGTGATGAAAATCGCGCTTGCGGCATGATTCGCGAAGAACATCAAAAATACAAAAAGTGAACCATACAAGAATCACGCCCTCCCGGCATAGAGCCGTTGCCAGCCGAGGCGTTGTGCGACGCGCTCTATGAAACCACCGGACCGGGAACACCTGTTGCGGTTTTTACCGATTTCTTCTGCCCGAATTGCCAGATCATGGATGCCACGCTGGCCGCGCGTTCCGACCTTGCCCTGACATGGCACGAACTGCCCTTGCTTGGTCCGAATTCCGAGCGCGTCGCGCGCGCCATGGTCGCTTCCCGCCAACAGAACGGCGGCGACGCACTGAAACGCAGCCTCTCGAAAGCGCCCTTCCGACCAAGCCCCCGGTTCTTCGCCGCCGTGGCCGAAGACGCCGGACTGGACCCGCAGGCCCTGCTCGACGCTATGGAGAGCCCGAGCGTCGACGCCGCACTTGCGAAAAGCCGCGCCGCCGCCGAGGCGCTCGGGGTGTGGGGAACGCCAGCCATCGCGATCGGCCAACGCCTTATCCTCGGGCGGTTGGCATCGGATCAGATCGACACCCTGATCGCCGACACCCCGGCGGGTTGCTAGAGCATCCGACCGGCCACCGCATCGAGTTTGGCCATCAAGGCCGGGTCACGATTGTCCGGCTGCGTCAGGATCGCAAACTCCAGCGCCCGGTCACAACCATGCGGACAGGGCGCGCGCTCGGCCCCCAGAAGTTTGGGCAGACCGGCGACCAGCGCCCGACCCTTGTCGGCATTGCCCATCAGCGTCTTGATGATCTCGGTCACGTCGACCTCGCCGTGGTCAGGGTGCCAGCTGTCGTAATCCGTGATCATCGCAACACTCGCGTAACAAAGCTCGGCCTCTCGGGCGAGCTTCGCCTCGGGCATGTTGGTCATGCCGATCACGTCGCATCCCCAGACCTCGCGGTACATCTTCGATTCCGCCAGTGTCGAAAACTGCGGCCCTTCCATCGCCAGGTAAGTGCCGCCCCGATGCACCGTGATCCCCGCCGCCTCGGCCGCCGTGAAGCACGCGTCGCCCAATCGCGGACAGACCGGATGCGCAACACTGACATGCGCGACGCACCCGGTGCCAAAAAACGATTTCTCGCGCGCGAAGGTCCGGTCGATGAACTGATCGACAATCACGAAATCGCCCGGCGCCATCTCGTCGCGGAACGAACCGCAAGCCGACACGCTGATCACATCGGTGACCCCTAACCGCTTCATCGCATCGATATTGGCGCGATAGGGCACCGTTGTTTGCGAATGCACATGCCCGCGCCCGTGACGCGGCAGGAACGCCATCCGAACCCCGTCCAGCGTGCCCGTCAGGATCTGATCCGATGGCGCGCCCCAAGGGCTTTCGACCGAAACCCATTCCGCCCCGTCCAACCCATCGATGTCATAGATTCCGCTGCCGCCGATAACGCCGATAACCGTGTCGTTCATGCCTGCCCCCACATGTCTGGTTCACGCGGCACTAGACGCAAGAGATGAACGATTTGCAACTCACGAGGCCGCCAGAACGACGAAACCCCCGCACAGATGGCGGGGGTCCCTCGTTCCGAAAGAGTTCCCCGGTGCCGCGGGCTGGGTGGGGGCTGTTAAAACCACGACACCGGGGATAGCGTCTTTCGCTACGATTCCTGAATGGCCGTGAAGTTGGGCGACAAGACGGGTGAGGTGGGCCGTGGGCAGGGTTTTTTTGTGGCGAAGATGCGGCGAGGGTTGATTCAGTCGCGCAGGGCGGGCAGGATCCAAATCCATGACGGTCCAAGACCCGACACCTTTCCCGCCATCGCGCCCGATCAGCGAGCAAATCGCCTTTGATCGCAAAGAGTTAGGCGTGATCCTCGGGCTTTACGGACGGATGGTGTCCAGCGGCGAATGGCGCGATTACGGGATGTCTTTTCTGAAAGATGTCGCGATTTTCTCGATCTTCCGCCGCACCGCCGAGCATCCGATCTATCGAATCGAGAAACGCCCCAAGCTGCGCGACAAACAGGGCATGTATGCCGTGATTGGCATGGACGGTCGCATTCTGAAGCGCGGACACGATTTGAAGACGGTCTTGCGCGTGCTCGAACGCAAGCTGATCCGGTCGGTCGAGTAACCGCTCTCAGCGCACGAAACCTGAGAACGCACCAGTCTCACTAAAGTCCCGGCCGCGACGACCGCCTAACCCAAGTCCTGTCGCACCGGTCGAAGCCGCGCTGTCACCGGCCCCGTCTCGGTCGCCGCAATCCGTGACATCACCACATGCCGCGGCTCTTCGGTGACCGCCATGTGATGCGCGTTCGCATGGATCAACGTGCCATCCCCGGTTTCCAGGGCCACATGGTCTTTCCAGAAGATCAAATCGCCCGAGACGACCGTCTCGGGCACCTTGCCGGCCATGTCCTTCTGGTCCTGACTATCCGCAGCACAGGCCCAGCCACACGCTTGATAGGCCACCTGCACAAGACCCGAGCAATCCAGCCCGAACCCGGTGTTTCCGGCCCAGACATAAGGCACACCAAGGAACTGGCGCGCCACCGCAACCGGGTTGATCGCCCGATCATCCCACGGCTTCGCCTGCGACTTCGGCACGAAAATGCTGCCGCCCGCCTGCTTGGCCTCCAGCCATGTCTCGGTCTCGGAGACCACTTCCAAACGCGCGCTCATGTGCAGATCAATCACCGGAGCACTCTTGATGTCAGGTGCGGCATAGCCCCAGGTCGATCGGACCGAGACCCAGTGCGTGGGCGTGATCACCGGCATCACGGCGGCTTCCAGAATGCAGCCCGCATACCCGTCCTTCAAAGCGCGCCCAAAGACCCAGCCATCGCGTGTCTCGTCCACCTCGAACGGATCCCCTACCAGAACCTGTCGGTCCGGTGGTGCATCGGGCGCCGCCCTCAGCCAGACGTTCGCCGTGGCGCTAACCTGCATTCAGCATCTCCGGAAGCGCATCGAACAAGGCGCGAATGCCCTGCCCGACCCCGCCCTTGGGGCGTCCGGGCGCGGCGCTTGGTGTCCAGCCATAGATATCGAAATGCATATAGCGGGGGGTGCTGGTCACGAAGCGGCGCAGAAAAAGCGCAGCGGTCACCGACCCCGCGAACCCGCCTTTGGGTGCGTTATCCAGATCGGCAATGCCCGGTTCGATCATGCTTTCGTAAGGGTCCCAGAACGGCATCCGCCACACCGGATCGCGCACCGCTTCGGCGGCTGCGGCCAGCGCCGCAGCATCACTGTCACTGTCGGTATAGAACGGCGCCAGATCCGGCCCGACGGCCACGCGCGCGGCGCCCGTCAGGGTCGCCATGGACACGATCAGATCGGGCGCCGTTTCGTCTGCAAGGGCCAGTGCATCGGCCAGCACAAGGCGACCTTCGGCATCGGTGTTGTTGATCTCGACCGTCAGGCCTTTCCGCGATGTCAGGATGTCGCCCGGGCGGAACGCCTCACCGGCAACCGCGTTTTCGACCGCCGGGATCAGGACCCGCAATTGAAAATCCATACCCGAAGCCATGATCATCTTGGCAAGCCCCAGAACATTGGCCGCACCGCCCATGTCCTTTTTCATCAGCCCCATCGAGGCACCGGGCTTCAGGTTAAGCCCGCCGGTATCGAAGCACACACCTTTGCCCACCAGCGTCAGCTTGGGGCCCGTCGTGCCCCAGCTCATGTCGATCAGGCGCGGCGCGCGCACCGAAGCGCGTCCGACAGCGTGGACCATCGGGTGGTTTGCCTTCAGCAAATCCTCCCCGGTCGTCACAGCAAAGGTCGCCCCATGGGTGTCCGCCAGATCACGGGCCGCGGCTTCCAGCTCGTCCGGCCCCATATCCGAGGCAGGGGTATTGATCAGGTCGCGCGCCAGCGCCTCGCCCGCGGCAATGGTCTCCAATCGTTCCGCGTCGACACCCTTCGGCGCCACAAGACCGGCTTTCGGGGGCGATTTCGACGCGTACCGGTCAAACACGTAACCCGCCAGAAGCCAGCCCAGCGCTGCTTCTTCCAGATCGCGCCCCTGCAGCACCGATTTGAAGCGCCACGTACCCCCGGGCAGCTTCGCACGAAGGCTGGCAACCAGAAACCGACCCCGTGCGCGGTCCTTGGCGCGCCCCAGCCCGCCCAACGCAGCCTCCGGCTCGCCATCCGGGCCGGGCAACAACAAAACCTCGCCCGCCTTGCCCTTGAAGCCCGAGGCCATGGCCCAGGCGCGGTGCATTGGCTCAAGCCCGGCCAAGCCCTCGGCAGCGTCTTCCACAGAAAACAAGTGAAGCGGTTTTGTCTCGCCCTTGTCCTTTGCGAAGGTCATCGCTTTCATTGTGCTGCTCCTGCCGGGGTCTGTTGGTTCCCCCAGAAGCTGGCACGGTTTCAGCGCGGCGCAAGATCAAATTTGCAGATAACTGATTTCCAGAAGCGTCGCGAGAGAGGTTTCGCCGACCCGGATCAGCCGGGCAATGACCGCCGCCAGGGCAATCGTGTCCTGCGACCCCAGTAGCGCTTCGGCCGTCGACGCAACATGCACGACGTCCGGCAAGCCGGACCGCTTTGCCTGATCACTGAGTGACCCCAGCAACCCGTCCAACCGTCCGAACTCACCCGCCGCCCAAGACGCCTCGATGGCCGCCAGACAGACCACCATTTCCTCGACCGCATCTTCAGCCAGCGAAAACGCAGCATCGGACCCTTTGGTCGTCACCGTCAAAGGTTCCAGCGACACAGATTCCTGCGGACACAGCACGACGACATTCTCGAAATTCATCCACGACCCTTTCCCTCGACCCAAGGGCGGTGTACGCCTTTCAACGGAAATAAAACGTTGATACGCCGCAGAATGAATGCGGCATTCGTTTCAAACTCGAAGAACGCGCGATGGATCAGATACGTCCCCTTCCGGCCTTCCTGACGAACCGGTATCACGGCTGGAAAGCCACCAGTTACACCGACAACCGCGCTTGGTATCGCAAGCTTGCCGACGAGGGACAGCGCCCACGCGGCATGGTGATTTCCTGCTGCGACAGCCGGGTGAACGTTTCGTCGATCTTCGAGGCGGACGCTGGCGAGTTCTTCATTCACCGCAACATTGCCAGCCTCGTGCCACCCTACGAGCCCGACGGCGATCGCCACGGCACATCGGCCGCGATCGAGTACGCTGTCACAGCGCTGCACGTGCCGCACATCATCGTCGTCGGCCACTCGCAATGCGGCGGCGTCGCGGGCTGCCACGCCATGTGCTCGGGCAACGCGCCGGAACTGGACGAGGCCTCAAGCTTCGTCGGCCGCTGGATGGACATCCTTCGCCCCGGCTATGAACGCATCGACCGCACCGGCACCGAGCAGGACCAGCTGCGCGCCCTTGAACAGCAGGCCGTCGTCGTCTCGCTCGAGAACCTTCTGACCTTCCCCTTCATTGTCGAGGCCCGGAAGCAGCAGGAACTCAGCCTGCACGGTCTCTGGACCGATATCGGCGAAGGCGAGCTTTGGCAGTATGATGCGCCGTCGCGCAAATTCATGCCGGTCTGACATTGCCCGACCCAACAGAGAGCACAAACTGACATGGCCGAGATACTCGAGCTTGCCGCGGGCAACCTGATCTCGCCGATCATCCTGTCCTTCGTGCTGGGGCTTCTCGCGGCGCTTGCCCGATCCGACCTCACAATACCCGAGGCCGTGGCCAAGGGCATGTCGATCTATCTGCTCTTCGCCATCGGCTTCAAAGGCGGGGCGGGGGTTGCCGCGCACGGGGTGGATACCACACTGGTCCTTACCCTGATTGTCGCCGGTATCCTGTCATTCGGCCTGCCCTTCATTGGCTTCGCGCTTCTGGGCCTGATGTCGAAGTTCAGCACCATCGACAAGGCCGCGGTCGCCGCGCATTACGGCTCGATCTCGATCGTCACATTCGTGGCCGCGACATCCGTCCTTGAAGCGCAGGGCATCGCCTCCGAAGGCTATATGGTTGCCGCCGCGGCCGTTATGGAAGCGCCCGCCATCCTGTCGGCCCTGTGGATCGTGGCCCGCGCCGGCGGCAAAAGCTCGGGCACCGTCGATGCAGGGCTTTACCGCGAGATTCTTCTGAACGGCTCGATCGTTCTGCTGGTCGGGTCGTTCTTCATCGGCGCGATCACCGGCAAGGACGGGCTCGACACCATTTCGCCCTTCATCGTTGCCCCGTTTCAGGGCGTGCTCTGCCTGTTCCTGCTGGACATGGGGCTGGTCGCGGGTCGTGGCCTGCGCGAAAGCCGGGGCGAGTTGGGGCTTGGCCCCATCGCCTTCGGGATGCTCATGCCCTTGGTCGGCAGCAGCCTTGGCCTGCTTGGCGCACTTGCAGCGGGCCTCTCACCCGGCGGCGCCGCGCTTTTGATGACGCTCTCGGCCTCGGCCTCTTACATCGCCGTGCCAGCAGCGATGCGCGTTGCCCTGCCGGAAGCTCGCCCGTCCATCTACCTCACGCTGTCGCTCGGCGTGACCTTCCCCTTCAACCTGACCGTCGGGATCCCGCTTTATACCGCGCTCTCGACCGCCTTTGTCGGAGGCTGAGCCCCATGGAAACGCACAAGGCCAAGCGTGTCGAAATCATCATCGAAGCCGCGCTGGAATCCCGCCTGACCGACGCGATGCGCAAAGCCGGTGTCACGGGTTACACGATCTTGCCGGTGAAAGGCGGATCAGGCCGATCGGGCCAGTGGGCCCGGGCGGGTCAGGTCACACGGGGCAGCGGCATGGTGTCGGTGGTCTGCCTGATCCGGCCGGAACGGATGGAAGAGTTGCTCGACGCCGCCTTCGCGGTGGTCGAGCCTCATATCGGTGTGGTGTCGATTACGGATGCGGAAGTGCTGCGGGCCGAGCGGTTCTAGACCGGCTCAGCTGCGCGCCACATAGCAGAAGACGCCGTTCACCGTCCGCTGCGCACGCTCGCGCGCGGCCTTCAGCGAGATGACGCGGCCCCGGTTCGCCTCGGCCAGAATCTTGTCCGGCAAAGCGATCTTGGCAGCTTCCAACGAGGCCCGCTGACGCTTCTCGCGTTTCTCCAGGCCCTTCATGATCGAAAAGACGACATCGTCCGTGATCGGCTTCATTCCCAAACTCTCCCCAAGTCCTGTGGATATGTTTCAGGTCCGAATGTGGCCAAAGTCGGGCGGTATGTGGCCGAATTGTGGCAACGCTTGTAGCCCATCCAGGCCGTCATCCAGCCCAAGACCCGCAAACCCCTTCATTTATTGGAAAATCACGATGAATCGAATTGTGCCGATCTTCGCCAAGATCGGTGACTGTTCCGTGTTCAACGATATGTGATTGTGGAAAAGACCGGGCCAATCTCTGGCGGCCCGGTCAGAATCAGGGGGTATCAGCCCTTTTTGAGCACCCGATTCCCCAGAAGCTCGGCGATCTGCACCGCATTCAGTGCAGCCCCCTTCCGAAGATTGTCACTGACGCACCAGAAGTTCAGGCCATTCTCGATTGTCGAATCCTGCCGGATGCGGCTGATGAAGGTCGCAAAGTCGCCCACGCATTCGATCGGGGTCGTATAGCCACCGTCTTCGCGCTTATCGACAACCATGATCCCCGGCGCCTCGCGCAGAATGTCGCGCGCTTCATCTTCGTCCAGGAACTCTTCGGTCTCGATGTTCACCGCTTCCGAGTGGCCGACAAAGACCGGCACCCGAACGCAGGTCGCCGTCACCTTGATCGAGGTGTCGACGATCTTCTTGGTCTCGGCGACCATCTTCCACTCTTCCTTGGTCGATCCGTCTTCCATGAAGACGTCGATATGCGGGATCACGTTGAACGCGATCTGCTTCTGGAATTGCTTCACCTCAACATCGACCGTCGGGTTATAGATGGCCTTGGTCTGATCCCAAAGCTCGTCGATCCCGCCTTTGCCGGCACCTGAAACGGACTGATAGGTGCTGACCACGACGCGCTTGATCTTCGCGCGGTCATGCAAGGGCTTCAGAGCCACAACCATCTGCGCCGTCGAACAGTTCGGGTTCGCGATGATGTTCCGGTTCTTATAGCCCTCGATGGCGTCCGGGTTCACTTCCGGCACGATCAGCGGAATGTCCGGCTCGTAGCGATAGAGCGACGAGTTATCGATCACCACGCAACCGGCCTTGGCTGCTTTCGGCGCGTATTCCTTGGTCGGTCCCGAT
Source organism: Silicimonas sp. (assembly GCA_022826385.1). Lineage (GTDB taxonomy): Bacteria > Pseudomonadota > Alphaproteobacteria > Rhodobacterales > Rhodobacteraceae > JAJDOD01. The sequence goes on from JAJDUZ010000042.1 coordinate 8,218, forward strand.
CCGATGGCGAACAGTGCCATGTCGAAGCCCGTGAAGTCGAACGTGTCGAGGTCTTTCGTCTTCAGTGTCTTATCGCCATAGCTGACCTCTGTGCCGAGAGATTTCCGGCTCGCCAGAGCCACAACCTCATCTGCGGGGAACTGGCGTTCAGCCAGGATGTTCAGCATTTCGCGGCCCACGTTTCCGGTGGCGCCGACGACAGCGACGCGATAGCCCACTTTGACCTCCTATGGTTTTGGGATGGCGGCGCTATAGCGTGGGTTGGCGACAGGGGAAAGCGAAACCTACGTCAAGTGCGCTCTCCTGTGTGCTTCAATCCGCACCGACGTCATACCGATGCGATACCGATCCACAAAAAAGGCCCCTGCCGCGCGGCAAGGGCCCCTGATGAAAACCGATGGATAAATCAGCGCGAAGCGATCTCGGTCGGCGCGAAAGCGGCGCGATCGATCTTCACTTCATAGTCGGCGTCATAGTTCCCAAGCACCGGCTGGAAGAGTCCAGCATCGCTCAGATAAACGTCGTAGTCGGCGTCATCGTGGCCATAGGCAGCAGCCCCGACGATGTAACCATGCTCGGCAATCGACGTCTCGAAATCGGCGTCATACATGGTTGCCTTGGCGTCGAACATGGCCGCATCGGCGAGAACCGGGGCAGCGAAAGCAGTGCAAATGGTGGCAAGGGTAAGGGTTTTGAGGGCGCGCATATCAGTGTCCTTCTACTCGTAATGCAAACCGGGCGCCGCGGAACCGCCCGCGACAACATGGTTAATGTACGCAAGAAACGTGGCGATCTTGTGCCCAACGGACATGCAAATCCGGCAACTTAAAGAAGCAAAATGGCACCGCCATGGCACCTGTTTCCTCTGTCCAAACAGTCAAAGGTCCTCTCAGCCAAAAGCTTCGATCTGCGCAACGAACGAACACCGCGAGGGTTAATCGGGACTCGCAAACGAACACCTCTTGCCGAGGTGCCTTGATCCGCCTAAAGCTCATGCGTTTCGAACAAGGAGGCCGCCCGTGCAAAAGACTGTCGTGAATTCTTGGAACGAGTGGGATCCGCTGCGCCACGGGATTGTCGGACGTGCCGACGACTGCCACATCCCGCCCGAGGAACCGGCCCTCGACGCGAAGGTTCCCGAAGACAGCGACATGCGCGGCCAGTGGGGCAAGCGCCCGCAGGACACCATCGATCGCGCCAACGAATTGCTCGACACCTTCGCCCGTCAACTTGAAGAGCGCGGCGTGCGCGTCGACCGGCCGACGCCGATTGACCACGCGAAACCGGTGACCACACCAGATTTCCACACCGACAGCCAGTTCGGCTGCATGCCGCCGCGCGATGTGCTGCTGACCGTCGGCTCGGAAATCCTCGAAGCCACGATGTCCTATCGGTGCCGCTGGTTCGAATACCTGAACTATCGCCCGCTTCTGCAGCGCTATTGGGAAGAAGACCCGAACTTCCGCCACGAAAGCGCCCCGAAGCCCCGCCTGACCGATGCCGACTATCACGACGACTACCTCTCGGAAGCGATCGGCGTCGAGAAACGCCTGAAATGGACCGCCGAGAAGTTCTTCGTCACGACCGAGGAAGAACCCCTGTTCGACGCAGCCGACGTCTTGCGCTTCGGCAAAGACCTCGTGGTGCAGCACGGCTTCACCACCAACCTCAAGGGCATCGAATGGCTGCGGCGCCACTTCCCGGATCATCGCGTGCACGCCGTGAACTTCCCCGGTGACCCCTATCCGATCCATATCGATGCGACCTTCACACCGCTGCGCCCTGGCCTGATCTTGAACAACCCGCAACGACGGCTGCCGGACGACCAGCGCGTCATGTTCGAAAAGAACGGCTGGGAAATCGTCGACGCGGCACAACCCGCGCACAACACGCCGCCGCCGCTGTGCTATTCCAGCGTCTGGCTCTCGATGAACGTTCTGGTGCTTGATCCGAAAACGGTCTGCGTCGAGAAATCCGAGGTCTATCAGGCCGAACAGATGGACAAGCTTGGCATGGAAGTGGTCGAGGTCGACCTCCGCGACGCCTATGCGTTCGGCGGCGGCCTGCATTGCTGCACCGCCGATGTCTATCGCGAGGGCACTTGCGAGGATTACTTCCCGACCCAGTAACCGCCCAAAGCCAAGGCAGGCGTGATGACCAAAGATCTCCCCTATCGCCCCTGCGTGGGCATCGTTCTGGCCAACCCGCAGGGCCTGATCTTCACGGGCGAGCGCGTGGACACGCCGGGCGCGTGGCAGATGCCCCAAGGCGGCATTGATGACGGCGAAACCCCCGAGGCCGCCGCCCTGCGCGAGCTCGAAGAGGAAACCGGCCTGCCCGCCGCATCAGTCACGATCGAGGCCGAGCACCCCGACTGGGTGCTCTATGACCTGCCGGACCACCTTGTCGGCAAGCTCTGGAAGGGCCGCTTCCGGGGCCAGACGCAAAAATGGTTCCTGCTGCGCTATGACGGCCCCGACAGCGCGATTGATATTGCAAAACACGACCTCGAATTCGCACGTTGGCGGTGGTCAAGCGCGGACGAGGTGCTGCGCGACATCGTTCCGTTCAAGCGGGAGGTCTATGATCAGGTGATCGCGGCCTTCCGAGCAAAGCTCTAGAGGTCCCCAATGCGCGTTTTCCTGACCTGTCTTCTGCTTCTTTCGGCAACCCAGTCTCAGGCGCTTTCATGCCTCCGCCCCGACGCCGTGCGCCTGTTCGAAATGGCCCGCGATGCCGACGCCTCGTTCTACATGGTCAAAGGGTCCATCACCCTGCTGGAACCCGCGAATGTCCCGCCCCGCGGATCGAAGACATCGACATTCACGCGCGCCCGGGTCGACGGTCTGGCCCTTTCAAGCGGCGACTTTCAGGTCCCCTTTCGTCGCGACATCATGGTTGAAACCTCTTGCGCCGGCCCATGGTGTGGCGATCCGCAAAACCTGAGCGGCGACATGATCATGGCCATTGAAGTGGACGGGGACGCATTGACACTGAATGTCGGGCCTTGCGGCGGGGATCAGGTGACATGGGATGAGACAGGCGAAGACAGGCTGCTTGCCTGCTACGTGACCGGAACCTGCAACCCTGCCGAGTTCTGAGAAGCTCTGCGAATAACTGCGCCCGCGAGGCCGGAAAGACAGTGGGACATGGGATTGGTTGTATCCCGGCCCCACGAACGCAACTGTTTACCCACCCTACTCGTCTCACTCACTCACTCGATCGGCGAAACACGCCATACTGGTTCAATGTGTCGGTCGACCTTTGCGGATCGAAATGGAACCGGTCGACCGACGGGCTGAAAAGCGTTTTCCAAACTGACCGCACCTTCCGTTGCGACCAAGGACAGGGTGGCGTGCCGTTAACGTTGGGTCAACGGACGCAGGGCGTGCCGCGTGAGCGCAGCGTGAAAGTTCGGCCCTTGGGCGTGAACAGTCTGTGCATGGCGCACTGGATGTGAGAACAAAACGTGAATATTATACCCGGATGCTGGAGATTCGCACATATTTCGACACGCGCGGGAAGAATCGCCCATGAGCTTTGCCGAGCTTTCCATCACGTCGAATTTCACCTTCCTGACCGGCGCCTCGCACGCCGAGGAATATGTCGACCGCGCCGCTCTTCTGGGCCTCACGGCGCTTGCGATCGCCGACGAAAACTCGGTCGCCGGCATCGTGCGCGCCCACACGCGGGTGAAGGAAATCGCGCGGCAGGTGAAAGATCGCCAAATCTCCGACCTGATCGGTCCGCCCGCACCGCTCAGGGAATGGGAGCGCAAGAAACAACTCTTCGAAAGCTACCCGGGCGCCCGGACAAGGGCGAAACACGGCACACTCAGCCCGGAAGAAACCGAAGACTTCCTCGATGGCCCCCAAACGCAGAACCAGCCTCTTCATCTCTTCCAAAATACGCAAAACCCCGTCGCCGGCTTCGAAACGCGGGTGGTCCCGCCCCCGATCGACCGCTCGGCCAATATCTTCAACGTGCCGCGCCTTGTCCCCGGCGCACGCATAGTGCTCGATACCGGGTTTTCCGTCACCACCCTGCCAAAGACCCGAACCGGTTGGGGGCATCTCTGCCGCCTGATCTCGCGCGGGCGTCTGAAGGCAAAGAAAGGCGCCTGCCACCTGACACTCGATGACCTGATCGCGTTCGGGGGCGACATGGCGCTCCTGATCCACCCGCCACAGGCCCAAACGGCCGAGGGCGGCGCGCGCGGATGGATGTCACAAGCGAAACGGCTGACGCGCCGCTTTGCCAACGACAGCTATCTCGTACTGGCGCCAAAATATGACGGACAGGATGCCGAACGGTTCGATTGGCTGGCCGGGCTGGCCGACGAGCTGACCATTCCCACCGTCGCCAGCGCGATGCCGCTGATGCATCACGGGTCACGCCGCAAGCTGGCCGATGTGCTGACCGCGATCCGGACCGGCGTGAAGGTCGACGATCTCGGCCGGGCGGCGCTGGCCAATGCCGAACAGCGCCTGAGATCCGAGGCCGAGTTGCGCCGCCTCCTTGGCGCACACGGCGCCGCGGTTGACCGGGCGGCAACGCTGGCAGACAGCCTGACCTTCCAGCTCGACGAGTTGCGCTATGAATACCCGTCCGAGATTGCCGAAGGCGAAACCGCCGAGGAACGGCTGAAACGTCTCGCCTATGAGGGGCTCAAGTGGCGCTATCCGTCCGGCGCGCCCGAACATGTCAGAAATCTGCTGCAGCATGAACTGACCCTGATCGCCAAGCTCAGGTATGAACCCTATTTCCTGACCGTCCGCGATGTCGTCCACTTTGCCCGCTCGCGGAACATCCTCTGCCAGGGGCGCGGCTCGGCGGCCAATTCCGTTGTCTGCTATTGTCTCGGCGTGACCAGCGTCAGCCCCGAGATCGGGACCATGGTCTTCGAACGCTTCGTCAGCGAAGCCCGCGACGAGCCCCCCGATATTGATGTCGATTTCGAGCATGAACGCCGCGAAGAGGTGATCCAGCACATCTATGACCGCTATGGCCGCCACCGCGCGGGCCTCTGCGCCACGGTCGTGCATTACCGCGGCAAGCGCGCCATCCGCGAGGTTGGCCGCGCGATGGGCCTGACCGAAGACACGATCGGCGCCATCTCCTCGCAACTCTGGGGCTTCTTCGACACCAGCGGCATGGCCGACCAACAACTGCGCGAAATCGGCCTTGATCCGACCGACCGCCGTCTGGCGCTGACCCTGAAACTGATCTTCGAAATCCAGGGCTTTCCCCGCCATCTCAGCCAGCATGTCGGTGGCTTCATCATGACCGAAGGCCGCCTTGACGAGCTTGTCCCCATCGAGAACGCCACGATGGAGGACCGCACCGTCATCTGCTGGGACAAGGACGACATCGAAAGCCTTGGCATCCTCAAGGTCGATGTCCTTGCCCTTGGCATGCTGTCCTGTATCCGCAAGGCCTTCGACCTTTTGCAGATGCATCACCGCATCGACTACACGCTCGCCACGCTGCCGCCCGAGGATCCGGCGGTCTATGACATGCTGTGCCGCGCCGACAGTCTGGGCGTCTTCCAGGTCGAAAGCCGGGCGCAGATGAACTTCCTGCCACGGATGAAGCCCCGCACCTTCTATGACCTCGTGATCGAGACCGCGATCATCCGCCCCGGCCCCATTCAAGGCGACATGGTGCACCCGTATCTTCGGCGCCGTAACGGCGAGGAAAAGGTCGAATTCCCTTCGGACGCGCTGGGCAAGGTGCTGGGCAAAACGCTTGGCGTGCCGCTCTTTCAGGAACAGGCCATGCAGATCGCCATCGTCGGCGCCGGGTTCAGCCCGGAAGAGGCCGACCGCCTGCGCCGGTCGTTGGCAACTTTCAAGAAGCACGGCAATGTCAGCGAATTCCGGAACCGCTTCCTGAAGGGCATGCGCGAAAACGGCTATGACGACGACTTTGCCGAAAGGTGTTTCAGCCAGATCGAAGGCTTCGGTTCCTATGGCTTCCCCGAAAGCCATGCCGCGTCCTTCGCGCTTCTGGTCTACGCCTCGAGCTGGCTCAAATGCCACCACCCCGGTATCTTCGCCTGTGCACTTCTGAACTCGCAACCGATGGGCTTCTATGCCCCCGCTCAGATCGTGCGTGACGCCCGCGAGCACGGGGTTGAAGTTCGTCCCCCCGACATCAACGCCTCGACATGGGACAACATCATGGAAGCCGACGGGCGCGGCGGCCTTGCCCTGCGTCTTGGGTTCCGGCAGATCAAATCGATGCGCGAGGAGGAAGGCACGTGGATCGCCGCCGCCCGCGGCAATGGCTATCAATCCGTCGAAGATGTCTGGCGGCGCGCCGGTGTCGAGCCGCGCCTGTTGCGCGTGCTGGCCGAAGCCGATGTCTTTGCCTCGCTGCGCCTGACCCGCCGCGAAGCGCTGTGGGAGGCCGCGGCACTGGCCAATGACAAGCCCCTGCCGCTCTTTGCCGGAGATCTGGACGGCGAAGGCATCGATGAACCCGCCGCCTACCTGCCCGAGATGAGCGAAGGCGAACATGTCGTGGAAGACTATGTTGCCATGCGCCTGACCCTGCGCGCGCACCCGATCGCATTCCTGCGCCACAAGCTGACACCAGGCACGCCCAGGCTTGATCCGGGTCCGGGCGCCGGCGGCAATGGCATGGGTCGCGCCACCGGCCTGACACGCACCGACATCTGGGACGCGGTGGGCGCGCCGCGCGAAAGCCGTCGGTCGTGAACTTGACCCAGCGCAAGGATTGCACGGCCGAACCCGCCTAGACTGTCTTCCGATCCCAGGATGAAACGGAGGCCGTCATGTTGGATATCTCGAACGCCAAGGTCGTGCGCGTCATCTTTCTGGCCCGCGAATACGGGCCTGACAGCACACATCTCGCCGACTACATCTCGGGGCTGAACTTCGACGAGCAGTCCAGCCTTGTCGCCCTCATGTGGGTCGGCCGCGAAAGCTATGACCCCGAAGACCTGCAAAAGGCAAAGGCCGAAGCCGAAGCCGAGGCCACTGCCCCGACCGAACGCTATCTCTCGGGCATGCCCGACCTGCCCGAGCATCTGGAAAACGGTCTCGACCGGCTTGGCATCGACGTGACCGAGGTCGAAGACCACATGTGACGACCGGCTATGCTATACTGACCGCAGGAGGATAGGCTTGTGAAACATGTCATCGACCATCCCAAGGACAGCAACGCCCAGCGCTTGTCCGAAACTTACGCGCGGATCGACGGAAACCAGATGCCGCGCCCGCAGACCAAAGAGCTTCAAAGACGATCCCGCACAGCAAAGGCCGGGACCCGTCTGAAGCACTTCGCACGGATCGAACGACAAGACGGCAGTTGATTGGCAGGTGGCCGCGTGACGCGCTTCAACTGACGCGCTAGAACAAGGCATGCCACAACCGATTGACGACAAGCCGCGCTGTTTCGGGTCGAACACCGAAACCTATGCCCATTACCACGACACCGAATGGGGGGTGCCTGTTCGCGATGATCGTGACCTGTTCGAGATGCTGATCCTCGAAGGCGCGCATGCCGGATTGTCGTGGGAAACCGTGCTGAACAAGCGCGAGGGGTATCGCGACGTCTTCCACAACTTCGATGTCGAACGCGTCGCCGCGATGACCGATTTCGAACTCTACGAGGCGCGGCAGAACCCGGCCATCGTGCGACACAAACAGAAGATCGAAAGCACCCGCAAGAACGCGCGCATCTTCATCGAGATGCAGAACGAATTCGGCAGCTTTTCAAACTGGCTCTGGGCGCATGTCGGCGACACCCCGGTCCGGGGCAACTGGGCCACACGGGATCAGATCCCCGCCTCTACACCGCTTTCGGATCAGATTTCCAAGGACTTGAAAAAGCGCGGCATGAGCTTTGTCGGCACGACCATAATCTATGCCTATCTGCAGGCCGTGGGCGTCGTGAACGACCATTGGCGGGGGTGCTGGAAATCTTAACGGCGCACGGTACGTTTACACTTAAGCAATTGGTTGCGCATGCGAAACTCAGCGTAACCGCCGCAAAATCTCGAAGCTTGCATAACCGTCCGGAACCATGCCCTGTGTCGACTGGAACCGCCGAATGGCCTGGATGGTGTTCGGCCCGATGATGCCGTCCACACCTTGCGTGTTGAACCCTCGAGCCGTCAGCAATCGCTGCATTTCCTGCTTCTCCGAGAACCGCAGATTCCGGTCGTCCCGGGGCCAGCTTGCCCGAATGGGGCCGTCGCCGCGGATCCTGTCTGACAAATGGCCCACGCCGATCACATAGGCATCGGCCGAGTTATATCGCTCGATCACATGGAAATTGTCGAAGATCATGAAGGCCGCCCCCTGCGCCCCGGCGGGCAGCAAGATAGACGCACGCCCATAATTCGGAACACGGGCGCCACGCGTATCGCGAACGCCCATTGCCGCCCATTGGGCCGGGCTTTTCTTCACCCGCTCGCCGGTCTGGCCATAGTCGAAGCCACGCGGCAGCACGACCTCGACCCCCCAAGGCTGGCCCTTCGTCCACCCGAAGCGTTTCAGATACGCCGCCGTCGAGGCCAAAGCATCGGCCGGGTTATCTGACCAGATGTCGCGCTTGCCATCGCCGGTGAAATCCACCGCATAAGACAGGTACGAGGTCGGGATAAACTGCGTATGCCCCATTGCACCGGCCCAACTGCCAGTCATCTTGCGCGGGGCCACGTCGCCCGCCTGAATGATCTTCAGAGCAGCAATCAACTGGCTCTCAAAAAAGCGCCCACGACGCCCGTCATAGGCCAAGGTCGCCAGCGCTTCGATCACCGGCTCGTCGCCGCGAAACGCGCCATACGCGCTCTCCAGACCCCAAACAGCAGCGACCACTTCGGCCTCGACCCCGTATCTGGCCTCGATGGCTTTCAGGACACGCTGGTTCTCGCGATAGGCGGCGCGACCGTTCTTGACGCGGGTGTCCGACGCGGCGCTGTCCAGATACTCCCAAATCTGCTTGGTGAATTCGGACTGGTTGCGGTCGCGCTTGATGATCTCGGGGTTATAGCGCACGCCTTGAAAGGCCGCGTTCAAAACGCTGTCCCGAATACCGGCCGAGCGCGCGCGCGACCGGAAGCGGTCGATCCAACGTTGGAATCCGATGTTCGAACTGGCCTGTGCCAACACGATACTGCTCTCCTCGGCGGCACTGGTCGGCCGTACTTTCGGTGTGACGCTCTGCTCGGGGGCCGCATGGACGGCGGACGACGCAAACAGAAACAGCGCTGCACTTAGGATGACACGCATTGGACTGACCTGCTCTTTGTTTTTTGCAAGCGTAGCGGAATTTTGGGACTCCCGGAAGTCACGAGACCGGGATCGGCAGAGTCTTGCGATGTTCATACCGAACCCTGCCGAATGACACACGCCGGCAGCTTGGGCCGAAACTGGTTAATGGAACTCTAACGCTTGCGGGCAATCTTGCGTTTGGTCTTGGCTGACTTCCGTTTCGACCGCATAACCTTGCGCTTCGGCCCACCGCGTCGCGCCTTCGACGGGCCGCGCGGCAACGCATCGCCGTCCAGCTCAAGAAGCTCCAGCATCAGACCACCGGTCACCGGAACCGCCTCGGTCAAGCGGACCAGAACGCGCTGACCCACGCCGATGGTGGTGCCGGTGTCCGAGCCTGTCAGCGTTTGCGCGTCGCGGTCGAAATGGAAATACTCGCGCCCGATCTCGCGGATCGGCAGCAACCCATCGGCCCCGGTTTCATCCAACCGCACGAAAGCCCCGAAGCGCTGTACTCCCGAGACGCGACCCGTCAACTCGGTGCCCACCCGGTCTGACAGATAGGCAGCGAGATACCGGTCGGTGGTGTCCCGCTCGGCTTCCATCGACCGCCGCTCGGTCATGGAAATCTGTTCCCCGGTGCGTTGCAGCCTCTCGACCTCGGCCGGTGTCAGCCCGTCATCGCCCCACCCATGCGCCGCGATCAGCGCGCGATGCACGACCAGATCGGCATAGCGCCGAATGGGCGAGGTGAAATGCGCATAGGCCTTCAGTGCCAAACCGAAATGCCCGAAGTTCTGTGGGGCGTAATAAGCCTGCGTCATCGACCGCAGAACCGCGATGTTGACGGCTTCCTGATGGTCGCTGTCCTGCGCCTGCGCCAGTAGTTTGTTCAGTTGCGAAGTCTTCAGCACTTGCCCCTTGGCCAACACCAAACCTGCCGATTGCGCCGTTTCCCGCAATCCTTCCAGCTTCTCGGGGCTTGGTTCCTCGTGCACCCGGAACAACAGGGGCGAGGTTCTGGCGATCAACGTTTCAGCGGCGGCCACGTTGGCCAGCACCATGAACTCTTCGATCAGCCGGTGCGCATCCAGCCGTTCCTTATACGCGACCGAGCGGACACGCCCGTGGTCGTCCAGTTCAATCCGACGCTCGGGCAGGTCGAGGTCCAACGGCTCGCGGCGCGCGCGGGCCTTCGCCAGCGCTGCATAGGCGGAAAAGAGCGGTTTCAGAACCGGCTCCAGCAACGGCGCCGTCTTGTCGTTCGGCGTGCCATCAATCGCTGCCTGCACCTCTTCATAATTGAGCGATGCAGGCGATTTCATCAGACCGCGCAGGAACGAATGCGACAGCATCTGACCGGTCTTGTCGATGACCATCCGCGCCACCATGCAGGCCCGCGGCACACCTTCGTGCAGCGAGCAGAGATCGCCCGACAAACGGTCGGGCAACATCGGCACCACGCGGTCAGGGAAATAGGTCGAGTTTCCGCGCTCCCACGCCTCGTGATCCAGCGCTGATCCCGGAGTCACGTAGTGCGCGACATCGGCAATCGCGACCCACAGGATGAACCCGCCCGCATTCTTCGGATCTTCATCCGCTTCGGCAAAGACAGCATCGTCGTGGTCGCGGGCATCTGCCGGATCGATGGTCACCAGCGGCATGTCGGTCAGGTCTTCCCGACCATCCAGCCCGGCGGGCGACATGCCGTCGGCTTCGGCGATGGCGTCGTCCGGGAAATCGTCGCGCAACCCATGCTGGTGAATGGCGATCAGCGACACGGCCTTCGGCTGCGACGGGTCGCCAAGCCGGGTCACGACACGCGCGCGCGGCAACCCCATGCTGTCCTTCGGCCCAGCCTGTTCGGCTTCGACCAGTTCGCCGTCCTTGGCACCATGGGTCGCGCCTTCGGCCACGCGCCATTCGCGCGACACGCCCTTGTCGACGGGCAGAATGCGCCCACCTTCCGAGCGTTTGCGAAACACGCCCAGAATCTTGCGCGGGTTAGTCCCGATCCGGCGGATCAGACGCCCTTCATAGGCGTGGTCTTCACCGCTCACGGCCTGCAACCGCGCAAGGATACGGTCGCCTTCACCCAACGCGGGGTCTGCGGCACGGAGGACAAGGATCACCTTGGGTTCCGGCCCCTCGCCCTGCCATTCCAGCGGTCGGGCGAAAAGATCGCCGTCCGCCGAGGTCTCGCTGACCTGCAACACGGATACCGGTGGCAGCTTGTCGGGATCGCGATAGGTCTTGCGGCGTTTTTCAAGATGCCCGTCTTCCTCAAGCTCTTTCAGCATCCGCTTGAGGTCGATCCGGTCGGCGCCCTTGATCCCGAACGCCTTCGCAATATCACGCTTGGCGGTCAGGGCCGGGTTCTCGGAGATCCAGTCGAGGATTTCCTGCTTGGAAGGTAAACGCGCCATGGCTTCGCGGTATCACGGGCAATCCGAGAGGTCACGTCTCAAAGGTCGCTGGCCTCGTCGACATCGGCCAATTTGGCAATCAGGGCCACGGGCTGCGGCAAGGTGGGCAATGTATCGGCCAGCGTCTGCGGGTGAGACCAGCGCACGTTCCGGAACATGTCTTTGGGCGTGCGTGCCGGATGGGCAAGTCCAACCAGCCAATAGCCGCCATCCGGCGCGGGACCGATCACGCTGGGGCGAGACCCAAGCGCGCGAAAGGCCGAAGCGATGTGAGCACGCGTAATGCCGGGGATGTCGGACCCGATCAGAACGGACGGGCCCGGCATCGACCCAAGGGCGCGGGACATCCGCCGTCCCAGATCACCGCTTCCTTGCGGAAGGCGCGGCAAATCCTGTGGCCAGATCCGGCTTTGCAACCCTTCGCGATCAGGCGACACCGCAAGAACGATGTCCCAGCGCGGATCGCGCAATCGGCGCAGCAATCGCGCCGTCTGATGTCGATACCACCACGCCGCGCGCGTCAGACCAATATCGCGCCCAAGCCGCGTCTTCACCCGACCGGGGCGCGGTTCCTTGACCATGACGATCACCGTCGGTCGGTTCACAGGGTCAGGACCATGTCGCGATGCGGGATGCCGGCGTCCATGAACACGGGGCCTTCCGCGACGAACCCCAGCGCTTCATAGAACCCGAGGGCATGGGTCTGCGCCGCCAAACGGGCCTCGCGCATCTTCTCGACCCGCAATTCGTCCAACGCGGCACGCATAATCGCCTTGCCCATGCCCAGCCCGCGCTGGTCGGCCAGAACGGCGACACGGCCAATCTTGCCGACATCGCCCTTCAGCAACAGCCGGGCAGTTCCCACCGGACGGTCGCCCTGAAACGCGATCAGGTGGATTGCGCTGGCGTCGTATTCGTCGCGCTCAAGCTCTTCCGGCACGTTCTGACCTTCGATGAACACGATGCGCCGAAGATCGAACACGGCGTCCATATCCTGCGGTCCGGCGCGACGGATCATCCGAAATATTCCTGCAGGACGCGGCGATAGATGGCCTTCAGCCGGGGAATGTCAGCCACCGCGACGCGTTCGTCCACTTGGTGCATGCTTTGCCCCACAAGTCCGAACTCGACGACCGGGCAATGAGACTTGATGAACCGGGCGTCCGATGTGCCGCCGCTGGTCGACAACTCGGGGGTGAGACCGGTTTCGGCCTCGATCGCCTGCACCACAAGATCGGACAAGGGACCGGGCGGGGTCAGGAAGCTTTCGCCCGAGACCTTGACCTTCAAGTCGATGGCAATGCCGCTGGCGTCGGTGACCGCCTGCGCCTCGGTTTCGATCCACTGCACCAGATCAGCCGAGCTATGCGCATCGTTGAACCGGATATTCACGGTGGCGCTGCACGCGGCCGGGATCACGTTGGTTGCCGGGTTGCCTGTGTCAAAGGTCGTCACGGCCAAGGTCGAGGCATCGAAATGCTCCGTGCCCGTATCCAATTGGTGGCTGGCCAGCCGGTCGATCAGACGCGCCAATGCCGGAACCGGGTTCCGGGCACGGTGCGGATAGGCCGAATGCCCCTGCACGCCGGTTGCCGTGAACCAGACCGTCATCGAGCCCCGGCGGCCGATCTTGATGGCGTCGCCCAACATCTCGGGGCTGGTGGGTTCGCCGACCAGACAGACGCTCATCGCCTCTCCGTTCGTCTCCATCCAATCGAGGATGGCCGTGGTGCCGTCGGTTGCGTCGGCCTCTTCATCGCCGGTGATGGTGATCAGGATGGCACCGTCGGGTGGCGCTTCAGACACCAGGTCAACCGCGGCAGAGACGAAGGCCGCGACGCCGCTTTTCATATCCGTCGACCCACGACCAAAAAGCCAGCCATCCACGGTTTCCGCGCCGAACGGCGGATGGGTCCATGCGGCTTCGTCGCCCACCGGGACAACATCGGTGTGACCGTTGAAGCCGAAGGTGCGCGGGTGACCCTTGTCGCCCCAACGTGCGACAAGATTGGCGATTCCGCCGCGATCCGCCCGGAAGCAGGTGAACCCGGCTTCGGTCAGCAAGGTCTCAAGCAGAACAATCGCCCCGGCTTCTGCAGGGGTGACGGAGGGGCATTGCACGAGGCGTGCGGTTAGGTCGACGGGATCATGAGCCATGCCCTTTGGCTAGCGCGGAGCCGCGCGGGCTGCAATCGCCTGTGGCCGGAAGAGCACCTTTTTTCGCGCCGTCGCCGCGAACCCTTCCCGGATCGCCCACGTTAATTCATTGTTAAGCAAAATAAACCCGAGGCAGGGTCGACAGGTACGAGACGCGAGAAAACTCCGGTCGTACGTATGCGCTTCACAGTCGCAGCCGCCATGGCACTGGCGCTGTGCCTTGCCTTGTTTGTGGTGAGGCGCGGATGACCGAGCTTACATACAATGACAACGCCTCGGCGTTGCAAATGGCCGAGTTGATCTTCGGTGAATCGGTGACTGTCACGGACGCGTCCTATACCGGCGACCCGGACGCGTCGGCCATCTATTCGGACGGGGATACGATCTCGCCCAATGTCGTGCCCAGCGACACCGGCGTCATCCTGTCGACCGGCGAAGCCCAAGCCTTTACCCGCACGTCCAGTACAAACCCGAACGCGAATACCAACACGACGACAACGAACAGCGGCCCGAACGGCGATCCGGACTTCAATGCGCTTGCAGGTTTGAACACGTTCGACGCAAGTTATCTGGAAGTCGACTTCATCCCCGATCCGGGCGTGAACTTCATCACGTTGGAGTTCGTCTTTTCCTCAGATGAATACCCGGAATACGCGGGCTCGATCTATAACGATATGGTTGGGGTCTGGATCGACGGCACAAGCGTACCGCTTGCCGCCGGCAACGGGTTGGCCAGCGTCGGCAACATCAACCAGGCCGGTGGCATCAATCTGTTCCGAAGCAATGTGAATGACACCTACAACACCGAAATGGATGGGTTCACCGTTTCGCTGTCGGTCATCATCCCGGTCACGCCGGGTGTCGAACAAACCCTAAAGATCGGCGTCGCCGACGTTTCGGACAGCCTCTATGACTCGAACCTGCTTATTGCAGCCGACAGTGTTCAAGGCGAGTTGATTGCCAACACCGACGAATACCTTCTGCGCCCAGGCACAAGTCGCGTCGTCGATGTCACTGCGAACGACCTGAACAACACGGGCGGGGCGGTTTTCATCACCCACATCAGTGGGCAGGAGGTGGAGCCGGGTGACACGGTCACGTTGACCACCGGCCAGACGGTGACCCTGAACGCCGACGGCACGTTGACCCTGACCGGCAACGACGTGTCAGAAGATGTCGCGTTCACCTATGAGATCGCGTCGGATACGGATGATACAGCCGTCGGGTTCGTGATCATCGACACGGTGCCGTGCTTCGTATCCGGCACCATGATCCGAACGGTGCATGGCGATGTTCCGGTCGAGCGTCTTGCCATCGGCGATCTGATCGCGACCCGCGACGACGGGTTCCAACCGGTTCGCTGGATCGGAACACGGCGAGTGCCTGCAGAGGGCAAGATGGCGCCAGTGCGCATTGCACCCAACCTGTTTGGCACGCATCGCGAGGTGTCGGTCTCGCCTCTGCATCGGATCCTTGTCCGCAACTCGCATGCCGAGTTGCTCTATGGGTCAAGCGAGGTGCTGATCGCCGCACGCGACCTTGTCGATGGGCGGGGCATTCGGCAGGTCACCGGCGGAATGGTCGAGTATGTCCACCTGCTGTTTGACCGCCATCAGGTGGTCTGGTCAAACGGACTGGAAAGCGAGAGCTTCCTTCCCGGTCCGCAAACCACCGGCAGTTTCGAACAGGATGTTGTCGCCGAGTTGCGCATGCTGTTCCCGCATATGGACCCGACGACAGGCGACGGGTACGGACCGGCGGCGCGGCCTTCGTTGAAGCGATACGAAGCGCGTTTGCTGGTCGCCTAGAGCCCCAGCATCGCGATTGCACCAGCCAGTTCGCCGGGGTGGCGGATTATCGCGTCGGCGTCTTGCCATTCCTGCATCGAGCCATAGCCCCACTCAACTGCGACGCAGGCCATGTTGACCGAGGCCGCGGCGGCAAAATCGTGGTGCCGGTCCCCAACCATCACGGCGTCCAAGGCCGCCTCGCCGGTCTGTTCCAGCGCATAGGCCAAAAGATCGCCCTTCCAGTTGCGGGTCCCGTCCAGTTCCGGCCCGAACTCGGCCACCATGTAGTCAGACAGGCCGAAATGCCGGGTGATCTTGGTCGCCGCGACATGCGGTTTCGCCGTCGCCAGATAAAGCCGGTGACCTGCAGCATCCAGTTCGTCCAGCATCGGGAACACGCCGTCATACACCTCGGCGTCGAACATGCCGCCCATGTCATAGACCTTGCGATACGCATCGATTGCGACTTGGGGGTCGGCCAGCCCGATCTGGGTAAAACTGTCGACGAAGGGCGGCCCGATCATCCACTTGAGATCCGTCGCTGCGATATCGCCACGCCCGATTTCCGTGAATGCGGCGCGTAAGGATGACAGGATGCCGGGTTCGGAATCCATCAACGTGCCGTCAAGGTCGAGAAATACCGCGCTCATGTGTCCTCCTATGATGCTTGTCAAGCAGGACATTGATTTTGCTTGATTTTGAAGTTTGGAAAATCGTCGAAGATCCAGCCGTTTCTGAGCGTGTCATAGATGATCGACAGCAGTTTGCGGGCGGTGGCGATGATGGCCTTGCCAAA
>JAJDUZ010000023.1 GCA_022826385.1 Silicimonas sp.
TGTTCGCCTTATGTTCTTCTTCAAGCGCTGGAGGCATGGCAATTCCCGACCAATGCGCGGCCTCTGGCGACCGAAACCCCACGCAGAACATGAGACCCGCCGCGCCAGCGCTTCATCGCAATAGTTTTGCAAGAGGCTCTGCAGTATTGAGTGCCATTGCAACAGGTGTGCGACGGACCTGCAAGCAGACAACGATCACATCTTGGCCTCGGGCGCTATTTTGCGAAGCGTGGCGCCTGTTGCCCGGCGGCTTCCAAGGCGCGACCAATGCGGTTCGCCGCGCGCGTCATGTCGTCAAGCGCCCCAAGCCCAAGCACTTCGTCCAAGGTCATGTCGTCGGACAGCCAAAGCACACTGACACTGCCATGAACCCCGCTTTTCGACGTGATCGGCACGGCAATGGCCCCCAGTGCAGGACCGGGGTCGAAACCGACCTCGACCCAGTAATCATCGTCGCGCCAGCCGTACCCAAGCCGTTGAACCTGCGCCAGGTCGGGCCCAATCCGGCCATTCTCGAGCCATTGCAACTCTTTCCGCTTTCCACGGGCACGCAGGATATCAAGATGCGCCGCGCGCTCGGCCTCGGCCAACGCGCTCAGGATCGCCCTTCCATGCGCTGAAAACACAAGGGACGGACGGATCCCAAGCCCAGTGCGGGCCGGCGCCATGGGGCCCCGAATGCGCGTACTTTCAATGACTTCCAATCGGCCGGGCTCAAGGATGGCGCACAGGTCAGACGGCAGGCCCAACTGGCGGCTCTTCATGTCCAGTAAAACTGGCGCGGCGATCTCGGCCAAAGGATGGGCGCGGGCCGTCTCGCCCAGAACCGCGCCCAGCGAATGGGTCAATTCGTATTGCCCTTCAACGATGTTGCGCCGCACCCAACCGCGATCCTGCAAGGTCGCCAGTACGCGGATCAACGTGGCATTCGACAACCCGGTGCCACGTCGCAAACTGCCAAGCGTGGACAGACCATGGTTCGAAAGGTGTTCGACCACCGCCAACCCGCGATCCAGCGCCCGGATGCGTTTCGGTTCGGATGTTTCCGTCATGGTTCCTCGGTTCACCTGGTGAACAGCATGTTAGCCAAGACATGACAGATTTGGAACCATCGCCCTTATCGAATCGGGAGGAGCCAGCGCGCCACATCGCGCCGGTCGATGAGAGGCACACTTGAATATACTGTTCATCATGTATGACCAGTTGCGCTTCGACTATCTGTCATGCGCTGGTCATCCCACGTTACACACCCCAAATTTCGACCGCGTCGCAGCGCGTGGCGTGCGGTTCACCAACGCCTATGTGCAATCGCCGGTCTGCGGCGGCTCGCGCATGTGCTTTTACACCGGGCGCTATGCCTCGTCTCACGGGGCGCATTGGAACGGGTTTCCGCTGCGGGTCGGCGAGCAGACGATTGGCGATCACATGCGCAAGTTGGGCCATGCGTGCTGGCTGCTGGGCAAGACGCATTTCCGCGCCGATGCCGACGGGATGGAACGGCTTGGCCTGACGCCTGACAGTGTGATCGGGGCGAGACAGGCGGAATGCGGGTTCGACGCGTGGATTCGCGATGACGGGCTTTGGGGGCAAGGGCCAGACGGGCTTTATGACGAAAAAAGATCGCCTTACAATGAGTACCTCAAGTCGAAAGGCTACGAGGGCGACAACCCATGGGCCGACTTCGCGAATGCCAGTGTCGAGAATGGCGAGATGGCATCAGGCTGGATGTTCGAGAACGCCGACAAGCCCGCCAATATCCGCGAGGAAGACAGCGAAACGCCTTGGCTGACGTCGCGCGCGATCGAATTCATGGAGGCCGAAACCGGTCCCTGGCTGGCGCACATCTCGTACATCAAGCCGCACTGGCCCTATATCGTGCCCGCCCCCTATAACGACATGTACGGGCCCAACCACGTCCCCGCACCGACGCGGCACGAGGTCGAACGCGACAACCCGCACCCGGTCTTCGGGGCCTATCAGCAGAACAAGATCGCAGAGGCGTTCCAGAAGGACGAGGTCCGCAAAAAGGTGATCCCGGCCTATATGGGCCTGATCAAGCAATGCGACGACCAGTTGGGTCGGCTCTTGGATTACCTCGAGGAAAGCGGCCGCATGGACGACACAATGATCGTCCTGACCTCGGATCACGGGGATTATCTGGGCGATCACTGGCTGGGCGAGAAAGACCTGTTCCACGAACCCAGCGTCAAGGTGCCGATGATCATCTTCGACCCGCGCGCAGAAGCCGACGCGACCCGTGGCACGATCTGTAACGCATTGGTCGAAACGATCGATCTTGCGGCGACTTTCATCGAAAGCGCGGGCGGTGAGGTGCCCTCACATATCGTCGAAGGCCGGTCGCTGCTGCCTTGGCTGCGTGGCGAGACGCCCGAATGGCGACACTATGCGATCAGCGAATATGACTACTCGGTGACCCAGCAAGCGGTGAAACTGGGACTTGAACCGCGCGATGCCCGGCTCTTCATGGTGTTCGACGGGCGCTATAAACTGATGCACGCCGAAGGCGGGTTCCGCCCGATGCTGTTCGATCTGGAAACCGACCCGGACGAGTTCCACGATCTGGCCAAGGGCGACGCGCATCAGGCCGAGATCGAGCGGCTCTACGGCTATCTGACCGAGTGGGGTTTGCGGATGTCGCAGCGCGTCACCAAGTCGGATGACGACATTCGCGCGATGCGTGGGAAATCCATGCGCCGGGGCATTCTGCCGTTTCTGCATGACGGCAGCGAAGTGCCTGACGAGCTGACCTCCCGCTATCGCGGCCCGGCGCCGAAGCGGAGGGCCGGAGAATGAAGGCACATCCCGATCTTCTTGAAAACAATTCACAATTCGAGAAGCATGTCGTGCCCCTTGCGCCCGGGCTCTGGACGGCCACCGGCTATGCCGCCTCGAACATTCACATGGTCGAAGGCGCGGCCAGCGTCACCATCATCGACACGACCGAAAGCACGAAGGCGGCTGAGAACATTCTGGCCGAGTTCCGCAAGCTGACGGACAAGCCCATCGGTCGGATCATCTATACGCACAGCCACCGCGACCATATCTCGGGCGCGACGGTGTTTGCCGAGGGGCGTGACATTCCGATCCTCGCCAGCGCCGGGTTTCAATCCGACCTTGTGAATGTCGACGCCACCCGGATCGCCCCGAACGCGGCCCTTGGGCGCCGGACACAGGCGCAGTTTGGGATCGGGCTTTCGCCCGAAGACCGCGTGTCGCTGGGCTGCGGACCGGGGGATCGCCCGATGCAGGGGTTGGGCGCCGGGTCTCTGGAGCCGACAGAGCGGGTCGAGGCGAACCGCGCCATCGACCTCGACGGGATCACCGCCGAGCTGATCATGGCACCGGGCGAGACCGACGATCACATGGCGCTCTGGTTTCCCGAGGCGCGCGTCCTGATCCCCGGCGACAACTGGTACCACGCCTTCCCCAACCTCTATGCGATCCGGGGCACGCCCTATCGCGACTTCGCAGCTTGGGCGAATACGCTGACCATGCTGGCCGATCTCGGGGCCGAGGTCATGGCCCCCGGCCACACCCAGCCGGTCTTTGGTGCCGACGCGGTGCGCGAGGTGTTGACCACGACCCGCGACGCCATCCTGCATGTGATGCGCGAGACGGCCTTGGGCATGGACGCAGGACGGTCGCTAGACGACATCGTGGACGCCCTGACCCTGCCCCCCGAACTGGCCAGCAAACCGTGGCTGGGCGAGTTCTATGGCAAGCTTGGCTGGTCCGCCCGCGCCTTCGCCGCCGGAACGCTGGGCTGGTATGACGGGAACCCGACGCATCTTGGCACGCTCTCCAGCCGGACACGCGCCGAAGAAATGGCCCGACTGGCGGGCGGGATCGATGCGCTTGCCAAAGCGGCAGAGACCACCGACAACCTGCAATGGCGGCTCGAGCTTTGTGACCACCTGATCGCCCTTGGCCACCCTGCCGAAGCGCTGAAGGCCGACACGATGACCGCGCTGGCCGAGACTGAAATCAACGCGACCGCCCGCAACACCTATCTCTGGGAAGCCAAACGGCTGAGGGAGGCGCAAGACGCATGACCGCTCCCCGACCCGAAACCCGCTTGGCCGATGTGCTTGCCTTCGTCTTCACGTTGGTGATCCTTGTCTATGCGGCATCGGGGCCGATCTCGGAACTGGTCCGCTGGGTCATCGAAACAACGACACCCGACTTCGACGAGATGTCGCGACGCGACAAGCGGATGCTGTTCCGCGAGCACTGGCTGGGCGCCGGGTTCAAGTCGTTCGAACGCGCCTTCCTGTTGCCGACCGGGTTGATCCTTGGCCTGCCGATCCTCTTCGCGATGGCCATATCTTTCCTGAGCCTGCCGATGCGCGCCCCATGGCTCAGCTGGGCATTCGCAACACTTTCGAGCCTTGTGCTGGTTGCGTGGATTGCCAGCCTCTTCGCGATTGACGGCGGTGCCCTGCCCTCGGCACGCGGTGTGGATTTCATCCTCTTCCCCCTGGCGACCGCGCTGATCCTCTATCTGACATGGCGGCAGTTTGGCGGCTTCATCGTGGGCTTCTGCCTGTTCTGGGTGATCTACTTTTTCACCCGTGGCTGGTTGCCGGAGTGGACAGGCATCTTTGCGGGATCGGATTCGACGCTGGCGCAATCCATGCGGTCAATGGTGCTGAATTTCTGGTCGCAAACCGGCGGCATGTTCGGCCAGCCCCTGCAGGTGGTCTCGGGCAATGTGCTGATCTTTATCGCCTTCGGTGCCGTCTTGATGGCCTCGGGTGCGGGCGACTTGCTGATGAAGATCGCCAACCGCCTGACCGGGCGCCTCACCGGGGGTGCGGCCCATGCCGCAGTCGCATCCTCGGCACTCTTCGGCACGCTCTCGGGCGCCGCAATCTCGAACGTCGTGTCCACCGGTGTGATGACGATCCCTGTCATCAAGCGCTCGGGCTTCAAACCGGCCTTTGCCGCAGCGGTCGAGGCCGCCGCCTCGACCGGCGGGCAGGTCATGCCCCCGGTGATGGGCGTGGTCGCCTTCTTCGTCGCCGGGCAAATCGGGCTGGAGTATCGCTATATCGTCATCGCCGCGATCGTGCCTGCCGCGTTCTATTACCTCGGCACGTTCCTGACGGTTTACTTCGAAGCCCGCCGCCAAGGCGTCGGCCCGCTGCCCGCCAGCGAACGCCCGCGCCTGACGCCGAAAGAGCGGGTGCAATGCCTTGTCTTCCTGCTGCCGCTCGGCACGCTCAGCTACTTCCTCTTCGCGCAGCCCTCGGTCCAGAAAGCCGGGTTCTATGGCTTCATCGTGGCGCTGATCGCCGCACTTCTGCTGTTCCGCGAGTTCCGATCCGGCGCGAAAGTCTATCGCGCCTTCGTCTCGGCGGGCCGGATGGCCGCGTCGATCGTGGTGATCGTCGCGGCAATCGGGCTGATCGTCGGGCTGATCCAGGTCTCGGGCTTCTCGGGGCGGCTCTCGCTGCTGCTGGCACAGCTTTCGTCCGGTCCGCTGTTTCTGACGCTGATCGTCGTGGCGCTTGGCGCCATCGTCCTTGGGATGGGGCTGCCGCCCGGCGCGACCTATTTCATCATCGTGATCGCGCTGTCCTCGGGCATCGATGCGGTTGGCATCGCGCCGCTGACGCTGCACCTTTTCGTGGTGTTCTTCGCCGTCATCTCGACTGTGACACCGCCGGTGGCGCTCGCCGCCTTTGCCGCAGCGCCGATCGCAGGCGCGGACCCGATGCGGACGGGGTTCCAGGCCGCGCGTCTGGCGCTGGCCGGGTTCATCATCCCCTTCGTCTTCGTCTATCACCCCGCGGTGCTCTACAAATTGCAGGTGCTGTTCGAGTGGTTCGGCGACGATCCCGTCACCTCGCGCGCCATGATCGACATCACCACCGTCACTTGGGCCGATCTGGGCTGGATCGTCGCGGCCTTCAGTCTGTCGATGTGGCTCCTGACTTCGGCGCTCACGGGGTACGAGAAAAACAAACTTCACGGCTGGGAGCGCGCCTTGCGCAGCGTGGCCGGGATTGCCGTTCTGGTGCCCATGCTCAGCATCGCGGCCCCCGCCTTTGCCGCCGGTCTTATCCTGATTGCAGCACACCGCTTTCAGGGCGGAGAACCTTCATTGGTCGACACCGCGTCGACCCAAGACACGCATCAATCCAGGGAGGAAACCAATGCGTAAACTCACCACGGCGGTTGCCGCGGGCCTGATCGCCGCAAGCGCGGCCTCGGCCCAGGACACCAAGCTTAAAATGGCCACCATCGCGCCCAGCCTTGGCGCGGCCATCTCGATGGCGACCTTCGCCAATGTCGTGAATGACAATGTCGAGGGCGTCGAGATCGAAGTTTCGGGCGGCGGGGCCGCAACGCTGCACATGATGGAAGTGGCACGCGGAAACCTTGACCTCTCGATGACGTCGCCCGTGGTCTATAACCTGATGGCGGGCGGCAAGGCGATGTACGCCAAAGAGCCCGAAGCCCCCGAGCTTGCCAAGAACCTGAACCTGCTGATGTGGTACCCCTATGGCGCCTATCACTTCGCCGTGCGCGCCGACAGCGACATCGAAGTGCTGGACGACATCGAAGGCGCTTCGGTCTTCCTCGGCCCCCAAGGCGGCGGGGCTTACAACGCGGCCAAGGGCTGGGTTGCCGCAACGACCGGGCTCGTTGACGGCGAGGATTACGAGGCGATCAAGGCCAACTGGGCCACGGGCTATCAAGCGTTCCTTGACGGCAAGATCGACGTTTACGTCAACGGCTGCCTCGACCCGTGCGGTCAGTTCGTGCAGTTCACCGAGACCGAGGAAGTGCGCTTCATCGGCCCCGAGGATCACACCGGCGAAGCGGTCGACAAGTTCCTTGGCAAGTTCCGCTATTACGCCGAAATCCCGGCTGGCGCTTACGAAGGTCAGACCAATGACAGCGCGGTCACCAGCTTTGACACCGCTGTCGGCATCGCCGTTCGGGCCGATCTGGATGAAGAGACCGTTTATCAGATCACCAAGGCGTTCTGGGACAATATCGACCAAGTGACGTCGGATGCCCCTTGGGCCAAGGCGCTGAATGTCGAGTTCGCAGCCTCGAAGCGCGGCTTGGCCGAACTGCATCCGGGTGCGGCACGGTACTACAAGGAAGCAGGCGTTCTGAACTGAGCCCATTTCACGGGGCGCCGGGACCGCTCGGCGCCCTCTCTCAGACACGGGTGAGACCATGGCCGCATTGGGTGACGACATCATCGGGCAAAGCGATCTGCCCGCTTTCTTCAAGCTTGCGAACCCCGGCGACGTGGGCATCGACGCGCCCGAAAACCGCAAGGGCGATGCCTTGCGGACATGGGTCCAGTCGCTCTCGGGTTTTCAGAAAGAGGCGCTGGTCCGCTCGGCCAAAACCGGCGACACATGGCGCCTGGTCAGCGACGAAGGCCCCTATCTGAACGGCCACGACGCAGCGCCCTGCCCGCTGGCCTTCCTGTCGACCGGCATGGTCGCAAGCTTCATGAACGAGATCACGGCGCTCGCCGACCTGCGTGGCATTGCGATCCGTCGCCTGAAGCTGACGCAGGACAACTACTATACGATGAAAGGCTCGATGCAGCGCCGCACCATGGTTGGCGGGGCCGAAAACATCGAATTGCATGTCGAGATCGATTGCGATCTGGGCGATGCCGCCCTGCACGATTTCCTGACCGACGCGACCTTTGCCTCGCCCCTGAACGGGTTGATGCGGGGGCAGATTGAAAGCCTCTTCAAACTGGGGAAGAACGGAAGCGAGTTGCCGACCGCGAAGGCACGCGCGTTGCAGGGCTCCCTTTTCCCCGACCCCGGCGACCGTTTCGCGCTTTCCGCCCCGCTCGCATCGGACCTGCCCTTGATGACGCCCGTTGGCACGACACCGGTCAAACCGGTCGCCAAGGGCACCTCGGCGGGTGGCTCCTCGCTGTCGGACGAACAGGACAGACGGCTGAACATCGGTGCCATCGCCACGCTCCGCGACGACGGGCTGAAAGACCTGCAACAGATGCAGTATTCGCCGCATGGCACGTCGTTCCGGTTCTTGTCGTCCGAAGACGGGCGTGCGCCCGACGCCAACACGCTGATCAGCGCCGGGATCGGGTTCTGTTTCATGACCCAGTTCGGCCGCTTCGTCTCGATGCTGAAGCTGGACCTCAGCGACTACCGGATCGTGCAGGACACGCATTTCAGCCTTGGCGGCGCGTCCGGCGGCACCGGTCAGGCGGGCAGCGCCGACCCGATTGAAACCCATGTCTATCTGACGACGACGGAAAGCGATGCGATGGCGCAAGAGATGCTGGATATCTCGGAAGCAACCTGCTTCCTGCACGCCTTCTGTCGGACGGACCTCAAGACCAAACTGAAAGTGACACGGATATGAGCGGACAAGCGATGCGCGTTGCCCTGACAGGCGCCGCCACCGGGATCGGGGCAGAGGTCGCCGCTCGGCTGAAACGGGACGGCCATCACGTGACCGCTTTCGACATCAGTGAACCGCCCGCCAACGTGGACCACTGGATCAAGACCGACCTGTCCGACCCCGCTTCGATCGAAGCGGCAACGCGGGCCGCAGAAGGCCCCTTCGACGCACTTATCAACAACGCCGGTCTGCCCCCGCGCGAAGGGATGGCCGAACTGGTGCTCAACGTGAACTTCCTTGGCTTCCGCCAGTTCCTGAACGCGATGCTGGACAAGCTGTCACCGGGCGCCGCAATCGTGAACACCGCCTCGCGGGCGGGCGCGATGTGGCGCGACAATCTGGACGAGGTGAAGGCGCTGATGGACCTCCAGAGCGCGGCGGAGCTTGCTGATTTCATTGCGGAACGCCAGATGAACCACGTTCGGGCCTATAACCTGTCGAAGGAAGCCGTGATCGTCCTGACCATGATGGAAACCGAGGCAATGATCGCGCGCGGCCTCCGGATGAATTCAGTCAGCCCGGCCGCCGTCAGCACCGGCATCCTCGACGATTTCGTTGCGGCCTTTGGCGAACGTGTGGCCAAGAACATCGCCCGCGCGGGACGGGCCGGAACAGCGGACGAGGTGGCTGACGTGATCGTCTTCCTTGCCGGTCCCGACAGTCGCTGGATGAAGGGCATCGATCTGACCATCGACGGTGGCATGGGGGCCATGGCCCAGACCGACATGCTTGGGCTCAAGGGCTGAGGCACCCGACTATTTGAAGGTGCCCCTGACCTGCTCCCACGCTTCCGCAAGGTGCCGACGCAGCGCCGCTTCGGCCGCGTCCGGGTCGCCTTTCTGGATCGCATCGAAAATCTCGACATGCGCCTCGTAATTCGTCGCGTTTCGATCCCGAAGCTTTTGCATCTGCACCCACTGGGGCGCGAGCCATTCGACAAAAGCGCGATGTGTTGCGATCAGCACCGGGTTGCCCGTCATCTCGAAGAGAAGCCCGTGAAACCGGCGGTCGGTTTCGTAAAACTGAACGCTGTCATGGATCGCTTCGCGGTTCGCCTGCAAAGCGCGGGCCAATTTCGAGATATCGGCAGGCGTTGCGTGCCGGGCGGCCTCGCGCGCCAAGCCCGCTTCGGTCAGAATCCGGGTTTCAAACAGGTTTCGCACACCGTCCGGCTCGCCCATCAGTTGTGACACGACCGAGCCCATGGAATCGATCGCGGATTCGAAACTGGGGCGCCGCACCACCGGACGAAACCGCGGTCGCGCCTCCACCAAACCGCGATTTGCCAAGGCCTGCACGGCTTCACGCGCAACGGTTCGACTGACGCCATAGGTTTCGACAATCTCGCGTTCGGGCGGCAGCGTGTCGCCCTCTTTCAATTCCCCGCGCGCAATCATTTCGGAAAATGTTCGGAACAACTCGTCCGCAGCGCGACCACGATTGGCCGCCCGCTCCTCCCGGACACCGTCTTTCGCCATTGACAACTCGCTCCCAGTTTGGTCGTACCAAACCAGAGCGCTGCGCTTCTGGCAAGTGTGACGTGGGGGAGGATCGGGTGTCATGGACGTCATCGAGCAGATCGAAACACGCCGGTTTCAGGTGCCGCTGGACGAGGTGCTGACCGATGCCAAACATGGCGATCATACGCATTTCGAGCTTGTGACAACGACCGTAACACTGGCCGACGGACGTTCGGGCACCGGCTATACCTATACAGGCGGCAAGGGCGGGCACGCGATCAAGGCGATGATCGACCATGACCTTGCGCCGTTCCTGATGGGTCAATCCGCCGATGATATCGACGCGCTTTACGATGGGATGCAATGGCACGTGCACTATGTCGCCCGCGGCGGGATCGCGAGCTTTGCCATCTCTGCGGTCGATATCGCGCTGTGGGATATTCGCGGCAAAACCCTTGGCGCGCCGCTTTGGAAGATGGCCGGCGGGGCCTCGGACCGGTGCCGTGCCTATGCTGGCGGGATTGATCTGAACTTTCCGCTGCCAAAGCTTCTGGCCTCGATCGAAGGCTATCTGGCGCAGGGCTTCAACGCGGTGAAGATCAAGATCGGGCAACCGACGCTGGCCGAAGACATCGAACGCATCGCGGCTGTGCGCAACCTGATCGGGCCGGACATCACCTTCATGGTCGATGCGAACTACGCGATGAGTGTCGATCAGGCGATTGCCGCGGCCGAGGCGATGAAGCCCTATGACATCACGTGGTTCGAGGAACCGACGATCCCGGATGACTACAAGGGGTTCGGACAGATCGCGGACGCCACGGGGATGCCGCTGGCCATGGGGGAAAACCTGCACACGATCCACGAGTTCGAATACGCCTTTGCCGATGCCAAGCTGTCATACATCCAGCCGGATGCCTCGAATTGCGGTGGCGTGACCGGCTTCCTTCGCGTGGCCGAGTTGTCGCGCCAACACGGCATACCGGCCTGCAGCCACGGGATGCAGGAGCTGCAGGTCAGTCTTGTCTCGGGCCAGTCCAATGCGGGCTGGCTGGAAGTCCACAGCTTTCCCATCGATCGCTACACCACCCGCCCGCTCGTCGTCGAAGACCACCTTGCCGTTGCACCTGATACGCCCGGCATCGGTGTCACCTTCGACTGGGACAAACTCAACGCCGTCCACCAGGAGGCCTGACATATGACCGACCAGATCACCGCCGCGTTTTACCGCGGGAACAAAAGTTTCGCCGTCGAGCCCAAGGAAAGCGCGCCGCCGGGCGCGGGCGAAGCCTCGATCCGCGTGGCCTATTGCGGCATCTGCGGCACCGACATGCATGTCTATCACGGCAACATGGACGCCCGCGTCGGCCTGAACCGTGTGATCGGGCACGAGATGTCGGGCACGGTCAGCTCCGTTGGCGAGGGCGTGTCGAATGTCAGCGTAGGACAGAAGGTTGTCGTGCGTCCGCTGGATCATTGCGGAGACTGCCCCGCCTGCGCCGCCGGGCACCAGCATATCTGTCACAAGCTGAAATTCCTCGGCCTCGACACAGACGGCGCCATGCAGGAGGTCTGGACGGTTCCGGCCCATACGCTGCATGTCCTGCCCGACGAGATCGACATGAGCCATGCCGCCCTGATCGAACCCGTCGCCGTGGCCTGCCATGACGTGCGGCTGTCCGAGTTGCAGCTCGGCGAGGACGTGGTGGTCATCGGCGGCGGCCCGATCGGCATTCTGGTCGCCATGGTCGCCCGCGATGCGGGCGGCAAGGTGGTGGTCTCCGAGGTCAATCCGAACCGGCTCGCCATTGCCGAGAAGCTGGGCTTCGACACCGTCAACCCGGCCGAAACCGACCTTGCCGCCGCGATCAACGCGCGCACCGGGGACAAGGGCGCCGATGTGGTCTTCGAGGTCTCGGGCACCCAACCGGGCGTCGACGCCATGACCGCCGTCGGGGCAACCCGTGCCCGGATCGTGATGGTGGCGATCCATGCGCAGAAGCCGCAGATCGACCTCTTCCAGTTCTTCTGGCGTGAACTCAAGCTGATCGGCGCTCGCGTCTATGAGCCCGAGGACTATGAAAAGGCCATCGGCATTATTACCAGCGGCGGCGTCGACGCCGACACGGTCATCACCGACGTGGCACCGCTGGCCGATATTCAAGCCGCCTTCGAGGCGCTGGATCGCAGCCCGACCGCCCTAAAAAGCCTCATCAAAGTCAGCGAGTAAGCCCATGAACATGTTTGATCTCTCAGGGAAGACCGCCCTTGTCACCGGCGCCAAACGCGGCATCGGCAAAGGCATTGCCGAAGGGCTCGCCGCAGCAGGCGCTGACATCATCGGGGTCAGCGCAACGCTTGGCCCCAACAGCGACGTCGAACAATCCGTCACCGCGCTTGGCCGCAGCTTCAAGGGCTATGCTTGTGATTTCTCGGACCGGGCTGCACTGCACACGTTCATCGCCCAATTGGCCGAGGGCGGCGTGAAACCGGACATTCTGGTCAACAACGCCGGCACTATCCTGCGGACACCGGCGGCCGAGCATCCCGACGAAGACTGGGACACGGTGATCGAAGTCAATCTGAACGCCCAATTCGTGCTCAGCCGCGAGATCGGGCGCGGCATGATCGAACGGGGCCACGGCAAGATCATCTTCACCGCCTCGCTTCTGACCTTCCAGGGCGGGATCACGGTGCCGGGCTATGCCGCATCGAAAGGCGGGATCGGCCAACTGACCAAGGCGCTGTCGAACGAATGGGCATCGAAGGGTGTCAACGTCAACGCAATCGCGCCGGGCTATATCGCCACCGATAACACCGAGGCGCTGCGCAATGATCCGGTCCGGCAGAAAGCCATCCTCGACCGTATCCCCGCAGGCCGCTGGGGCACGCCCGAGGACTTCGCAGGCCCCGCTGTGTTCCTTGCCTCCGACGCCGCCTCTTATGTTCACGGCGAAATCCTGACCGTCGATGGAGGCTGGATGGGCCGGTAAGCGACGAGGTCTCAAAAAACCTCGTTTTGCGCAAAAAACGCACTGTAATCGTTTTAGACTCGCAAAATTGGTAGCGCTAACAGGGATGGACGGACGCAAACCGGGTTGTTAGCGTGGTCAGACCAAAAGGGAATAACCCATTACATACCGGGAAATCCGGGCCATCAGGACTAGGGAGGACTATATGGACCTGATCAAGAAACTGAGCGTGGCCGCTTCGGCGCTCGCTCTGACGGCGACCGTTGCGTCGGCGCAAACCAACCTTCGCATCCAGACGCACTATGCGCCGGAAACTGTGTCGGGCAAGTTGGCTCAGCAGTATGTCGACGACATCATCGAAATGTCGAACGGCGAGATCCAGGTCGAGATGTTCTACTCGTCCTCGGTTGTGAAGTCGGTTGAAACCTTCGACGCGGCTGCAACGGGCATTCTCGACTGCGACATGACCGGCGGCGGCTACCAGACCGGCAAAAACCCGGCCTTCCAGTTCGTGGCTGACATTATGGGTGGCTACGAGACGCCTTATCAGCAGCTGAGCTGGCTGTATTTCGGTGGCGGCCGCGAAGCTGCTGCACCGCTCTACAACAAGTACGGCATGGAGCTGATCGGCTGGTGGGTCTATGGGCAGGAAAGCTTCGCGTCGTCGAAGCCGATTGCCAAGGTCGAAGACTTCAAAGACTGGAAATTCCGTTCGCCCCCGGGCATGGAAACCAAGATCTTCGAAAAGCTCGGCGCATCGCCGATCGTGATGGACTTCACCGAGATCTTCACCGCGCTGGAAACCGGCATCATCGACGGTGCTGACGCTTCGGGCCTCGCCAACAACGTTGGCCTCGGTCTCTATGACATCGTCAAGTATGCCAACTTCCCCGGCTTCCACTCGATGCCGTCGGACCACTTGGCTTGCAACAAGGCCGTCTTCGACGCGATGCCCGCGCATCACCAGAAGATCATGAAGGTTGCTATGGAAGCGCTCGCACTTCGCACCGCGCTGACCTTCGAGAAGGCCAATGCCGAAGCGGCGGCTCAGCTTCGTGAGCAGGGCGTGACCCTGTCGCAGTGGGCTCCGGAAGAGCTGGCGAAATTCCGTGCGGCGGCACAGGCCACTTGGCCCGAGTTCGCAACCACGCCGGAAGCCAAGGCGCTCGTGCAGGCGCACATGGACTATCTGGGCCAGCTGGGCCTGGTGGTCGGGCAATAAGCCAACGTGAATTTGGGCCCCGCCACGACTGGCGGGGCCCTTTTTTGACGGCACGTTCTGTCTGAAAACAGAAGACGACTCGAGACAGTGAAAACCTGTCTGGCGAGGGGGACACATGCAGGAAAAGTCGGGCAGCCTGATAGAATGGGTTATCCCTTTCTGTTTCATTCTTTGTGCAGGGTGGTTGGTGTGGCACCTGCCAGCGTTCACGCTGGACTGGGTTCCGCCAGACGCAAGTCAGGTCGACAATCTGCGCGGATTGCATCACCGAAATGACGTTACACCGGGCATGGCCGGTCCCTTTGGCGGCGAGGCAGACTGGGTCGACTATCTTGCCCTGATCGGACTGCCGATCTTCCTGCTTATCGGCGTTCGCACCGTGCGACGGGCGCCCATGGAATTCGAAAGCTGGCGCGCGGCTGACCGCGCTGCCGTTTTCATTGGACGTGTGACCATGATGCTGGTCGTCGCGCTGACAACCGTGATGATGTACGAGGTCGTACTGCGCTATGTCTTCGAAGCACCGACCCTTTGGGCCAACGAGCTTTCCCTTTGGATCGCGGGCTTCATCTTCCTCTGCGCCGGGCTTTACGCCATGCAGCAGCGCAGCCATATTCGCATCTTCCTGTTGTATGACGTCTGTCCGCGCTGGCTTCAGCGCACGTTCGACTGCATCTCGACCTTTCTGATCGTTCTGTTCGCGTTCTTCCTGATTTATGGCGGCTATGGCGAGGCTTTTGACAAACTGCACCGTTGGGAAACCTTTGGCACCGCGTTCGATCCGCCGATCCCTGCCACTTTGAAGCCCGCCGTGCTGATCATCATCGCACTGGTCGCGGTTCAAGCGGTGGTCAACCTGATCTCGGACTGGAACGCCGAACCCGTGATTCACACGGCGGCCGACGATATCGATGAAGACGAGCTTGAGAGACTTCGCGCCAGCGTTGGCAGCGAAGGGACAAGCGATTTGGATGTGACCCGTGGCGCGATCCAGGGCAATCAGGTGGAGCGCGACTGATGGGACTTGATATCGGAACAATTTCGCTCGTTCTCATGTTCGGACTGATCGTCCTTCTGGCGATCGGGATGCCGCTGGGGATGGCCTCTGCCGTGCTGGCTGTGCTGGTGCTTGTGATGCGGTTCGAGCCGACGCTGCTGATGAACCCGCTTACATTCGGGGACGGAATGCTGACAAGCAGGCCCGGCTCCGGGCCATTAAATATCATAGCGCAACGAATATACGGGCTCTTAACGGACTACGTCCTCATATCAATTCCGCTCTTCATCTTCATGGCCGCACTTCTGGAACGGTCGGGCATCGCGAAGGACATGTATTCCTCGCTGAACGTCTGGCTGAACCGCACGCGGGGCGGCATCGCCATCGTGACCTCGATCATGGCCGTCATCATGGCCGCGATGTCGGGCATCATCGGGGGCGAGGTTGTTCTGCTGGGCCTGATCGCGCTGCCGCAGATGCTGCGGCTTGGCTACAACCAGAATCTGGCCATCGGCACGATCTGTGCCAGCGGATCGCTGGGCACAATGATCCCGCCGTCGATCGTCCTGATTATCTATGGATTGATCACCGAAACCTCGATCAAGGCGCTGTTCACGGCCGCTTTCATCCCCGGCTTCATGCTGGCGACGTTCATCATCATCTACATCATCATACGCACCCAGATGCATCCCGAGGACGCACCGCTGCCCGAACCCGTGCCGGGTGAACCCGAAGGGCGCGAGAAAGCCATGCTGTTTCTGTCATTCCTGACCGTTCTGCTCGCCGGTTTCTCGGCGGTGCTCTTTGCGCGCGCGCTGTTCTTCACCGTCAGCGGGCAAAACGCGGATTTGGGAGACGGCACCGACCCGATCTTCTGGGGCACCCCCGATTTCGTGCCATGGTTTGCAGGGCTCGTCGCAATCAGCCTTGGTCTGATCTTCTTTGTCTTCGGCCGCAAGAGAACGGCCACAGGCTGGTCGATGGGCAAAGGGCTGGTGGCCCCAATCGTGGTCATCGGAGTTGTCATGGGCTCGATCTATGGCGGCATCACCGGGATCACGGAAGCCGCGGGTATGGGCGCCGTTGCGGTTCTTATCCTTGCGATCTTCCGGGGCGAGTTCAGCTTCGATCTGCTTTGGGACAGCCTGATGCGCACGCTGAAATCAACGGGCACGATCATCTGGGTGACCATCGGGGCCACGGCCCTTGCGGGCGCCTATACGATTGCTGGCGGTCCGACTTATGTGGCGAACCTGATCCTTGGTGCCGAGTTCCCGACCATGGGGATCATCCTTGTGATGATGGTCATGCTTCTGTTCATGGGCGCATTCATGGACTGGGTCGGCATTGTGCTGCTCATCATCCCTGTCTTCCTTCCCATCGTGCAACGCTTGCCGATTGAAGAGATCGGACTGATCGGAGAATTGCAGCCAAAGTATCTGGCGGTGTGGTTCGGCGTGCTCTTCTGTATGAATATGCAGGTGAGTTTCCTCTCACCCCCCTTCGGGCCTGCGGCGTTCTATCTGAAATCGGTGGCGCCGCCGCATATCTCTCTTACAGATATCTTCAAAGGCTTCCTGCCATTCATCGGCATCCAGCTTTGCGCCCTGACGGTGATGCTGATCTGGCCACCAATCGTCGAGATCCTGTTGAAATAGGGTTTAGGGGGCTCTGCCCCCCGCCCTGCGGGCGCCCCAGGGATATTTGCGAACAGGCGAAGACCAGTTTGAGGTGAAGCCTCAGCGCTTCGCGGCCCATGGCCCGTGGAAGTCGCTGCCGTCTCGGTCGGTCCGTTCGAAACCGTGTTCGCCAAAGAAGTCGCGTTGGCCTTGAATCATGTTCGCGGTGCCTCGGCCCGTGCGCATCGCGTCGAAATAGGCAAGCGCCGCCGAAAGCGCAGGGATCGGGTGCCCTGCCCCAAGACTTGCGCCGACCACCCAGCGCAAGGCGGGGACGTGGGTTTTCAGGATGTCCGCGAAGTAAGGCGCGAACATCAGAAGCCGGTCGGGATCGTCGCGCAGGCTTGAGGCCATGTCGTTCAGCATGTCGGACCGGATGATGCAGCCCGCGCGCCAAACCTCGGCAATGGCGGGAAGCGGCATGTCCCATTCGAACGCGGTGCTGGCACGGCGGAGCATTTCGAACCCTTGAGTGTAGCAGATCACCTTGCCCGCGATCAGGGCACCTTCGATCATGTCGAGATTGAGGGTCAGCGGCTCGGGGGCGGCACCGAACAACCCCTCGCCTGCTTCGCGCACGTCCTTGGCGGCCGAGATATTGCGCGCCGCGACCGCCGCTTCGATGACACCCACCGGCGCCGCGAGATGCTGCGCTTCGATCGCCGTCCAACGCCCCGTGCCTTTCTGGCCCGCACGATCCTGAATGATATCCAGCATCGGCGCCCCACTTTCCGGGTCGGTGGCGGCTGCGACCTTGCCCGAGATCTCGGTCAGGTAAGAGGCCAACAGACCATTGTTCCAGCCCGCGAAAACGTCTCCGATGTCGGCTGCCTTCATCTGCATCCCATCGCGCATCAAGCCATAGGCTTCGGCGATGATCTGCATGTCGGCGTATTCGATCCCGTTATGCACGGCCTTGACGAAATGCCCGGCGCCCGCCGGACCCATATAGGTGGCACATGCCTGACCATCATAGCTGGCCGCAATATCGGTCAGGATCGGCTTCATCCGTTCCCACGCCTCGGGCGCCCCACCGGCCATGATCGACGGCCCGTGCCGCGCGCCCTCGGCGCCGCCCGAAACACCGATGCCCATCACCTTGATATCGCGCGCCTCGTCCGCGCGGCGATTGGTGTCGTGGAAATTGGCGTTGCCTGCGTCGACAATCATGTCGCCGGCTTCGAGGACATCTGCAAGATCGGCGCTGACCGCATCAACCGGCTTGCCAGCAGGCACCATCAACACGATGGCGCGTGGCTTTCGGATTGCAGCGGCAAGCGCCTGATAGCTGTCGCAGGCGACAAGGTTCTTCGCCAGTTCGCCCGCCCCCGCCACGAAATCCTCGGTCACCGAAAGCGTCCGGTTATAGACCGCAACCTTGTGACCCTTCTCGGCCATGTTGAGCGCCAGCATCGCCCCCATCGTGCCAAGGCCCACCAGCCCGATATCCGCGTCTGCCATGATGACCTCCCCAAAACCGTTCGAGGCCTCCCTAACGCAGCAGGAAGGCCTCGGCAAACAACAGGTTCTGTGCGTTTACGCTCAGCGAAGCGCGCCCGCCGCGACAAGCGCGTCATACTTTGCTTCATCGAACCACCAATAGTCGGTGCCGCGATCATAGGGCGGCTTTTCGTCGGGGAACCCGAAGACGTCCCAATAGGCGATCCAGTGGCTGCCCTTGTACCAGTTTGGCACCCAGATCAGACGGTCACGCAGCACGCGGTCCAGTGCCTTGACGCGCGTGGTCAGGGTCTCGCGGTCTTCGGCTGCGATCACTTCCTCGATCAGCGCGTCGACCACCGGATCCTTCAAGCCCGAGAGGTTGAAGGTCCCCGGCCGGTCCGCGCTTTCGCTGGCGAAAAGCGTGTTCAACTCGACCGAGGGCGAGAGCGGCAGCGAGAAGCGACCGATCACCACGTCATAGTCAAAGTCTTCCTGACGTTGCTCGTATTGGGCGGGGTCGATCAGTTCCCACGAGGCATCAATGCCTAGCAGCTTGAGATTCTCGATGAAGGGCAGCGCGATCCGCTCGAAGGCCGGGCCATCGTCGAGGATTTCCAGTGACAAAACCTCGCCCTCGGCGTTCCGGCGCAAACCGTCATCACCGATGATCCACCCGGCGTCTTCAAGAAGCGTGTTGGCCTGCCGCACCAGCCTGCGGTCGGTCTTGCGGGTGGTGCTGACGGGGGGCGTGTAAGCCTCTTCCGTGAAGACCGTTTCGGGCAGTTGATCACGGAAAGGTTCCAACACCGCCAGTTCTTCGCCTTCCAGCGGCCCCGACGCCTGCAAGGGCGAGTTTTCCCAGAAGCTGTCGGTCCGGTCATAAAGGCCATAGAACAACGTTTCGTTCGACCATTCGAAGTTGAACATCATGCCGATGGCTTCGCGCACACGGCGGTCCTGAAACTTCGGTTTGCGCAGGTTCAGCCAGAAGCCTTGAGCGCCCGAGGATCGATCATCGGAAATCGTCTCGCGCTTGACCCAGCCCTCGTCGAGGGCCGGGAAATCGTACCCCGTGGCCCAGATGGCCGAGAAGAATTCTTCGTGGAACAGATAGACGCCAGCCTTCAGCGCTTCAAACGCGGCGGTCGTGTCGGTGAAGTATTCGTAGCGCATGCAGTCGAAATTCCACGCGCCGACATTCACGTTCAGCTCTGCCGCCCAGTAATCCTCGTTCCGGCAATAGGTGATGTTTCGCCCAGCATCAGCATCGGACACGACATAAGGCCCCGATCCCAAGGGAGGTTCCAGCGTCGAGCGATCAAATTCGACCGTTTCATAGTAATGCTTTGGAAGGATATAAAGCTGACCAACGGTCGAAATCAGATCACGCAATTGCGCGTCTTCGGCGAACGTCACCTTGACTTCGCGGTCCGACAGGACCTCGGCGGTTGCGACGTCTTTCAAAAGGATCTGCCAGCGCGGATTGCCGTCGGCCTTCAGTGTTTCGATGGTGAAGGCAACGTCGTCGGCCAGCACCGGTTCCCCATCGGCAAAGCGGGCTTCCTCGCGCAGCGTGTAGATGACCCATGACCGGTCTTCCGGATACTCGATTTTCTCGGCAAGCAGGCCATAGACCGCGTCGGGTTCATCGAACGCCCGCACCAGCAGCTGGTCGTAGATATGCCAAAGCCCCTGCGCAGGCTCACCTTCGAGAATGAACCAGTTAAGGCTGTCGAATGTGGAACTGGCCAGCGTGCCGCGGAAGCTCATCGTGCCGCCCTTGGGGGCGTCGGGGTTCACATAGTCGAAATGCGGAAATCCGACCGGGTATTTGAGTTCGCCAAACGCCGAGATCCCATGGCTTGTGGTGGTGGGCAGATGGCTTTCGGCAAGACCGGTCGAGGCCCAGAGAGCAAGGGCGGCGGCAAGGCCTGTAACACGCATTCGGGTTCCTCCGCAAAATTCGTATGTCAGAGGCTAGCACGCAGGCGCGGCTTGGCAATCACAAGAGGGTTAACGCCCGCGTTCGCGCCCGGTGGAGCCCATGTTTTGGATAAACTCTGCCTGAAACTGCTTAGATTCATGAAAAATTCAGCGAATCTGGATATTAATAGGGGTGGGAGGACGGTGGCTTAACTGAAATTTTGCGTTAACGAAGGTTAAGCAGCCTGCAGACCGGACTAAGCCCTCTGCGCCCCATAGGTCTGAGGTTCGGTGTCCTCGGTCACTGACAGGATCAGATAGAGAAGCTCTGGCAGGCTGGATGTGTCGGTCTTGGCGTAAATCGCTCTCAGATGCGAACGCACGGTATTGTCCGACAGACCAAGCTCCTCCGACACGGCCTTGACCGACAAGCCCCGCGAAATCAGAAGGCACACACGGAACTCGGCACGGCTGAGGCCAGCGGGGTTGCTCATTCCAAGGATCGCCTGATCCCATTGAGTTCGTTTGGGATCGTTTGCGGACCGCGCCTGCAACAGACGGCCATCGGTCATCGCCTCGGCCACCAGACCAGGCTTGCGACCGATCCACGATCGCTCGATGGTCGGCACCAAAGCTTCCAGATCAAGCTGTTCCGAGCGCGTCAGCTGGTTGGCGAAGTGAAACTCGATGTAGTCCACATTCTGCCGGGTCGCGCTCATGGGGATGACAGTGATCTCTTGTGTCGCGCCTCGGTGCAGTATGGTCTCAAGGTCTCGGGACGCAGACCAAGTGCTGTCTGCCAACATATCGCTCAGGAACCAGACGGTGCCGGGGCGGGCGCGCCCGAATTGATAGCCCAGCACGTCGTTGGCAAGCCCACCGGTCAAATGGGCGCCATCGCGGCCAGCATACAAGGCGACGGTGCGGGGTGTTTGCTCGCTTCGGTGATGGTGACGCAGGATCGCGGCGGCCCTTGCGCCGAGCCCCTGTGCAAGGGACGCCAAGGCGGCATCAAGCGGCATCGCCCCGTGCAGACCACCGCACCAGCTTGCAATACCGTCAAGCACCCGAAGATCGGGTGCAGGTGACGAGTTGGCCAGAGATGGGCGCCGTGAACTCAAATCTTCCCCACAAAAAAACATCATCGCCGGGTACATTCCCAGCCAAGCTCATACCTCGGACAGCGTTCTAAGTAACCCCGTTGAAGAGTGTACCCCACCCGCACGGAGGTTCGTCAATCTCACTGGACACCTTCCGTCGAAGAAACTGCAAAAATGCCCTTATTGGTTCAATTTTAGAAACAATACACGCGAAATTGAAATTATTGTTTTGCGCCAAGGCTGATAGATGTGCGAATTGTGGCAATCCTGCCCAACTTCAAACACCCGGCGAATCGATCTAGCCGAAGGTGTTCATCCAGCGAATAACCACGGGGCCCACGATCAGAAGGATCATGGCAGGCAGCATAAGCGCGGACATGACCGCCGACATTTTCACCGGCAGTTTGTTGGCTTGTTCCTGCGCCCGAAGTTCGCGCGAAGACCGCATCTCGTGGGCATAGATTTGCAGCGCGTCCGACATCGACGTGCCGAACCGCACTGACTGCAACACGACATTCGCAAAGGAATTGACCTCGTCCACGCCCGTCCTTGACGCAAGATCCATCAACGCTTTCTCGCGCTCGCCACCGGCGGAAATCTCAAGCTGCACCATGCGGAATTCCTGACACAGCGCTGGCGCGGAATGTACCATCTCGTTCGCGACCCGCGTCATCGCCGCATCAAAGCCAAGCCCCGCTTCGACCGAAATCTGGATCAAATCCAGAGCGTTTGGAAAGCTGTCCTCGATCTCACGCTTCCGCGCCGTGACCTTGCGTTTCAGCCACCATGCCGGCCCAAAGAAACCGATTCCGGCCAAGGCCGTAATGATCTGCAACTGCACAAGGCGCGGCGTACTGTCGATCAACCAAACGAGGTCTTCAGGCAACCAGAGTCCGCTGCGGCGGACCATCACAATCAGGACCATCAGCATAGGCAGCAGGATTGCTAATCCCACTCGAAGACCAAAGAACCTGACAATGGCATTGGGCCCAAGGAAGCCTGCATTCCGCAGGTCGCGCTTCAGGGCTGACCGCTCGTTTCGGTCGACGGGCATGAGCGCCTTCATCAATCCCCGAGGGTCAACCTCGGGATTGTAGAGGATGCCCGCATCGAACGTGCTGCGCCGATCACCCAGTTCCGAGCGGCGATATCGACGCGCGGCCGGGTTCGCGGGGGTCAGCGCATCGAACGCCCCATAGACGAACAGCATCATGCCGATCCCCACCCCGATCATAAGGATCAGGTTCGCGCTGCTGTCGAGCGCCGGGAAGATATCGATGAGCCATTCGATCATGCGCGCCTCAATACCTTATCTGCACGAGGCGCCGCAGGATCAGCGCGTTCAGGATGACAAGACCGATCACCACGAAAACCAGCGGTTTTGCCAGCGGCTCGTCGGCAATGTCTCCGTAGTAAGACGGTGACATCACGTTGAGGCCGACAAAGATAATCACCGGGACCACGCTAAGGATCGCGGCCGACAATCGTCCCTCGGCGGATACCGCCCGCACCTTCCGGCGCATCGTCAGCCGTTCTCGGATCACCTTGGACAACACCGTCAACACGCGGGACAGATCGCCGCCCGTGCCGTGCTGGATCGCGATCGCGGTCGCAAGATAGTGGACATCTTCCTGGTTCAGCCGGTCTGCGAACTCGTTGAAAGCTTCCACCAGCTCATCCCCGAAGGCGACCTGATCGACGACAAGCCCGAACTCGGTCCCGATAGGGTCAGGCATTTCGTTGGCGACAGAGGCCAGCGAAGTCTGCAATGGGTGACCCACTTTCAGCCCGCGCGCCATCATGTCCAGCGCATCCGGCAACTGCCGGACCAGTTCGTTGATCCGCTGGGTTCTTTGCAGTCGGACGGCAAGGATCGGGACGACCATGCAAAGCAGGAAGGCGGCAGCCGCCGCCAGAATCAGATTGCCCAGTTGGGCAAAGACCACTGTCGCAAAGACGAAACCGGCGAAACAGGTCGTCAGGAAAGCACCGGATGACATGGTAATCCCGGCCTGCAACAGAACCCGCGGCAAGTCGCCCACCAGAGGCAAGCGATCGGCAATCGACTGCTGTTCTTCGGGCTTCAGGATGGCAAGGATCTCTTCGGTCGTCGCCCCTTTCGAGATCATCTGCAAGCGACGGCTCCGCGCCTCCTCCCGCCGCCCACGGGACGAGAACACCTGCCGCAGACCTTCGAACGCCAGCAAGACGCCGACGACCACGCCGATATAGAGGATCAGCTGGGCGTTGAAGTTGAAGATGAGCCACTCGGGCAACTGCAATGGCATGGGGCTTTACTCTCCCACCATTTGCAATGGTTTCAGATCCACCCCGGCCGCGATCAGTTGCTCGGCCGCACGCGGGCGCATGCCCGTCGACAGCAATTGGCCCAGCACTTTGCCAGTGTCATCCTTGCCCGTGCGTTTGAAGACGAAGATGTCCTGCATGGTAATCATGTCGCTTTCCATGCCTGTGATCTCGCTGATCGACATGACCTTGCGGTTACCATCGCTGAGACGGTTCAACTGCACCACGAAATTCAAACCGCTCGAGATCTGGCTGCGGATCGCGGACAACGGCAGGTCGATCCCGATCATCGTGACCATCTGTTCGATCCGAGCCAAGGCGTCGCGCGCCGTGTTCGCGTGCACCGTCGTCATCGACCCGTCATGGCCCGTGTTCATCGCCTGCAGCATGTCGAAGGTCTCGGCGCCCCGCACCTCGCCCACGATGATCCGGTCGGGGCGCATACGAAGCGCGTTTTTCACAAGGTCACGCTGCGAAATGGACCCACTGCCCGAAGGCGTCGGAGGGCGCGTCTCAAGCCGCACGACATGTTCCTGTTGAAGCTGCAGTTCCGCGGCATCCTCGATCGTGACGATACGCTCACGCGGTTCAATCTCGCGACTGAGGGCATTCAGAAGCGTGGTCTTCCCCGAGCCGGTCCCGCCCGAGATCAGGATGTTCATCCGGGCTTCCACCAAGGCAGACAGGAACTCGACCGCCTCGCCGGTGATCGACCCCAGTTCGATCATCTTCTCCAGAAGGATCGGCTTGGTCGAGAACTTACGAATGGACAGCGATGGACCGTCGATCGCGCAAGGCCGGATAATGGCATTGACCCGGCTGCCATCGGCAAGGCGGGCGTCCACATAAGGATGGCTTTCGTCGATCCGTCGACCGACCGACGAGACAATCTTGTCGATGATGCGCAAAAGATGGCGCTCGTCCCGGAAGCGGACCGCCGTGCGCTCGAGGATGCCGTGGCGTTCAATGTAAACCTTGTTATGCCCGTTCACGAGGATGTCGTTGACCGACGGGTCTGCAAGAAGCGGTTCAAGAGGTCCGAACCCAAGAACCTCGTCCATCAGCTCGTCGACGATCTGCTTGAAATCCTCGGTGCGCATCGGCCGTTTTTCTTCGGCCAGAACCTGCTGCACGAGATTGGCGACCTCCCGGCGCAGTTCCTCGGTTTGCACTTTGTCGATGACCGACAGGTTCAAACGCTCGAGCAGCGCCGTGTGCAAACGGTTCTTGAGTTCAAGCCGTTCCGTCAGCTTGGCGTCGGGCGCGTTCAGCGCCTTCAGTGCACGTTCTGCGGATTCGGCGTCCAACTGAGACGTGGCCGCGCCCCCTTTGACGTCTTCCTTGGGTGTATCCCCGGTTTTGCCGAACCCTTTGAACATGTTCCCGTCCCCTCGTTACACGCTGGCCCGCTCGCCCATGGGCAAGCGGCTGACAACTGCTTTGGCCATCGCACCGATGTTCTTCGTCAGATCCGACCGCGGCGCGACCTCTGACAAAGGCTTTCCGAAGTCCACGGCTGACCGGGCCGCTTTCGCGTCATGCGGCAGCCAGATGTCGAACTTCTTCTCTAGCACCCTCGCCGCCTCCTTGTGGTGCGCCGCCTGCATCATCGGCCGTTTTTCGTGGTTTACGACCACTTCGATCGCCAGACCCGGATTGTCGGCCAGAAAGAAGTCCATCAGGCGTCGCGTCGCGCGGATCGACGGCACGGTCGTATCCGTCACAACCGCAATCTCGTCCGCATTCGCCACAACGGGTTCGATCCAGTCCACCAATGCGCGCGGCAGATCGATCACCACGTAGTCATGCGTCGAGCGCAACGCATCGACCAGTGTCTCGATCTGCTTTGCGTTGATCGCTTCAAGTGGCATGAAATCAGCCGGTGCGGTCAACACGCTTAGCCCGCCTGCGGTCTCGGCCAGCGATTGCTCGACCCACATTTGGTCGGGCATCACATCGCCGGTCGCAAGCTGCATCAGGCCTTCCTGCGGATCGACGTCCAGGAAATCGCCCACGGCGCCGAACTGCAAATCCAGATCGACGATGGCGACGCTGTTCGACGGCTCGCGCCGGAACCGGCTTTTGCGCACCAGCAACTGATCTGCCAGATTGACCGCGACCGTGGTCGCACCGATGCCCCCACGGGCCTGCGCCACGGCGATCACGGTACCGTCCTTGCCACCCCCCGAGCGATTGCCAGCAGCCTTGACCAGCCACCGCTCCATCTGCCGAGCCAACTCGTCGCCGGTCACCGGGAACGGCAACACGTCGTCAACGCCGGCATCGCTCAAAGCGCGCGCACGCGCCAAGGGAATGTCCCGATCCGCCAGCGCGAGGAAGATCGAGTTCTCGCCCCGCCGCTCGTTCAGTGCCTTGATCGCCGACATGTCATCGCGATTGCCGGGATCGGTGGCGAATACGACGATGTCATTCTCGGCCGCCATTTGCACAGCCGTCCCGTTCAGGCTCGAAACCGAGCGGTTTTCCGACTGCAACCGCACGCGGGGCCGGTCCGCAAGCGCAACCGTCACGGCGTTGGTGACGCCGTTGTCATCCGAGATCAGCAGAACCGATGTCGCTTTAGCCATAGAATTTTCCTCGCCCGCAGATCACCATCACCCACTGTTCCCCTGTGCTAAGTCTTCCGCCGGCATGGAAACCGACAGATCAGGGAACGGTATGTCAGCCTGCCCGTCGGAGCCACTGTCCGCAATGTTTGTCGGCGCCGCTCCGCCCACCAAAGCCGCCAGACCCGGAAGCGGCGTGATGAAGTCAAACCGCAACTCGGCGCTGTCCAGAATATCCGGAACATCAGCTTGCGTCACCACGGCCACCTCGACCATCGGCGTATAGGGTCCGCCAAGGAAACCAAGGTTCGGATCATAGCTATAGGACACGCGAATGTTTCGCGGCGTGGCATTGCTGGGCAGGATCGGATTGATGATGCACCAGATTTCGGCAGCCGTCGTCGCCGTGACTGTGTCGCAATTGATCGGCGTCGCACTCAACACGCAGACCTGCTGCCCTTCGTCCGCGCAGGTGCCCGCGCCGTCGCGGCAGAGCGCGCCATAGGACACACCGCCATCGGATCCCCTCTGGTGGGTTTCCGGAACGCCGTCGCACACCGGAGCGCGCGTCACCGCGATCCGCGCCGCGCGTTGCATGGCCTTCTCGGTCATCACCCAGTTGAACCCGAGGCGACCGAAATCAAGTATCGCGAAGA
This sequence comes from Silicimonas sp., assembly GCA_022826385.1. Lineage (GTDB taxonomy): Bacteria > Pseudomonadota > Alphaproteobacteria > Rhodobacterales > Rhodobacteraceae > JAJDOD01. Next base: position 26,763 of record JAJDUZ010000023.1, read on the forward strand.
AGATCAGCAGAAAAAGCGAAACCACGATCGAATACTCGATCAGCGAAGCGCCGCATTCGTCGCGCAAGAAGGTCTTATGACGTGCGGTCTTCATCATAGCCCATAGATCCGCGATTGATCCGTGACCCAACTGGTCATCTGGCCGTTGGTGCGGTCTCCGAAGAACTCGAAGACCTCTCCGAAGGGCAGTTCGACGACCACCAGGGCCTGCACCACGGCAACGGGCGTGACGGATGTCGTGTAGCCGGGCGTTGATCGGCACAGCAGGCGGGTCCTGAGTTGCGATACGCTGACGCCAAGCGGGAACAGGTTGTCTTGCCCGTCTCCCATATTGGCATCGATCCGCGCACGCGCCACCGTGTTGCCGACAAGGTTGTGCCCCGGCAGGGCCTCGGCAATCGGGCGCCCGTCGCAAATGTCGGCATCCGTCGTCCGCGCCAGATAACGGGCGGCGTCGCGGACCCCGCTGACCGCACTCTGATAGTTCCAGTAGATCCGCGCGCCTTCGACAATGGCCCCGAAACATACCAGCATGATCGGCATGATGATCGCGAACTCGACCGCAGTCGCGCCGCGTTGGTCCATTCGGAACGCTTGGAGGATATGCAGGACGGGTTTCATCATCGGTAAAGCTGCACCACCGTACGGCCCCCGGGGATATCCTGAATGTCGATCCTCTCGACGACTTCGACATTCAAATCGAAACGCGGCGGCAACCCGGTCGAGTTTTCTGTCGGCGCGAGTTGGAACAGTCTGTAGAAATCGACGATCTCGACATCGTCGTCATTCCCCACGACCCGAACGCCACCGCGGGACGGACAATCGATGCCAGCGGCAAACAGAACACGACGGTCCGGGTCGGGAGGGCTTGCAAGGTTCAGGTTACATTGCGGCAGACCGTTCTCGAGCCGGCCATGCGCATCGGGTATGATCGGATTCAATGGACCCGGCGACGGGGTGTCAGGCCAGTAGTCATCCCATGTGGTATAAGAACTGACTGTCTCGCCCTCGCCGTCATTGTCAGGTTCGAAAACCGAGCCGGAATAATAGGCATCCATGACGCCACCATTGGCGGCACGCTCGATTTCCAGAAGATAATATTCATAGCGCGTCAGGTTCGGGTCAGGGAAGTCAAAGAAGCTGCCCTCGACCTCGATGGTGTCCCCATCATCATCGCCATCCCCGCCGTCGTCATCGCCATCATCGCCGTCATCATCGGCGTCGTCGTCGCCGTCGCCGTAAAGCGTATAGTTGGTTTCGACATAGAGCTCGCGGCCCTCCGTCCAGTTCCCGTCTCCGATGCGGCCGTCCGGGCAACTATCGTCCGCATGGCAGTCGTCCAAAGGGAATGCCATCGTGTCAGACGGCTCGGTCGGCACACAAATGTCTGCTCCCGGCGCCCGACCGCTGATCGTATGCGGCCCGGGTGCGTAAAGCTCGTCGTTGAAGAACTGGATCATCGACTGATCGTAGATGTCGAACACCATGTCGAATGCGGAATCTTCCTGAAACGGTCTTTGCCCGGTTTCGACCGAGAGCCGACGCGGTTGCAAACAGGCCGCAACCCGCTCGCGTGCTGTAATCAAGCACGCCTGCCGCCCGGCCTCGTCCGTAAGGCCGGCACAGGGGCCGGTCGGGTCAAAATCAACCGCCGCGAAACCGAACTCGCCAGTGCGCCAACGCCTGTTGTTACGCGCCGCGCGCATGTTGATGGCTTGCCCGGGCTCCAACTGTATAGGGTTGTCTCCCTCGTCGTTCGGAAGGCAGAACAGCACTGGGGCAATATCGCAATTCCAAGCGCTGTTGCCCGCAATGGCGATGGCGCCCACGGCTTCGTTTGGCAGATCGCTTGCACTGAACACGCCGGCGAAAATCCATGGCACATCGACGGTCGCGAGGCGAATACCGACGTAACGGGCACGCGCCGGATCGGGTGTCGAGCCAAGATCTGTCGCTGGCAATCCATACTTGTAGCTGGCCGAGGCGGGGTTCGACAATTGCGCCGGATCGAAGGATGCCGGCGTGTCGGTGTCTGGAAGGTCCTCGTAGAAGACGATCTGATCCAGCGCGATAGCAAAATCCTGCCCGGCCGTCCCGGCTTTCAAACGCTCGTTGGCGGCTGTGATGACCGCCGTCGCGGCCGCCGTCGCGTTGGTTATCGCGTCCGGCGATCCGTCAAGCTCACCTGCTGCCGCCAACACCACGTTGTCTACATAGCCCTGCATGTCCGTCTGTGTCGACGCACGGCGCCCAAGATCAAAGGACAAAGCAACGATGCCAAGCACGGTGATCGTGCTGACCATGAAAAAGACCAGAAGCGATCCGTCTTCACGGTGCAGAAACCGCAACATATGGTGCCGAAGCTTCATCCCCCCAAGCTCCGACGTCAACTGCCGTTGTCCCGAAGCTCCTCGGTCGCGCCATCGAGTTCAACTTCTTCGATCGCGCTTCCCCGGCGGACCTTTACGGTTGGTTTCGGGGCCGGAGCGACGACGACGGGCGTGTCATCCTGGATGATGTCACTCAGTCGGATGCTCTCCAGCACTTGGTCTTCTTCGTCGGCAGACTCGATGTTGCGCAGCGTCAGGCTGAGCGTGCCAGCGCGTTGCGCAAGCGCCAGCTTCTGACCCTGAAGCGGCGTCACCTCGACGGTGACCGTTCGGGCAACCTGGGCCTGTTCGTTGAGTTCGTCGGTTTGCTGGTCAACGCCGACAACCCGTATTTTCTGCAGGATCGTCACCGCCCGCAGCCCCCGCTTGTCGCGGCTGGTCAATACGACATCCACGAAGTCGCCCGGTGTGACAAAACCACCGACCGAGGTGGTCGCATTCACGCTGATCGCCATGGCGCGATTGCCGGGGCTCAGCGTCTGACCGATTGTCACCTTCTCGCCGAAATCCGACAGTTTGGCAGCAAGGATCAACTCGCCTTTCACCATGGCCCGCTTGGCACGGCGGGGTTCTTCATCCCCTTTCGGGATAAGCACCGAGTAGTCGGTGAAAACGCCCGAAGGTACAGCTTCTGCTGGCCACTGGATGGTGGTCAGCTTGTGGGCCTCGATCGTCGTGCCGAACGGGATTTCCTGCCCGGCCACAACGACGCTGACAAGCGCCGGCGTAGACCGCTCAGCCGACGCCGTTGCTTGCTCGACCGCGAGAAACTCGCGCGAGGCATAGACCGAGCCCGCCGCCACGGCGACGCCCAGCATTGTGATCAACAAGGACCGAATACGCATAAGAACACTCCAGGGGCGTCAACGGCCACCCGGACGGCGTCAGAAGGCGCCTGCCGAGAGGTCGATGATGCCGGCCACATTGCCACCGAGACCGAGCACAACCGCACCGATGATCGTTACGACAATCAGGGCGACGGCATACTCGACGATGGTTGCTCCCGCGGCATCGCGCATAAAACGTAGAAAATTCCGACGAAGATCAGACATCTCCTCATCACCTTTCTAGCAATGGCCCGGTCCGGAAGACGACCGAAGCCCGTTTCAAACAGTGCCGCGCAGCAGTCAGTTTAGTTCGAGTCTTCTGGCTGGCCCGCGCAGTCGCCCTGCAGGTCGGTCACACCACCGTTGTCGATGGCAACCTGCAACGCAGCGGCCGTGGTGTCACAAGCCGCTTCGGTCACACCGCCGGCATTCTGACCCAGAGCGATCACCCCAGCCCCCCCGATGATAGTCACGACGATCAACGCCACGGCATATTCAACAAGGGAAGCCCCGTCCTCGGATTTGAGAAAGTTTTTGGAAAGGACGCGCATCTCATTACTCCTCACATACGCTTTTCAACATGCTGCCGCCGCTCGCGCAGGCGGCCACACTTGAACCCGACAACTGTCCCTCGTCGGATCCATAAGATAGGTTAGACTTTTTCCGACCCGAGGACATCCTCTGGATCGGTGAAAAAAACAACCCTGAGTTGTTTTTGAGGTAAAATCTTGACAAAAATCAAGCGAGTTCATGGCCCAAGCGCCCAAAATTTACCTGAATTGGCAGATTTCAAACGCCTGAGCATGAACACTTGCAGATGATTCTAAGACGCCCGGCACAGCATTCCCTTTAACTCATTAAAATCCACCCTAAAGTGTTTAAAAACAATATGATAATTGCGGCACCTTAAAGTTGGAAATTCAATGACTTGCCTGTGGGTAAACCTGTGTACCGTCGCAACCCTGCCCAAATCCCTGCCTCGCTTCCGTCACATTCAGAAAAAGACCATGGCGGCGGCCCGCGGCAGTCATGATTGCGCCCGGTTACTCGGGAATCATCGAGCCATTAGAGGAAAGAGGGTAGCCAGATTTATGAACGCTCCATCCCAAGACAACACGCCTGCCAGTGCCGCGGCCACGACGCCAAAGCAGCCGTCTCCCCCACCGCAGCCAGAGCCGCCCGTACAGTTTGACGACTGGGCTGCAATCTGAAGCCCGCGGCAAACGGATTGACTGCGTCGTAGCCGGTCTTAGGCTATCGATCATGTCAGAACCTGTCAGTTCGGTACGCAACCTCGGCCCCGCCATGGAAGACGCCTTTGCGTCGGTCGGGGTCACAACGGCAGAAGCTCTGCGCGACCTTGGTGCCGATGCGGCCTATGCGAAACTGCTCGCCGCGGGGCAACGCCCCCATTTCATTGCCTATTACGCCCTGACCATGGGGCTGCAGGGTCGTCCTTGGAACGACTGTCAGGGCCAGGAAAAAGTGGAGTTGCGCAAGCGGTTCGATACGTTGGTTGCACAAACCCGACAACAACCCGTTTCGGCGCTGGCGCAAGCGCTTGACGAAGTCGGCGTACGCATCGACCCCTGACCTGTCGCGACAAGGCCCTGCCGCGACATGCCGATCAGAAGATCATGATCATATCGTCCGATGTTTCGTCATCGTCGATCGTGGTCATCGTGTCTGCTACCGGTTCGATCCCCGGCAGCAATGCAGGCTCAGGCACCGCACCGGCGCTCAACGTCGCAGCGACATTGCCGCCTTCATCGATCACGTCGAGTTTCACGTTCTCATTTCCGATCGTGACATTGGTCTCGTAGGGAACGTCCAAATCACCCCCCTCGAACACCACCCGGTAGTCCCCAGAGGGAAGCGCCAGCGTATACCCACCAGACTCCCACGTCGCCGTGGCATAGACATCGTCGCCACTATAGGCCGTGATCTTCACATCGCCCTGACCTTCGCCAATGTCGTAAAACTCGTCGCCATCCGCGTCTTCGATCACGACACCCGTCAGGTACGTCTCGCCCCGGTCCCCGAACATCTCGGTCACAAAGGTTGACCCCGAATACCCAAGATAGTCGCCGTAATCATAGCCGACACCGATTTCGCTCCAGGCGTCGGACATGAAGTTTTGCTGGTGACCGTCTGAGTCCCAAAGATTATCGTGATGGCTTTGTGCGCGAGCCTGTTCGTCAAAACTTGTCCGCGTCGAACCGATCCAGCCGATGTTTTCGCCCACAAACCGCGATCCATGTTCCGCGTCGATCGCTCGATCCGACGGCGAGTCACCATCCGGGTTCGTATGCGAGAAGAAATCCCGGTTATCCATGTCCTGCGAATGCGCATCGGACGCATCGCTCAGGGTCTCGACCACCGCCAAGGCTTCCTTGGGAGCGGTCGTGACACCGGCGGCAAAACCTTCGTCCTGCCGACCAAGTTCGCCCAGCGGGTCAAGCCGTGCCCGGTTCACCAGTTCAACGATCATCTGTTCTTCTGCCGTCAGACCTGCCCAGCCGATGTCATAGGCGCTGTCCGGCAGACCGGCCCCGCCACTGTCGGACGAAACAGGCGCGGACACAGGCTCGGGTTCGGTGACAGGTGCCGCGGCTGGGGTCGGCGTGTCGTCTTCCGGTGTCTCATCACCGGACGAGGTCGGCATGTCCGGCGTGTCGTCATCCCCCGACGTTGTCCCGCCGGCGGTCGTCGTTCCGGTGCTCGACCCACCGCCCGAACCACCGGCTGCGGCAAGCGCGCCCAACAAGAAAAGATAAAGAAGACTGTTCATCGCCGTTCCTCCCCAATCCGGAGAGGCATTGACCCAAAGGGTTTGACGTCCGACCTACACATGCACGCGGCTCCAGATAGCCGCCCCCAAAAAGATGGTTAACAGCCCGGAATGCTTTGTAACAAGTATCGTTTTGGAAACAATCGATGACCCAAGTTGCCGTTTGCGGCATTCCGCCGGGTCAAAATTAGGAACAAGCGGTCGCCCGCTTGTTCCCGAGATAGCAAATCAACCGACCAGTTCGAGGCCCGAGAAGAAGTAGGCGATCTCGACAGCCGCCGTTTCCGGCGCATCCGAGCCGTGGACCGAGTTTTCGCCGACGCTTTCAGCAAACTCGGCCCGAACCGTTCCCGGAGCCGCATCTGCCGGGTTCGTGGCGCCCATCACTTCGCGGTTTTTCGCAATGGCGCCTTCGCCTTCCAGAACCTGCACAACGACCGGTTCCGACGCCATGAACTCGCAAAGCTCGTCATAAAACGGGCGTTCTGCATGCACGGCATAGAAGACACCAGCCTGCGCCTTGGTCAGGTGGATACGCTTCTGAGCGACGATGCGCAGGCCCGCATCTTCGAACTTGGCGTTGATCTTACCGGTCAGGTTGCGCTTCGTGGCATCCGGTTTGATGATGGAAAGTGTGCGTTCTACGCCCATGGGTCAGCCTCTTTGAACAGGAAGGCGGCAAGCGCCCGATGCGCCCCCGCATGAATTTCGCGGCTCGCGTAACACGGGCCGGAGAAGATGAAAAGCCTCAACACCCCTGCCCTTTCCCCGTTGCAATCCTTGAATTTTGCAGGTTCACTTCGTCGCTGAAACCCGTCTGCCAAAAGCTGCTCATTTGTCCGACACAAAACCTGTCATCGAAATCCGCGACCTTCACAAGAGCTACGGCGATCTGGAGGTGTTGAAAGGCGTGTCTCTGACCGCGCCCCGCGGACACGTGATTTCCCTGATCGGATCGTCCGGGTCCGGCAAGTCGACGCTTCTGCGCTGCGTGAACCTGTTGGAAAACAGCCAGTCCGGCGAAGTCCTGTTTGAAGGCGAGCCGGTGGCATGGCGGGGCAACGGCCCCGGTCGACATCCCGCCGACAAGAAACAGGTCGCGCGCATCCGCACGAACCTTTCAATGGTGTTCCAGCAATTCAACCTCTGGTCCCACATGACAATACTGCAAAACGTCATGGAAGCCCCCGTCACAGTGCTCAAACGCGACCGGGACGAGGTCGAGGCAAAAGCCCGCGAATACCTCGCCAAGGTCGGCATCGGCGACAAATGCGACGTCTGGCCCGCCCAACTCTCGGGCGGTCAGCAGCAGCGCGCCGCGATTGCCCGCGCCCTTTGCATGGAGCCACGCGCGCTTCTGTTCGACGAGCCCACCAGCGCGCTCGACCCCGAACTGGAACAGGAGGTCATCCGCGTGATCAAGGCGCTGGCCCAGGAAGGCCGCACCATGATTATTGTAACCCACGACATGAACCTTGCCCGAGATGTCAGCGACCATGTGGTCTTCCTGCACAAGGGCCTGATCGAGGAAGACGGCCCGCCCGAAACGCTCTTCGGCGCGCCGAAATCGGAACGGTTGCGGCAGTTCCTGTCTGCCGTTGCTGCTTAACCCAAAGGGGAGAAAGACAATGAAAAAACTCATCCTGACCACCGCTGCTCTGGCGCTTGTCGTCGGATCGGCCTTTGCTCAAGACGTCGTGCGCATGGGCACCGAGGGCGCCTACCCTCCGTGGAACCTCATCAATGATGCGGGCGAAGTCGACGGGTTCGAGCGTGAATTGGGCGACGAGCTTTGCAAGCGCGCGGGCCTCACCTGCGAATGGGTCACCAATGACTGGGATTCGATCATTCCGAACCTCGTCTCGGGCAACTACGACACCATCATTGCGGGCATGTCGATCACCGACGAGCGCGACGAGGTCATCGACTTCACCCAGGCCTATACGCCCCCCGATCCGTCGACCTATGCAGCCCTGTCCGACGACGTCGACCTTGCAGGCGGTGTGATCGCGGCACAAACCGGCACGCTCCAGTCGGGTTACGTGGCCGAAAGCGGCGCGACGCTGGTGGAATATGCAACGCCAGATGAAACCATCGCCGCGGTGATGAACGGCGAAGCCGACGCGGTTCTGGCCGATGACAGCTTCATCCAGACCGCCATCGCCGCCAATGGCGACCTGATGGTTGTTGGCGATCCAGTGCCGCTCGGCGGTGGGGTCGGCATGGGGATCCGCGAGTCGGATGGCGAATTGCGGGCCAAGTTCGACGCCGCCATCCAGTCGATGAAAGACGACGGCACGCTGAACACCATGATTGCGAAATGGGAAGTCTCCAGCCAGTGGTGACCTGACCCGGACCGGGGCGCGCCGCGCGCCCCGGTATTCCTGACGGAGAGACCGGCATCTTTTCCTTCTGCACCGATCCCAGCATTCTCGAAGGCCTGTCCTGGGTTGCCTGCTACCTGACTAATGGGAAGCACCTGACCGCCTACACGTCCTTCGGCACCGTCATGCTGCTTCTGGCGATCACCGCCCCGGTATCCCTTGCCTTTGGCTTTGCTGGCGCAACCGCCGCCCGCAGCCACGTCGCACCGCTCCGCTGGCTCGGCAAAGGCTATACCGCCATCGTGCGCGGTGTGCCTGACATCGTCTTCTTCCTTTTCTTCGTGATCGCGCTGGACCAAGGCTTCGAATGGCTCCGCCACCACGTGCTTTGCCCCGACTGGACTGACCCGATCCGGCAAGGCAACGACTTCATCGTCTGCCCCGAGGCCAAACTGCCCCTCTCCTCGGCGCCGCAATGGGTGCACGAGACCTATGGCTTCCTGCTGGCCGTGCTGACCTTCGCCATCGTCTTTGGCGCCTTCGCGGCCAACATCCTCTATGGCGCCATGCGCGCCGTCCCCGAAGCCCAGATGGAAACCGCCGAAGCCTATGGCATGTCGCCAAGACAAGCCTTCTGGCGCGTCCTGATCCCGCAAATGTGGGTCTATGCGCTGCCCGGCCTCTCGAACCTCTGGATGATTCTCGTCAAGGCCACGCCCCTCCTGTTCCTTCTCGGGGTTGAAGACATCGTCTACTGGGCGCGCGAACTGGGCGGCTCGAAAGGCCCGATCTTCGACTACCCGCATCCCGACTGGCGGCTCTGGTATTTCACCGGCCTCCTTGTCTTCTATCTCGGCCTCACAAAGGTCTCGGAAATGGTGCTGGCCCGGCTGAACCGCCGCCTTGCGCGCGGTCAGGCCACCATGCGCGGCGAGGCGCTGCGGACATGAGCTGCTGGGAAACCCTTGCCGACTATGCGTTCCGCTCGATCGGTTACGGCGAACGCCTGCTGCCAAGATCGGATTTCACGCTCTGCCAGCAATTCACGCTGATCGGCTCGGGTCTTCTCTGGAACATCTATTTCGGCGTTTTCGCCATGAGCGCGGGCTTCTTCCTGGCCACCGCCATCGCACTGGGCAAGGCATCGGCAAACCCGGTCATCCGCAAACCCTGCGAGTGGTTCGTCTTCCTCTTCCGGGGCTCGCCGCTCTTCATCCAGTTCTTTTTCGCCTACGAAGCGCTCGTCCTCCTGCCCCGCGACGGGATCGAGATCCTTGGCTTCACCGCCGAAACCCGCTGGCTGGCCCGCGCCTGGGCCGGCGCCCTGATCGTGCTCTTCCTGAACACCGCCGCCTATTCTGCCGAGATTTTCTATGGTGCCCTGCAATCCGTGCCCAAAGGCGATCTCGAAGCCGCCGACGCCTATGGCCTCACCGGCTGGGCCAAGTTTCGACGGGTGACATGGCCAACCATGCTTAGGCTCGCCTGGCCCGCCTATACGAACGAAGCGATCTTTCTCTTCCACGCAACGACACTGGTCTTCTTCTCGGGCTTCCCGGCGTGGCAACAGCGAGGCGACGCGCTCTATTATGCCAACTACTTCGCCGACAAGACATTCAATCCCTTCGTGCCCTACCCGATCGTGGCCTTCTACTTCATCCTGCTGACGCTTGCGGTGATCGGCCTTTTCTCGATCATCAACCGCCGCCTCACACGACACATGCCGGCTGCGCGAAAACGCATTCGCTACCGCCCGCAACTGATCCGGTAAGTGCGACCCTGCGGTCTCCATCGGCCCTCAAATATCCTGGGGGAGCGCGAGGGGGTGAAACCCCCTCGCCCCAGGCGACGGCAAAGCCGGCGCAAAATCTGGGAAGAGAAGAGGCCTCTCAGCCCGCGACAGCCTTCCGGATCAGGCCACCGATCTCACCGATAATCTCTTCGGTGATCGTCAAAGGGGGCGACATCGCGATACTGTCGGCAATCGGGCGCACGATCAGCCCAAGATCCCAAAGCTTGGCATAGGCAGCACGCGCGACATCGCCCGGCAAGCCCTCCGGCGCGAACTCGATCGCCCCCATTAGCCCGGCATTGCGAATATCGACGACACCCGGCAGATCACGCAGCCCGTGCAACATGTCCTCCCACGCGGGCGCCATCGCCGCCGCGTTCTCGAACACCCCTTCGTCGCGATAGACATCAAGCGTCGCCAGACAGGCCGCCGCCGCCAGCGGATGGCCGGAATAGGTATAGCCATGGAACAGGTCCGGCATCGCTTCGGGACCAGTCAGAAACGCATCGCGCAGCCCGGCGCGCGCAAAGACACCGCCCATCGGAACCGTCGCATTCGTCACGCCCTTCGCCACCGTGTAAAGGTCTGGCATCACGCCAAAATACTGATGCCCGAACGCGGTGCCCAATCGCCCGAAGCCCGTGATCACCTCGTCGAAGATCAACAGGATCCCATGCGCGTCACAGATCTCGCGCAATCGCTCCAGATACCCGAGCGGCGGCGGGAAGACGCCCCCGGCCCCGGCCACCGGCTCGACGATGACTGCGGCCACGCGATGCGCGCCGCAAGTGTCGACAATGCCCTGCAAATCATCCGCCAGATCGGCTCCGGTCTCGGGCTGCCCGCGCGAGAACGCGTTCTCGGGCAGCTTCGTATGCCGCATATGCTGGGCATCAGGATAAAGCGTTCCGAATTGCCCCTTGTTCAGGCCAATCCCGCCCACAGACAGCCCACCGAAATTGATCCCGTGATAGGCCTTCTGCCGCCCGACCAGAATACGGCGCGTCCCTTCGCCCCGCGCCGTGTGATAGGCCAGCGCAATTTTCAACGCGGTATCCACGGCTTCCGACCCCGAATTGGTCAGAAAGACCTGATCGAATCCCGGCGCCATCGAGACCAGCCGCGAGGCCGCTTCAAACGCAATCGGGTGGCCCTGCCCGAAGGAATGCGCGAAATCGAGCGTTGCGGCCTGCCGCTGAATGGCCTCGGTGATCTTCGGGTGCGCATGGCCCGCATTGCAGCACCACAAACCACCGGTGCCGTCGATCCGGCGCTTGCCGTCGGTTCCGATGTAATGACACCCCTCGGCCCCCGCGATCAGCCGCGGGTTCGCCTTGAACGCCCGCGACGAGGTGAACGGCATCCAGAAAGAATCCAGATCGTTCGGCAGTTTGGTCTGTTCGTTCATCTTGGCCTCCATCCGGCTTGGGCAAGCGGCGTGCTGCCATGCGCGGGCACGCCGGTGTCGAGTTTCAACGTCGATCGCGAAAACACAATGGGCGTTCTGAGCCCGGTATCGCCTTCCGGCGCAATCACCATGCCGCGAGCCTCGATCTGCGGGTCTTCCAGCGCCTCGCCGACCGAATGGATCGGCCCGGCCGGCACGCCGGCCGCCGTCAGCGCCAACACGACCTCGGCACGGTCGCGGTCCTTCAACGCGCCCGACAGCACCGCGAAAAGCGCATCCCGGTTCTCAACCCGGTCGGCATTGGTTGTAAACCGGGCATCCTCGGCCGCTGCATCGGCACCAACGGCCCGGCAAAGCCGCTTGAACTGACCGTCATTGCCGACCGCGATCACCATGTATCCGGTCCGCGTCTCATACGCTTCATAGGGCGTCAAATTCGGGTGCGCGTTGCCCTTGCGCATCGGGCTCTTGCCGGTCGCGAAATAGTTCTGCGCCTGGTTGGCCAAGGCCCCCAGCATGCAATCGAAAAGCGCAATATCGATCCGCTGTCCTTGCCCCGAGACCGCACGCTCGGCCAATGCCGCCTGAATGGCAATCACGCCGTAAAGACCGCTGAAGATATCGGCAAACGCCACGCCCATCTTGGTCGGCGGTCCGTCCGGATCACCGGTGATGTCCATGACGCCCGACATCGCCTGGATCAGCAGATCATAGCCCGGTTCAGCCGCCCGCGGCCCGGTCTGCCCGAAGCCCGTGATCGAGCAATAGATCAGTCCCGGATTTGCGCTTGAAAGGCTGTCGTAATCCAGCCCGAACTTGGCGAGACCGCCCAGCTTGAAGTTCTCGACCATGACATCAGCCTCACCGGCCAGGGCCGCCACCCGCGCGCGGTCCTCGGGGTTGGACAGGTCTGCAATCACGCTGGACTTGCCACGGTTGCAGCCATGGAAATAGGCGGCACTCGCCCCGCTCTCGCGTTCGATGAAAGGCGGGCCCCAGCCACGCGTGTCATCCCCGGCCGGACTTTCGACCTTGATGACCTCGGCCCCCAGATCAGCCAGCGTCTGACCGATCCACGGCCCGGCCAACACCCGCGCCAGTTCCAGAACTCTCAACCCTTGCAATGGTGCGCTCATGGTCCCCCCGTCAAAACCGTCTGCCCGGCATTGATCCACTGCCACGGCTTGTCAAGCAAGCCCAAGCGCTGCTATGCGCGGCGCGTATCGGCAAAAGGATGATTGCGATGGGGATCGACAGCGAAAGCGATGTGACGGCCAACCTTCAGATCGGCCCGACCAGCCTTGGCATGGTGCGCATTTTCGTCGAGGCGAACGGCACCGAGATCCCGATGGATTTCGACCCCGACGAAGCCGAAGAAATCGCGGAAGAGATCAAGGCCGCCGCCGGGCGGGCACGCGCGGCCGGCATGAAGGGCGGACGTCGCAGCTGAGGACCGACCGCGGCGGTCTTTGCCCTGGGCCTTGAGGACCGTCTGACTTTGGTCGCGATGGAGAGATAGTCCGCTGAACGCGCGACCAACCCGCTGACGTGCGTTCAGTGTGCATTCAACTCAGTTTGTATTCACTTCAGTATGTGTTCACTTCAGTATGTGTTCACAAAGCCTTAACTCACCGCGCGGTATAATTGGGGTGGGAGGACGGTGGCACAAAACCGTTCGAAAAGTTAACGAAGGTTAAGCGCTGGCCATCGCCATTCCGGGGTCGCGCGCAGCATGCCAGCGCATCGCCGCATGGCGCGCAAACTTCTGGGTCATCACCTTGCGCCGTGGCGCCGCCAACTTGGTCTCGGGCCCCATTCGCAGAATTTCGGCATCATACCCATCCGCGATCAGCAACCCTGTTCCCTCGGGCAAAAGGTCTGTCGGAAACGCCTCGTCCACCGCCCAGAAATAGCGATCGCACCACTCCAGATAGCCTTGCCATTTGTGATCCGACTGGAAGTCGGCCCGGCTCGATTTGCACTCGATGATCCAGACCTCGCCCTTTGGGCCCAACCCCATCACATCGACCCGCAGGCCAGATGTCGGCACCAACTCCTCGACCGTCACGAAATCCAGACTGGCAAGGTGACGGCAAACGCCGCGCGCCAGAAGCTGGCCCGGTTTCATCTCGGAGGTCAGATCAAAGGACATTGTCGAAATGTGAACAAAAGGTAAACAAAACGCAAGGAAAAACGGCCACTCGCAGGACGAGTGGCCGTTCCGATGTCCGACGAAAGCGTCAGAACTTACTTGTTCTTGCCCAGCGTTTCGACGGCGAGGGGCGCGTAGAACTCGTTGAAGGCGATGCGGCCGTCACGGTTCACGTCGAAGACGCGCAGGTCGTTGGCCGTGGTGCCCGGATAGACCGCCTGCAACTCGGCGAGC
>JAJDUZ010000046.1 GCA_022826385.1 Silicimonas sp.
TCAGGTTCGAGAGATCCATTGCGGCCTCTGATCCGATTTCGGTTAGAAATCGTCATAGACGGTTGACAGAAGAATGTCCAGCCGGTTCAGAAAACCCAATGTAGAAACAGACGATCATGCACAGAAAAAATTCGCCGTGCGCCATCTTGGCAGTCTGTCTTGAAAGGAGCCTGCGCATGGAATTGAATGCCGATTTTACCAAGCGCGTCGTCGTCCATTCCTCGGAAACGCCGTGGTCCCCGTCGCCCATGCCGGGTGTGGATCGCAGGATGCTCGACCGGATCGGCGACGAGGTGGCGCGCGCGACATCGATCGTTCGTTATGCTCCGGGCAGCCAGTTCTCGGCCCATACGCATACCGGAGGTGAAGAGTTCATCGTGCTCGACGGCGTCTTTCAGGACGAACACGGCGATTTTCCCGCCGGCACCTATGTTCGCAACCCACCAACGACCCGCCACACGCCCGGTTCGGACGAAGGCTGCGTGATCTTCGTCAAGCTCTGGCAATTCGACATGGAAGACCGGACCCAGTTCCGCAAAAACATGGCAGGCGAGCTGTCCGCACCTGTTGACGGCGTTGCCACGGCGGAACTGCATCGAGATGATCGCGAGGTGGTGACGTATTACGACATCGCACCCAACACGGCCCTAAATATAGACGCTTCGGGCGGGATCGAGGTTTTATTGCTGTCCGGAACGTTGACCGAGGGCGACGACACCCTGACTGCAGGGTCGTGGCTCAGGCTGCCCGAAGGCGACTCCCTGCAAGCCGAATCGGGGGCAGACGGTGCAACGCTCTGGATGAAGACCGGTCACTTGCCTTTTGCGGCTGCACCCAAGGCCTGACCCACCCCAAAACGACAAAAGCCGCCCCGTGGGGCGGCTTTTTGCGTGCATTGGGCTGAAAGCTCAGCCCTGGCGTGCCTTGAACCGGCGCTGCGTCTTGTTGATCACATAGACGCGACCCTTGCGGCGCACCACGCGGCAGTCGCGGTGGCGGTTCTTCAGCGAACGAAGCGAGTTGCGGACTTTCATCGACGCTCTCCTTGTCGCGGCGCATCGGCGCGCCTTGGTTACAATTTGCAGCACAATCAACGCGCTGCGGCTCATGGTGGGCGATACTGGGATCGAACCAGTGACCCCTTCGATGTCAACGAAGTGCTCTACCGCTGAGCTAATCGCCCTATGTTCCAACGAACGCGACGCGGGAAGTCCCCGCGTCGGTCCGGCGTTCTATAATGCCCTTGCGAGGGCACATCAAGGGGTTTTGGTATGCATCGAAAATGGCGTATACCATAACAACATATGGGAGTGTTTTTGTTTGCCGGCCTATAATCTGACAATGCCAGACTTGCGGACAACGGCTGTTGTGTTTGCCTCGCCGCATTCAGGTCGCGAATATCCGTGGAGTTTCGTGCGCAGAACGATTCTCGACGAACGCACGCTCAGATCTTCGGAAGACGCCTTTGTCGACAAACTCTTCGACGCTGCCCCGCAGCACGGCGCGCCGCTGCTGACCGCGATTGCGCCCCGCGCGTGGATCGATGTCAACCGCTCGGCCGAGGAACTGGACCCGGCCCTGATCGAAGGCGTGCGCCGCACCGCCCATAATCCACGGGTCGCATCCGGCCTTGGCGTGGTGCCCCGCGTCGTGGCGAACGGCCGTGCGATCTATCGCGGCAAGATCACCCGCAAGGAAGCCGACGCCCGGATCGAAGAGTTTTGGAAGCCCTGGCATCTGGCGCTGGAAACCCTGATGGATGACAGCACCGCCTTATTCGGCGAAGCGATTCTGATCGACTGCCATTCCATGCCGCATGAAGCGATCGAAACGATTTCGCACCCGCGCGGTGCGCGCCCCGAGATCGTGCTGGGCGACCGTTTCGGCGCGGCCGCAGGCTCGGACGTTGTCGACAAGATCGAAGCGGCGTTGAGTTCCGCCGGGCTTCGCGTCGCCCGAAATGCCCCTTTTGCCGGGGCTTTCGTCACCCAGAATTATGGACGTCCGGCACGGAACCGGCATGTGGTGCAAGTCGAGATCGACCGTTCGCTTTACATGAACGAACAGCAGGTTCGCCCGAACAACAACTTCAAGGCGTTCAAGGCGCTGATTGACCGGGTGGTTGCAGACGTAACCGACATCGGTCGCGCCGACATGCCGATGGCGGCTGAATAGCTGGCGCTACTTTGGTTCCACCGGAATGGGCTTTGAGTCGGGTGTATCCACCACCTGAACGAGACCGATCTTTGGCTCGAACTCCCGAAACTCAAGATAGTACCGCAGAACATAGACGGCGAAGGGCTGCCCCTGCTTGTCCAGCAAAGTGCTGCGCACACGCAGGATGCGTCGGTCTTTCAAACTGATGGACAAGTCCTCGACGGATTGATCGATGCGCGCCAATCCATAAGGATCGAACCGGTCCCGCAATCCGCGGACCCACGTGTCGTACTCCAATGCGTTGGGCAATACGTCGACGCTTTCGCCTTCGTAAAAGGCCGATGGAAAGCGATAGAGGGACGCGTTCAGATCAAAGCGTCGGTTACAGAAGTTTTGACCGATCCGATCGGCCCAAGCCTGAAAGTCAAACGGCACAGGTACTCTCCGCAGCCTTACAGGCCTTGTGTTCTCTTCACGCCAAACGTCGCCCAGCGCCTGCAAAAATGCAATTGATACAATTAGACAGGTCTTCCTGATCAAAATCACCAAGACAAACAAGAAAGGGCGCCGCAAAGGGCGCCCTTAACGATACATTTGAACCTTGGATCAACTGTTGTCGATGCCCAGTGCAACGAACCGGCGATCACCGCCGCGGCTCACCAGCAGCAGGATAGACTTGCGGCCAGCTTCCTTGGCTTCGGCGATGCGATCTTCCAGATCACCGACCGTGCTGACATCTTCCTGACCCGCTTCCGTGATGATGTCGCCAGCGCGCAGGCCCTCTTCATAGGCCTCGCTGTCTTCGGCCACATCGGCAACCACAAGGCCTTCGGCACTTTCCGGCAGGCCAAGCTGCTCGCGCAGTTCGTCGGTCAGGTTGCTGATGGTCAGGCCCATCATCTCGCTGGTGATCGGTTCATCCCGGCTGACTGAAGCGGGCACCGGACGCTCAGGATCATCGCGCAGACCAAGCGTCACGCGCAGCGTCTCGGTGGCGCCGTCGCGGAACACCAGAACCCGGACTTCCTTGCCGACTTCGGTGCTGCCAACCTGGTTGACGAGACCGCGCGTGTCCGCAACTTCGACACCATCGAAGGACAGGATCACGTCGCCGGCTTCCATGCCCGCTTCCAGTGCCGGGCCTTCCGGCACGTCGGTGACAAGAGCGCCTTTGGCCTCTTCCAGCCCAAGCCCTTCAGCCAGGTCGTCGGTGACGTCCTGGATGCGGACACCCAGCCAACCGCGGCGCACTTCGCCGTTGTCCTTGATCTGCTGGATCACGTTCTCGGCCACCCGGCTGGACATGGCGAAACCGATGCCGATCGAGCCACCGTTCGGCGACAGGATAGCGGTGTTCACACCAATCACGTCGCCATTCATGTTGAAGAGCGGGCCGCCCGAGTTGCCCCGGTTGATCGCGGCGTCGGTCTGAATGTAGTCGTCATAGCTGCCCGAGAGCGCGCGCCCCCGTGCCGAGACGATCCCGGCGGAAACCGAGAAGCCCTGGCCCAGGGGGTTGCCCATGGCCATGACCCAATCGCCGACGCGGGCTTCTTTGCTGTCGCCCCAGTTGACGAACTTCAACGGTTCGTCGCTTTCAACCTTGAGAAGCGCAAGGTCGGTGTTGCGATCGGTGCCGATCAGTTCGGCCTCCAGCTCGAACCCTTCGAAGAATTCAATCAGGATCTGATCTGCGCCTTCGATGACGTGGTTGTTCGTAACGATGAAGCCGTCTTCCGAGATCACGAAGCCCGAACCCAAAGCCTGACTGCGGCGCGGACGGTCACCATTGGGGCCGTTCCGGTCCATGAAGTCGCGGAAGAAATCCTCGAACGGCGACCCTTCGGGCACAATCGGCCCCGGCTGCGCGTTGGTGGCGACCGTCGTCGACGTGGTGATGTTCACCACCGACGGGCTTACCTTCTCGGCAAGATCGGCAAAGGTATCGGGCCGCGATTGCGCGGCAGCGGCAAGCGTCTGCGCCAACAAAAGCGCAACGCCAAGAATGATTGGCCAGACATACTGGATTGGGTTGGTCCGGCGAAGTGCAAGCGAAGTGTCTCTCACGCTTTCCTCCATTTCGTCGTGTTTGGCGCCAATGTAGCGCAACAGGTCTGATGCATCTGTATCGTAAATAAGTGCGCAGATACACAAGCCAAGGCCCGCTCGTGCACAATCACCAAGCAGTGATGGGATCGAGAGGTGACGCAAAGGCAGTTTGCCCGCTCTTTGGACGCCACAGGTCTTAACAAGCCGTTAATCAGCGTGCGCTGCCTGCTGCGCGGCAACCTGCACGATGGCCAAATAGGCTTCGCTTACACCGTGGGTGAAGGCACCGCCCTCGCCCGCGTCGAAAGCGTCCCGCCACTTGTCATAGCCTTCGGCAAAATCCTCGCCCAACTCGACTGGATTGGTGTCCAGCGCAACACCCGTTTTCAGAAAAGCATCTGCCATAACAGGCATATGGCCGATGGTCGTCCAACCCTGCTCGCGGGCCTTGGGATGTGGCTCGACACGAACCGAGACGATCAATCCCTTGCTGCCGTCCTCGTATTCAATGTCGTCCAGCCCACCGATCGCCGCCATCAGAGGCGGCGTGTCGTCGGTCGCGGGATAGACCCAGGCTTGTCCGATTTCCAACTGATCCATGCAGGCGACACTAGGCACGATTGTGTCCTGAAGAAGGCAGCGCCAATCGATCGGCAAAGAAAAAGGGGCGCCCGAAGGCGCCCCAGTCGGTCAGTCAGCTAACAGGGAGGAGCTAGCAGCTGTAGTAAAGCTTGAATTCCATCGGGTGCGGCGTGTGCTCGTAGGCATAGATTTCTTCCCACTTGAGCTCCATGTACCCTTCGATCTGGTCCTTGGTGAACACGTCACCGGCCAGCAGGAAGTCCATGTCGGCTTCCAGCTCGTCCATGGCTTCGCGCAGCGAGGCACAAACGGTCGGGATGCCTTCCAGCTCTTCCGGCGGCAGGTCGTAAAGGTCCTTGTCCATCGGTTCGCCGGGATCGATCTTGTTTTTGATGCCGTCGAGGCCGGCCATGAGAAGGGCCGAGAAGCAGAGATACGGGTTTGCCGACGGATCGGGGAAGCGCGCTTCCACTCGCTTGGCCTTCGGGCTTTCCGTCCACGGAATACGCACGCAGCCCGAACGGTTGCGAGCCGAGTATGCCCGCAGAACCGGCGCTTCGAAGCCCGGGATCAGACGCTTGTACGAGTTGGTCGACGGGTTGGTGAAGGCATTCAGTGCTTTCGCGTGCTTCAGGATACCGCCGATATACCACAGTGCTTCGTCCGACAGATCAGCATACTTGTCGCCTGCGAAGAGCGGCTTGCCGTCCTTCCAGATCGACATGTTGCAGTGCATGCCCGTGCCGTTGTCGCCTGCGATCGGCTTCGGCATGAACGTGGCCGACTTGCCGTATGCGTGCGCCACCTGATGGATGACATACTTGTACTTCTGCAGGTGGTCGCCTTGCGCGGTCAGCGATCCGAAGATCAGGCCAAGCTCGTGCTGACAGGACGCCACCTCGTGGTGGTGCTTGTCGACCTTCATGCCCATGCGCTTCATGGTCGAGAGCATTTCCGAACGGATGTCCTGGCCGTCATCGATCGGCGGAACCGGGAAGTAACCACCCTT
Organism: Silicimonas sp.; assembly: GCA_022826385.1. Classification (GTDB taxonomy): domain Bacteria; phylum Pseudomonadota; class Alphaproteobacteria; order Rhodobacterales; family Rhodobacteraceae; genus JAJDOD01. Next base: position 5,798 of record JAJDUZ010000046.1, read on the forward strand.
GACGCCCGGACGATGGCCCATGTTGCCCATCTCGTAGTCGGTGTCGGTGTTCCACGATGCGTCGATGGCGTCGACTTCATAGGAAACCTTGTTGATCTCGTTCGAGAACTTGACGTCGTCGAACAGGAAGAATTCAGCTTCCGGCCCCCAATAGGACACGTCGCCGATGCCCGAGGATTTCAGGTAAGCTTCTGCCTTTTCGGCGGTCGAGCGCGGGTCACGCTCATAAGCTTCGCCCGTGTCCGGCTCGACGATCGAGCAATGCACGGCCATGGTCTTTTCCGCGAAGAACGGGTCCATGTAAGCCGAATCCGTGTCGGGCATCAGTTTCATGTCCGACTGGTCGATCGACTTCCAGCCAGCGATCGACGAACCGTCGAACATGAAGCCTTCGTCGAGGAAATCCTCGTCGACCTGGTCCGACATGACCGTCACGTGCTGCAGCTTGCCGCGCGGGTCCGTAAAGCGGATGTCGACGTATTCGACTTCCTCGTCCTTGATCGTCTTCAAGACGTCACTTTTGCTCATGGGTTAAACCCTTCTCCCGTAGATTATCTGGATGTTTGACTTAGAGCGCGTCCGCACCGGCTTCACCGGTCCGGATACGAATGGCCTGCGCGATATCGCTGACGAAGATCTTGCCGTCGCCGATCTTGTCGGTCTTGGCGGCCCCGACGATCGCACTGATCGCGGCGTCGACCTGATCGTCGGGCAGAACGACCTCGATCTTCACCTTGGGCAGAAAGTCGACAACATACTCGGCACCGCGATAGAGCTCGGTATGGCCCTTCTGCCGGCCGAAACCCTTTACCTCAAGAACCGAAAGACCCTGCACACCGATTTCCTGCAGCGCTTCCTTCACTTCATCGAGTTTGAATGGTTTGATGATCGCCTCGACTTTTTTCATGTTCCCGACTCCTCCTGAGCGTCAGAGGCGTGAGACCATGGTGGGCAGTTGCTCACAATCTGAGCGCCTTTCCCCCAAGGCCCACATCCTCATATTGATATGCTTTTGCCGCTTTTTTAGGCATTTCGCGTGAAATGCAAGCAAAACTGAATCGCTTGCGCCGCGAATTCAGTTCAATGACAGTTCAGGCGCGCTACAAGACATGAATCGGACCGCCCATGGAACTTTTAACCGCCGCCCAGATGCGCGCCATCGAACAAGCCGCCATCGACAGCGGCGAGGTGACGGGGCTGGAACTGATGGAACGCGCCGGCCGCGGCGTGGTCGAAGCGATCTTCGAGGAATGGCCCGAGCTTCGGAAAACGTGCCACCGTGCCGTGGTGCTCTGCGGTCCGGGCAACAACGGCGGCGACGGGTTTGTCGTGGCGCGGTTGTTGAAGGAATGGGGTTGGGAGGTGGAGGTGTTCCTTTACGGCGACGCGCAGAAGCTGCCGCCGGATGCGCGGGTGAATTATGAGCGGTGGGGGGAGATTGGAAGCGTCACTCCGCTGCGAAAGGGCGCACTGGAAGATGCCATAGACCGCAATGAAGAACATGCGAATTACGTCACGGTGTCGAACAATCCTTATCAGGAAGAAAACGTTGGGCAGACCACGGTCTATGTTGATGCCCTTTTCGGAACCGGACTGAAACGCGCCTTTTCAAACGAGCTATTGGAAATCAGCGGCGAATGGCTCGAGCATTGCTACGATCATGGTGTCGCTGTCGACATGCCATCGGGTATTTGTAGCGACTCAGGCCTGTGCGTCGGCAAAAATTGGATCTTCAGCAAAATTCTCGTGACCTTTCACGCGCGTAAGGTCGGGCAGTATCTTGGCAATCTGAACTATGATATCGACCGAGTACACGTCGTTAATTTGGATCTGTTCGAAACGGTAGAGGACGATACCGCCAGTCTCGTCACAGAATTTGACATCGCACTGGACCCAAGGGGCTTTTTCGAAGACGGCATCAATAAGTCGCAACGCAACCACAAATACTCCCACGGCCACGCCCTGATCCTCACCGGTGGCCCCGGCAAAACCGGTGCCGCGCGCCTCGCGGCCCGCGGTGCGCTTCGGATCGGCGCGGGTCTCGTCACTCTCGCCTGCCCGCCCAATACGCTGGCCGAGGTTGCGCACCATGTCACGGCGCTGATGTGCCGCCCGCTCGACGGTGCGCCGGGCCTGCGCGAGATGCTGGAAGACGACCGCCTGAACGCGCTTTGCCTCGGCCCCGGCATGGGGCTTGGGCCCGACACGCAGGCGCTGGTGGTCGAAGCGCTCAAGTCCAAGCGGGCCACCGTGCTGGATGCCGATGCGCTCAGCCGGTTTGAACGGAACCCGCAGGCACTCTTCGATCTCTGCCACGAGAAGACCGTGCTCACCCCGCATGCGGGCGAGTTCAAGCGGCTTTTCCCCGACATTGCCGAAAGGCTGACCGCCCCCGCCACCGAAGGCCCCGCCTATTCCAAGGTCGACGCCACCCGCGAAGCCGCGAAACGGGCAGGCTGCACGATCCTCTTCAAAGGCCCCGACACCGTGATTGCCGACCCGAACGGGCAGTGCTCGATCAATTCCAGCGCCTATGACCGCGCCGCACCATGGCTTGCCACCGCCGGGTCTGGCGATGTGCTGGCGGGGTTCATCACCGGGCTTCTGGCCCGCGGCTTCGCCCCGATGCAGGCCGCTGAAACGGCGGCGTGGCTGCACACCGAATGCGCCCTGTCCTTTGGCCCCGGCCTGATCGCCGAAGACCTGCCCGAGGAACTTCCCAAGGTCTTCAAACGCCTGCTTGATCCACCGACATAGCACCGACGCGATGCCGACGTCATACAGACCACCCCTGCCAAGGGCTTGATAGCCGTCAGCTTTGCCTTACACTCACCCGAAATACCCGGGGGAGGTGGGACTATGAACCCGATCATGACGCTCGACGGCCAGAGCGATCTGCCGCGTTATTTCGCGGCCACGTTCACGCTTGCGAAGAAGCTGAAGAACGGGCGCATCGACTTTCGGCTGCCCGACGGTCGTGTGTTCCGCGTCGACGCCCCCAACCCCGGCCCCGTGGCCGAGATCACCGTCCACAACCCCGACACCTTCGCGCGTCTTATCCGCGAAGGCGACCTGGGTATGGCGGATGCTTATCTGGAAGGCTGGTGGTCGACCCCGGATCTGCAGGCTTTCATGGACGTCGTCCACGCCGACAACAACGATGCCTATGACAGTTTCGCCGGCATGCAGCTGGTGCGGATCTGGGAACGTCTGCGGCACTGGATGAACCGCAACACCAAGGATCAGGCGCGGAAAAACATCTCGTACCACTATGATCTCGGCAACGAGTTTTACAGCCTCTGGCTGGACGACACGATGACCTATTCCTCGGCCATCTTTGACACCGGTCAGGAAAGCCTCGAAAACGCGCAAACCGCCAAGTACAAAAGCATGGTCGACCAGATGGGAGCCCAGCCTGGAGATCATGTGCTGGAGATCGGCTGCGGCTGGGGCGGATTCGCGGAATACGCCGCAAAAGAGCGCGGCCTGAAGGTCACAGGGTTAACAATCAGCCAGGAACAGTACGATTATGCACGCGCACGGATACAAAAAGCCGGGCTGTCAGATCAGGTCGATATCAAGCTTCAGGACTATCGCGACGAGACCGGAACCTATGATGGCATCGCCTCGATCGAGATGTTCGAGGCCGTCGGCGAGAAATACTGGCCCATATACTTCGAAACGCTGAAAGAGCGGCTAAAACCCGGCAAAAATGCGACCTTGCAGATCATCACGGTCGAAGATGCGCGCTTCGAGATTTACCGTAAGTCTGTGGATTTCATACAGAAATACATCTTTCCCGGCGGCATGCTGCCATCCCCCAGCGTTTTGCGCCACGAAGTGGAAAAAGCTGGCCTGAACGTCATGAAATCGATCGAATTTGGTGAGAGTTATTCACAAACGCTCCGCCGTTGGCACGAAACGTTTAACCAGCGGTGGGAAGATGTTGCGTTGCTTGGATTCGACGGACGGTTCAGAAGAATGTGGAATTTCTATCTGACATCTTGCGCGGCAGGCTTTCAGTCCGGTTGTATCGATGTGACGCAGATAACGGTCACGAAACCGGGATAGAGCCTATGCCTACGGGTGCAAAACTGATCGGCGCGCTTACTTTCATGGCGCTTGCCTATTTCTTGTCAGATCTCATCAAGCCGCTTTTGCCGGAGGGCACGAATGTTAGCCGCCTGTCCGAGATCAATGCCATCATTGGCTTCATTATGGGCTGGACCGTGATGGGCAAAGGGGCTGGCCACACCTATCGCCAGTCGTTCGGCTATGGCTTCACGACGCTTGCGGCGACCGTCTTCTGGTGCCTCCTGATCTGGTCGGGCCATGAAATGCTGAAGCGTTCGGTCAAGATGTACTATGACGGCCCGGTCGAAGCCCTGCAGGAAATGGCTGCGCTTTACGTTGAATATGCGAAGATCGCTGCCGTGCAGGAAGTGCTTCTGGCCGCTGCATTCGGCGCCCTGTTCGTTGCCTGGCTGACCGAGTACTTCGCGCGTCGCTGGTCTTGACCCGGCCGGTTTTCCTCTACGGAACGCTCTGCGACCCCGACCTTTATGAAATCGTTTCCGGAACGGCGTTCAACGCGGTTCCGGCAAGTCTGCCCGACGTTGCGATCCACTGGGTCGCGGGCGAAGCATTTCCGATCCCGGTGCAGCAAAGCGGAAGTACGGCGCAAGGTGTTCTTGTAACGCCCGACGACAGCGCGCGGGCACGGCTGGATTTCTATGAACTCGGGTTCGGCTATGATGTCGAAGAACGACAGGTCCTGACCCCTGACGGTCCAGTGACCGCGTCCGTCTATGTGCCCGAGAAAGAATGGTCTGTTGGCGCCGCATGGTCCCTCTCGGATTGGCAGAACGCACATGGTCCGCTCACCCAGTTGGCTGCCGAAGAGTATATGGGGCTGATGGCGACACATGCGCCAGAAGACGCTGCACGGGCTTTCCCACAAGTGCGCATGCGGGCGGCGTCTCGACTGCGTGCCATGTCGGATACTGCGCCCGAAGTGTTTCTGCCGAAGATGTCCGGCAAGCCGATCCACAGCGAGAAGCACGCCCAGCCCTACACCGACTACTTCGCGGTTCGGGAAGACTGGCTGTCCTTCCCGACCTTCGACGGCGGGCAAAGCGAAATAGTGAAACGAGCCAGCTTCATGGGCGGCGATGCGGTGACGATCCTGCCGTTCGATCCGGCAACCGGTGAAGTCCTTGTGATCCGCCAATTTCGGCACGGCGCTTACGCGCGCGGCGACACGAACCCGTGGACACTGGAACCGGCGGCAGGTCGGATCGACCCGGGCGAGGCGCCCGAGGAAACGGCGCGGCGCGAGTTGCTGGAAGAAACCGGTGTTGAAGCCCGCGAGTTGCATTTGGTCGGGCGCTATTATCCGTCGCCAGGGGCCTATAGCGAATACCTCTATAGTTACGTCGCAATCGCGGATCTGACGGGGACCGATGGCGGTATCGCAGGGCTGGATGACGAGGCCGAGGATATCCTGCGCCACACCTTGCCGCTCGATGACGCCCTGCAGATGATCGAGAGCGGGGCTGCAAACACGGGGCCGTTGATCCTGAGCCTTGGCTGGCTTGCCCTGAACCGCGACCGCTTTCGCTAGAGCGCCGGGGCGACCCAAGCACCCGTTTCGGACGAGCGATAGATTGCCTCTTCGATGGCAACGACCGCGAGATAGTCACTGGCTTCGTTCTCAAGCGCCGCGCCGTACAGAAGCGCATCAACCACGTGGCTTTGCAAATGAAGCACGCAATCGCCACCAAAGCCCTTGGCCGTTGACGGTGGTAAAAGTTCTTCGGTGTCCAATGACCCGAACGCCCGAAGATGCACCGAACCGTCCCCCAGCAGGGTCAGCGTGCCCTCGGTTCCTTCGATCAAGGCCTCGCCCATGGTGCAGCGCGTGTTGGTCGCTGCATGATCCAGAAGCCGGTTGCCATCAAAAACCGAGCGCACGCCGTCACCCTGATCGAACAGGATGTAACCTGCGTCTTCCCCGGCAATCACCGGGTTCATGCGCCGCAGATCAGCGAAGACGCGCGTCGGAGGTCCGGCAAGATAGCGGAACGTATCAATCCAGTGCACGGCGGTTTCGTGCACCAGAAATCGCGGCATGTCCTGAAAATAGGGCTGGCGGTCCAGATAGGCCCGCTCGCCCTGCCCATCTCCCGGACGCAGGCGGAAGGCGATTTGCTGAACCTGCCCCAAATGGCCTGCATCCATGCAACGCTTCATCATGCGGTACCACGGCTGGAACCGGAAATTTTCATGCACGACAAGCGGCACACCGGCCTCGGCGGCCATGTCCACCGCTTTCCGTGCTTCCGCCAGATCGCGGCAGAATGGCTTTTGGCAGATGATGGCTTTGGGCTTGTGGCGTAGCGCGGCAGAGATCGTGTCGAAATGCGTGGGCGGCGGCGTGATGATGTCGACAATGTCGGGGGTCGTCGCGGCCAACATCTCTTCAGCTTCCGTGAACGCCTGCAGGCCGGTGGCCTCGGCGCGGGCTTTGTCCCGGTCGACGGCGGCGACGGCTTCGACACCTTCGATCCGAGACCATGCGTCGTAATGAAACGCCGCGAAATACCCGGCGCCGATGCAGCCCACGCGCAAAACCATGCTGTCCTCCCAAAGACTTTCGCGCATCCTGTCACGTGCTGGCGTCGGGCGCGAGGGGCTTCAGGAAGCGTTAGAGAACGTCTTCGAACAGCTGGCCGACATTCTGGCGCGTCAGCTCGACCGGGTTCCCGCCGCAGCTTGGGTCTTTCAACGCGCCCTCGATCAATCGATCTATATCGGGCGAGGACACGCCCAGATCCGACATCCGTTTCGGGATCCCAAGCGAGGCGTTGAACTCGTCGACGAACGTACAGAACCCGTCAAACCCACCGGCAATGCCCAGATAGCTGGCGACCGCATCGAACCGCTCGCGGATGGCGGGCCGGTTCAGTTGCAGAACCGCCGGCATACAGACCGCGTTCGTTGTGCCATGATGCGTATGGTACATCGCGCCCAGCGGATGGCTCAGCGCGTGGATCGCCCCCAACCCTTTCTGGAAAGCGGTTGCCCCCATGGCCGCGGCGGACATCATGTTGGCCCGCGCAGTCAGGTCCGACCCGTCCTGATAGGCCTTGGGCAGATTGGCGATCACAAGGCGCATCCCCTCGACCGCGATCCCCTGGCTCATTGGGTGATAATGCGGGCTGGAAAAAGCCTCGACACAATGGGCAAAGGCGTCCAGCCCGGTGCCAGCTGTAATCGCCGGTGGCATACCCACCGTCAGTTCCGGGTCGCAAATCACGACCGACGGCAAAACCTTGGGGTGGAAGATGATCTTCTTCTCGGCGGTCTCGGAATTGGTGATGACACTTGCACGCCCAACTTCCGACCCGGTGCCTGCCGTTGTCGGCACCGCAACGATCGGCGCGATGGCGTTTGCGTCTGCACGGGTCCACCAGTCGCCGATATCCTCGAAATCCCAGACCGGGCGCGTCTGGCCGGACATGAACGCGACCATCTTTCCCAAATCGAGGCCAGAGCCGCCTCCGAACGCAACAACCCCATCGTGACCCCCTGCCTTATAAGCTACGACGCCAGCGCTCAGGTTCTGTTCGTTCGGGTTCGGGTCGACGTCGGCAAAGATCGCGCGGCCAAGACCAGCGGCTTCCATGATGTCGAGCGTCTGACCGGTCACCGGCAAGTCGGCAAGCCCCCGGTCGGTCACCAGAAGCGGGTTCGTGATCCCGGCGTCGCGGCAGGCATCGGCCAACTCGGCGATGCGGCTCGCGCCAAACTTGATTGCCGTCGGATAGGACCAGTTTCCAGTGAGGCTCATGAGGTGACTTTCTTCAGATGGTAAGACTTGGGACGCGTCAGGTTGTGATAGCCAATCACCGACAAACCTCTGCCGCGCCCGGTGCTTTTGCACCCGGTCCAGCACAGGCCGGGGTCAAGGTAATCGGCCCGGTTGAGGAAGACGGTGCCGGTCGCGACAAGGTCGCCAACCCGTTCGGCCCGTTCAAGATCGCGGGTCCAGAGACTGGCGGTCAGACCGAAGTCACTGTCATTCATCAACCTCACCGCTTCCGCGTCATCGGCGACGGGCATGATGCCAACCACGGGACCGAAACTCTCGTCACGCATGACACGCATGTCATGGGTGACACCGGTCAGGATTTGCGGCGAGAGATAGGTGCCCCCATCGTCTTCGTCGAATACCGGGATATGCGCGGTGGCGCCGTCCGCGATTGCCTCGTTGATCTGCGAGCGCACCTCGTCCGCGAAGCGTTTATGGGCCATCGGGCCAAGCGTGGTCTCGGGGTCCAGAGGATCGCCCAACTTGTAAGCCGTCACGATGGCAACGGCCTTCTCGACGAATGCGTCGAACAGGCTTTCGTGCACATAGATCCGCTCGATCCCGCAACAACACTGCCCGGAATTGAACATCGCCCCGTCGATCAGCGTGTCGACGGCGGCATCAAGGTCGGCGTCCTCCATAACGTAACCCGGATCCTTGCCGCCAAGCTCGGTTCCGACTCCGGTGAAGGTTCCGGCCGCCGCACGCTCCATCTCGGCCCCGCCGGAGACCGAGCCGGTGAAATTCACGAAGTCGAACGCGTTGCCGGCAATCAGATCGGACGTGGTGGCATGATCCAGAAACAGGTTCTGGAAGACGTCCTTGGGCACACCGGCGGCGTGGAAGGCATTGGCCATACGCTCGCCCACCAGCAGAGTCTGCGTCGCGTGTTTCAGGACCACCGCGTTGCCAGCGATCAAAGCTGGCGCCACCGTGTTGATCGCGGTCATGTAAGGATAGTTCCAAGGCGCGACGACGAAGACGACGCCATGCGGCACACGCTTGATGAGGCGTTTGAACGTCGCATCTTCGCCCACCTCGATCGGCGCAAGCGCGTCGGCCGCGATGGCGGCCATGTGTGTGGCTCGCTCCTCGAACCCGCCGAACTCGCCACCATATCGCACGGGGCGCCCCATCATCCGGGCCAGTTCCGGCACAATCTCGTCGTTCATGGCGCCAACGGCTGCGACGCCGGCCAGCACAAGATCGATCCGCTCCTGAAGTGGGCGCGCGGCCCAGTCGGCTTGCGCCGCGCGGCTGCGGGAAACCGCGGCTTCCGCAGCCTCCCGCGATAGGGTGTCGCGCTTGGCAAAGATACTGCCATCGATGGGCGAGATGCAGGTGAGCGTGGTCATGCCTTCTCGAACCCCCGCGCGATTTCATAGTCTGTCACCACCCGGTTGAACTCTTCGAGCTCCCACTCGGCGGCGCGGGCATAGTGCGCGACCGTTTCTTCGCCCAACGCCTGTTTCAGCATGTCAGACTGCAGAAGGGCGTCCCGCGCGTCGCGCAGCGTGCGGGGAATGTGACGTTCGTCATCGTCGGAATAGGCATCGCCCGAGTAGGCATCGGGCAGTGGCAGGGCCTGCTCGATCCCTGCCAGCCCCGCGGCCAGCATCGCAGCGAGTGCAAGATAGGGGTTCATATCCGAGCCCGGCGTCCGGCATTCGACGCGCACGCCCTTGGTGCCGTCCCCGCATAGCCGATACGCGGCCGTCCGGTTGTCGACCGACCAGACCGCTTGCGTCGGCGCGAAGCTGCCCTTTGCGAAGCGTTTATAGCTGTTGATGTACGGCGCCAGAAACACCGTATAATCAGCAGCATAGGCAATCAGCCCCGCCATATAATGATCCATCATCCGGGATTTCGCCAACGGCGCATCCGGGTCGTGGAAGGCGTTTACGCCATCCTTCCAAAGCGACTGGTGCACATGCGCCGCCGAGCCCACGCGATCATGGTGCCACTTCGGCAGGAAGGTCGCAGCATAGCCTTGCTGGTGGGCGATCTCCTTGACTGCGTGCTTGGCCAAAATGTGATGATCCGCCGTCGCCAGCGCGTCGGCATACTTGATGTTCAACTCTTCCTGACCAGCTTCGGCTTCCCCCTTCGTGCCTTCGACCGGAACGCCCATGGCGCGCAAGTGATTGCGGATCGGCCGCATCACCGGCTCTTCCTTCGAGGTTTGGAAGATGTGGTAATCCTCGTTGTAGTGCGAAATCGGCTGCAGGTCGCGGAAGCCGCCGGCAGCGATCTCGTCATGGGTGCCCTTGAACAGAAAGAACTCCAGCTCGGTCGCCATGATCGGGGTCAGCCCCATTGCTTCCGCGCGCGCGATCTGGGCCTTCAGCACCTCGCGCGGGGCGAAGGGCACCGGCGTGTGCGTGTGGTGATCCAGAATGTCGCAAAGGCAGAGCGCCGTGCCCTCGAGCCAGGGAACTGGCCGAAGCGTCGAGAGATCCGGCTTCATGACGTAATCGCCATAACCCGCCGACCAACTGGTCGAGGCATAGCCATCGGGCGTCGCCATTTCCAGATCGGTGGCCAGCAAATAGTTGCAGCAATGGGTCTCGTCCTCGGCGATCTCAAGGAACGCTTCCGCATGGAACCGTTTGCCCATCAGGCGGCCTTGCATATCGACGATACAAGCCAGAACGGTGTCGATCTCGCCAGCGGCGATCCGGGTCTTCAGGTCTTCAAAGGTCATGACGGTGTCTTTCGAAGGTAAGGCGGGGGTGCCCCCGCCTTACAGGATACATCAACCGTACCGGTACGGGCGACCGGCCTTTTGCATATCGGCATTATACTGGCGGAAGATCTCGACAACCTTCGACTGCACTTCGCCCTCGGCGGCGATTTCGTCCCAGAACGAGACGGCAGCTTCCTCGACCTGCGCCCATTCTTCGTCCGGGATCGAAGTCAGCTCCATCTTGGTGCCGTTGACGCGCAGGCTGGCCTCGCCGCCCCAATACCACCACTGACGATAGTAGTGCGATTGGTCGCAGCAAACGCGGAACAGCGTTTGCAGGTCTTCCGGTAGTTCGTTCCAGCGGTCCATATTGGCGAAGAACGATCCGGCCCATGCGCCCGAGATGTTGTTTGTGAGGAAATAGTTCGTCACGTCGGCCCAGCCCACCGTGTAGTCCTCGGTGATGCCCGACCACGCGATGCCGTCCAACTCGCCCGTTTGCACGGCAACCTCGATGTCTTCCCAAGGCAGCGTCACCGGCACGACACCGAACTGCGACAGGAACCGGCCTGCGGTCGGGAAGGTGAAGACCCGTTTGCCCTTCAAGTCTTCCAGCGAACGGATCGGGTCCTTAGTGGCAAAGTGGCAGGGGTCCCATGCACCGGCGCTGATATGCTTGACGCCAACAGCCGAGTATTGCTCGTCCCAGATCTCGTTCAGGCCGTATTGGTTGAACAACACCGGCACATCCAGCGAATAGCGCGAGGCGAACGGGAAATAGCCCCCGAAGACCGTGACGTCGGTGGGTGACGCCATCGAGTCGTCATCCGATTGCACCGCGTCGATGGTGCCGCGCTGCATGGCGCGGAACAACTCGCCCGTGGGCACAAGCTGGTCAGCATAGAACAGCTCGATCTGCATCCGGTCACCGGCGATCTTGTTGAACATTTCGATCGCTGGATCGATCACATGCGCGGCCAGCGCCGGTCCGGCATAGGTCTGCATCCGCCACGTGATCGTCGATTGCGCAATGGCCGGCGTTGCCAGCGGGGCGGCCGCTGCGCCAACGGCTGCGGTCGAGAGGAACTTCCGTCTTGTCGTCTGTGTCATTGTGACCTCCATGGTTGCATTTCTCGTGCCTTCGGGCCTTCTGGTTATTGTCCGTAAACGGTTTGCGGCAGCCACAGCGCGATCTGTGGAAATGCCATAAGGATCGCCAGCGCCACGACCATGACGCCAACAAAGGGAATGATTGAGCGGTAGATATCGGTCAGCGCGATCTCGGGCGGGGCCATGGCGCGCATAAGGAAGAGATTATAGCCGAAGGGCGGCGTCATATACGCGATCTGCGTGGTGATCGTATAAAGGACGCCGTACCAGATCAGGTCAAAGCCCAGCGCCCCGACCAGTGGCACGTAAAGCGGAGCCACGATGACCAGCATCGCCGTGTCATCCAGAAACGTGCCCATCAGGATGAAGCTGAGCTGCATCAGGATCAGGATGGTCCAAGGCCCCATGCCCAGCTGCTCGGTAAAGAGCGTATCGATGGCCTTGACGGCACCCAGACCGTCAAAGACCGCCCCAAAGCCAAGCGCCGCCAGAATGATCCACATGAACATGCACGAGATGCCCAGAGTCTGGGCCGTGCATTTGTGGAAGACGGCCCATGTCATCCGGCGTTTCAGGATGGACGCGGCAAGTGCCGTCAACGCACCGATGGCCGAGCTTTCGACGAGGGACGTCCAGCCGTTGACGAAGGGCACCATCATCGCGGCAAAGATTGCAAGCGGCAGGACACCGGCCCCCAACAGGCGGAGTTTCTCGGCCCGCGTCACCTCGTCCAGATCATCTGCAATCGGCCCCAATGCCGGGTTCAGGCGGCAGCGGATCCAAATATAGAGGATGAACATTCCCGCCATCATCAAACCGGGCACCAGACCCGCCAGCCAAAGCTGCCCCACGGGTTGGCGGGCAATCATCGCGTAAAGGACAAGCACGACAGACGGCGGCACAAGGATGCCAAGCGAGGATCCCGCCTGAATGACGCCCGTGACCATCCGCTTGTCATATCCCCGCCTCAGCAACTCCGGCAGCGCGATGGTCGCCCCGATCGCCATGCCGGCGACCGAAAGACCGTTCATCGCCGAAATCAGGACCATCAGCCCGATGGTCCCCATGGCAAGGCCGCCGCTGACATTGCCGAACCAGACGTGGAACATACGGTAAAGGTCGTCGGCCAAACGGCTTTCCGACAGGACGTAGCCCATGAAGATGAACATCGGCAGCGTCAGCAGCGGATACCACTTCATCAGCTTCATTGCGGCTGCGAAGGGAATATCCTGACCGCCCGTACCCCAAAGTGCCAAGGCGGCGATGGCGGCAATCGCTCCGATGGCGCCAAACACCCTCTGCCCCGTGAAGAGCATCAGCATCATCGAGGCAAACATGAAAAGGGCGATGTGCTCCTGGCTCATGTCTTGGCCTCGGGCAGATCGCGTCCGGTTGCGCGGGCGATGTCCTTGATAAGCTCCGACAGCGCCTGCAGCAGCATCAGGAAAAGGCCCACGATCATGATCGCTTTCACCGGCCAGATGAACGGGCGCCACGCCGTGGACGACCGCTCGAGCCGGCCGATCTCTTCGGCCCCCGTCACAAGACCAAGGAAGAATTCGACAGGCGCCGTGCCCCAGTATCCAAGCGAGTACGCGGTCGACCCAAGCGCGCCATAAAGGAGAACGCCCAAATAGAAGATCAGAAACAGAACGGTCACGCTGTCGATGACGGATTTCCGGCGCAGCGACCAGTTGCCATAGAACAAGTCCATCCGCACATTCGCACCGACCAGCAACGCGTAAGGCCCGCCCAACATGTAATAGGCCACCATCGCGAACTGGGCCATTTCAAGCGTCCAGAGCGACGGCACGAAGAACGTCTTCGAAACAGACGACCAAAGCAGGATGCCCATCAGAACGAAGACGCCGTACATGACGAACAGACCGATGATGCGGTTCATCCGATCGATCCAACGCGAGAAGGCGAGGAGTGCGGTCACTGGGCCTGCCCCCCGTTTTCGAGTGCGTGCAAAGTGTCCTCAATCCATTCGGCAAGCTGGTCTGCCATCCTGTCTTGAGCCTCGTCCGTTTGGATCAGGTCGTTCCGGATTTCGATCATGACGCTGTGAAGCCCATTGACCGGCCCGTGCAGGTCGAGCGTGTGCGTGACACCATCGCGCGCAGAATAGGGCTGGTTCAAACGGATGTCGTAGACGGATTGGTCTGGCCGGCAGGCCATCATTGCGGCGGCAAAGCGCGGATCTGATCCGTGCAGGATCCCGATTTCAACGGTGCGGGCTTTGCCATCGTAAACCGGCGTGAAGCTGTGAACCGTGACCATCAACTCGACCGTGTCCCGAGCTTCGCGGATGGCCTTGGAAACTGCCGCATGAAATGGGCGATAGATCGCATCAACGCGAGCCAAGCGCTCGAACGGGGTCAGGCCTTTGTTGCCGGGCACGTCGTGAATTTCGCTTTGTTCGGGAATGGCGCTTTTTGCGTCCGGTGGGCGATTGCAATCATAGACAAGCCGCGAGACGTTTCCCGCAATCAAGACCGATGGAACCCGCGCCGCCAGACCTTTGGCGACCTCAAGGGCTCCGGGATCCCAAGCGATATGACTTGCAAGATGTTGGGCATTCAAGCCCAGACCATGAAGCTGCGCAGGCACCCGGTTCGACGCGTGCTCGCAAACAACCAGAACACGCGGTGCGGATGACATTCGCGAAACCTTCACGGCTTCTTCATAGTCAATCTCGGTGGCGTGCGATTCCATTGGTAAAGAATTGACAGGACCAACTATCCTGTCAATAATTTTTCAGCTTGGTGCCTGACCACAGCAAATGACCTGTGCAAACCGCGTCGAAACGCTCAAGAAAGGACCAATTGGCAGATGACAGTTTCCGATCGGCTGATCCGGCATCGCGACCAGATGACCCCGACCGAGCGACAGCTTTTGAACACGCTGCTGGACGATTATCCAATTGCCGGGCTTGGCAGCATCACAGAATTGGCGTCGGCCGCCTCGGTCTCGACAACAACGGTCGCCCGGATGCTGCAGAAGACCGGCTTCGACGGCTATCCGCAGTTTCAGGCCGCGCTGCGGGGCGAGTTGAAGCAGATGATCTCTGACCCGATCTCGAAACGGAATGTCTGGCAAAACGATTTGCCGGACGAGCATATTCTGAACCGCTATTCGCGCCAGGCATTGGACAACCAGACCCGCAGTCTTGACGAGATTGACCCGCGCGACTTCGATGGGCTGTGCCAGTTGCTGGGCGATCCCGAGCGGACGGTCTTTATCGCAGGGGGACGCATTACAGGAACCTTGGCCCAATACATGTACCTGCACTTGCAAATGATCCGGCCCCATGTGCGACGCGTGGCGCGTGGCGGATCATGGCCGCATGATCTGCTGGATGTGAAAGCCGGTGACGTCATCATCGCCTTCGATGTGCGACGATACGAGAACGCGACCCTGCAGATGACCCAGATGTGCCACGACAAGGGGGCCGAGGTCGTTTTGTTCACCGATCAATGGCGCTCGCCGATCCACCGGATTGCAAAGCACACATTCTCCAGCCGGATTGCCGTACCGTCGGCCTGGGACACATGCTTGCCGATCTTGATGTTGATCGAATGTACGATTGCGGCGTTGCAGGAAACGCTTTGGGATTCCGTCAAGGACAGGACGGACGCATTGGAAATGGCATTCGACCGTACCAAACTTTTCCGAAAGTTCCTGTGAGTTGCGCAGACGGCGCTAGCCAGCATCTTGCTCCAGATCACGGACACCCTCGTTCCGCAAAAGCGTTCGCATCGTCTCCTCCGGCATGGGCCGACCGTAAAGGAAACCCTGTGCCTTGTTTCCACCAAGCTGGTGGATCACGCGAGCCTGGCTTTCGGTCTCGATGCCTTCGACAACCACGTCGAGGCCGAGATTGCCCGCCATATCAAGGACCGTATCGACCAGGAACCGAGATTTATCACAGGTCTCGATCCGCTCGACAAGCGACCTGTCGATCTTCAATTCATCCGCCGAAATTGCGTGCAGGTATCCAATGGACGAGTAGCCGGTGCCAAAGTCATCGATCGACACCCGCGTGCCGCTTTCTCGCAATTCTTCGACTGTTGCTTGCGCCCCTCGCCAATCGCCAAGCTCGACGGATTCCGTGATTTCAAGCGTAAGTAACGACGGCGGCAGCCGTGAGTCTGCCAAGGCGGCCTGAACCCAACCGACAATCCGCCGCCCCGAGAAGTGCAGCGCCGACAGGTTTACGCTGATCGAATAGCTGCGACCGAGCTCCGCATTTATATCAGCGGTGACCTGCGTTGCCCGGCGCATGACATAGCGATCCAGTTCCAGAATAAGGCCGCTTTCCTCGGCAACGCTGACAAACCGGTCGGGCGGAACCATCACACCTTCACGGTTCCATCTGACCAGAGCCTCGAAGCCATAGACAACACCGTCGGGCAGGGTGACCTTTGGTTGCAGGTATACATCAAGCGCGCCCGAACGGATGGCGTTCGGCAGTTCCTCGATCATGTTGCGTCGCTCAAGAAACTTGCGTTCCATCCCTTCGTTGTAGAATTCATAGCAACCGCGGCCGGCATTCTTGGCCGCGTAAAGAGCGAAATCCGTGACGCGTAAGCGAATCCACATCGCGTGGAAGGCCTTTCCCGATCTGGGCGGTTGTCGCCAGCCCGATACTGACCCCCGGTCGGATCACTTCCCCTTCGAATGAGACATCGTGACGACACTCCGCCAGTAGGCTGTCGCACAACATCCGCATCTCTCCCAGTGTCTGTTCGGGCAGCACGATGGCGAACTCGTCACCACCAAGCCGCGCGGCAAACCCGCCTTGGTAGGCAGACGATGCGGTGTCGAGAACTCGGGCAACCGACGTCAGGACCCGGTCGCCGGCCGAGTGACCATGAGTGTCGTTGATGGATTTGAAATTATCGAGGTCCAGCAAAAGCAACGCCACTGTTTTGGGCGAGTCGAGCAGTTTGTCGAGCCGCCGCTGAAACTGGGCGCGGTTGGCCAACCTTGTCAGCGGATCAAAGAAAGCCAGGAACTGCACTTCCTGCTCGGCCATCTGGTGCGCTTTCCGCGCGAGGACTTCGCGCCGCAGCAAAAAGAAGGCGAGTGCTGCAATGAACACCAGACCGATGAAGCTTCCGTTGACGACCACGCGTTGATGCGAGATCGCGACGGACTGGTCTTCAAGCACCGAATCCTGCAGGCGATCCATATCGTCCAGAAAACTGACAAGACGCGAACGCGCCATCTCTTGTCGCGATTGCAGGTCCCGATAGAGTCGCTCTGGATCTGTGAAATCGTCGGCAATCGCCCTGTCAGCAAGTGCGATGATCTCTTCCAGAACTTCAATGGCCAGCTGGCCTGATTGGATGGCAGACCCACGTTGCAACACCCGGTTGAAGTGATCCGTGCGCACATAGAGGATGTCGACGGCCGACACGAACTCGGCCTTTGCAGTTTCATCGAACGCGCCATTCGACCAAGCCTCGCTGGCAATGATCAACAGCCTTTGCAGGTCGCCGATGGCAACGAACCCATTGCGACGCTGACTGTCTTGGAAGAAATCGAGACTGCCTTCGAGATTGTCGACAGCCTCTTCCACCTCGAAACTGGCCCACAATCCTATGGCAACCAGTATCGCGATGCAAAGTCCCAACCCCAATCGCGTTGCGAATGCATCTAGGACGCGATTGAGGCCGGACAGATAGGTCGCCGGTTTCGACATGAACGCGTTCGGGCTAGTCGGCAGCCTCGATCCGGGCGGCCATCCAGACAAGATGACCTTCGTTTGCAACCGGCGAAGCTTCCATCTCGTGGATGTCCATGACGAACTGGATGGGACCACGCGCGCGACGGGTATGCGCTCGCCCATCCACCCGCGTCGCGATCAGTACATCGACGCTTTCCCAGAGTTCCCGCGGGATGGTGGTTTTGTAGTCGTTTTCCGCCGTCACCGTTATGGCGTCAGCCGAGGCGAGGCCATGGGCCCGCAGCAGATCCACAAGCAAGACGCCCTCGAAATTTGCAGCGACTTCCCGCCATGGCGTCATCGTTGACAACGCATAGCTGTCGAACGTCTCCAACTGCTGCGGTGAATAGACGGTTTCCTCGCCCTCAGCGTTGACGATGGTGAGTTCTGCAGCGAGGTGGTTGATCGGCTGCAGTTCAACGGGCTTCGGCGCCGCCGCGACGGTAGCCGGCAACCCGGACAACCCGATGACAAATGAAAGAATGGCAAGTGACTTCACGGTGGTCCTCCAACAAAACAGATCAGTCTTCGGACATGGCCTAGGGGCGAACCCTTAATGTTCGGTCACCCCTAAAATTTGATTGGTAAGTGGCCGGTCGGATAAGGCATTCAGACCGGCCTTCTTTTCAGGACACTCTGGCAGCGAAAACGTGTCAGATCGTTGTCGCCATGATCGGGCTGTCTATCCCTTTGAGATCTTGGGCCGAAAACTCGGCGCCCAGATGCGCCGCGACAGCCTCCGAGGCAAGCGCCTGACCTGCAGGTGCTTCCGACGCAAGGCGAGCCGTGACGTTCACCGTGTGCCCAAAGATCGACATGTCGCGGAACATGCCCGCGCCTGCTTCGACCGTACAAATATAGACCGGGCCAGAATGCACGCCCGTGCCAGACGGGATCGCACTGTCAGGCCCAAAGGCCGCAGACAGGGCTTTTGCGGCGCGCACGGCTTTCTGTCGGTGATCAGGTCCAGCAAACCCCGGAGGCCAGACGGCCACGACGCAATCGCCGTAAAACGCCATGATGAAACCGTCATTGTCGGTAATGATGCTCGTGGCAGTCGACAGGAACTGGTTGACGCGCTGCGCCACTGCCGCCGTCTCGGACGCAGCCGCGGTGCGGACCGAGTTGCGGATATCGACATAGAGCACCGACATGTCGACCTCGGCACCGCCCGGATTGGCGTCGATGAACTGATCGCAGGCCGAACAGAAATGCGGGTTCCGCTTGCAGGGCGCTTTGCCGCGCCGGCCCATAAGCCAGCCACCAAAACTGCCAAACGGCACGCGGCAAAGTCGGCAGCGGGGCTTGGCCGGCAAGAACTTATACCGGCGGTGCATCGTCGTCAGCGCTGGATGTCCCCCCGGGCCAAAGATCGTGCCCCAGAGTTCGCTGTTGCCATCCTGTTTGTCGAAAGTCTCGTCGCTCATTCCCCGGGGCCCTCGTATTCCTTCGGCATCTCGAAGATACCCCAGATGTCGTGCTTGTCAGGTGGCAAATTCGGGATGCGGGTCGGCGAGTTGATGACCGCGGTGGAATACATGAATGTCGGCCCCATGCAGATCGCACGACCGGGCGCCACGCCACGATAGAGCGCAGAGTAAACCTTGCCTTCCTGCACCCAAGGATCCTTGGGAATGTCGATCGCGCCGGTCTCGGGGTCGCGCGTGCGAATCGACGGGATCGTCACCACTGCCCCGGCTTTCAGGATGCTGTCCTCCATCCACTCCATCGGTCTTGTCTGTTCCTCTCCCGGATCAACCGGCATCGGCGCCAGCGACGCCAGGAAATCCACGCCCGGGCCGAACGCCCGCGCCTCGAAAGGAGGGGGTATGAATGATTTGTGAGCGACCAAACGCCCCGGATTTGCTAGAGAATTTGGGGAGGCGGATAGGTCTCAGGCTGGATGTGTTTTTAGGGCATTGCGACCCTGTAAAGGAGCTTAGCCTTCGCCTGTTT
>JAJDUZ010000036.1 GCA_022826385.1 Silicimonas sp.
GATAGTTTCCACACAAATCATCCCGGTTTGCCTCTCCATCGACTGCTCAATGAAAAGGATGTCTACAACCATAGGGGGGGGTCAAATTTGGACGCCGATACCCCCATTAGGGGGTCAAAATTGCACGCTTTTCTACACCATATGCGTTGCGTGGCGGCGGGCTTCTTCCACCGCTCGGTCCACGGTGTCTTCACGGTCGCAGACCGGGCAACACAGCGTGTCGTCCCCCGAAGGTTTCTCGGGCATGTCCGCAGGCACGATGCAGTGGCCGCAGAGGATTTTGGCCGTTTCAACCGCCATGGTCGATCTCCGTCTGATCCGGCCGCCAGTCTGACCGTGGCATTCCGTCAATTCTTGGGAGATTTCGCGGAATTTGCTGAGGCACCGTGTGCCAAAAGTAAACGATCGGCGTCATCGGCCAAGTTTGGGCGCGCGTTCAGAGACGACGCGCCCAAAATTCGCCCGATATCAGCTGTTCTGCCCGGCAAACTTGGCTTGCCAGCCCTCGCGATCCTCGTCGCTGATCTTGGCGAACAGCACATCCGGCACAGTGAAGCCGTGCCCTTCGGGCAAGCTCGACAGGGCCGCCGTCATGTCATCGGGCCATTCGGTATCAAGCGTGTTCATCGCGCTCAGCATCTTGGCCGCCGCATCGGGAATGAACGGGGCCGACAGAACGGCGTAAACGCGGATCAGGTTCAGCGCGAGGCGAATTTGCGCTGCTGCCCGCTCGGGGTCTTCCTTGAAGACTGACCAGGGTGCCGCAGTTTGCAGGTACTCGTTGCCAAGAACCCAAAGCGCCCGCAATTCGTTCGCGGCCTTCCGGACCTCGATCGCCTCCATCTGGGCTTCATAGGCGGCGAGACCTGCCTGCAGTTTCTTGATCAGGGCCGCTTCTTCCGCGCCCCAAGCGCCCCCGGCGGGCACCTCCTCGCCAAACTTCGAGCGGCAGAACTTGGTGACGCGGCTGACGAAGTTCCCCAGCACGTCGGCAAGGTCCTTGTTGACGCTGGCCTGGAAGTTTTCCCACGTGAATTCGCTGTCCGAGTTCTCGGGGGCGTGGCTGAGAAGCCACCAGCGCCAATAGTCGGCGGGCAGGATTTCCAGCGCCTGATCCATGAAGATGCCACGGCCCTGGCTGGTGCTGAATTGGCCGCCATCATAGTTCAGGTAGTTGAAGCTCTTGATGTAATCGACCAGCTTCCAGGGCTCGCCCGAACCGATGATGGTCGCGGGGAACGAGAGGGTATGGAACGGCACATTGTCCTTGCCCATGAACTGGACATAGCGGACATCATCGGCGCCCTTGTCGGTCCGCCACCAGCGCTCCCAGTCGTCGGCGCCGCGGGCATCCGACCATTCCTTGGCGCAGGCGATGTATTCGATCGGTGCATCGAACCAGACATAGAACACCTTGTCTTCCATACCGGGCCAGGGCTCGGACCCTTTCCTTACGGGAATGCCCCAATCAAGGTCGCGGGTGATTCCGCGGTCCTGCAAGCCGTCCCCATCGTTGAGCCACTTCTTGGCAATCGACGTGGTCAGAACCGGCCAATCGGTCTTGCTGTCGATCCAGTCCGAAAGTTCGCCCCGCAGGCTGCGCTGCTTCAGGTAGAGGTGCTTGGTCTCGCGCACTTCCAGATCGGTCGACCCCGACACCGCCGACCGAGGCTCGATCAAGTCGGTCGGGTCAAGCTGCTTGGTGCAGTTCTCGCATTGGTCGCCCCGCGCCTTGTCATACCCGCAATTGGGGCAGGTGCCCTCGATATAGCGGTCGGGCAGAAAGCGGCCATCGGCATTGGAATAGACCTGACGTTCCGACACCTCGTCGATCAACCCGGCCTCGGCCAGTCGCCCGGCAAAGTGCTGGGTCAGCGCGTGGTTCTGCGGGCTGGACGAGCGTCCGAACTGGTCGAAGGACAGGCGGAACCCGTCCGAGAGGTCTTTCTGCACCGCCCACATCTCGGCGCAATAATCCGCCACGGGCTTGCCGGCCTTCGCCGCTGCCAGTTCGGCAGGGGTGCCGTGCTCGTCGGTGGCGCAGAGAAACAGGACCTCATGTCCGCGCGCCCGCATGTACCGCGCATGCAGGTCGGCGGGCAACTGGCTGCCGACGAGATTGCCGAGATGTTTGATCCCGTTGATGTAAGGGATCGCGCTGGTGATCAGAATGCGGGCCATTGGCGGGTTCCTTGCTGTCGCGAGGCTCTCTATCCCAGCCATGCGCCAGCGTCACCCCTTGTTTCGAGGCAGACGCCCCTGTTCCCAACATTATGCGAGAGGCTTTGCCCCTCGCGCTCCCCAAAGTATTTCTGAACAGAAGAAACACAATTTTCATCAAATTGTCGGAAGTATTTTTGGCGGTACAGGCGGAAGCGCCGATGACCGCAACAGGAGAAGCCTCCCGGCCATCTGCAATGGGTCGGGGGGTGGACCTGGGCCCGCTTCTTCTGTTCGGAAATACTTCGGGGGGCGCGCGACAGCGCGCGGGGCAGAGCCCCATGCGACCTCTAGGCTGGCCGCACCTTTCGCGTGTCCGGGTGCAGGGCCGTGGCCAGGATATGGTCCGACCGATGCAGCACGTGATCGGCGCGGCCGACGATCCGTGGGTCGGGCGGCGTGGCGATCTTTGCGTCCTTGCCCGGATAGTCGAGCGTCGACAGAAAATGCCGCATGCAGTTCAGGCGGGCGCGTTTCTTGTCGTCGGACTTGATGATGGTCCAGGGCGCGTCCGCCGTGTCCGTATAAAACAGCATCGCCTCCTTGGCTTCGGTATAGTCGTCCCATTTTCCAAGGCTGGCCTTGTCGATGGGCGACAGTTTCCAGCGTTTCAGCGGGTCGGTTTCCCGCGATTGGAACCGGGCCTTCTGTTCGTCCTGCGTGACCGAGAACCAGTACTTGTAGAGCCTGATGCCGCTGCGGGTCAGCATGCGTTCCAACTCGGGCGTCTGACGCATGAATTCGAGATATTCGGACGGCTCGCAGAACCCCATGACGCGTTCGACCCCGGCGCGGTTGTACCAGGACCGGTCATAGAAGACCATTTCACCCTGCGTCGGCAACTCTTGGATATACCGCTGAAAATACCACTGCCCGCGCTCTTCGTCGGTGGGTTTGTTCAGCGCGACAACGCGTGCGGCCCGCGGGTTGAGGTGCTCGGTAAAACGCTTAATCGTACCGCCCTTCCCAGCCGCGTCGCGCCCTTCAAAGAGCAGCACGAACTTCTGACCGGTCTCCTGCGCCCAAAGCTGGACCTTCAAAAGCTCGGCCTGCAAGGCCGCTTTTTCCGCTTCGTATGCCCTGCGGTCGAGCTTGTCCGTATAGGGGTAGGTGCCATTGTCGAAAATGGCGTCATCTGGCGTCGCGACTTGATCTCTTGGCATCGGCAGGCTCCCATAATTCAAGGGACCCTATGCCGGGAAAGGGTTTCGCGTCTTTGATCCGGATCAAACCGGCCTAGAGGTTCTCAGACTGCATCATGCCCAGCACGTGATAGCCCCCATCGACGCGGATGATCTCGCCCGTCGTAAAGGCGCCCGCGTCCGAGCAGAGGTAAACCGCCGTCCCGCCCACGGCCTCAAGCGTCGCGTTCGAGCGCAGGGGAGCGTTCATCTCGGTCGTCTTATAGGTCTTGCGCGCACCGCCGATCGCGGCCCCGGCCAGCGTCTTCATCGGACCGGGGCTGATCGCATTCACCCGGATGCCCTGTGGGCCAAGATCATTCGCCAGATACCGCACCGAGCTTTCCAGCGCAGCCTTTGCAACGCCCATCACGTTGTAATTCGGCTGGACCCGGTTCGAGCCCATATAGGTCAGCGTGATCAACGACCCGCCTTCGGCCATCATCGGTTCGGCCCGGCGCGCGCATTCAATGAAGGAATAGCACGATATATTCAATGAATTTAAGAAGTTGTCGCGACTTGTGTTGACGAAACGGCCGGTCAGTTCGGATTTGTCCGAGAAGGCAATCGCATGGACGAGGAAGTCAAGCTGACCCCATTCGGCGCCGATCTTGTCGAAACACGCATCCATCGAGGCCGGGTCGGTGACATCGACATCGACCATCAAGCTTGAGCCCACGCTTTCCGCCAAGGGTTCCACCCGCTTGCCGAAGGCCTCGCCCTGATAGGAAAACGCAAGCTCTGCGCCTGCATCCGCCAGCGCCTTGGCTATGCCCCACGCAATCGAGCGTTCATTGGCGACGCCCATCACAAGCCCGCGTTTGCCGGTCATCTGTCCCATGGCGATCTCCCTCGCTCTTTCCTTGGTGATGCCGTGTGGGGCAGAGGGTTGCAAGGCGGTTTGCATAATGGGAGCGAATGCCTGCTTTGAACCCGAACTTGCCGATGCTGCAAGATGCGCAAACGTCGGCTTCACACTGTGAACGACCGACAGATTATGCGAGACACACCGCATGACGAAAACAGCGTTCCACGAATGGTACCATGACTGCGGCACAACTCGGGGCTACCGCATGCCCCGAATTGCTCTTTATCACACAGGGCCGTTCAGCCTTGCGATAATGCTTCAAGACCCCGGCGGGCCGCTGGCGGGCTCAGGCGCACAGATTTCCGGTGAAATAGGAGTGTGCAATGACGATAGCACCGCGCGTTTCATTCGGGACGAACTGGATCACTTCAACGTACCATACAGCGATGTTGTTCTATTAAATGCCCTGCCCGGATATGGGCTTAAAAACACGGTAAGGGAAAGACAACGTGGTGCGGCTTTCAACAACGATGCCGTCCGGCGCGCGGGCATTAATAGGCTATTGGTGGCCGGAAAATCGATTGCTTGGCCTGTCGCCAACCTCATGGACCTGACTGGGATGAAGGTAGCCTATACGCATCATCCAAGCGTTAGAGGACACAACGGGTGCGGATCAAATGCTGAAGGCAAGCGGGTATGGCGTGAGACTTTGGAGTCGCTCTTGGCGTAACCGCGTCATGCAATCGCGAGCGCGGGCTCTCATCATGGTTCATGATTGTTGCAGACGCAGTCCGGACAGCCGCAGATAGCCCTTAGTGTCCTGAATCTCGTTGCCCGATAGCGGACACCGGCATCAGAAACTCGGAAGGTAGCTTCACCCGCAAAGCGGACCTTAGCAAACCGGCACGCGGAACTAACCGTGATACTTGCTCATTGCGACCGTTGCATTCGTTCCGCCAAAGCCAAAGCTGTTTGACAGCACCGTGTCCAGGTTGGCCTCGGTCGTCTCGGTCACGATCTCTTCCGGGCGGATCGCCGGGTCGAGCGTGGTCACGTTGATCGACGGAGCCATGAAGCCCTTGTCCATCATGATCAGTGAATAGATCGCCTCGTGCACGCCAGCCGCCCCCAGCGAGTGGCCGGTCATCGACTTGGTCGAGCTGATCGGGGCGTGGTCATCTCCGAAGACGCGGCGGACGGCTTCCACCTCGGTCACGTCGCCCACTGGCGTCGAGGTGCCGTGTGCGTTGATATAGTCCACCGTGCGGTCGCCCAGCGTGCTGGCGGCCAGCCGCATCGAGCGTTCGCCGCCTTCGCCCGAGGGCGCCACCATGTCGTAACCGTCCGAGGTCGCGCCATAGCCGGTGACTTCCGCGTAAATCTTCGCACCACGCGCCTTGGCGTGCTCAAGCTCTTCAAGCACCACCATGCCGCCGCCTCCGCCGATCACGAACCCATCGCGGGTTTCGTCAAAGGCGCGGGCTGCCGTGGTGGGCGCATCGTTGTACTTCGACGACATCGCACCCATCGCATCAAAGAGGCACGAGAGCGTCCAGTCCACTTCTTCGCCGCCGCCGGCAAAGACGATGTCCTGCTTGCCCATCTGGATCTGCTCGGCGCCATTGCCCATGCAATGCAGCGTCGTCGAACAGGCGGAGGTGATCGAATAGTTGATGCCCTTGATCTTGAACGGTGTCGCAAGACAGGCGCTGACCGTCGACGACATGCAGCGCGTCACCATGAACGGCCCCATGCGCTTCGGCGCGCCTTTTTCGATCACGATATTATGGGCCTGGAAAAAGTTCGAGGTCGACGGGCCACCCGAACCGGCGACCAGTCCGGTCCGCTCGTTCGAGATGTCGCTTTCCTCCAGCCCGCTATCGGCAATCGCCTGTTCCATCGCCAGATAGGCATAGGCCGCGGTCGGCCCCATGAAACGCAGCTGCCGCTTGTCGATATGCTCGGCCAGATCGATATCGGGAATGCCCGCAACCTGGCTGCGGAACCCATGGTCGGCATAGTCCTGCTGGAAGGTGATGCCCGACTTGCCGGCGCGCAGGCTGGCTTCAACTTCGGCAACCGAGTTGCCGATGGGGCAGACGATACCGATCCCGGTGATGACGACGCGACGCATGAAGGCTCCCTGAATTCTGCTCACGCCTATCTATGACAGGGGTATAGGAGGGGGCAAGCAGTTAGGGGGCACCATCGCCCGTGCCTTTGGTGTTTCAGCGTCCAAGTGCAGTCTCGCATGGCTGGGTCATGCCATGGCACCGGGCACTCGGACGGGGCAGGTGACCTCTCTCGCATTCACGTATGTATGTCGGGTTTGAGCCCAAACTCACTACGATCTGATGCTCACTTCGTTTTCGCGCTGAGACCAACGCTCAATAGTTTGGTTCCACTGAACCGCGCCGAGATCACCGTTGAAGGCTGAACAACTCCGTTCATTAGGCGATTGATCGGTCCTGAAATGATCTGCGACCTTGCCACTGTGTCTTCATATGTCCACTGGCCGACTACGAGACGGTCAAACTTTGGCATCATCTCCGATCTGTCGAGGTTTCCAACATCGCGAAACCCGTTTTGTTCCATCCACTCCGCTACCAATTCCGGGGAACCCAAAGTATCGAAAATTCGAAACAAGCAGACTTGGACAGCGTAGGGACCATGAATGATGTCCCAATCGACGTTCATGACATTCGGTGTGTCCGTTTCTTGCTCTGACGGGGCAAGGCACGCTCTTACACTGGGAAACTGCGTTATCGGCTCTCTATACTCCTCCCATCTAGGGTGCTGCTCATCAACCAGCCTGCCCATGCTGAGGTAAGGAGATACACCTTGGTCAGAAAGCCTCGTCAATGGCGGGGAACTTTCCCCATCGGCAGATATACCGAAAGGGAGGCAAGCTAAAACTGAGGACACTGCTGTCAGACGCGACATCGCTCCAAAGTAAGAAGGTTTATGCTCCAAAAACGTTTCCTCATAGAAACTGAACAACAGCAAGAATTTTCAATCTGCGCTGCGATGCAGGCATCGCTACTACGAATTTGCCGACTGTAACATACGAAGTGATGCCGAGGTCCGCTTTGTCCGCCAACCCGCCATCCACAGACCCGAACACTGTTGCGAACCTCCGTCGCCCGTTCTCCGCCACGGATGGTGCCACCGACGGAATACCTACGCAGGCACCGACGTGATACCGACAGTCCTCGCCCGCCCGTTTTCTCCGGGATCAGACGCATATGGGCGCAGGCCTTCGGACAGGCAGAGCGCGCCTGTCGCTGGAGTACACGGGGGGCTGCCGGACGGGCGTTACACGGGGGCGATCAGCTCTCGCTGAGCGCCACTTTCATGTCCTTGACCATATAGATCGTCTCGCCATCGGCCTCGACCCGGCCATCAGCGACACCCATGGTCAGGCGGCGCGTCTGCACGGCCTTGGTGAAGTCGACGTAATAGGTCAGCATTTTCCGGTCAGGCCGCACCATGCCCGTCAGTTTCACCTCGCCCACACCCAGCGCATAGCCGCGCCCCTGCCAGCCGCGCCAGCCAAGGTTGAAGCCGGTCAACTGCCAAAGCCCGTCAAGGCCCAGACAGCCCGGCATGATCGGGTTGCCAGGGAAATGGCAGTCGAAGAACCAGAGATCAGGGGTGATATCGAACTCGGCCACGACATGGCCTTTGCCGTTCTCGCCGCCATCCTCGGAAATCGAGGTGATCCGGTCCATCATCAGCATCGGCGGTTCCGGAAGCTGCGCATTGCCGGGGCCAAAAAGCTCACCGCGTGCACAGGCCAGCAGTCCCTCACGGTCGAACGAGGTCGGAAATTGGCTCATTTGGGACTGCTCCGCGTATATTGTTTCATATTGGCCTTCGCCCCATAGCAGGCGTGTTGATTGTGGTGCAAGGGGCGACAATCGGGTGATTTCGCCGCAAATGCTGTTTATCCGATTGAAGAACGGGGCCTTTGCTCCCTATATTGGGGGTATGAACACTGGTGGCGAGATGATTGACATCCAGCAGAAGCGCGGAACCGAATGGTTGACGGCGGCGGGCGTGCGTCCGACGCGGCAACGCGTTGCCTTGGCTGCTTTGCTGGTCGGTGACGGTCAGGACCGGCACGTGACGGCAGAAAGCCTGCACGCGGCAAGTCAGACTGCAGGCGACTCGGTGTCGCTTGCGACGGTCTACAATACGCTCCGCGCTTTCTGTGACGCCGGTCTGGTTCAGGAAATCACCGTGGACGGGTCGAAAAGCTATTTCGACACCCGGACCGATGACCACCCGCATTTCTTCTGGGAGGATGAAGCGCGCCTGTCGGATGCGCCCGCAGACCAGCTTGAAATCAGGCGTCTGCCCGAGGCGCCCGAAGGGGCCGAGATTTCCAAGGTCGACGTGGTGATCCGGCTGCGTCGCCGCTAACCAGCCCAAGGCGCCTCTGCGCCGAGTGAGATACAATGTTCAAATCACGCCAATCGCCTCTGCCAGAGGGCAGTTTTCTTGCGCGCTATCTTGACCGCGAGGGTGCTTATACCGACTGCTTTAGGGTCGATGTTCCGGGCGGCCCTGATTTGCCGGCTTACATAGAGACGTTCTTCGACAGCTGGGTGTTCCGCCTTGAGCGCAGGGTGCTGACACTGGCGGGCAAGGGGCCGGCCACGCGCAAGACCGTCGAGGCCTTGGCCCATCAGGACGCCCAGCGTTTCGCCGCGTGGATCGTGCGCGAGCGTGACGACAGCCAGATCCTGATGGAGGTTCCGCGGACCCCGATCCGCACATGGCTGCGGGTTCTGCCGTCGGACGAACAACCCGGTCATGTGCGGCTCTATTTCGGGTCTGCTCTGGTCCCGCCGCATCGAACAGATGGCGCCCCAGCCCGTCTTGGTCCCCTGTTTCGATGGACGACCGGGCTTCACAAGCTTTATTCGCACATCCTGTTGGATGCCGCGGCGCGTGACTGGAAGCGGTCCGCGGTCACGCCACAAACCACCTGATCTGACGCGCGGCCCGGTTTTTTCCCCGGGTCCGCGCGCATTTCTTTTCCCCTGATCCGCCAAGCGAATTCCAGGCAAACAGCCGGAACAGTATGGAGGGTTAGGGACAATGCGGAAACCAATTGCCGAGTTTATCGGCACATTTACACTCGTACTTCTCGGCTGCGGATCAGCCGTGATCGCCGGGGCCGATATCGGGCTGACCGGCATCAGCTTGGCGTTCGGTCTGGCACTGATGGGCATGGCCTATGGCATCGGCCCGGTCTCGGGCTGTCATATCAACCCGGCGGTTTCGCTGGGCATGGTGGCCGCTGGCCGCATGAGCATCGCCGAAGCGATCCCTTACATGATCGCCCAGGTTGCAGGTGCCATTGCGGCCGCGCTGATCCTTCTGCTGATTGCTAGCGGCAAGGCGGATTACAGTGTGGCCGAAAACGGGCTTGGCCAGAATGGCTGGGGTGCCGGTTACCTTGGCGAATACTCGATGGTTTCGGCGTTCATCTTCGAAGTCGTGGCGACGTTCCTCTTCATGGTGGTGATCCTTGGCGCGACAGGCGCGGGCGCACCCGCCGCCGTCGCGGGTGTCGCGATTGGCCTGACGCTGGTTGTCATCCACCTTGTCGGGATCAATGTCACCGGCGTCTCGGTGAACCCGGCGCGGTCGATCGGACCGGCCCTGTTTGCAGGCGGCACCGCTATCGCGCAGCTCTGGCTCTTCATCGTGGCACCGATCATTGGTGCAGTTGCAGCGGGCGCACTCTTCGCGTCGGGCCTTCTGGATGCCAAGGACGACGCCGCAGAAACGCAATCTGCTTAACAAGGAATACGCTTTGGACTTGTGTCACCAGTGAGGCCGTACACGTAAATCCCCCCGCAGTCGGCACTCACGTAAGAGGAAGGACAAGTTCGGCACCGGACGCCCGGTTCGAGTTCACCTTCGGGTCGACGCGGTAAAAGTTCAAAGCGTTATCGGGGGCCGCACGCATCAGCGTTGCGGCCCCCTTACCGTTTTCACCCAGCCAGAGCGCCCAATCCTCGGGCGGCAGGATCACCGGCATCCGGTGATGAATGGCCGACATCGGTTCGTTCGCGCCCGTGGTGACAATGGCGCATGTCGTATGCGCGCGCCCCTCACGCTCCCAGTTCTGCCAGACGCCCGCAAACGCCAGCATCTCGCCTTCGCTCGGGTGGATGTACCAAGGCAGGCGCTTGCCCTCGGCGTCTTTCGTCCATTCATAGAACCCGGTCGCCGGGATCAGGCAGCGCCGTTCGCGACACGCGGCTTTGAAGGCCGGCTTCTCGGCAATCGTCTCGGCCCGCGCGTTGATCAGCAGGGGGCCGCCGTTTTCGGTCTTGTACCAATGCGGCAGGAACCCCCAACGCATCGGGCGCAGACGACGCTGGCCCTCGTCGCTTGTCACCGTATGCACAAGGTTGGTGGGGCAGATGTTGTAGTTCGGAAGCGGCGCAAGGTCATTCGACAGCGTGGCCTCGAAGAGGTGCGCCATCGCATCGTCCGGCAGCGTCAATGCAAAGCGCCCGCACATGTCAGCTCAGTCCGGGACCGAGAGCAAAGCCCAGTCACCAATACGCCCGACCGATACCCCGCCACCATCGCGCAGATCGGCAATCGCGTCGGTTTCGTAATAGGGGCACCCGACCAGCGTCGCGGTATCGTCAAGAAACTCATTGGTCAGATCGTTCTCGCCAATGACCTGACAGACGTCGTTCTCGGTTGGATAGGGGCGCACGCCCACAAGGCCCGAAGCTTCGGGCGGCGTGTATGCGGCACTTGTATCCTCGGCGGGGTTCGGGGCCATGTCGCAGGCGGCAAGGCTGGCAAGCGCGATGAACAAAATTGGTAGTCGCATAGAAAAATCTCCTGAATAAGGTCCAACCTATCCAACCCGCACATCTTTTCAATCTCATACGAAAAAGGCCGCCCGTGGCGGGCGGCCTTTCGCGATGTTCTATGCGCGAAAGCTTAGCTCTCGTCGTCCTCGGCGGCGTCGTCGTCCGACGCGGCGTCCTCGGAGGCCTCATCAGCCGGCGCATCGTCGCTGCGCTCAAGCTCGTCCAGCTCGGCGGCACCGATCTCGTCGAAGAGTTCGGCGATCTCAAGCTCGGCCTGTGCCTCTTCTTCGGCAGCTTGCTCGGCGATGTTGATGCCCTGCGCCTGAAGCTCGGCCTCTTCGGTCGAACGGGCCACGTTCAACTCGATCTCGGCATCGACTTCCGGGTGCAGCGTGACGGCAACCTTGTGGATGCCCAGTTCCTTGATCGGCGACGTGATCTGCACCTGGCGGCGCTCGACCGTGAAGCCGGCTTCGGTGGCCGCGTCGGCGGCGTCACGCGTGGTGACCGAGCCGTAAAGATTGCCACCGTCAGAAGCCTGACGAATCACGACGAACTGCTGACCGTTCAGCTCGTCCGCCATCGCTTCGGCTTCTTTCTTGGTCTCAAGGTTCTGCGCTTCCAGCTGCGCCTTGTCAGCTTCGAACGCCTTCACATTGGCTTCCGATGCCCAGAGCGCTTTCTTCTGGGGCAGAAGGAAGTTGCGCGCATAGCCGTCCTTGACGGTGACGACGTCACCCATCTGGCCCAACTTGGCGACACGTTGAAGAAGGATAACCTGCATGTCAGTTCTCCTTATTTGACCGCATAGGGCAGAAGCGCCAGGAAGCGGGCGCGCTTGATCGCACGGGCCAGCTCACGCTGCTTCTTGGCCGAAACGGCAGTGATACGGCTGGGGACGATCTTGCCACGCTCGCTGATATAGCGCTGCAGAAGCTTCGTGTCCTTGTAGTCGATCTTTGGTGCATTGTCGCCCGAGAAGGGGCAGACCTTGCGGCGGCGGAAAAACGGTTTTGCTGCCATGGGTTAAGCCTCCTTACCGGCGATCGTCGCGACCGCGGCGACCTTCACGTTCCTCGGACTTGCGCATCTGGATCGACGGACCCTCTTCATGCGCATCGACCTTGATGGTCAGAACCCGCATCACGTCATCATGCAGACGCATCAGGCGCTCCATCTCCTGAACCGCAGCGGCAGGCGCGTCGGTCTTCAGGAAGGCATAGTGGCCCTTGCGGTTCTTGTTGATCTTGTAGGCCATCGTCTTGACGCCCCAGTACTCGCTGTCGAGGACCTTGCCCTCGTTGTCAGAAAGAACGGTGCTGAAGTGTTCGATAAGCCCTTCGGCCTGCGCGTTGGACAGGTCCTGACGCGCAATCATCACATGCTCATAAAGCGGCATGTCTTCTCCATTTTTCAGGGCGCATTTCATAGGATGGGTCCGATGTCGCCGCGCCCATCCACGAGAGGCTGCGCCGGTCAAGCAAACTTGCGGCGAACGGGCGGTGTATACACGGCTCTCGGCAGGATGCAACGGGTTTGAGCGCCATGGCGAAACGGCAACATTTCCCGAACCTTAACAAGTGGGTCTTGGTCTCATTATTGCCATCTTCGCCCGGTATCTGCGCTATGGAGTGGAAACAATATCTGAAAGCGCAATGAACGCATTCAGCCGTATATCGAGGAGTATCAGTGGCGATACCTCGCCGCTGCTTGAACAGATCGAGACCCCGTGGGGGTTTCGGCTGCGCCCTGCCAACATGGAAGAAAAAGCCAGCGATCTGGTGATCGAATGGGGGCTGACGCTCCTCGGGATCGCCCTTCTTCTGGCCGCCTTCGCGCAATGGCTCTTGCCCAGTTCGCTTTATGTCGGCGACTCGCTGGTGTCGAAATTCGTCCTGACCTGTGTTCTGGGCATGCTGGGTGGCTTGGCCATTTCGGTCTCGGCACGTGGCTTCCGGCCGGAAGTTCAGGTGGACCGGGCCCGCGAGGAAATCCGCTTCGTGTCTCGCAACCCCCGCGGGCGCGGGCAGGTGCTGGCCACCGTCGATATCGACCAGATCATTGGCGTCGGCATCACGCGGTCGCTCGCGACGGGCGATTGTCACTGCCTGATCTACCTGATCGACGGGCAGAAACCGCTGCGCATCGCGACCGGCACGGAAGACGAAATCCGCCAGATCCGCACCAAGATGGACGCCTATGTGACCCCGCCGCATGAACGGCTGGCCGCAAAGATGGCAGCTCGGAAAAGCGCGCCCGGGGCCAGCGCGGCCTGAGGCAGCACGCGTGCGCCCCGGTTCCGGGGCCACCGCGAAACCCTAACAAATTGCGGAAAAGTCACGGGAACAGCATCGTTTCGCCGTACTTCGTTGGTATCCCACCGGCGTTGTTGTTTGCGAGTTGTTCCAATGTTTCCCGGGTCTTCCACACCATTATTCACCTTTCGCGGCCCCATGGGCGTGCCGGTCGAGGTCCAAGCTTCAATCATCATCCTGCCGCTGATCCTCATCAGTTTTTCCGGCTCACCGCAAAGCATCGCCTATGACGCGATGTTTGTCCTGATCCTGATCGGCTCGATCTTCCTGCACGAGGTCGGCCATGCGTGGGGCTGTTACGTTCAAAACGTTCCGGTCAAACGCATCGTGATGTTTGCAGGCGGCGGGCTCTGCGAGCGCAGCCGATCCGCGACGCGGTACGAGCAGGAACTGATCGTCGCAGCAGGGCCGATCGTGACACTGGTGCTCTGGGCCGGGGCCGGGCTGATTGCGCCCGCGATCCGCGATCCTGAAATCGCGTGGGTGTTCTGGACGATCTCGTCGGTGAACGGGTTTCTGGCCGTCCTGAACCTGCTGCCGGTCAACCCGCTTGATGGCGGTAAGCTCTTTGCGCTGGTCATGCACCGCCTGTTCCGCGCCAAGATTGCGATCATCATCAGCGCCAGTGTCGGCCTGCTCTTTGCCGTGCTCTGGGTGCCGGTGATGATTTATGGCTTCGTCGAGTTCGGTTTCATCCTGTTCTTCCTGCCATCGGTTGCCCTGCATTGGCGCATGTTGCGAACGGCGGCCCGCGCTTGACCTTTCCGGCCCGCGCGCGTTCTCTCGCGCCATGTCCAAGCTTGATCCCGACCTGATCCGCAGCCACTTCCCCGCCTTTTCCGAACCATCGCTGGACGGGCAGGCCTTCTTCGAGAATGCAGGGGGCTCGTATCCCTGCCGATTTGTGACCGACCGGCTCGAGCGGTTCTATCGCGAGCGCAAGGTGCAACCCTATGCGCCTTATGACGCAAGCCGCGTCGCGGGCGAGGAAATGGACGAAGCCCGCACCCGCCTTTCAGCGCTTCTCGGGGTGGACGAAGACGAATTGAGCTTCGGGCCCTCGACCACGCAAAACGTCTATGTGCTGGCGCAGGCGTTTCGCGAATGGCTGACCCCCGGCGACGCGATCGTTGTCACCAATCAGGACCACGAGGCCAACACGGGCGCGTGGCGCCGGTTGGAGGCGGCAGGGATCGAAGTACGCGAATGGCAGATCGACCCCCTGACCGGGCATCTCGACCTCGACGCGCTGCGCCCGCTTCTGGATGGCGCGAAGCTGGTTGCTTTCCCGCATTGCTCGAATGTCGTGGGCGAGATCAACGATGTTGCCGCGATCACCGCCCTGGCCCATGCGGCAGGCGCGGTCGTGTGTGTCGATGGCGTCAGCTACGCGCCCCACGGGTTCCCCGATGTCGGAAAGCTGGGCGCGGATATCTATCTCTTCTCGGCCTACAAGACCTATGGCCCGCATCAGGGGATCATGGTCGTGCGCCGCGCGCTGGCCGAGGCCTTGCCGAACCAAGGCCACGGGTTCAACGGCAGCTCTCTCTATAAACGGTTCACGCCCGCGGGTGACGACCATGCACAGGTCGCAGCCTGCGCGGGCATGGCCGACTATGTCGACGCGCTTTATGCTGCGCTCGGCGCCCCGCATGTCGAGGCCCGCGACCGCGCGGCCGCTGTCCATGACGCCATGCGCGCCCGCGAAGTCGCCCTGTTGCCGCCACTGCTGGATTTTCTGCAAGGCCGGAACGACGTGCGCCTGCTGGGACCGGCCGCCGCCGAGGCCCGCGCGCCGACGGTGGCGATCCTGCACGACCGACCGGGCGAAGCGCTTGCCGCGGAACTGGCCCCTCACGGCATCAATGCGGGTGGGGGCGATTTCTATGCCGTGCGCCCCTTGCAGGCGATGGGCATTGATCCCGCACATGGTGTCTTGCGGTTGAGCTTCACGCATTACACGACCGAAGCCGAAATCGACCGTCTGATCCGCGCCCTCGATCACGTTCTTTAAGAATTGCGCGCCTGCGGCGCACGCGATGATTGATTGGGGGACGCTGTCCCCCAAACCCCCGGAAGTATTTTCGAACAGAAGAAGGGGATTGATCTTTTGTGGTCTGTTCTAGGTGGCCGGGAACGGAAGAAGGAGCATGCCATGGAACCGGTGATCTGGTGGGTCAGGAAAGATTTGCGGGTGTCGGACAATCCCGCCCTGCACGCCGCCATCGAGGCCGGTGGGCCGGTTCTTCCGGTCTTCATTCTGGACGAGGTGTTCGAAACCTACGGCGCGTGCCCCCTTTGGCGGTTCGGGCTTGGCGTGGCAAAACTGGCCGAGACGCTGGAGGCCAAGGGCGCGCGCCTGATCCTGCGACGGGGGCGGGCCGAGGACGTGATGGATGCGCTTGTGCGCGAGACCGGCGCGCGTTCGGTCCGGTGGAGCCGGGCTTATGACCCCGATCAGGTGGCGCGCGATAAGGCGGTGAAAGCGCGCCTCGATGGTCTTGGCGTCGACGCCAAGAGCGTGCCCGGCCATTTGCTGTTCGAGCCATGGTCGATCGCGACCGGGCAGGGGGGCTTTTACCGGGTCTACACGCCGTTCTGGCGCGCGGCCAAGGACAAGCCGGTTCGCGAGTTGCTGCCTGCGCCTGCGCGGATTCCCGCGCCCGAGGTCTGGCCCGAAAGCGATCGCTTGGCCGATTGGGGGCTGGACGCCCGGATGCGCCGCGGTGCCTCGGTCGTGTTGCCCTACACCTGTGTTGGCGAGGACGCTGCGCGGGATCGGCTGGACCGGTTCATCGACGAACGTGTGGCCCGTTACCAGTCCGAGCGTGATCTGCCTGCGGTGCCAGCGACATCGAAGCTGAGCGAGAATCTGGCCTGGGGCGAGATTTCCCCTGCCGCACTCTGGCATGCGGGCGTGCGGGCGCTGGAAGACGGCAAGGCCGAGGCCGAGATCTTCCTGAAAGAGGTGGTCTGGCGCGAGTTTGCCTATCACCTTGTCTGGCACACGCCGCATATCACCAAGGACAACTGGCGCGAGGGCTGGGACCGGTTCCCGTGGAACACCGAGGACACGGACGAGGTTGTCGCGTGGAAGCAGGGGCGCACCGGCATCCGTTTCGTCGATGCCGCGATGCGCGAGATGTATGTCACCGGGCACATGCACAACCGCTCGCGGATGATCGTGGCCAGTTACCTGACCAAGCATCTGCTCAGTCATTGGAAGATCGGGCTCGATTGGTTCGAAGAGTGTCTGATCGACTGGGATCCGGCCTCGAACGCGATGGGATGGCAGTGGAGCGCCGGGTCGGGCCCGGATGCGACGCCCTATTTCCGGGTCTTCAATCCGGAAACGCAGATCGAGAAGTTCGACAAGCAGGGCGACTATGTTTCGCGCTGGATCGCCGAAGACTATGCCAATCCCAGCAAGACGGCCTTGTCCTATTTCGATGCAGTGCCGGAAAGCTGGGGTTTGTCCGCGAGCGATCCCTATCCGCAGCCCATCGTCAGTGCGGCCGAGGGCCGGGCGCGGGCCTTGCAGGCCTACGAGGCGCGCGACTTCTGAAGCGCGCGCCCGCAACCGGCGAATTGCCGCCGACATCGATTCTATCCACAGGCTGCCCGTGCTAGGCTTGGAAACCGCGTTTCCAGGTTGGTCCCAAGTGGGAAACACGGGTGTCTGACATGGGAAATGGCAAAATATATGGGAAATCTTGGGAAAACGTGAAAATCATCGGCCTACTACATATAGTATTGAAACTGGAAAAAATCTAAATATGGACGCAATATTTCGAAGCTACAGTTTAGAGTGACCAAGCTAACCCATAAACTCCCATAAAATTTCTGTTGATTCCCACGTTTTCCCATGGCACTCATTCTGCACCGGATGACGCGGGAACAGCACTTAGGGACGTTAAACGAACCCGAGAACCAATAAGAGCAGGTTTCATACAGGCTCTCGCATCATCAGTTGAAGAGATCCGGCGCGCGGGCGAGCAGACATCCCCCCAGGTGGCGCGCGCAGCTGGACATCCCGGAAACGGGACGAGGGCGGCGGATCGGACACTGGCAGCAGTCCGATCCGCCGTTTCCTTTTTCGGGGGGAGAAACAAGGGAGCCGCGGGACAGTGGTTCGGAGGTTCAGAGGCGAAGGCGTCCAGAAAGTGGACGGCAAAGGCCGGGTGTCCATCCCGGCCAACTATCGCTCTGTCCTGCGCGACGGTGATCCGAACTGGTCCGAAGGCAAGCTTCCCGAATTCATCATTGTCTATGGCGACGAGCGGCGGGATTTCCTGGAATGCTTCACCATCGACAGCGCCAACGAGGTTGACGAAAAGATCGCCCGGATGCCGCGCGGCTCGCGGCAGCGGCGTGCGCTCGAACGACTGTTTAATGGCCAGTCGCTGCCGGCGACGGTCGATGACACGGGGCGGATCGTTCTGCCCCAAAAGCTGCGCGACAAGCTGGGCATCGGCACCGAAGCCTATTTCATCGCCATGGGCGACACGTTCCAGATCTGGAAGCCCGACGCGTTCGAAGCGTCGGAGAGTGCCGTCGACGAATTGCTGGATGCGATGCCGCAAGGCGCTGACATCTGGACCCTTCTTGACGACGGGGAGGATGGCTGACCCATGAACGCCCCGCATATCCCGGTTTTGCTGGATGCGATCCTTGAGGCCTGCGCGCCGATTGAAGGAGTCTGGCTGGACGGGACGTTCGGGGCAGGCGGCTATAGCAAAGGTTTGCTGGAAGCCGGGGCATCACAGGTGATCGGGGTCGACCGGGACCCGATGGTGTTCGAAATGGCCGAAGCCTGGGCCAAAGACTATGGCGACCGTCTGAAGCTGGTCGAGGGGACGTTTTCCGACCTCGACGACCATGCCGAGGGCGCGTTGGATGGGGTTGTACTGGATTTGGGTGTGTCGTCGATGCAGCTCGATCAGGCCGAGCGGGGGTTTTCCTTCATGGCCGACGGACCGCTCGACATGCGGATGAGCCAGTCCGGTATCAGTGCGGCCGATGTGGTGGCCGAGGCCAGCGAAGTGATGCTGGCTGACATATTGTATCACTATGGCGAAGAGCGGGCGGCTCGTTCTATCGCACGCGCCATCGTGAAAACGCGGCAGGACGGACCGATCGAGACGACCGGGGCCCTCGTGCGGATCGTCGAAACCGTTCTGCCGCGACCGAAACCGGGGGCATCGCATCCCGCAACGCGCACATTCCAGGCGCTGCGGATCGCTGTGAATGACGAATTTGGTCAATTGGTTCAGGGGCTTGAGGCTGCTGAGCGGGCGCTGAAGGCGGGCGGTTGGCTGGCCGTTGTCAGCTTTCATTCGCTGGAAGACCGGGTGGTGAAGCGGTTCTTTCAGGCGCGGGCCGCAAAAAGCGGTGGCAACCGCTATCAGCCTGAAATGGAAGCGACCGAAGCCCGGTTCTTGGCCCGCAACAAGGCGATCCCGCCCACCGAGGCGGAGGTGGCCCGGAACCCGCGCGCACGTTCGGCAAAGCTGCGGGTTGGGCGCCGGACCGAGGCACCGGCAGGCCCGGTGGACCGCAAGGCGCTCGGCTTGCCCAAACTGGTGGAGGTAGCATGAAATCGGTGTTCTTCATTCTGACGGCTTGCGTGGTGATGGCGCTTGCGGTCTGGGCCTATCGCCAGAACTATGAAACTCAGGCGACCCTGCGCGAGGTGGACACGCTTCGCGCCGAGATCGCTGATCTGCGCGAACGTGCGGGTGTTCTCCGCGCCGAATGGGCCTATCTCAATCGGCCCGAACGGTTGACTGATCTGGCCGACATGAACTTCGACCGTCTGGGGCTTCTGCCCCTGCGGCCCGAACATTTCGGACGGATCGACACGATTCCGTTCCCGATCGAGAAAGTGAAAGACGTGATGCTGCGGGAGGGCGCGGAATGACCCGGACGCCACTTCGCCCGCTGGCCCGTATCCTTGCCGCGCGTCGCGACGGCGAGAACCCCGACGCCATTGAGCGCGCCAATCTGGCCGAACGCCACGAAGCCGACCGCGATGCCGGACGCCAGCGCGCCGAAGGTCGGTTGCTGGTGCTTGGTGTGGCGTTCCTCTGCGCGTTCTTCATGGTCAGCGTCCGCATGGGCGCGCTGGCGGCCTCCGACCCGGTCGAGCCGAAATCAGCAGCCTCGGGCGCGCAAATCGTCGCCGCGCGTGCCGATATCACCGACCGGAACGGGCGCATTCTTGCGACCAACCTG
This sequence comes from Silicimonas sp., assembly GCA_022826385.1. Taxonomy (GTDB): domain Bacteria; phylum Pseudomonadota; class Alphaproteobacteria; order Rhodobacterales; family Rhodobacteraceae; genus JAJDOD01. The sequence goes on from JAJDUZ010000036.1 coordinate 19,610, forward strand.
ACCACGCATTCGCTCTACGCGCAGCCGCCGCAAATGATCGATCCGGCGAAAGCAGCGCGCGAACTGGCACAGATCTTCCCCGACCTGAACGAAGAAAAGCTGCTCGAACGGTTCACCGGCAAGCGCAAGTTCCTCTGGATCAAGCGCCGCATCAGCCCCGAGCAGCAACAGGCCGTGTTCGACATCGGTGAGCCCGGTCTTCTCTTTGGCCCGCGCGAGATGCGGCTCTATCCGAACGGGGCCTTGGCCGCACATGTGCTGGGCGGTGCCGGGTATGGGCGCGAAGGCGTGAATTCGGCCGAGGTGATCGGCGTGGCCGGGATCGAAAAGATGCTCGACGCCGACCTGCGCGACCCGGGCCGGGGCGACGTGCCGCTGACACTGTCGCTGGACCTCACCGTGCAAGCCGCCGTCGAACGTGTGCTGGACGGCGGCATGCGCCTGATGAACGCGCGCGGCGCGGCGGCGGTTCTGATGGATATGCACACGGGCGAGTTGATCTCGCTGGCCAGCCTTCCAGACTTCGACCCGAACGACCGCCCGCGTCCGCTGACCTCGGGCGATCAGGCGGAAAGCCCGCTGTTCAATCGCGCGGTGCAGGGTCTTTACGAGCTTGGCTCGACCTTCAAGATCTTCACCATCGCGCAGGCCATCGACGAGCGTCTTGTCAGTCGGTCGACTTGGATCGACACGAAAGGCCCGCTGAAATGGGGCAAGCATCGCATCCGCGATTTCCGCAACTACGGCGACGCGCTGACGGTGGAAGACGTGATCGTCAAAAGCTCGAACATCGGCACCGCCCGCGTCGCCATGATGATCGGCTCGAAGCGCCAGCAGCACTTTCTTGGCGATCTCGGCTTGTTCGCACCGACCGCGGTCGAGTTGATCGAAGCGCCGGGGGCCAAGCCGCTTCTGCCGAAGAAATGGTCCGACATTCACACGATGACAGTCTCCTATGGCCACGGCCTTTCGGCCTCGCCGCTGCATCTTGCGACGGCCTATGCGACCCTGCTGAATGGCGGGCGCAAGGTGACGCCGACACTCATCAAGCAGACTGACCACACACCCGGCCCCCAGGTCATCGCCGCGAACACGTCCGAGCAGGCCCGCAGCATGTTGCGCAAGGTTGTCACCGATGGCACCGCGTCGCTGGCCGAAGTGGCGGGCTATCACGTTGGCGGCAAGACCGGCACCGCCGACAAGCCAAAGCCGCAGGGCGGCTATTACGAAGACAAGGTCATCGCGACCTTCGCGTCGGTCTTCCCGGCGAACGATCCGAAGTATGTGCTGGTCGTCACGCTGGACGAACCGATCGACACCACCGGCAAGGAACCGCGCCGCACCGCCGGTTGGACCGCCGTGCCGGTCGCGGCGGAGGTAATCCGCCGAGTGGCCCCGCTTCTGGGGCTGGCGCCTGACACCGCCGCGGGTGTAACACTCGCGCGGAACTGACGACTTGAGGAGACCGCCGTGCAGACCCGGGCCAGGACAAAGACACTTGCCGAACTGGGTTTGACCATACCGGGCGGGGCCGAGACCCGGATCACCGGTCTCTCGGTCGACAGCCGTGACGTGAAGGAAGGCCATCTTTTCGCGGCCCTTCCCGGAACCAACCTGCATGGTGGCGAATTCATCCAATATGCCTTGCGCATGAAAGCCGGGGCGATCCTGACCGACCGGGAAGGTGCCGACATCGCCGCCGATGTGCTGACCGGCGACGTGCCGGTGGTGATTGCAGAAGACCCGCGCGAGACACTGGCCTTCACCGCCGCACTCTGGTTCGAAGCGCAGCCCGAAGTGCAAGTCGCCGTCACTGGTACCAACGGCAAGACCTCGGTCGCCAGCTTCACCCGCCAGCTCTGGACGGAAATGGGGGCCGCCGCCGTCTCGGTCGGCACCACCGGGGTCGAGGGCGCCTATACCGCGCGGCTCCACCACACCACGCCCGAACCGATCACGCTGCACCGCGTGCTGGCCGAAGCCGCGGACGAAGGCGTCACCCATGTCGCCATGGAAGCCTCGTCACACGGGCTTGCGCAGAAGCGGGTCGACGGCGTGCGGTTGCGCGCGGCCGGGTTCACCAATCTGTCGCAAGATCACCTCGACTATCACGCTGATTTCGAAGAGTATTTCGCGGCCAAAGCGGGCCTCTTCGATCGCGTGCTGCCGGAAGATGGCACCGCCGTCATCAACCTTGACGACGCCTACGGCCCCCGCATGGCCGAGATTGCCGAGGACCGGGGACAGGACCTTTTGACCATTGGTCGCACCAGCGAAGCGATGCTGCAAATCCTTGGCCAACGCTATGACGCAACCGGTCAGGAGTTGCGCTTTGAATGGGCGGGCCGCATCCACCAGATCCGGATGGGCCTGATCGGCGGCTTTCAGGCCGAGAACGCACTGGTCGCCGCCGGGCTTTGCATTGGCACCGGTGCCGACCCGCAGGAGGTCTTCGATACCCTGCCCATGCTCGAAACCGTGCGGGGCCGGATGCAATTCGCGGCGCGCCGCGACAATCAGGCGGCGGTCTTCGTCGATTACGCGCATACCCCCGACGCGCTCGCGACCGCGTTGAAAGCGATCCGCCCGCATGTTCTGGGCCGCCTGATCGTGGTCTTCGGTGCCGGCGGCGACCGCGACACCGCCAAGCGCCCGATGATGGGCCGCGCGGCGATGGATCATGCCGACGTGATCTTCGTCACCGACGACAACCCGCGCAGCGAAGATCCCGACCTGATCCGGCGCGAGATCATCGGCGGCATCCCGTCGGGCGAATACACCGAAGTCGGAGACCGCGCCGAAGCGATCCTGCGCGCCGTCGATGCGCTAGGCCCCGGCGACACGCTGTTGATCGCAGGCAAGGGGCACGAGACCGGTCAGGAAATCGGCGACACGATCCTGCCCTTCGATGATGTCGAACAGGCCAGCGTTGCGGTGGCCGCGCTGGACGGAAAAGGCCTGTGACCGCGCTCTGGACAAGAAACGAGGCGCAGGAGGCCACCGGCGGTCGGGCAGAAGGCCCGGACTGGCAGGCGGGCGGTGTCTCGATCGACACGCGGACCCTGCAGCCGGGCGACCTCTTCGTTGCACTGAAAGCCGCGCGTGATGGCCACGAGTTCGTTGCGCAAGCGCTGGAAAAAGGTGCCGCCGCTGCCCTTGTCAGCCACATCCCCGAGGGCGTTCCGGACGACGCCCCACTTCTGATTGTCGAAGATGTCTTGCAAGGCCTCGAAGCCCTGGCACGCGCCGCCCGCGCCCGGACGCAGGCGCAGGTGATCGGGATCACCGGGTCGGCTGGCAAGACCTCGACCAAGGACATGGCGCTGCAAGTCCTTGGCCGCCAAGGCAAAACCCATGCCGCCGAGGCCAGTTACAACAACCATTGGGGCGTGCCCCTGACGCTGGCGCGAATGCCCGCCGATACGGAGTTTGCGGTGATCGAGATCGGCATGAACCATCCGGGCGAAATCGCGCCGCTGGCCAGGCTTGCCCGACTCAACGTGGCGGTCATCACCACGGTCGCACCCGCCCATCTTGAAGCCTTCGAGGATGTCGACGGCATCGCGGTTGAAAAGGCCTCGATCTTCGAAGGCCTCGAACCGGATGGCACAGCGCTGTTCAACGCCGATGTCGAAACCGCACCGATCCTGAACGCTGCGGCCAAGGAACACGCCGCATGGCGCATTGGCTTTGGCGAACATGCCGACGCCCAGTTGCGCGCGCTCAGCATCACCCTGACCGACAACGCCAGCGTGGTCGAAGGCCGATCCCCCAAAGGCCCGTTCCTGTTCAAGGTCGGCGCGCCCGGCCGACACTTCGCGCTGAACGCACTGGCCGTCTATGGCGTGGCGCAACTCGTGGGCGCAGACACGGACGTCGCCGCCTGCGACATCGGTCAGTGGAGCGCCCCCGCCGGACGCGGGCAGCGCGAAACCATCATGCTCGACCGGGTGGAAGGTCACGCGATGGAGCTGATCGACGACGCGTTCAACGCCAACCCGGCCTCGATGGCTGCAGCGTTCGAAGTGCTGGCCGCGATCACACCCAAGTCGGGTCTGGGCCGCATCGCCACCGGACGCCGCATCGCGATCCTTGGCGAGATGCTGGAACTGGGCGAGGACGAAGCGCAGATGCACCGCGCGCTGGCCGACCACCCCGCCATGGCAAGCTTTGCCCGGATCGATTGTGTCGGCCCCCGGATGCAAGCGCTTTACGACGCGTTACCGGTTGCACAGCGCGGGCGATGGGTGGAGAAGGCCGAGGATCTTGCCGCCGATGCGCACAAGCTTATCGATGCGGGCGACGTGGTGTTGGTGAAGGGCTCGAAAGGCTCAAAGGTCAGCCTGATCGTGGAGGCTCTCAGAAAGCTCCATCAGGCTGGGGACGAAGGGACGAATTGATATGCTTTATTGGCTGACAGCGTTTTCGGACGGCGGCGATTTTTTCAACCTGTTCAGGTACATAACCTTCCGGGCGGGTGGGGCTTTCTTCACCGCGCTTGTCTTCGGCTTCATGTTCGGTCGTCCGTTGATCAACCTGCTGCGGACCAAACAGAAACATGGGCAACCGATCCGCAGTGACGGACCCGAAAGCCACGTCACCGAGAAAGCCGGAACACCCACCATGGGCGGTGTGCTGATCCTTGGCGCGTTGGTGACCTCCAGCCTGCTCTGGGCGCGGCTTGATATCGGCTATGTCTGGATGGTGCTTCTGGTGACCGTTGCCTTTGGTCTGGTCGGGTTTGCCGACGACTATTCCAAGGTGACCAAGAACGACAACTACTCGGGCCTGTCTGCCCGTCTGCGCTTGGCGATCGGGTTCGTCATCGCTGGCATCGCGGCAGGGTGGGCGACCTATCTGCACCCGGCCGAATTGCAGAACCAATTGGCGATCCCGGTGATCTCGGGCCTGATGAACCTTGGTCTTTTGTTCATTCCTTTCGCCATGATCGTGATCGTCGGCGCGGCCAATGCCGTGAACCTGACGGATGGTCTAGACGGCCTTGCCATCATGCCCGCGATGATCGCCGCCGGGTCACTGGGCGTCATCGCCTATGCGGTCGGGCGCACCGACTTCACCGAGTATCTTGGCATCAACTACGTGCCCGGCACCGGCGAGATCCTGATCTTCGCCGCCGCCCTGATCGGCGGCGGTCTCGGCTTCCTCTGGTACAACGCCCCCCCGGCCGCCGTTTTCATGGGCGACACCGGCTCGCTGGCGCTGGGCGGCGCGCTTGGCGCCATTGCGGTTGCGACAAAGCACGAGATCGTGCTGGCGATCATCGGCGGCCTCTTCGTGGTCGAAGCCCTCAGCGTCATCATCCAGGTCGGTTATTTCAAGATGACCGGTAATCGCGTCTTCCTGATGGCCCCGATCCACCACCATTTCGAGAAGAAAGGCTGGGCCGAACCGCAGATCGTCATCCGCTTCTGGATCATCTCGCTGATCCTCGCGCTGATCGGTCTGGCAACGCTGAAGGTGCGCTGATGCGGGCGCTGGTCACCGGCGGCAATCGGGGGATCGGCAAAGAGATCGCCCGGGGTCTGGTGGCTCAGGGCCTCGACGTGACCATCGGCGTTCGCGACATCGCAATGGGGCAGGCCGTCGCCGACGAGATCGGTGCCACGGCCCTGCAATGCGATTTGCAGGATGTGTCCGGCGTTGCCGACACCCTCGGGCCGGTGGACGTGCTGGTGAACAACGCGGGTGTGCTGTTCGAACACCCTTTGCTTTCGGACGCGGCGCGCTTCGACGAAACCATCGATGTCATGTTGCGCGCGCCCTATGAACTCACTCGCGCCGTGCTGCCACATATGGCGGCCAGCGGATATGGCCGCATCGTCAATGTCTCGTCCGGTTGGGGCAGCTTTGCCGAAGGTCTGGGTGGACCCGGTGCCTATGGCATCGCCAAGGCAGCGCTGAATGCCCTGACAGTCGCCGCCGCACGCGAAGCGCCGCAGGGCGTCAAGATCAACGCCATGTGCCCCGGCTGGGTGCGCACACGCATGGGCGGACCTCCCGCCAACCTCTCGCCCGAAGAAGGCGCCGACACGGCAATCTGGCTGGCCACCCTTCCAGAGGATGGACCCACGGGCAAGTTCTTCCGCCGCCGTCAGGAAATCGCGTGGTGAGCGCGGTCACCACCAGCTATCGGTTCGAAGATCTCGATTTCGACATTATCGTCCCCGCCACGCAATCCAGTTACTGGGGGCAAGGCCGCACTCGCACCGGCATCATCCAGAGCTTTCGCAACGCGTATCCGGTTGGCCTCTATACCGAAACCGGCCAGCAAATCGGCTGGGCCCGTGCCACGTCGGATACGGTCTATCATGCCTATATCTATGACCTGCAGGTGCTGCCCGAATACCGGGGGCAGGGCCTTGGCACCCGTCTGGCGCAAGACCTGCTGGCGCATCCGGCCCTTGGCGACGTCACCGGCTGGATGCTTTCGACGCGGGCGCATCACGACCTCTACCGCAAGCTTGGCTTCGAAGACGCAGAGCCGGGCCGCTTCATGGCACTGCGGCGCGACTGACTCACTCGCCCGCCTTCCGTCGCGCACCGCCTTGTCGGAACCGTCAGACAAGGATACCCAAACCCCAAACCAAGTGGAGTACCGAACCATGGGCTTTCTCATCCGCTGGCTGGCCGCCTTCGTTCTGCTGGCCGTCACCTATAACCCGACGGAGATGTCCTATATCCGGTGGGCCGTGAAGAACTGGGACAGCCAGACCTCGCTTGTCGTCCTGATCGGGCTGGTCCTGCTGGTGGCCTTCGTGCTGTTCCTGACCGCCGTTTTGCGCGGCATCGGCGCCGTGGGCGTTCTGCTGATCGTCGCGGTGCTCGCCGCGCTGGTCTGGGTTCTCTACGATTTCGGCTGGCTCAGCCTCGACAACCCATCCGCCAACACGTGGATCGCGCTGGTGTTGATCTCGATCGTGCTCGCGGTCGGCATGTATTGGGGCATCCTCTGGCGCCGCCTGTCGGGCCAGCTCGAAGTCGACAGCGACGGCGAGGCCTGATGCAAAGCGATCGCGCCATGCCCGCACGGACCAACACATGATCCCGGCCCAAGGCGTAGACGGCGCACGCATTGCCGTGCTCGGCCTTGGCAGGTCGGGGCTCTCTGCAGCGCATGCGCTGGCCGAGGGCGGCGCCATTGCGCTCTGCTGGGATGACAGCGAAGCCGCCCGCGACAAGGCCGCCGGGCAAGGGCTGACGCTTCATGACCTCACGCGCCGCGACGCGTGGGAGGGCGTCGCCCGCCTGATCGTCAGCCCCGGCATCCCGCATCTCTATCCAGCGCCCAATGCAATCATCGCCGCCGCCATGGCCGCCGGTGTGCCGGTCGACAACGATATCGGCCTCTTCTTCCGGTCGCTCGCCACCCCCGAATGGGACCGGTTCGAAACGACGCCCAAGGTCGTGGCCGTCACCGGCTCGAACGGCAAATCCACGACATCGGCGCTGATCCACCACGCGCTCGACGCGCTGGGCCGCGACAGCCAGCTGGCCGGCAATATCGGGCGCGGTGTGCTGGACATCGATCCGCCGTGCGATGGCGGGATCGTGGTGCTGGAACTGTCCTCCTATCAGACCGAACTCGCGCGCGCCCTGACCCCGGATATCGGGGTCTTCACCAATCTCAGCCCCGATCACCTCGACCGTCACGGCGGCATGGGCGGGTATTTCGCGGCCAAGCGCCGGCTCTTTGCCGAAGGTGGGCCCGACCGCGCCGTGATCGGCGTCGACGAGGCCGAGACCCGCTTCCTGGTCAACCAGCTGTCCGAAGGCGCCAGCGACGACCGCGTGATCCGCATTTCGGTCAAAGCCAAGCTCGACGGGCCCGGCTGGAATGTCTTCGCCCGGAAAGGGTATCTGGCCGAGTACCGCAAGGGCCGGCAGATCGCCTCGATCGATCTCCGCCAGATGCCGGGCCTGCCGGGGGCGCATAATCACCAGAACGCCTGCGCGGCCTATGCGGTGCTGCGCACGCTGGGCCACGCGCCCAAGGCCATCGAAGACGCTTTCCACAGTTTCACCGGCCTGCCGCATCGGTCGCAACTGGTGGGCGAGGCCAACGGCATCCGCTTCGTCAATGACAGCAAGGCCACCAATGTCGATGCCGCCGCACAAGCTTTGCAGGCCTTCGACCGCATCCGCTGGATTGTTGGCGGCCAGATCAAGGATGGCGGTCTCGACGCCCTTCACCCGCATCTCGACCGGGTCGCCAAAGCCTACGTCATCGGCCGCCATGCCGCCGAAACGGCCCTGATGCTGGGCGAATGTCCGCACGCCGTCTGCACGACCATGGAAGAGGCCGTCGCCGCCGCCGCACGCGAGGCTCAGCCGGGCGATACCGTCCTTCTGGCCCCGGCGGCTGCCAGCTTCGACCAATACGACAATTTCGAGAAACGCGGCGACGCGTTCATTGCCGAGGTGTCAAAACACCTTTGACCCGCAACATGGCGCAACGCCAAGGCCGATGGCGCTCTGATCTCCATCGGCCCGGAAATATCCCGGGGTCTGGGGCAGAGCCCCAGCGGGTCGACGGGGCAACGCCCCGGCGAACCTAGAGAATGCTTTGGCCAGTCGACGCCCAGTCCTTCAGGAACGCGTCCAGTCCCTTGTCGGTCAGCGGGTGCTGCGCCATTTTCTTGATGACATCGGGCGGCGCCGTGGCGACATCGGCACCAATCTTCGCGGCCTCGCTCATGTGGTTCACCGAGCGGATCGACGCGGCCAGAATATTCGTCTCGAACCCGTAATTATCGTAAATCTCGCGAATATCTGCGATCAGGTCCATGCCGTCGAGGTTCAAGTCATCCAGCCGTCCGATAAAGGGCGAGATGAAGGTGGCACCGGCCTTTGCCGCCAAAAGCGCCTGGTTGGCCGAGAAGCAGAGCGTCACGTTGACCATGTGCCCTTGATCCGACAACACCTTGCACGCCTTCAGACCGGCCCAAGTCAGCGGCACCTTCACCGCGATATTGTCAGCGATCTTCTTCAGCTCCAACCCTTCGGCAATCATGCCCTCGGCATCGGTCGCCACGGTCTCGGCGCTGACAGGGCCGGGGATCATGTTGCAGATCTCCTTGGTCACTTCCTTGATGTCGCGCCCGGATTTCATGATCAGCGACGGGTTGGTGGTCACGCCATCGACCATGCCCAACTCGTTCAGTTCGCGGATGGCATCAGTGTCGGCGGTGTCGACGAAGAATTTCATGGAGAGAGCCTCTGGCAATTGGTGTCTCGGTCGTGGCACTGATACCCCAAGCCCACCGGGAACAAAACCCACCCAAAGGACCGCTCATGGACCCCTCGATCTGGATCGCCTTCATGGCCGCGTCGACCGCGCTTTTGCTCATTCCGGGGCCGACCGTTCTGCTTGTTCTGGCCTATGCGCTGTCGAAGGGCCGATGGATCGCGGTGCCAACGGCGCTTGGCGTCGCCACCGGGGACCTGATCGCGATGACCGCGTCGCTCGCGGGCCTCGGCGCGCTGGTCCTGACCTCGGCCACGCTGTTCACCCTGCTGAAATGGGCAGGCGCGGTCTATCTGGTCTGGCTTGGGGTCCTGATGATCCTTGGTGCGAAACATGCCACGCTCGACCTGCCGCAGGCGAAAGGCGAGCTTACACCGCGCGTGGCCTTCGCCAATGCCGCCGCCGTGACCGCGCTCAACCCGAAAAGCATTGTCTTCTTCATCGCCTTCGTCCCGCAATTCATCGACCCCGGCACCGCATTCCTGCCGCAAGCGTCGCTCCTGATCGCCAGCTTCGTGGTCCTCGCAGGCCTGAACGCGCTGGCCTATGCGCTTCTGGCCGACCGGCTGCGCGCAACGATCCGGCGCCCTGCGATCGTCCAATGGCTGACCCGCGCGGGCGGCGGCACGCTGATTGCCATGGGGCTTGCCACCGCGACGCTGCGGCGCACCCCGGCCTGATGCGGCATTTTGCGGAAGGCGATCTGGTCTCGGTCCTGACGACCCAGCCGCTTGACCGTTTGCTGGACTACAAAGCGCCCGAGGGCGGCTGCTTCCAAGGCGCGTTCGTCGAAGTGCCGCTTGGCCCGCGCAAAGTGCTGGGGGTCGTCTGGGGCGACGGCGAGGGGGGGTATGACCTCGCGAAAGTGCGCAGCGTCATCCGTGTTCTCGACGCCGTGCCGATGCGGGACGAGATGCGACAGTTCCTGATCCGGGCCGCCGAATACACGCTGACGCCGATGCCTGCGATGCTGCGGCTTGCCACGCGCTCGCCCGGCCTTGGCGATCCGCCCGCGATGCGGGTGATCTATCGGCGCGGCACGGTCGAGGAACCCGACCGCTGGACCCCGGCCCGGCAAAAAGTCGTGGCGGTGCTGGAAGACTTTGGCGGCCTCGCCTTCACCTTGGCCGAACTGGCCGAGATGGCGGGCGTTTCGACCAGCGTCGTGAAGGGCCTCGTCAAGCAAGGCGTCGTCGCGGAAGAGGAAAGCCCCCGCGACTTGCCCTATCCGCGGCTTGACCCGACACCGCGCGGCGACGTCGCCCTGACCGAGGAACAGGCGCACGCGGCCCGGGCGCTTCGCACCGGCGTGGCCGCCCGCCAATACGGCACCGCGCTGTTGAAAGGCGTCACCGGCTCGGGCAAGACCGAGGTCTATCTGGAAGCCGTCGCCGCTTGCCTCGAGGCCGGGCGGCAGGCGCTTGTCCTTCTGCCCGAGATTGCGCTGACCGCCGAATTCCTGACCCGCGTCGAGGATCGCTTCGGCGCGCGGCCCGCCGAATGGCACTCGGGCGTGACCATGACCGAGCGCCGCCGCGCGTGGAAGATGGTCTCGGAAAACGGGGCGCAACTGGTGGTGGGCGCACGGTCGGCGCTGTTCCTGCCTTATCAGGATCTTGGCTTGATCGTCGTCGATGAGGAACACGACACGTCTTACAAGCAGGAAGACGGCGTGCTCTACAATGCCCGTGACATGGCGGTGCTGCGGGCCTCGATGACCGGCGCGCAAGTCGTGCTTGCCTCGGCCACGCCGTCGCTGGAAAGCTGGGCCAATGCGGACGCGGGAAAATACACGCGCCTGACCCTGACCTCGCGCTTCGGCGAAGCCATCATGCCCGAGATGCGGGCGATCGACATGCGCGCCGAAGCATTGCCCGCCAACCGCTGGATCTCTGATACGCTGGCCGGGGCCGTCCGCCACCGGCTGGGCGAGGGCGAGCAATCGCTTCTGTTCCTCAATCGCCGGGGCTATGCGCCGGTCACCATCTGTCGCGCCTGCGGGCACCAGATCGGATGCGATCATTGCGACGCCCGCATGGTCGAACATCGCTTCCAGAAGCGCCTGATGTGCCACCAATGCGGCGAGACCAAGCCCATGCCCTCGGTCTGCCCGTCCTGCGAGGCCGAAGACCGCCTTGCCCCCGTCGGCCCTGGCGTCGAACGCATCACCGAGGAAGTGACGTCCCTGTTCCCCGAGGCGCGCACTGCCCTTCTCTCGTCCGACCTCTATGGGTCGGCCCGCGCCCTCAAGGCCCAGATCGAGGATATCGCGGCAGGCGGTGCCGACATCATCATCGGCACCCAGATCGTCGCCAAGGGCCACAACTTTCCGCATCTCACACTGGTCGGCGTGATCGATGCCGATCTCGGGCTCCAAGGCTCCGACCTCCGGGCCGCGGAACGCACGTTTCAACTGATGCGTCAGGTGGCGGGCCGTGCCGGTCGGGCCGAGAAACCCGGTGTGGCCCTGATGCAGACCTATCAGCCCGAGCACCCGGTGATCCGCGCCATCCTGTCGGGCGAGGAAGAAGAGTTCTGGCGGGCCGAGGCCGCCGAGCGCAAGATGGCGGGCGTGCCCCCTTATGGTCGCATGGCCGGGATCGTGCTGTCGTCCCCCGACGTGGCCGAGGTGTTCGACTTCGGCAAGGCGCTCGCCGCCAGAACCGCGCCCCTACACCAGATCGGCGCGCAGGTCTTTGGCCCCGCCGCTGCCCCGATTGCCCGCATCCGCGGCAGGCATCGCGTGCGGCTTCTGGTCAAGGCCGAGAAGACCGCCCCCCTGCAACGCGCCCTCGCGGCATGGCTCGGCCAGTTCAGGGTGCCGACCAACCTGCGGGTTGCCGTCGATATCGATCCGCAGAGTTTTTACTGAACAACCGGGCCGGGCGCCGGAAACTTTCAAAGTTTCCGGTCCGAAGTCTTTCCAAGACTTCGGCACCTCACAGGGCGTTCACGCAAAGGTTCCCGAATAAATCTCCGTCCTCACGCGTAACCGGGCTATCCTCCCTTCAAGCGAAAGGACCTCGCTCATGTTCAAACGCCTCGCCACACTCGCCTGCCTGATGGTGCTTCCCGCCGAACTGGCCGCAGCCCCCGCCGATTATGCACTTCGGAAAGATCAAAGCCGTGTCGGCTTCACCTGGTTCCTCGGGCAAGACGCCGTTTCGGGCACCATGCCGGTCTCACGGGCCGATATCTCGCTCGATTTCGACCGCCCGGCCAACAGCCGCGTCGTGGTCTCGGTCGACGCGGCCAAGGCGCGCGCGGGTGCCGTTTTCGCCGGCGAGGCGCTGAAAGGACAAAGCGTCCTCTGGACCGACCGGTTCCCGGAAATCACCTTCCAAAGCCAATCCGTCCGCCGCGACGGGCAAGGCGGGGCGATCATGACCGGCACCCTGACCGTGCGCGGCGTCACCCAGCCGCAGACCTTCACGGCGCAACTCTTCCGCCCTGCAGGTCAAGCGGCGGGGGACCGGTCCGAGTTGACGATCCGGCTGAAAGGCACGCTGTCGCGCGCCGCCTTCGGGGCAGATGGCTACTCGAATTTCGTCGGTGACACCGTTGATCTCGACATTCAGGCCCGGATCGCGCGCCAGTAACTGCCACCTTCCCAAGCCACGGAAATAGGCGTAAGGCGAAGGGATGGCGACATTCGACATTTCCAACGCCGGGCAGTTGCCTGTCTGGCGTCGCCCCGTGGCGCTTCTGGTGTTGATGGCCGCCGCCATGCCACTGGCCTTTGCCACGTGGTCGGCCCTGCTGAACAACTTCGTCATCGAACGCGCCGGGTTCACCGGGGTCGAGATCGGCTGGCTTCACACGGTGCGTGAGATCCCGGGCTTCCTGTCCTTTGCCGTCATTTTCGTGCTTCTGGTCATGCGCGAGCAGTTGTTGGGCATCCTGTCGCTGATCACGCTGGGCGTGGCAAGCGCGGTGACCGCCTATTTCCCGACCTTCGGGGGAATGCTGTTCATCACCTTCATCGCATCGGTGGGCTTCCACTATTTCGAGACGGTCAACCAGTCGCTGCAACTTCAATATATCAGCAAGGACCGGGCGCCGCAGGTGATCGGGTGGCTGGTGGCCGTGGGCTCTGGCGCGTCGCTCTTGTCCTATGGATTGCTGGTGGCGACGTGGGACCTGTTCGACCTGTCCTATAACACCGTCTACATGGTCTCGGGTGGGGCCTGCGCGCTGATTGCAGTTTATTGCTGGATCGCCTTCCCGAAATTCGAGGCGACGCCGCAGCTGAAAAAGATGGTGCTGCGCAAGCGCTATTGGCTGTATTATGCGCTGCAATTCATGTCGGGCGCGCGCCGGCAGATCTTCCTTGTCTTCGCCGCGTTCATGATGGTCGAACGGTTCGGCTTCGAAGTGCACGAGGTGACGGCGCTTTTCCTGATCAACTATCTCGCCAACATGATCTTCGCCCCGATGATGGGGCGGGCGCTGGGCATCTATGGCGAACGCAACATCCTTGTCTTCGAATATGTCGGCCTGATCACGGTGTTCCTGCTTTATGGCGGCATCTACTATTTCGGCTGGGGCGTGCTGCTGGCGGCTTCGCTTTACGTGATCGATCACCTGCTTTTTGCGATGGCCTTCGCGATGAAGACCTATTTCCAGAAGATCGCCGACCCGCAGGATATCGCGCCGACCGCGGCGGTGGCGTTCACCATCAACCATATCGCAGCCGTCTTCCTGCCCGCGCTGCTGGGTTATCTCTGGGTCGTGTCGCCCGGCGGCGTCTTCCTGCTGGCGGCGTCGATGGCCGGCGTGTCGCTGCTTTTGGCGCTGATGATCCCGCGCAACCCCGCGCCCGGACACGAAACCGTGTTTTCACGCGGTCTTGCCGCCCCGGCAGAGTAGAAGACCGCGCCCGGCGACCCTATATTCCCTGCAACACATGAGAGGAGTGCAGAGATGGTCTTCGGTATCTTGTCCCGGAAGTACAACATGGTCCCCAAGGCCGAGGCGCTGCCCGGCCGCCCGACTGCCATTCCGACCGCCGAAACGCATTTCGTCTTCGGTCGCCCGCTGACGCTGGACGTGCCCGAAGGCCACGAGGTGGCGATCTTCGGCATGGGCTGTTTCTGGGGCGTCGAGCGGATGTTCTGGAAGCTGGAGGGCGTGTACCTGACCATGGTCGGCTACGCCGCCGGTTACACCGAGAACCCGACCTATCAGGAGGTCTGCACCGGGCAGACCGGCCATAACGAAGTGGTGCGCGTGGTCTATGACTCCAGCGTCATCAGCTTCGAGACGCTTCTGAAGACGTTCTGGGAAGGCCACGACCCGACGCAGGGGATGCGCCAAGGCAACGACACCGGCACGCAATATCGCTCGGGCATCTATGTCACCAGCGAGGCCCAGAAAGCGGCGGCCGAGGCCACGAAGGCCGCGTTTGCCGAGGGTCTGCAATCGGCCGGATATGGTGCCATCACGACCGAGATCCTGCCGGCGCCGGACTTCTATTTCGCCGAGGATTATCACCAGCAATATCTTGCGAAGAACCCGGGCGGCTATTGCGGCCTGGGCGGCACCGGCGTGACCTGTCCGATCGGCACGGGTGTTGCCAGCTAGGGATTGCGCCGACTGCGTCGCCGCCCCACCCGGGGGAGCGCTGCTCCCCCGGACCCCCACGAAGTATTTTCAAACAGAAGAAGGACATTGACGCTTCGGGTCGTGGGGCGTAGCGCTGCATGTCATGACGACATGGACTGCATTGACCACTTTGGCCGGAAAGGCCCGCGCCGAGGCGTTGGGGCTGGCACTGGAAACGCTGGAGCCGGAACCGACAGGTGTCGGGGTTTTTGAGATTGAGGACGGTTCGGACACGTGGGAGGTCGGCGGGTATTTCACCGAAGGCCCGTCCGAGGTCGCGCTGGCCTTGCTGGCCGCGGCGCATGGGGCGGCCGAGTTCGTGGTGTCGGAATTGCCCGAGACCGATTGGGTGGCGCATGTGCGACGCGAATTGTCCCCGGTCGAGGCCGGGCGGTTCTTCGTCTATGGTGCGCATGATGCCGACCGGTTGCCATCGGATCGGATCGGGTTGCTGATCGAAGCCTCGATGGCCTTCGGCACCGGGCATCACGGGACGACATTGGGTTGTCTTCGGGCGATCGATCAGCTTGCGGACGACGGTTGGCGTCCGGATCGCATTGCGGATATCGGCTGCGGCTCGGGCGTGCTGGCCATGGCGGCCGCGCATGTCTGGGAGGCTGACATCATCGCCGCCGATATTGACCCTGTTGCCATCGATGTGACGCGGGCAAATCTTGTGGCGAACGGGCTGGAGAGCAGGGTTGCGACCTGTGTTGCCCCGGGTTTTGAAGACCCGTCGCTTCAGGGGCCGTTTGATCTGGTTCTGGCGAACATTCTGAAGGGACCGCTGCTTGATCTGGCGCCGTCCATGAACGGTGCGATGGCCGATCAGGGGCGCGCCGTGCTGAGCGGCATTCTGGTCGAGCAAGCTGAAGACGTGATCGTGCATTATTGCAACACCGGCTTCAATCTGCTGAATCGCAACGATATTGGCGACTGGACGACGCTAATCTTCGGCAAAATCGGGCCAAATCCCACCTAATTCTAGCTATTCGAAGCGCGCACGCCATAATGGCGCCCTATTCGAGTTTATCCTCGCCAACAGCATTTTGGCGCGGTTTGTTCCATGGAGGCTGCAAGATGTCAGCGTCGCAGTACGATGAGTTTGATCGCAGAATGCGCCGGATCACCCGGCGTCACACGAAACTTTCACATGGCTATGTGACATCGGTGAACGATGACGGTCTGGTCGTGGCCAAGCCGCGGCGCAAGCGGCGCGGAACGCTGCGCGGCGTGGCGATCGTCGTTCTGGTTCTGATGGCCTTCAAGGGCTTCCTGCACAGCCAGCTTGGCGCCGATGCCTATGCCGAGCGTGTGACGAACTTGTCGAACGGGTCGGCTTTCGAAAAGGCGGGGGGTGTGCTGATGGCCGCCGACCCGATCACGGTCTGGCTTTCGGCCCGGATATCCGGCTTCCTCTGAGCCTAAAGATATCGGAAAACGAAAAGACCGGGCAAAGGCCCGGTCTTTTGTGTTCTGGGGTCCTGTGATCGGTTTCAGAACCGGCGCTCGGCGATCCGGTCGATGTCGCCGCGGATCAGCCCGATATCCTCGAGCTCGTGCGTGCTGAGGCGCGACAGCGCGTTCCGGGTGCGGCGCGCTTCGTTCCAGGCAGTGACACGACCGACAAAACCCCCAAGCGAGGCTGCGGCACGGGTCACGGGACCGGCCGATTGGGTGCGATGAAAAGTGTGAGCCATGGCGCTGTTCCTATATCAAGACCACGTTTCGTTTTCGCGCAGTTAGGCCCCGCGACCTGCCAGAACAAGTGCAACTTTCGCATAGCAGAGTTGCAATTTCAGCATGTCTTGAAAATGCCATAAGGTATTGTGGAAATTAAGGAAAATTGATTTTTCGCGTGTCGTTTCGAAACCGTTTCGTGTCGCTTTCTGTCGTTATTCGAAGACCTGTCGCGCTGCGGCAATTCTATGCCGCTTCAGAGCGATTGTCCCGAGCTTTGCGCCATGCCGGGTGCAAACGTCTTGGAAGATGTTCGCGTTTCGTGCTAATCCGGGTTCAACGAAGAAACGAGCAGGTCACGAATATGCGTGTGATGGGGCTGGACCCGGGGTTGCGGGCGCTTGGCTGGGGCGTGGTCGACGTCGACGGCCCGCGTCTTCGGCATGTCGGCAACGGTGTGATCCGGACCGGCAGCGGTGCCCTTGGCGCGCGACTTGCGCATCTCTTTGACGAACTGACGGTGATATGGGGCGAGTTCGCGCCAGATGAAGCCGCCGTCGAGCAGACCTTTGTCAACCGGGACGGGGCGGGCACGCTGAAGCTGGGGCAAGCGCGGGGCATTGCCATGCTGGTGCCGTCGCGGGCCGGGATCACGGTCGGGGAATACGCGCCGAATGCCGTCAAGAAGGCGGTGGTTGGGGTCGGTCACGCCGACAAGTCGCAGATCGATCACATGGTGAAGATGCAGCTGCCGGGTGTCGATATTGCCGGGCCGGACGCGGCTGACGCGCTGGCCATCGCTATTTGCCACGCGCACATGATGCAAAGCCGACGCAGCATGGGGCTGAGCGCATGATTGGCAAACTGACGGGCCGGATCGGGTATCGGGGCAGCGATCACGTGCTGATCGAAACCTCGGGTGTCGGCTATCTGGTCTATGTCAGCGAGCGGACGCTGGCGGCGCTGCCGGGGCCGGGCGAACGGGTCTCGGTCTATACCGATCTGCTGGTGCGCGAGGATTTGCTGCAGTTGTTCGGGTTCACCACGCTGGCCGAGAAGGAATGGCACCGCCTGTTGATGAGCGTGCAGGGGATCGGGGCCAAGGCTTCGATGGCGATCCTTGGTGCGATTGGACCCGACGGGTTGGCGCAGGCGATTGCGCTGGGCGACTGGTCGGCGGTGAAAGCAGCACCCGGCGTCGGGCCGAAGATCGCGCAGCGGGTGGTGAACGAATTGAAGGACAAGGCGCCCGCGATGATGGTGTTGCCGGGCGAGCCCTTGGCCGAGACGCTGGCGGACGATGCCGTGGTCGAGCCGGTGGTGCAACCGGTCGCGGCGGCCGCGTCCACGGCTCAGGCCGACGCGCTCTCGGCGCTTGGCAATCTGGGCTATGGGCCGGGCGAGGCGGCGGCGGCGGTTGCGGAAGTGTTGCGCGAGACCCCGGGGGCCGAGGCGGCGGACGTGATCCGGTTGGCCCTCAAACGATTGGCCCCGGCATGAGGATTTGCGCCCGGGCTTTGCCCGGTCGCTCCGCGCCGCCGCTGGCGCGGCGGCGGGACATGCGTATTTGGAAAGAGATGAAGAGGCTGGCGTGAGCGACCCCGACCCGACATTGCGGCCCGAACCGCGGCCCGAGGATGCCGATCGTGCCTTGCGTCCGCAGGCGCTGGACGAATTCGTTGGGCAGGCCGAGGCGCGTGCCAATCTGCGGGTCTTCATCGAAAGCGCCCGCAAGCGCGGCGAGGCAATGGATCACGCGCTGTTCCACGGACCGCCGGGACTGGGCAAGACGACGCTGGCGCAGATCATGTCGCGCGAATTGGGGGTCAACTTCCGCATGACCAGCGGGCCGGTTCTGGCAAAGGCCGGTGATCTGGCGGCGATCCTGACCAATCTTGAAGCGCGGGATGTTCTGTTTATCGACGAGATTCATCGCCTGAATCCGGTCGTCGAAGAAGTGCTCTATCCGGCGATGGAGGATTTCGAGCTGGACCTTGTCATTGGCGAAGGTCCGGCGGCGCGCACCGTACGGATCGAGCTTCAGCCCTTCACGCTGGTGGGCGCAACAACGCGGCTGGGCCTGCTGACAACCCCCCTGCGGGACCGGTTCGGCATTCCGATCCGGTTGCAATTCTATACCGAGGACGAGCTGTTCCGGATCGTGTCGCGGGGCGCGCGCCTGATGGGGATCGACGCCGACGATGACGGCGCCCGCGAGATTGCACGCCGCGCACGCGGCACGCCGCGGATCGCCGGTCGTTTGTTGCGCCGGGTGGTGGATTTCGCCGTGGTCGAAGGCGACGGCCGCCTGACGCAGGCTTTGGCCGACAATGCGCTGACGCGGCTTGGGGTCGATGGCCTTGGCCTCGACGGCGCGGACCGGCGGTATCTCGCGCTGATTGCCGAGCATTATCAGGGCGGCCCGGTTGGCGTGGAAACGCTGTCGGCGGCCTTGTCGGAAAGCCGGGACGCGATCGAAGAGGTGATCGAGCCCTATTTGTTGCAACAGGGCCTGATCCAGCGGACACCGCGCGGGCGTATGCTGGCCGCGCGCGCATGGTCGCATCTGGGGATGACGCCACCCAAGGCGCCGGGGCAGGGCGACCTGTTCTGAAGCGACCGTTGGCAGGTCTTCCTCTTTGCTGACGGCAGCGCTAGAGAGCCTGCATGGATCACACAGCGATTGAACGCCAATTCACCCGCTCGGACGGGTCTTACCTTTTCGCCCGCTGGGGGCGGCCGATTGCGCCTGTCGTGTTCGGGGTGGATGACGCGACCCTGTCCATCGTGAAAGGCGCGGTGGAAGCCGTGGTCGCACTCGCGGGCCACAAGATGACCGATATGGACCCCGAGCTTGGTGCCAACATGCTGGTCTTCTTCATTCGCGACTGGGACGAATTGACGGCGACACCCGATCTTGACCGTTTGCTGCCGGAGCTGCCCGAGCTTGTCGCCCGGCTGAAAGCGGCAGATGCCAACCAGTACCGCGCCTTCCGCTTTGATCCCGACGGCGCGATCAAGGCGGCTTTCGTCTTCGTGCGGATGGACGCGGCGCTGTCTGATATTCCGGCCGAGGATCTGGCTTTGGCGCAAGCGGCGCAGACCATCCTGCTTTGGTCGGATACGGCATTCACCGATCGAGGGCCGTTGGCGACGGTCGAGGACCGGGTGATCCTGAACCCCGAGATCGCGGGCCTGATCCGTGCCGCCTATGATCCGGTGATGCCGGCGGTCGCGTCTGATCCAAGCCATGCCTTGCGTCTGGCCGCGCGGGTCGGGCAGGCACCGATGTCTTGAGAAGACATCGGACAAGACCCTTCCAAAGGTTCCGGCGCGCTTGAGCCCGACCAGTCAGACCCGCATGCGTGGCACGTCATGGGGGTCGAGATGCATGTCGATCAGCAACGGCCCCTTGCGCGTCTCAATCGCCTTTCCGACCCGGTCATAATCCTCGGGGCTCCGCAGATCGACACCCGTCGCGCCCATGCTGCGCGCGACCTCGGCAAAGGACGGCCAGTCGAATGTGCTGATGCCCGTATCCATGTTCTTGTCGAGGAATTGGATGTGCTCGGCCCCATAGGCGGCGTCGTTGCAGACGACCACGATCAGGTCCAGTCCAAGGCGAACAGCACTGTGGAACTCGCCCAAACCGCCCATCATGAACCCGCCATCACCGGTGAAAAGCGCCACCGGGCGGTCTGGATGCGCCACTGCGGCCCCGATGGCCGATTGCAGGCCAAGACCGATCGAGCCGAAATTCGTCGTATCAAGGAAATCCCGCGGCTTTGCCACGTCGACGCGACACCAGACCTCGGTCATGAAGCGCCCGCCATCGGTGGCGAGAAGCCGGTCCGCAGGCAGAGTGTCATTCAGCCATTCGATAGCCTCGACATAGTTGATCGTTCCCGGTGCCCGCGCCCGGTCGCGGGCGGGCTCATGTGCCCGCAAGGTCTCGGGGTCCAGCTCGCGGGTAAAACCACTGGGGGGAATCTCCGCCTCGTCCAGCCAGAATACGATGTTCCGGGCGGTCAGGCCCGCATCCGCGATCAGCGCGGCATCGGGGTGCACCGTCTGCCCGATGGCCGCGGCGTTGGTGTCGATCTGGACGATGCGCTTGCCGTTGAAGAGCTTGCCGTGGTCGGTCGTCCACTCGGTCAGGCTGGCGCCGAAGGCAAGGACGCAATCGGATTTGGCAATCGTCTCGTACCCGGCGGGCGTCCCAAGCGTGCCGCAAAGGTCGATGGAATAGGGATGACCGTGGAACAGCCCCTTGGCCTTCAGCGTGGTGGCCAACGGCGCCTCCAGCCGGTCGGCCAACTCGGTCAGCGCCACGCCCGCGTCAATCGCGCCCTTGCCCGCAAGGATCAAGGGGCGCTTGGCCGAGGCGATCATGCCAATCGCCTGATCCAGCGCGTCACCGTCCGGAACATAGGCGGGGGTGTCGAACACCGGATGCACGGTTTTCCGATAGTCGGTGTCCTGCCACATGAACTCGGCCGGCATGTTGAACAGGATCGGTCGGCTCTCGGTCCGGGCGCGATAGAGGGCCCGCGCCAGATCCTCGGCCGCCGTGGCGGGGGTGCGCAGCTGTTCGAACCCGGCGCCGCAAAGCGCTGCGGCCTCGCGCTGGTCGGTATTCTGCAAGTGCTGCGGATACGAGGCGGGGGTGTCGCCGGCCATGAGGACAAGCCCGACCTTGGCGCGGGCGGCATCCGTGAGGGCGGTGATGCAATTGGTGACCGCGGGCCCGTGGGTGACCGTGGCAACGCCAACCTTCCCTGTCGTCTGCGCAAACCCATGCGCCATCAGCACGGCACTGCCCTCGTGCACGGCTGGCACGAATTGCGTGCCGATCTGTTGGCGATAGCTTTCGACCATGAACAGGTTGGCGTCTCCGATCAGGCCGAACAGCGTGTCGACCCCGTTGTCCGACAAGGCACAGGCCAGGGTCTGGAACATCTTGAACTTGGTGGGTTTCATGCGGCGTGGCCCTCGGGTGGTTATGGACGCGGGGCGAGTCTAGGGCGGGCGGCTTGCACATGGGGCGCATTCTGCTTGGTCAAATGTCGATAGATGAGGGTTTCGTGCATGATTTAGAGATTTTCAGATCAAATCGTGCATGATATTTAGTTAAGACATGAGTAAGTCACTCGATTCTTATGATGTGCGCATCCTTGATGCGCTCCAGCGTGATGGCGCGCTTGGCAACAACGCCTTGGCCGAGATCGTCCATCTCTCGCCGTCGCAATGTTCGCGGCGGCGGGCTGCCTTGGAGGCGGCGGGGATCATCGAAGGCTGTCGCGCGCATCTGAACGCCAAGATACTGGGGCTGAAGCTGCACAGCATCGTGCGGCTGAACCTCAAGGACCACGATCAGGCGTCGGATGAAGCGCTGTCCAAATGGTTCCGCGACCAGCCCGAGATCCAGTCGGCCTTCTCGCTCTCTGGGGATGCCGATTACATCCTGACGGTGCGGGTCGAGGACCTCGAGGTCTATTCCCAATTCGTCCACGAAAAGCTGCTGCGCCACCCCCTGATCGCGCAGGTCCGGTCCGAATTCGTTCTGAAAACCCTGAAAGACACGCAAGCCGTGCAAGTGACCGAACGCGCCTAGCGGCTGGACCTTCCGGCAGCGCTCGGCCATCACTGTGCCATGGCCCACCAGTTTTCCTGCCGCGTCTATTACGAAGACACCGACCTTGCCGGGATCGTGTATTACGCGAATTACCTGAAATACATCGAGCGCGCCCGGACCGAATGGGTCCGCGAACTGGGCATCGACCAGACCGTGCTGAAGCAGGACGAAGGCATTGTCTTCGCGGTCCGCCGGGTCGAGGCCGATTATCTCGCGCCCGCCCGCTTTGATGACGCGCTGGTCGTTGAGACCACGCCGGTGAAGATCAGCGGGGCGCGCATCGTGCTGGCGCAGGACGTGTTTCGCGGGTCGGAACGGCTCTTCGCGTCCACCGTCACGCTGGTGGCGCTGACCGAAGCGGGAAAGCCGGCACGGCTGTCCGCCGCGCTGCGCGACCGGTTTGTTGCCGAATAAACCAAAGAAATAGGCGGTTCTGCGCCGTCCCGCCGCGGTTTCCCCCGTGGTTCTTGTTGGCAATTGGTGGTGCGGTCGAGTAATCTCGGGCCAAACGAGGGACCCAAAACACAACAAACAGGGTCAGAGAGAGCAGGAAGATGGAAACCGAAGCCCTTGCCGCGGCGGCGCATGCCGATTTTTCGATGTGGGCGCTGTTCTGGCGCGCCACCTTCACCGTCAAGCTTGTGATGATCGTGCTTGTCATCGCCTCGGTCTGGGGCTGGGCGGTCATCATCGACAAATTCCGGCAATATGCCCGCGCCCGGCGCGAGACGGGCCGGTTTGAAACCCAGTTCTGGTCCGGCGAGCCGTTGGACGCACTCTACGACGAGATCGGGCCGACGCCTTCGGGCCGGACCGAACGGGTCTTCGCCGCGGGCATGACCGAGTGGCGGCGTTCGCATAAACAGGATGGCGAGATGATCGGCGGCGCCCATGTGCGCATCGACCGGTCAATGGACGTGGCCATTCAGAAGGAAGCCGAAGCGCTGCAAAAGGGCCTGCCGCTTCTGGCCACCATTGGCTCGACCGCCCCGTTCATCGGGCTCTTTGGCACCGTGATCGGCATCATGAACGCCTTCATCGAGATCGGCCAAAGCCAAAGCACGAACCTTGCGGTTGTCGCGCCGGGCATTGCCGAGGCGCTGCTGGCCACCGGCCTTGGCCTTCTGGCTGCCATCCCGGCGGTGATCTTCTATAACAAGTTGTCCTCGGACAGCGACCGGATCATCGCGGGCTATGAAAGCTTCGCCGACGAGTTTGCCACGATCCTGTCGCGCCAACTGGACCAGCGCTGATGGGGGCCGCACTTCAACAGGCGGACCCCGAGCGCGGGCGGCGGCGTCGCCGCAGGCGCAACCGGCCGATGTCCGAGATCAACGTGACGCCCTTTGTCGACGTGATGATGGTGCTTTTGATCATTTTCATGGTGGCCGCGCCGCTGACGACTGTCGGCGTGCCTGTCGAATTGCCGAAAACCGCCGCGACCAGCTTGCCATCGGAACAGGAAGAGCCGCTGGCCGTGACGCTGACCGCAGAAGGCGGCGTGCAAATCCAGACAACCGAAGTGGCCGAGACCGAGATCGTCCCGCGCCTCCGCGCCATTCTGGCCGAACGCGCGTCCGACCGCGTGTTCCTGCGCGCCGATGGATCGATCCCTTATGCCCGCGTTGTCCAGATCATGGGCGCGCTGAACGCGGCGGGTATCACCAATATCGGTCTGGTGACCGACACGGGCGGCCCGACGCTGGACGGGGGCTGATCCATGCAACTCGGGTGGACAGTTTCCGGGGTTGGACACGCCGTCCTGTTCCTTGTGCTGCTGTTCGGCGGTCTCTTTCGCGGTGACCGCATTCCCGAAGCCATCAGCGTGTCCGACGTGGCGATCATCTCGGAAGAAGAATTCGCCGCACTGGCCTTGCCGGGGGCCGCGCCCGAGCCGCAAACCGAAGCGCCCGATGTGAGCGCGCCCGAGGAAAGCGAACCAGCGCCGGAAGCCCCGGCCGAGGATGCCGCGCCCAGCCTGCCAGAAGCGACCGAGGTCGAAACGCCCGACGCCCCGGATACGCCCGACATCACCGTCCCCGACCCGGTGCCGGATGCGGTCGTGGTCGATCAGGCGCCGCCGGTGCCGGTCGCCCCTTCGGAACAGGATGGCACGTCACTGGAACGCGACGCCGTGGCCGCACCCGCGCCCCGCGTCGCGGCGCTGCCGCAAGTCGCGCCCCCGCCCGAGGTCGAAACCGCGCCGGACGTCGTGCCGGACAGCGCACCCGAACCGACCCCCGAGCCCGAGCCGGAACCCGAACCCGAGGAACCTGCCGCGCCCGAAGCCGCCAGCGACCGGATCGTGACCGAGGCGGAAGAAGAACAGAATTACGCCCCGGCCAGTTCGATGCGTCCGCGTTCGCGCCCGGCACGCCCCGTCCGTCAGGCCGAGCCAGTACCGGAACCCACGCCCGCGCCGACGACCAACACTGATGACGCTGTTGCCGCGGCGCTGGCCGAGAGCCAGACCCAGACACCGGCGCCCGCGCCCAGCGGACCACCCCTGACCGGGGGCGAGAAGGAAGGGCTGCGTGTGGCCATCAGCCGGTGCTGGAACGTCGGCAGCCTTTCGACCGACGCGCTTGGAACTACCGTCGTGGTCGCCGTCGAGATGGAGCAGAACGGTCGCCCGATCACCGGTTCGATCCGGCTTGTCTCGTCCTCGGGCGGATCGGCGACCGGCGAAAGACAGGCGTTCGACGCGGCCCGCCGCGCGATTATCCGCTGCGGCACGCAGGGCTTTGGATTGCCGGTTGAAAAATACGACCAGTGGCGTGAAATCGAGATGACGTTCAACCCGGAAGGGATGCAATTCAGATGATATCGCTTAGCAACGCAGAAAATTGGAATTTTCTGCCACGATTTCTTGAAAGAAATCGGCACCGTGCGGAAGATGCTGATCGGCATCCCAGTTGGATGGAGACCACCGTGATGAAAGCCTGTCTTGCCCTTTGCCTCGGCCTGTCGCTGTTGACGGCAGCCCATGCGCAGGACCGCTCTGGCCCCTTGCGGATCGAGATCACCGAAGGCGTGATTGAACCGGTTCCGATCGCGGTCGCCCCGTTCATCGCGGAAAACGCGGCCGCCGCCGAGTTCGCGCGCGAGATCACCGGCGTCGTGGCCTCGGACCTGACGGGCACCGGCCTTTTCCGCGATCTGCCGAAAGAGGCCTATATCAGCCAGATCACCGACTTTAACGGCGAGGTGGCCTATGCCGACTGGAAGGCGATCAACGCCGAAGCGCTGGTCGTTGGGGCTGTCACGCTGACCTCGGACAACCAGCTTCTGGTCAAGTTTCGCCTCTTCGACATCTTCACCGGCGCGCCCCTTGGCGATGGCCTGCAATTCGCGGGCAGCACGCAAAGCTGGCGCCGGGTCGCGCATAAGGTGGCCGATCAGGTCTATAGCCGCATCACCGGGGAAGACGGGTATTTCGACAGCCGCGTCGTCTTCGTAGAGGAAACCGGCCCCAAGAACGCCCGCCAGAAGCGCTTGGCGATCATGGATTACGACGGCGCCAACGTGCAGTACCTGACCGACGCGTCTTCCATCGTGCTGGCCCCGCGCTTCTCGCCCACCGGCGACCGGGTGCTTTACACCAGCTATGAAACCGGCTTCCCGGCGATCTATGAACTGGCCGTGGGTGCTGTGCAGAAACGGGCGCTCTCCAGCCTCGATGCCGGCACGATGACCTTTGCGCCGCGTTATGCGCCGGACGGGCGAACGGTCGTCTATTCCGAGGCACGCGGTGGCAACACCGATATCTTCAAGCTCGACCTTGCCAGCAACCAGCGCACCCGCCTGACCAGCGCGCCCTCGATCGAGACCGCGCCCTCGTTCTCGCCCGATGGCAGCCAGATCGTGTTCGAGAGCGACCGCTCGGGCAACCAGCAGCTTTACGTGATGAGCGTCAATGGCGGCGAGCCGACGCGGATCAGCTTCGGACAGGGCCGCTATGGCACGCCCGTCTGGTCGCCACGGGGTGATTTCATCGCCTTCACCAAGCAGAATGCGGGCCGCTTCCACATCGGGGTGATGCGCACCGATGGGTCGAACGAACGGCTGCTGACAGCCTCGTTCCTGGACGAAGGGCCGACATGGGCGCCGAACGGGCGCGTTTTGATGTTCACGCGGGAAAGCGCAGGCGCCGACGGACAACCGGCCCTGTTCAGCGTCGACATCTCGGGCCGGAACCTGCGCCGGGTGCCAACCCGAACCGCCGCCTCGGACCCGGCATGGTCGCCGCTTTTGCCGTAAGGCTCACGGCATTCCGGGTGCGCTGGTCCGGTCCAAAATCACGGGTTGCGAATGGATGCGTTCGGGAAACC
Organism: Silicimonas sp.; assembly: GCA_022826385.1. Taxonomy (GTDB): domain Bacteria; phylum Pseudomonadota; class Alphaproteobacteria; order Rhodobacterales; family Rhodobacteraceae; genus JAJDOD01. Next base: position 46,125 of record JAJDUZ010000036.1, read on the forward strand.
CCAATGGCGGAACCCAAGCCCGGCGTTCCCTCGCGAACGCGTCCTCGGATTCCGCCCGGGCCGCCCCATCCCCGAAGAGTGTCCCACGGGGCAGCCTGTTCTTTTAGGTCGCTTGGTCTCAGGCGACGCGGCGTACGGGCACGCCGCGGCCGGAAATCATGCCAAGATCGGCCATGCGGCCCAGCACGTCATAATAGGCGTCGGTGGTGTCAGTTCCGCCGACATTCATCGTAAAATCAGGCCGGTCAAAAACCGGGTCCTGCGTATTCGCCCGCACAACCAGACTGCCGCGCATCCGGCCAAGGCTGGGCAAGTCCCAGAACCGTTCGGCCAGTTCACGCGCCAGTTCTTCCGAGCCGGTCACGACAAGGCGGGGGCCGGCATGCAGGCCTTTCATCGAAAACAGTGGCGAGCCCAGATGCCCGGACGCGCTGAAAGGATCGAGTGAAAAGTTTTGTGTCTGTTTCATGACAGCTCAGATAGGCGGCAGCGCGGCGTGTTGCACGGGGAAAGCCGAAGCCAGTTTCCCCCTGTGACGTGACGTCAAAGCGCTTTGAATCCGAAAAACGACCCTCTCGCGGCCTTTTTCGTCATCGCCGTGTCGCACGGCGCATGGACCGGCGCCGATGGTGCTATTGCCTATCAAAGGGCCGGACGGCATGACTTCGCCGAGCCGTGAACGGGACAGTCGCCCCGTTTCCATTGCCGAAAAGCAATGGTATCCTTGGCCCAAGAGCAGAGAAAACACGACCCTACAGGTGAAAAAATGACGTTCTCTAAGACTGCACTTCTTCTCGCGGCGCTGACCCTTGGCGCCTGTACCAATGCCGACCGTTTCGGGGAAGGCAGCGCCGGTGCCGGTGGCGCAGGCGGCGAATTTGGCGCCGGTTCCGTCAATGATCCGACATCGCCCGCCTATTTCGCGGCCACCGTTGGCGACCGCGTTCTCTTTGCGGTGGACCAGTCGACGCTTTCCTTCGAAGCCCAGCAGGTGCTGGACGGGCAGGCACAATGGCTTCTGTCCAACAGTGCCTACTCGGCCTTGATCGAAGGTCATGCCGACGAGCAGGGCACGCGGGAATACAACCTTGCGCTGGGCGCACGTCGCGCGTCCGCTGTGCAGAACTACCTGATTTCGAAAGGGGTGGCGCCGGGACGGCTGCGGACCATTTCTTATGGCAAGGAACGCCCGATCGAGATCTGTTCGGACGAGCTTTGCTATTCCCAGAACCGCCGTTCGGTGACCGTGATCACCGCGGGGGCGGGCGTGTAACCGGAGGGGTCTATGCGACGTCTAATTCTAGCCCTTGCGCTGCTGGCCACGCCGGTCTCGGCTCAGGACGCTCAGACACTGGCCGATATCCGGCAGGAACTGACCTTCGTCTTCGTCGAGATGCAGAAGCTGAAGCGCGAGTTGTCGACCACCGGCAATTCCAACGTGAACCTGTCGGGCACCAATGCGCTGGCGCGGATCGACGCGATGGAGGCCGAATTGCAGCGCCTGACCGCCGCAACCGAACGGCTCACCAACCGGGTCGACAGCGTGGTGGCCGATGGGACCAACCGGATCGGTGATCTCGAGTTCCGGCTGTGTGAGTTGGAAACGGGCTGCGATATCGCCGCGCTGGGCGAGACCCCGACGCTGGGCGGTGGGGCTTTGCCGGCGGCCACGGGCGGCGGTGCCGGCTCGGGTGGCAGCATCGAGGGTGGCGTGGCATCGAGCGATGCCAGCCAGCCGGACGTGGTGTCGAGCCTGGCCGATCTGGGCGGGGCCGAACTGGCTTTTGCCGATAAGGACGACTTCCAACGCGCCAAGGCCAGCTATGACGACGGCAATTACGAAGGGGCTGTGGAGCAATTCCAGCGCTTCACCGACACCTATCAGGGTGGCCCCTTGACCGGACTGGCGCACCTGATGCGGGGCGAGAGCCTGTCGAAGCTGGGTCTGACCCGAAGCGCCGCGCAGGCCTATCTGGAAAGCTTCTCGGGCACGCCCGAGGGGCCGACCGCGCCGACGGCCCTGCTGAAGCTGGGCCTGTCGCTGGATGGGTTGGGGCAGGGCGAACAGGCCTGCATCACCCTTGGCGAAGTGACGGTGCGGTTCCCGACCTCGGAAGCGTCACTGGAAGCGCAGGCCGCGCGGGCGTCAATGGGGTGCTCCTGATCCGGGGTTGCGCCGACGATGTCGTCGCGCCGGGCGAGGGGCCAGCCCCTCGCGCTCCCCGGGATATTTTGGGGCCGATGGAGGAACAGGCCCGTGTCTGACGAGGACACGGGCGTGCTTCGGCACATGGTCCGCTCGGTGCTTGGCACGGGCGACGGCCCTTTGGGCGTTGCAGTCTCGGGCGGCGGGGACTCGATGGCCTGTCTCGATCTTGTGCAGAGGTATGGCCGGGAACAGGGCGTTGCCGTCAGGGCGGTGACTGTTGACCACGGGTTGCGGGCCGAGGCGGCGGACGAGATTGCGCTGGTAGAGCGATACTGTGCCGCGCACGGGATCGCGCATGACGTGCTGACATGGAACTGGGACGGGACGGGGAACCTGCAGGCCGAGGCGCGGGGCGCGCGCTATCGTCTGATCGCGGATTGGGCCAAAGCCGTGGGGGTAGGCCGGGTCGTTCTGGGGCACACTGAAACCGATGTGGCCGAAACCTTCCTGATGCGGCTTGCGCGCAAGTCGGGTGTCGATGGGCTGGCCCGGATGAAGCCGGCCTTCGAGCGTCACGGGGTGCGCTGGCTGCGCCCGCTGCTCTCGGCCCCGCGGGAAAGCTTGCGGGAGTATCTGCGCGAGCAGGGCATCGTTTGGGCCGAGGATGCCTCGAACGACGATCCGACCTTTGACCGGGTGAAGGCGCGGCGCATTCTGGACGCACTCGCGCCCTTGGGGATCGACGCCGAGACCTTGTCGACCGTGTCCTTCAACCTGTTTCTCGCGAAATCGGCGCTGGATCATTCCCTGCAGGATGTTGCTTGGCGCCATGTCGAGGAGGTTTCGGGCGATCTGCTTTTGCCCTGTGACGTGATCGAAGAGGACCGGCAGATTCCGATGGAAACGCTTTACCGTCTGCGCGCCGAGGCGCTGCGGTGGGTTGGGGGCGGCGCCTATGCGCCGCGGTCGGACGGGATGATCGAGATGGACATTGCCCTGACCTCGGCCAAGGCGTACACCTTGGGCGGGTGTTTGGTCACGCGCGAAGACGGGGCACGCCTGGCCGATCGCCGGTGGCGGGTGACGCGCGAGTTGAACGCGGTGGCAGGCCTCTCGGGACCAACGGATCAGCTTTGGGACGGGCGCTGGGTGCTGGATGGCCCGCATGACGATGCGCTGGTGGTTCGCGCGCTTGGCGATGCCGTCAAGGACACGCCGTGGCGCGACACCGGGTTGCCGCGGCAAAGCCTGATGGCCTCGCCCGCGATCTGGGACGGTGAAACGCTGGTTGCCGCCCCGGTGGCAGGGCTGGCCAACGGGTGGACCGCGAAAGCCACGGGGCGCGGCAATTTCACCGAGTTTCTTATCTCCCGTTGAAGAATTGGCCCGGATCGCTATTTAATACGCAAGTTGCTCCGGATGCGTTTTCCGGCCTGTCATTCCCAAAGGAGTATCCCTTTGAATAACGCGCGCAATATCGCCTTCTGGGTCGTTTTGTTCCTGCTGATCCTGGCGCTTTTCAACCTGATTTCAGGGGGTCAGTCGACGATGGCGACCTCGACCGTCAGCTATTCGGACTTCGTTGACCGGGTGCAGGGCGGTGATGTGAACAGCGCCACGATTGACGGTGAAAAGATCGTTTTCCGCGCCGGTGATGGCCGGGATTACGTTACAATCCAGCCGGAAGGGGCCGATACGACTGATCTTCTGGTCGAAAACGATGTCGATTTTGCCGCCAAGCCGCAGGAACAGTCGGGCTTCATGACGGTTCTGATGACCTTCTTGCCCTTCCTGCTGCTGATCGGCGTCTGGGTCTATTTCATGAACCGGATGCAAGGCGGTGGCCGTGGTGGTGCGATGGGCTTTGGCAAGAGCCGCGCCAAGCTGCTGACCGAGAAGCACGGGCGCGTCACCTTTGACGACGTGGCCGGCATCGACGAAGCCAAGGAAGAACTGGAAGAAATCGTCGAATTCCTGCGCAACCCTCAGAAATTCAGCCGTCTGGGTGGCAAGATCCCGAAGGGCGCGCTGCTGGTGGGCCCTCCGGGCACCGGTAAGACACTGCTGGCACGGGCGATTGCGGGCGAGGCCGGTGTGCCGTTCTTCACCATCTCGGGCTCGGATTTCGTGGAAATGTTCGTGGGCGTTGGCGCATCGCGCGTGCGAGACATGTTCGAACAGGCCAAGAAGAATGCGCCCTGCATTGTCTTTATCGACGAGATCGACGCGGTTGGCCGCTCGCGCGGGGTCGGCTATGGCGGTGGCAATGACGAACGCGAACAGACGCTGAACCAGCTTCTGGTGGAAATGGACGGGTTCGAGGCGAACGAGGGCATCATCATCGTGGCGGCCACCAACCGCCCCGACGTGCTGGACCCCGCGCTTCTGCGCCCCGGTCGTTTCGACCGCCAGGTGCAGGTGCCGAACCCCGACATCAAGGGCCGCGAGAAGATCCTCGGCGTGCACGCGCGCAAGGTGCCGCTGGGCCCGGATGTCGATCTGCGCATCATTGCCCGCGGTACGCCCGGATTTTCGGGTGCCGACCTGGCGAACCTTGTGAACGAAGCGGCTCTGATGGCCGCGCGTGTCGGTCGCCGGTTCGTCACCATGGAAGACTTCGAGAACGCCAAGGACAAGGTCATGATGGGTTCGGAACGCCGATCCATGGTGATGACCGAGGACGAGAAGAAGCTGACTGCCTATCACGAGGCGGGCCACGCCATAGTTGGTTTAAACGTACCGCAGCATGATCCGATCCACAAAGCCACGATCATTCCGCGTGGCCGTGCCTTGGGCCTGGTGCTGTCCCTGCCCGAACGCGACCAGTTGTCGGTGAGCCTGACCAAGTATAAGTCCAAGATCGCCATGGCGATGGGCGGTCGTGTGGCTGAAGAGCTGATCTTCGGACCTGAGAACGTGACCTCGGGCGCGGCCTCGGACATTCAGCAGGTGACCCGGATCGCCCGCGCGATGGTAACGCAGTTCGGCTATGCCGAGGAACTGGGCTATATCGACTATGCCAACGAGCAGCAATCGCATCTGGGCGCGTATCAAGGGGGCACCAGCCACTCGGAAGAGATGCAGAAGCGCATTGACCAGAAGGTGAAGGAAATCGTCGACAAGGGCTATGAACGCGCCAAGGCGATCCTGACCGAGAAGCATGACGACCTCGAACGTCTGGCGCAGGGGCTTCTGGAGTACGAAACGCTGACCGGCAACGAGATCGCCAAGGTGATCGCGGGCGAGCCTCTGAACCGCGGCGACGATGACGAGGATGACACGCCGGACACCGGTGGCACCGCGTCGGTCACGGCCATTCCGAAAACCAAGCCACGCAAGAAGCCCGGATCGGGCGAGGGTGGGCTGGAGCCGGAACCATCGACCTGAAAATGAAGAGCCCCGCCGGTGAGCGGGGCTTTTTCTTGGATCGTATCGCGCTGTGCGGCCGGGTGGCCTTGGCGACACCGTTCCTTACTGCAGGAACCCGTCTCCACCGCAATTCGGGCAACGCCGGGCCTTGTTGCCGAAACACCCGGTGCAACGGCCCCATTGCGGGCCTTTCATCACGTCGCGGCTGGTGACGACCTTGCCGGTGCCACCGCAGGATTGGCAATTACAGCGCCCGCTGCCGTGGCAGCGATGACAGCGGCGCTTGATGGGCTCCGGCTTCGGTTTCTTGTACGGACGCTCAAGCTCCCACATGACCTTTTACTCCAAATAGACAGTTCAATTTCTGCCACTATCGGGCGGAATGTGACCAAATCCGGGCAAAGGCGTGTCAGAACCGGGGAAGTTAACACAATGTCTGCACTTCTCCTGCAGGTGTGACCGGGGCGCGCGGTGTGTTCAGCGTGTTTTCACCGATCAGCGGCAGGATTGCGCCCGAACGTTCCCTGCGCCGGTCGCATCCCGGTGCTTGTATCTGAAAAGCTCACGCCCAACCGGGCGTCCGTTTCGTGATATCCGCCCTGTCACAGGGGCGCGGACAGATCGAGCAACGCCACTTTGGCGGGCCCGTCATCCAACGTGCCAGTAAGACCGCGTGACCCGACACACCATTCAGCTTTCTGCCGAGATGCATTACCCTTCCCACATTCGCTTGGGGGGAGCCATGCCACTATCCGTGATTGCCGATATCGTCGCCGCCTTGGCGATTGTTCTGTCCCTGTGCTTCGTGGCGTGGGAATTGCACCAGACTCGGGTGCAATCCGAGCTGTCGAACTGGCGCGAGATTCTCGCCTCGCTCACCGAGTTCAAGGCGATCACCAATGACCTTGGGTATGCCGAGTTCCTGATCCGCGCCCATGGCGACTATCACGCCCTGTCAGAGGCCGAGAAACTGAGCTTTGGAAAATACTGCGAACAGGGTGTGCATATCGTCGGGAACTTCCTGAAACACAACGAATCCCTGCCGCGCAAACTGGAAGGGTTGGAACAGGCGATCGCCGTTCACTTCGCCGAGCTTCTGACAACACCCGGAGGTGCCGCGTGGTGGGTCGAAGCGCAAAAGCGCGGTATCTTCATGCCGGGAACCTATACGGTCACGAACAAGCTTCTGGCCGATCACGCGCGGCGGGTCACCAAACCGACCTAGACCACCTGCGTCGTCAGGACCGGGTCATCCTGATCGGCGCAGGGCAGATCATCGGCGATGTCGTAATAGTCCCCCTTGTCAGCGCAAAAGATATGCGCGGCAAGCTGCAGGCCGGTTGGCGCGTCAATCGTGCCGGCAAAGATCGACAAATGCGTGCCCGGACCCTCCCAGAACAGGTTCGAGCCGCAAAGGCCGCAAAACCCCCGCTGTGCGATGTCGGACGACTGGTACCACGTCACCTCACCCGTGATCGAAACATCTTCGCGCAGGGCCGAGGTCGCGGCAACATGGTGCCCGCTGGTCTTGCGGCATTGCTGACAATGGCACGCAATGACCGGGCGCAATGGCCCGCTGATCCGAAACGCGACGGCCCCGCAAAGGCAGCCGCCCCGAGCACTGTGAGCATCCGTCATGGGCACACATCCTCTGGCAAACCGTTAAATTATTGGTGTGTTAAGGTTAACGCTCGCGCTGCCCCTGATACCCCTCTAACAGTAACGGGTTTCCGGGGGGTTAATACCCGACGAAACCGACGCCCAAAGCGGCTTTGCCGTCACGCGTTCTCCAACCGGAAGGAGCCGCCAAGCCCTTCCATCAGATCCCGAAACACGGGGAAGCTCGTGGCAATCGGCCCTGCATCGTCCACGGTCACACCCGCCTCGGACGCCATGCCGAGGCACAGGAAACTCATCGCGATCCGGTGATCCAGCCGCGCTTCGACCCGCGCCCCGCAGGGCGCGCTGCCGGGGCCGTGACCCTCGACCGACCACCAGTCTTCGCCTTCCTCAACGGTCACGCCATTGGCGCGCAGCCCTACCGCCATCGCGTCGATCCGGTCGCTTTCCTTGACCCGCAATTCCTTCACACCGCGCATCATCGTGGTGCCGGATGCCTGCGATGCCACCACCGACAGGATCGGGTATTCATCGATCATCGACGCCGCACGTTCGGGCGGCACCTCGATCCCCTGCATCTCGGGCGAATAGCGGGCGCGGAGATCAGCCACCGGCTCACCGCTTTCCTCGCGCGTGTTCTCGAAAGTCAGATCAGCGCCCATATCGCGAAGGGTCTCGAACAGCCCGGCGCGCGTCGGGTTGAGGCCGATATTCGGGACCAGCACGTCCGAGCCTTCGACGATCAGCGCGGCGCAAACCGGGAACGCAGCCGAGGACGGGTCACGGGGTACATCAATGCTTTGCGGTTTCAATTCGGGCTGACCGGTCAGGGTGATGATCCGGCCCTCGTCGGTGTCTTCCACCGTCACTTCGGCGCCGAAGCCTCGCAGCATGCGTTCCGTGTGGTCGCGGGTCGCTTCCGGTTCAATAACCACCGTCTGGCCGGGGGCATTCAGCCCCGCCAGCAGCACCGTCGACTTCACCTGTGCCGACGGGACGGGCAGGGTATAGCGCACCGGCACCGGGTTTGCGGCGCCAATCATCGTCAGCGGCAGGCGACCCTTGGCGCGGCCATGCGCCGCCGCGCCGAAGAGCGCCAGCGGATCGGTGATCCGCGCCATCGGGCGCGACCGCAGCGAGGCATCACCGGTGAAGGTCGCGGCAATCGGGGTGGTGGCCATCGCACCCATGATCAGGCGGACGCCGGTACCGGCATTGCCGCAATCGATCACGTCCTCGGGCTCGCCGAACCCGCCGGTGCCGACCCCGTGGATCACCCATTCGCCGTCCTCGTTGCGCACGACACTGGCCCCAAACGCACGCATCGCTTCGGCGGTTGCCAGCACGTCGTCACCTTCCAGCAACCCGCGCACCCGCGTTTCCCCGACGGACAGCGCGCCAAGGATCAGCGACCGGTGCGAGATCGACTTGTCGCCCGGCACCAATGCCGTCCCCGTCAGAGGTCCGGCTTTCCGCGCGGTCATTGGTTGTGCTGGCCCGTGTCCCGACATCTTGGCTGCTCCTTCACGTCGCGCATCTGTTAGACGGTTTCGCGGCCAAGCTGAACCACCCAAACGCGGTTTTTTCCCCTGACCTCAGAGACGTCTGAACGTCAGGTAATGCGGCACCCGCCCTTCGCGCAGCGCCTTTTGTTCGTACCGCGTCGACAGCCAGTTACCCCAAGGCGCGCGCCAATCCTGGGCGCGCTCGGCCAGCCAGACGAAGCCGGCCCTGGGCACCTCTTCCAACGCCTGCCGGACATAATCCGGGATGTCGGTCGCCACGCGGAACTCGGCACCGGGTTTCAGCGCCCTGTGCAGCGGCTCCAGGTGCTCGGGCGTCACGAAGCGGCGGCGGTGGTGGCGCGCCTTGGGCCATGGGTCAGGGTAAAGCAGAAACGCCTTGTCGAGGCTCTCGGGCGGCAAAACCTCCATCAGGTCGCGCGCATCACCGGCGTGAACACGCACGTTGTCCAGCGGTGTCTTTTGCAGTTTGCCCAACAGCGTCGCGACGCCGTTGATGTAAGGCTCGGCCCCGATCACACCGACATCCGGGTTTTCGCTGGCCTGATGCACCAGATGCTCGCCCGACCCGAAGCCGACTTCCAGCCAGACCGGGCGCCCGCCGAAGAGGGCGTTCAGATCAAGCGGGGTCCGGTCGGGATTGTCTTCCCACGTTATGGCCCCCGGCGACAGCGCGTCGAGGTCGTCGAGATAGCGCTTCTGCGACGGTTTCAGCGCCTTGCCGCGCAAACGGCCATAGAAGTTGCGCAAGGGTTTTTCGGTCGGGGCATCCTGTGACATGGGCCAGCGCTTCGCAGGCCCGCCCGGGAAGGTCAAGACTTGCCAAGGCCAAGGCTCTGCCCGTAAGAACGAAGCATGAACTCTGTCGACTTCAGCTTTTGCGGCGAAACCCTGACGGCCCGACCATCCGGCGCGCTTTTCTGGGCCAGTGCTGGCACACTGATCGTCTCGGACCTGCACTTGGGCAAGTCCGAGCGCATTGCCCGCCGGGGCGGCGCCTTGCTGCCGCCTTACGACACGATCGAGACGCTGACCCGGCTCAGCGCCGATATCGAGGCCACGCGCCCGCAAACGGTGATTTGCCTTGGCGACAGTTTCGACGATCTGGCTGCGGCGGAAAGCATGGCCGAAGACAATCTGCACACCATCGCGCGTCTGCAGGCCGGGCGACGCTGGGTCTGGATCGAAGGCAATCACGACCCCGGCCCGGTTGATCTGGGGGGCGAGCATCTGGCGCAACTGACCGATGGCGCGCTGACCTTCCGCCACATTGCCGAGGCTGCAACCGCGCCCGGTGAAATCTCGGGCCATTATCACCCGAAGGCACGGGTGCGGCACATGTCGCGCCCTTGCTTCATGCGCGATGCCGGGCGCCTGATCCTGCCCGCCTATGGCTGCTATGCCGGTGGGCTGGACTGGACGACGCCGGTTCTGCGCGGGCTCTTCGAGGCGAAAGCGGTGGCTTATCTCACCGGTCAGCGCGTGCTGGCGGTGCCGGTGCCGGCAGCAGCATGACATTATACGCCGCGATTGAACGCAAGGTGCGGGCCTCTTTCGCGCGGCAAGGCTTCATGGCGACGCTGAATGCGGAACTGGTCGAGGTCGTGCAGGGCCGCGTCACCATCACTGCGCCGATCACGCAGGCGGTGTCGCAGCAACACGGGGCCGGACATGCCGGTCTGGCGTTCGCGATCGGGGACAGTGCGGCGGGCTATGCAGCGCTGACGGTGATCGAGGGCGAGACCGACGTGATGACGGCAGAAATGAAGATCAACCTGCTGCGCCCTGCGATTGGCGCAGAGCTTCGGGCCGAAGGCAAAGTCATCAAGGCAGGTCGCCAGTTGATCGTCGTGCAGGCCGAAGTGTTCGCCGGCGACAAGCAGGTGGCCCTGATGCAGGGCACCATGGTGCGCGCATAAAAAAGGGGCGACCGCGGGGACTGCGACCGCCCGACACTCGTTACAGACCTGGGAAAACGCGCCGGATCAGTAGTCGGTCGCGCTATAGGAACTGTCGGCCGTGCTGGTATAGAGACCGCCGCTCTCGCAGGCGGCGAGGGCGAAAAGGCTGAGGGCAATCAGGGTGATACGGGTCATCGGGGTGGTCCTTCCTGGCATTCGCAGGACACCATGCCCCGCTTCACTGGTGGGGTTACGCACGGGCGTCCACGCTTATTCCCGACAGGTTCGATTTTTTTTTCGGAATTTTTTGCCTGCCTCACGCGTAACCCTTGTGATCCAACGTAAAAAGGACCCGTTCCCGTGACCGCCATGGCTGCCACACCCTTCGCTGCTCAAACGCATTGCATCGCGCTGCCACGCGTTGCACTACTTGAGCCAAGGGGCGGCTATTTTGCCGCGGAACGCGAGAGCCACGTGTCGACGACCATGAAAAGCGACCTGATCGCGCTTTTGCCGCGTCTGCGCCGGTTTGCCCGGTCGTTGACCCGTTCGGTCCCGGAAGCCGATGATCTGGTGCAGGAAGCGTGCTTGCGCGCCTTGTCACGGGCCGACCAGTGGGATCCGTCACAACCTTTGGACCGTTGGGTCTTCCGCATCACCCGCAATCTCTGGATCAGCGAGATGCGCAAGCGCGGTGTCCGGATGGGCGAAGGGCAGGTCCCGGCGGAAGAGGCGACCGAACTGGTCTCGCCCGTGACCGGCGAAGATGCGCTGCGGGGCAAGGAGCTGCGCGCCCGGGTCGAAGCCCTTGCGCCTGAACTTTCGTCGGTTTTGCTGGCCGTTTCGGTCGAAGGATATAGTTATGCCGAAGCGGCCGAGCTTTTCGACGTGCCCATCGGCACAGTGATGAGCCGCGTGCACCGCGCCCGCAAGGCGCTGGCGGCCGACATCGCGACAGCGTCAGGAGCGGACCCGTGAGCCGGTATTCAGATAAACTCAGCGCTTTCCTCGACGGCGAACTGCCCGAGGCCGAAGCTCGCGAAATCGAAGCGGCGCTGGAAGCTGATCCGGCGTTGCAGGCCGAGCTTGAAGCGCTGATGTCAGCCGACGCTCTGGCCGTTGATGCTTTTGCCGAGATGCTGGACGAACCCGTGCCCGCCTCCCTTGCCGCCGCCCTGCGCGACGCGCCCGAGGCCGCGCCCGCCAATACGCCCGCCGCACCCTCTGGCCGGGGTTGGGCGGCTGCCGCTGCGGTGGTGCTGGCGCTTGGGCTTGGCGGGGCAGGTGGCTATGTCACCGGGCTTTCGCAAGCGCCGCAGGTGGCGGCGGCGCCGGGTTGGCTGGTGGATATCGCGGACTATCACCGGGTCTATGCCGGACAGAAGCGCCATCTTGTTGAAGTTGGCGCGGACGAAGCCGATCACATCGAAACCTGGCTGACCGCCACCGTCGGGGCCGATGTCGTGATCCCCGATCTGAGCCGTCACGGCCTGACATTTCAAGGCGGTCGTCTTCTGGTGGCCGCGGGCAAGCCGGTGGCGCAGCTGATGTTCACCGATGCCGACGACAAGGTCGTGGCGCTTTGCCTGATCGCGACGGATACGCCGCGCGAGGGCGTCGGAACCCAGACCATCGGCGCGTTCGACATGGTCAGCTGGGGCGGTCGCGGCGCGAACTTCGTGATCGTGGGCGACACGGGCCGCGCTGACTTGGCCGAGATCGCAGCGACCGCAGGCACCGAAACCTGACCCTATCCGCCCGTCTGGGCGCGGCTCACTCGCGGTAAAGCTTGTGGCACGATTGACAGGTGCCACCCAACGCGGCCACAGCCGGGCGCAGGTCGGCTTCAACCTGAATGCTCTCGGCCAATCCTTCGGCGATCGTTTCCAATTCGTTTGACTTCGCGGTGAAGTCAGCAAAGTCCTGCCAGATCTCGGGCTTTGCTTCCGATTTCGGATCATCCTCCTCGGCTTCGAACAACGCAGGCGTCTCGGCGGCATGTCGCGCGATGGACGCGGCAGCGGCCCGGGCGGCGGCGGCGTCGAAGGGCGTCTTGCCTTTCGCCATTTCCCCGAGCGTCTTCATCTCGGCTGCAATCGCACTCATCCCGTTCATCCGGGCCATGACGGCGGCGTTCTTGACCCCGGTATGGGCAAGCGCGGCGCCCGCAAGGCACAGGCCAAGGGTTGCAAGCAAGGATGTTTGGCGCATGAAACGTCTCCGGATGCCAATCGACGGGCTTTGGTGGCTTGGTGTTACAAGACTCTACCTTTGCGCCATCCGTATCCCAAAGCAACGCCGACCTATACTTCGGAGACGTAGAATTAAGCCATGGCTTCCATCATGTTCATCGCTTCCGGGGCGATAGGAGCGTAACATGTTTGAATTGACACTTCACTTCCTTCTCGTGTCCGCCATTGCCGCGGCTCATCTGTCTTGGGTTGCCGCGAAGCGGAAGAACAGCCCCAAGGACTGAATACCAAGTTAACCGAATGCGACCGAAGGCGAGGCACGAAACCTGCGGTCGCTGCGGGCGTCGCAGGAAGTGCTCATCATCCCTGCGCACTTTCTGCGACCTCTGCGCCTTGAATATACGTCGGTCCACGTGATGCCCCCGGGGGGCGCGTCCGCGACCGATCCACAACGATATTACTGCCCGACCACGCTGCACCATCGCGGCGGGGTCACCCCTTTTTTGTATGGAGAGTGTGAATGAAACTGAGATCCCTGACTGTCTTCCCAGTCGCAAAGCCACTGATGGCGGCCGCGCTGGTCACATCCTGTCTGGTCGCCGCCCCCATGGCTGCCAGCGCAAACGACATCGGCGCGTCCGAGCGCGTGAACTTCTCGGGCAAGCTTCGCATGTTGTCGCAGCGCACCGCCGCGGCGGCCTGCAACTATACGGCTGGCATCGCCGCCGAGGACAGCCGCGCTGTTCTGATTGGCGCGCAGGCGGAGTTCACCAAGATCACGAACGCGCTGGAGTTCGGCGATGATGACCTGAACATCATCGGGGCCGAAACGCGCCGGAAGACGATCCACGCCATTCACGAGTTGAAGACCAAGTGGGACGAGATGAGCGCGTCGATCGACAGGATCGCCGAAGGTGACGATGCGTCGGCCCATGCCGCGCGTGTCGCCGAGCTGAACATGGGCGTTCTCGACAAGGCCAAGCTGCTGGTCGGCGTGATCTCGGCCCAATACTCGAACCCGTTCGAGATGGTTCAGGCCGACTCGCTGCTGGTCGATTACTCGGGCCGCCAGCGCATGCTGCTGCAGAAAATGTCGAAGGAAAGCTGTCAGGCCTGGAGTGGAAGTGCCGAGGCGACCGAAGCCCTGAATGGCACGATGCAGATGTTCGAAGCCACGCTGATCGCCCTCAGGGGCGGCCACGAAACCGCCGGGATCAAGGCCGCACCGACCAGCGACATCGACTCAGGTCTCAGCGGGCTTTGGAACGACTGGATCGAACTGAAGCCGATCCTGTCGAAGGCGGTTGCGGGTGAAAGCGTGGATGCGGCGCAGCGCGCCGATGTCTTCGCCAAGCTGAACACGATGCTGGCCGATATGAACGCAGTGGTCGGCCTCTATACGATCTTCGCGAAGACCGGCGTCTAAGCCGGCAGAGCGACGTCGCGTTGCCTTGGCGCCTCCCCCCGCGCTTTGGGCAACGCGACACCTGATGCGGTCACGACCGGCGACGGGCGGGCCAAGCGATAAATGGTTTGATGTTCCAAGAAGGACAAGACAATGCGTAACATACTGGCAAGCGCAATTATTCTCGTATCTCCAGCCGCCGCTTTCGCGGAAACGGACACGCAGATGGAGGCCATGTGCACCCTGCTTCAGCACTCCACGACAACCGCGCTGGTTGCGATTCAGGACATGGGTCTGGAGTTGAGCGAAATTCTGATGAACGAGTTGGAGACGGGCGGCGGCAAAGCGGTTCTGCCCAGCAAGACGGTGTTGGACAACGGCCTCGAAAGCTTCCACGAGGTCCTGCAGATTGCGAAGGACGCTCAGACGATCTGCCGTGGGCATTACGAGCCGGTTTTCGTCGAAACCATCCGCGCGCTGAGTTGAGGGGTGGGGGCTGACCCAGCAACAGGTCGACAACACCGATTTGGCGGGTTTTCCGCCATTTCTTGTGCGTTCTTCGATGTTCGAGAGAAATTGGAGCGGGCGATGAGATTCGAACTCACGACCCTTACCTTGGCAAGGTAATGCTCTACCCCTGAGCTACGCCCGCGTCCGTTGGGGTGACCTATATACTCGCGAGACGGTCTGCAAGGGAAAAATTGGGGGGGTCGTGGAAAATGATGCCGCGGGTGTGATGGGCGGTGAGGGGGCCGGGGGTTTCCTGTACGGCTGACGCAGCCTAGCGTGGTCAGGTAACCGGAGGAATTGCCATGGCCCGCCCCTTGATCCTTGCCCTTGTTTTCAGCTTAGGCGTTGCGGGGTTAGGGCAGGCGCAAGAGAACGCGGTGCCCGATGTGCCGGATGCGCCGGTGGTCGAGCCTCATATGGATATCCAAACGCTGGCGGCCATCATTCTGGCGCTCGACCCTGACGCGCGGGTCAGCCTGCGGGGCGCGCAATTCACCATCGACAACGTGCCGGTGACGATGGTTGCCGATGTGGTGGCGAACCGGATGCGCCTTCTGGTGCCCGTTGCCTCGGCGGCGGGGCTGAGCGAGGCTGACCTGATGCGCGTGATGCAGGCCAATTTCGACACAGCGCTGGATGCGCGCTATGCGGTGGCAAACGGGCGTCTCTGGTCCGTGTTCATTCATCCGTTGGCGCAGTTGGAGCGCGCGCAATTCGTCTCGGGCGTGGCGCAGACGGTGACCTTGGCGCGCAACTATGGCAGCAGTTATGCCTCGGGCGGGCCAGTGTTCGGCGGCGGCGACAGCGGGGCGTTGTTTCAGGAGCTTTTGGACCAGAGCGAGGAGATCTGAGCCTGCGCCTCAGTTCCAGTCAGACGGCACAGGCAGGTCGGACAGCACGGCGGCGATCTGGGCCGCGTCTTCCTGACCGATATGCGGCAGCAGAACCCGCGTGGTGAAACTGCCGTAAAGCTTGGTATCGGTGCCCACAAAGGACCAGTCCCGCACCTGCGAACGCTCGAACATGACGGCATCGCCTGCGCTGGCGTCGGGGATATTGACGGGTGCGTTGGCAAACACCCCCAGAAAACCGTTCTCCGAGGTTTGCGCAAAGGGTGTGACCCAGATCACCTCGGCATGGGCGCCGCCCGTGGGGACGGCGATCTTGACCGCCGCGCCCAGCGTGGTCGCGCCATCTTCGGTCAGGACATGGGCCAGGAACTGGTCCAGATGCCGTCGCGCTGCCGCTTCCGCGTCGCTCATCGCCGCGTGACCGGCGTCCAATGTCACGACCGGCCCGGCATCTTCCGCCGAGGCGTCGACGCCCGTATTTGCCAGAATGGTTGCCCCGATCAGAGCGAGTGTTGCTGAAAGCCGCACTTTCGTCCTCCACCGCATGTCATCACTCCTTGAAGCGTTGCACGGCAGATTCGTTGGGAAAATAGGCCGAAATGCCGCTGCTTGATGGCCATTTCTGGGTAGTCCGCGGCAGGTTAAGACCGTGTAAATGTTGAAGGCCTTGCCGTTCCGGGGGTGTGCGGCTAGTCATGCCGCAACTGCGAAAGAGGGTTCCCGATGGCCGAATTCAAGAAAATCCTGATTGCCAACCGCGGCGAGATCGCCATTCGCGTGATGCGCGCCGCCAACGAATTGGGAAAGCGAACGGTCGCAGTCTATGCCGAAGAAGACAAGTTATCGCTGCACCGCTTCAAGGCGGACGAGGCCTATCAGATCGGGCAGGGGCTGGGGCCGGTGGCGGCCTATTTGTCGATCCCCGAGATCATCCGCGTGGCGCGTGAAAGCGGGGCAGATGCGATCCATCCGGGCTATGGCCTTTTGTCGGAAAACCCCGAGCTTGTGGATGCCTGCGCCAAGAACGGCATCACCTTCATCGGGCCCAAGGCCGAGACCATGCGGGCCCTTGGTGACAAGGCCAGTGCGCGGAAGGTGGCGATCAAGGCCGGTGTGCCGGTGATCCCCGCGACCGAGGTTCTGGGCGACGACATGAAGAAGATCGCCAAGCAGGCCGAGGAAATCGGCTATCCGATGATGCTGAAAGCGTCATGGGGCGGTGGCGGTCGCGGCATGCGCCCGATCTATGGGCCGGAAGAACTGGAAGAAAAGGTTCTGGAAGGCCGTCGCGAGGCCGAAGCCGCGTTCGGCAATGGCGAGGGTTATCTTGAAAAGATGATCCAGCGCGCCCGCCATGTCGAGGTGCAGATCCTCGGCGACAGCCAGGGCAATATCTATCATCTTTGGGAACGCGACTGCTCGGTTCAGCGACGGAACCAGAAAGTGGTCGAACGTGCGCCCGCGCCGTATCTTTCCGGTGCGCAGCGCGAGAAGATTTGTGGTCTTGGCAAGAAGATCGCCGAACAGGTCGATTACGAATGCGCCGGAACCATCGAATTCCTGATGGATATGGACACGGGCGAATTCTACTTCATCGAAGTGAACCCCCGCGTGCAGGTCGAGCACACCGTGACCGAGGAGGTCACCGGCATCGACATCGTGCAGGCCCAGATAAAGATCGCCGAGGGCAAGTCGCTGATCGAAGCCACCGGCACCGCGACCCAGTATGACGTGCAACTGAACGGACATGCCATTCAGTGCCGTGTCACGACCGAGGATCCGACCAACAACTTCATCCCCGACTATGGCCGGATCACCGCCTATCGCGGGGCCACTGGCATGGGCATCCGTCTGGACGGCGGCACGGCCTATTCGGGCGCCGTCATCACGCGGTATTACGATTCGCTTCTGGAAAAGGTCACCGCATGGGCGCCGACGCCGGAAGCCGCGATTGCGCGGATGGACCGGGCGCTGCGCGAGTTCCGGATTCGCGGCGTCAGCACCAACATCGCCTTTGTTGAGAACCTGCTGAAGCACCCGACGTTCCTGAACAACGAATACCACACCAAGTTCATCGACGAGACGGCCGAGCTGTTCGACTTCGCGCCGCGCCGGGACCGGGCCACGAAGATTCTGACCTATATCGCCGATGTCACGATCAACGGGCAGCCCGACGTCGCTGGTCGCCCGCGCCCCGCCGAAGGGCTGCGCCTGCCGATCGTGCCCGACATGACGAACGAGGCAACCAAGCCCGGCTCGAAGCAGATCCTCGACGAGTTCGGTCCGGAAGCGGTGGCCGATTGGATGCTGGACCAGAAACAGCTTCTGGTCACCGACACCACGATGCGCGACAGCCACCAATCCTTGCTGGCCACGCGGATGCGCTCGATCGACATGATCCATATCGCGCCGAACTATGCGCATGACCTGCCGGAACTGTTCAGCATGGAATGCTGGGGTGGTGCGACCTTCGACGTGGCCTATCGCTTTTTGCAGGAATGCCCGTGGCAGCGCTTGCGCGACCTGCGCGAGCGGATGCCGAACATCATGACGCAGATGCTGCTGCGCGGCTCGAACGGGGTGGGCTATACCAATTATCCCGACAACGTGGTGCAAGGCTTCGTCAAACAGGCGGCGGAAACCGGCATCGATGTCTTCCGCGTCTTCGATCCGCTGAACTGGGTCGAAAATATGCGCGTCTCGATGGACGCGGTGCTGGACAGCGGCAAGGTGCTGGAAGGCTGCCTGTGCTACACCGGCGACATCCACGACCCGAACCGCGCCAAGTATGACCTGAAATACTACGTCAAGATGGCGAAAGAGCTGCAGAAGGCGGGCACGCATGTGCTTGGCCTCAAGGATATGGGCGGTCTGGTGAAACCCGATGCCGCCCGCGTTCTGGTCAAGGCTCTTAAGGAAGAAACCGGCCTGCCGGTCCACTTCCACACGCATGACACGGCGGGCATCGCGCTGGCCTCGATCCTTGCCGCGTCCGACGCGGGCGTCGATGCGGTTGACTGTGCGATGGACGCTCTGTCGGGCAACACCAGTCAGGCGACGCTGGGCACGCTGGTTGAAGCTTTGCGACATTCCGACCGAGCAACCGGCCTTGATATCGATGCGATCCGGCGGATCTCCAACTATTGGGAAGCGGTGCGCGAACACTACCTTGCCTTCGAATCCGGCATGCAATCGCCCTCGTCCGAGGTCTATCTGCACGAGATGCCGGGCGGGCAGTTCACCAACCTCAAGGCGCAGGCCCGTTCGATGGGGCTGGAAGATCGCTGGCACGAGGTCGCCAAGACCTATGCCGACGTGAACCACATGTTCGGTGACGTCATCAAGGTGACCCCGATCGCCAAGACGGTGGGCGACCTGGCGCTGATGCTGGTGAGCCAGGGCGTCACCTGCGAAGAACTTCTGAACAGCGACGCCGATTTCGCCTTCCCCGACAGTGTCATCACCCTGATGAAGGGCAATGTCGGTCAGGCCCATGGCGGTTTCCCGAAGGACATCGTGAAGAAGGTCCTGAAGGGCGAGAAGCCGATCACCGAACGTCCGGGCTCGCTGCTGGAACCGGCGGATCTGGAAGCCGAACGCAAGAAGCTGGCCGAAACCTTCGATCAGGAAATCGATGACGAGGACCTGAACGGCTACATGATGTATCCGCAGGTCTTCAGCGATTACATGACCCGCCACGCCACCTATGGCCCGGTGCGGACCTTGCCGACTCGGACCTTCTTCTATGGCATGACGCCGGGCGAAGAAATCAGCGTCGAAATCGATCCCGGCGTCACGCTGGAAATTCGCTGTCAGGCGATTGCCGAGACCACGGATGACGGCAAGGCCAAGGTGTTCTTCGAGTTGAACGGCCAGCCACGCATCATCCGCGTGCTCGACCGCTCACTTTCGAACGCGGCCGTGGCAATGGCCAAGGCGGATGCCGGCAACCCGAACCATGTCGGTGCGCCGATGCCGGGCGTGGTTGCCTCGATCGCCGTCGAAACCGGCGCCGAGGTCAAGCAGGGCGACCTGATGGTCACCATCGAAGCGATGAAGATGGAAACCGGCATTCACGCCGAACGCGACGCCAAGGTGAAAGCGGTCCATGTGACGGCGGGCGCACAAATAGACGCGAAGGATTTGCTGGTCGAGTTGGAATAGGGCGTGCCACGCCGCATCGCCCAATTCGCGCTTCTGGTGCCCGAGTATGATCCGGCGATCGCGTTCTTCACCGCCATCGGCTTTTCACTGGCCGAGGACACCGATCTTGGCGGCGGCAAGCGCTGGGTTCGGATGGCGCTGCCGGGGGCAGAGACCGAGATCCTGCTGGCCCGCGCCGTGGGCGAGCGCCAGCAGGCAGCGATCGGAGAGCAGGGCGGCGGACGGGTCTGGCTCTTCTTGGAAACTGAAGCGTTTGACGCCGATCTCGAGCGCCTGAAGTCGGCAGGTGCCGTCATCGAGGCCGCGCCGCGTGACGAGCCTTACGGTCGCGTCGTGGTCTGGCAGGACCCGTTCGGCAATCGCTGGGACCTGATCCAGTATGCCGCCAGCGACCGGTCGGGCACAGCTGGCACGTGAAATCTGCAAGCCCAGATATTTTGAAAAAATATCAGTAGTTTAACGCACCAGTCGCTCTCTCAGGTCACTCAGCTTGGTCGCCCCGATCTGACCCATGCAGGAGCGCATATCCTGTTCCAGAATATGGATCAGGTGGCCCGGCCCCTTGGCCCCAAGCGCCCCGACCGCATAGTGGAAGGCCCGCCCCATCATCACGAAGTCGGCGCCAAGCGCCAGGGCCCGCAGAATGTCCAAGCCACCGGTGACCCCGCTGTCGAAGACAATGGGTGTCTCGGGCACCGCGGCGCGAATATCGGGCAAGCACGTGATCGAGGCAGGCCCCCCGTCAAACTGCCGCCCCGAATGGTTCGAGACCCAGATCGCATCCACACCAAGACCCACCAAAGTCTTGGCGTCCTCCGGTTTCTGCACGCCCTTCACCAAAAGCGGCCCGTCCCAATGCTCGCGCATCCACGCGATGTCATCCCAGCTAGGGTTGCCCCGGATCACGTGACCGGCATGCGCGACCGAGGTCGCCTCCATGTCCTTGGCATAATCCTCGCAGAACTTCAGGCTGGGAATGCCCTCCCGCAACGTGCCCAGCGTCCATTCGGGATGGGTCATCATCGACCAGACCATCGCGGCATTGACCTTGGGCGGGATGGTCAGGTTGGCCCGGCGCTGCCGCTCGCGGCGGCTTTCCAGCGGCACGTCGACCGTCAGGATCAGCGAGTGGAAGCCGGCCGCCTTGGCACGGCGGCACATGTCCAGCCGGATCTCCTTGTCCTTCGGCATGTAAAGCTGAAACCAGCCCTGGTCCCCGATATGTGGCGCCAAAGTCTCGGGCACCACGGTGGCCACGGTCGACATGCAGTACGGCACGCCTGCCTTCGAACAGGCCGCGGCCAGCAGTTTCTCGGCCCCCGGCCACATGATCCCTGACATGCCGACAGGCGCGCAGCCAAAGGGCAGGGGATAGTCGCGGCCCAGAAAGCTGGTCGACAGATCCGCAGTCGGCTCGCCTTCCAGGATCGCAGGCCAGAACTGGATATCACTCAGGGCCGATTGGTTGCGGCCATGCTGATCTTCGCGGCCCGTCGCACTGTCGAGATACTCGAAGACGAAATGCGGAATGCGGCGCCGCGCGCGGGCGCGCAGATCGGAAACAGCGGGGAAACGTGTGTCGAGGTCCATGCGCCTTTCTTACTCATATGTGAAGAAGAGAAAAGGCCTCTCCATCGGCCTTCAAATATCCCGGGGGTGCGGGGGCAGCGCCCCCGCGGGGCGACCGCGAAGCGGGCGCAAACCCTCGGCAGAACATTAGAAGAACACTCTTTATCTTGCGCCGCACAAGCGATAGGCTCGCGCCATGAGCGAATTCGAGGATTTCCCCGACCGCATTCCCCTGTCGCAACAGGCGCTGTCGGCGCGGCCTACCACGTATTTTGACGGCCTCAACCCGCCGCAACGCGAAGCGGTCGAGACGTTGGACGGTCCGGTCCTGATGCTGGCGGGCGCAGGCACCGGCAAGACCAAGGCGCTGACGACGCGGATCGCGCATCTTCTGAACACCGGCACCGCCCGCCCGAACGAGGTGCTGGCGGTGACCTTCACCAACAAGGCCGCGCGCGAGATGAAGGCGCGGGTCGCGAACCTTCTGGGCCAGACGGTCGAGGGGATGCCGTGGCTGGGTACTTTCCACTCGATCGGGGTGAAACTTCTCCGTCGTCACGCGGAACTGGTGGGTCTCAAGACGAACTTCACCATCCTCGACACCGACGACCAGTTGCGGCTTCTGAAGCAACTCATCACCGCCGCGAATATCGACGAGAAACGCTGGCCGCCCCGGCACCTTGCGAATGTCATCGACGACTGGAAGAACCGCGCCTTGACGCCCGAAAAGGTGCCGGCTGGCGATCACGGGGCCTTCAACCACCGGGGTGTCGAGCTTTACGCCGAATACCAGACCCGCCTGAAGACGCTGAATGCCTGCGATTTCGGTGACCTGCTTCTGCATGTCGTCACGATCTTTCAGGAAAACGAGGACGTGCTGGAAAAATATCAGCGCTGGTTCCGCTATATCCTTGTCGACGAATACCAGGACACCAATGTCGCCCAATACCTGTGGCTGCGGCTTCTGACGCAGACCCACAAGAACATCTGTTGCGTGGGCGATGATGACCAGTCGATCTATGGCTGGCGCGGCGCCGAGGTGGGCAACATCCTGCGGTTCGAGAAGGATTTTCCCGGCGCCCGCGTGATCCGGCTGGAACAGAACTATCGCTCGACCCCGCATATCCTTGCAGCGGCCTCGTCGGTCATTGCCGCCAATACCGGGCGTTTGGGCAAGACGCTTTTCACCGAGGCGACCGAGGGCGAAAAGGTGCGCCTGATCAGCCATTGGGACGGCGAGGACGAGGCCCGCTGGATCGGCGAGGAAATCGAAGCGCTGCAGGGGGGCACGCGGGGCATGGAGCCGCGCGGGCTGAACGATATCGCCATCCTCGTTCGCGCCTCGCACCAGATGCGCGCGTTCGAAGACCGCTTCCTGACCATCGGGCTGCCCTATCGCGTGATCGGCGGCCCGCGGTTCTATGAGCGCATGGAGATCCGCGATGCGATGGCCTATTTCCGCCTCGCGATTAGCCGTGACGACGATCTGGCGTTTGAGCGGATTTACAACAAGCCGAAGCGCGGTCTGGGCGACAAGGCGTTCCAGAAAATCCAGATATCAGCGCGTTCGAACGGCGTGTCGCTTTACGAAGGTGCGAAGCTGCTGGTTGCCGCGGGCGAGATGGGCGGCAAGGGCGGCAAGGAACTGGCAAAGCTGCTGGACGGGCTCGACCGCTGGCACCAGATGGTGCTGGACGCGCGCGATCACATCGAACTGGCCGAGGTGATTATCGACGAGTCCGAATACCCGGAAATGTACATGTTGCCGCCCGATCCCGACCAGCCCGAGAAGCCGCGCAAAGCCCGCGATGCCGAGGCGGCAGGCCGGCTCGAGAACCTGAAGGAATTGATCAAAGCGCTGGAAAGCTTCGAGAATTTGCAGGGCTTCCTCGAGCATGTCTCGCTGGTGATGGACAATGCAAGCGAGGACGAGGAAGAAAAAGTCTCGATCATGACGCTGCACGCCGCAAAGGGTCTGGAGTTTCCGGCCGTGTTCCTGCCGGGCTGGGAAGACGGGCTGTTCCCGTCGCAGCGCGCGATGGACGAGACCGGCTTGAAGGGGCTCGAGGAGGAACGCCGTCTGGCCTATGTCGGCCTGACCCGGGCCGAGGAATATGCCGTCGTCAGCTTCGCCCAGAACCGGCAGGTCTTCGGGTCGTGGCAGTCGCAAATCCCGTCGCGCTTCATCGACGAAATGGATCAGGATGCGGTCGAGGTGATCGGAGATGCCGGGCAGCATGCCACCGCCGAGGTGCAAAGCGACCTCTATGATCAGGCGGCGCGGGCCGATGCCTATAACTCGCCCGGCTGGCGTCGTCTGCAGGCGCGGCAGAGCCAACGCGGCATGAGCCAGCCGCGCGAGACGCGGAACGTTGTTATCGATCTGGACGCGGTCTCGGCCTTTACCACCGGCGAGCGCGTGTTCCACGACAAGTTCGGTTATGGCACGATCACCGCGATCGAAGGCGACAAGCTGGACATCTCGTTCGAGAAAGCGGGGTTCAAGAAAGTGGTCGCCAAGTTCGTGAAAGCGGCCGCTGCCGCCGATGATGTGCCGTTTTAGTGCGATGAATTCCTATGTTACATCAAAGCTTTGGGGGTCGCTCCTGTCTGACCCGGAGGTGGCCGGGGCGCTGTCCGCGACCGAGCAGATGACGGCCATGCTGCGCTTCGAACGCGCGTGGACTGTCGGCTTGCAAGCCACCGGGCACGCCAGTGCGGCGGACGCGGCGGCGGCCTTGTCGGCCATCGATGGGTTCCAACCTGATTTTCCGGCCTTGGCGCAAGCGACTGAGCGTGACGGGCTGCCGGTGCCGGAACTGGTGCGGCAGTTGCGGTCTGGTCTGGAGGACGGCGCGGCGAAGGCGATCCATACCGGCTCGACAAGTCAAGACGTGCTGGACACGGCTTTCGTGCTGATGGCGGTGCCGGTGCTGGCGGGGTTTCAGGCCCGGCTGACAGAGAGTGTCGCGGCGTTGGACCAGTTGAAGGTCAGGTTTGGCGCACGCGCGATGATGGGCCGGACGCGAATGCAGGCCGCCTTGCCGATCACGGTGGGCCAACGTGTGGGAACATGGACCGCGCCTTTGGCCCGTCACTTGGGGGATCTGGCGGAAGTCACCGCGCGTCTCTCGGTTCTGCAGGCGGGTGGCGCGGTGGGCGACCGGGCCTTCCAGCAGGGCGGTGACATGCTGCCGGTTGTTGCGGATGAGCTTGGCCTGACGGTCGGGCCGGTCTGGCATACGGACCGGACGGCGCTGGTGGGTCTTGGGCATTGGCTGACCAAAGTGGCGGGCAGCTGTGCCAAAATCGGCAAGGATATCAGTCTGATGGCGCAACAGGGCGTCGACGAGGTGAAGCTGAGTGGCGGCGGCGGGTCGTCGGCAATGCCACACAAGCAGAACCCGGTGCGCGCCGAAGTGCTGGTGGCGCTTGCCCGCCACGTGGCGGGTCAGAACGCGGTTTTGGCGCAGGCGATGATCCACGAACAGGAACGCTCGGGCGAGGCCTGGACGCTGGAATGGCTGACCTTGCCCGCGATGCTGGAGGCGGTGGGCGCGTCGCTGAACAGCACCACGGCGTTGCTGGCGCAAGTCACCGATCTGGGACGCCCCGACTGATTTGGCAGCCGATTTCTTGCGAAGAAATCGGACCGGAAAACCTGCGTTTTCCAGTCGCCCTTATGCCCCCTGCAGGGACCGGACCGTCAACGCGCCGTCCTTGCGCGACACCATGGCTAGTGCGGCAGCATGGGCGGCGGCGGCGGTGGTGTAATAGGGGATCTTGTCCATCAGCGTGACGTTTCGCATCGAACGGCTGTCTTCGATCGCCTGTGCGCCTTCGGTCGTGTTGATGACCAGATCGACCTCGCCATCCTTCATGACGTCGACAATCGTGCGCCCGCCTTCATAGGCCTTGTTCACCACGTCCGACGGGATGCCGTTCTGGGTCAGGAACTTGGCGGTGCCACGGGTCGCAAGAATCTTCAGCCCCTGATCGTGCAGCATCTGCGCCGTCTCGACCAGTTGGTCGGTCTTGTCGGCGTCGCGGATCGAGAAGAAGACGGTCCCGGCCTCGGGCAGCATCGTGCCAGCGCCCAGCTGCGCCTTCAGGAAGGCGCGGGCAAAGTTGCGATCCCAGCCCATGACTTCGCCGGTCGAGCGCATCTCTGGGCCCAAGAGCGTGTCGACGCCCGGGAAGCGGGCGAAGGGCAGAACGGCTTCTTTTACCGAGTACCAGGGCGTCCGGAAATCGGCGAGCGTCATCGGGTCGCCCATCGGGATCACCACGTCATCGGCAACCGGTGCGTGGGGCGGTTTCGCGGGGAAGGTCGACAGCTTCTCTCCCGCCATCAGCCGTGCCGCGATCGAGGCGATTGCGCTGTCAGTGGCCTTGGCGACGAACGGCACGGTGCGCGAGGCACGCGGGTTGACCTCGATCAGGTACACCTCGCCGTCCTTGATCGCGTATTGCACGTTCATCAACCCGACGACTTTCAATTCGCGGGCCAGCGCTTCGGTCTGGCGGATCAACTCGTCGACGATGTCTTGCGGCAGCGTGTGCGGGGGCAGCGAGCAAGCGCTGTCGCCCGAGTGGACGCCGGCTTCCTCGATATGCTCCATGATGCCCGAGACATGCACCGCTTCGCCGTCGCAAAGCGCGTCGACATCGACCTCGGTCGCACCGTCGAGATAGCTGTCGAGCAGGACCGGGCTGTCGCCCGAGACGACGACGGCTTCGCGGATATAGCGTTCAAGCTGCGGCGTGTCGCGGACGATTTCCATCGCACGGCCGCCCAGCACATAGGACGGGCGGATGACCAGCGGATAGCCGATTTCCTGCGCCGCCGTCATCGCTTCGGCATCGGTATGGGCGATGGCGTTCTTCGGCTGTTTCAGGTCAAGGCGGTTCACAAGGTCTTGGAAACGCTCGCGATCTTCTGCCAAATCGATGGCGTCGGGCGTGGTCCCAAGGATCGGGATGCCTTCGTCGTTCAGCGCGTTTGCCAGCTTCAGCGGTGTCTGGCCGCCGAACTGCACGATGACGCCGTGCAGCGTGCCGCGATCCTGTTCGACGCGCAGGATCTCCATCACATGTTCGAAGGTCAGCGGTTCGAAATAGAGCCGGTCCGAGGTGTCATAGTCGGTGCTGACCGTCTCGGGGTTGCAGTTGACCATGATCGTTTCATAGCCGACATCCGACAACGCGAAACAGGCGTGACAGCAGCAATAGTCGAACTCGATCCCTTGCCCGATCCGGTTCGGGCCGCCGCCGAGGATGACGACTTTCTTGCGGTCCGAGGGACGCGCTTCGCATTCCACCTCGTCCATCGCGGGGGTTTCATAGGTCGAATACATGTAAGGCGTCTGCGCTTCGAACTCGGCAGCGCAGGTGTCGATCCGCTTGAAAACGGCGTTGACGCCAAGGTTGCGGCGGGCGCTGCGGACATTGGCCTCGGTCCGGCCTGTCAGCTTGGCCAGTCGGGCATCGGTGAAGCCCAGCATCTTGAGTTGGCGAAGGCCCGCCTCGGTCACTGGCAGCCCGTCTTTCTGGACCACGGCTTCGGCATCGATGATCTCGCGGATGCGGTCAAGGAACCACGGGTCGAAGCTGGTGACGGCCTGAATGTCGTCATTCGACAGCCCCTGGCGCATGGCCTGCGCGATGGTGCGCAGCCGGTCTGGCGTCTGCGCCGAAAGCGCGGCGGTGATCGCGGCGCGGTCGTCGGGCAGGTCGATCTCGTCGAAGCCGGTCAGGCCGGTTTCCATCGAGGCCAGCGCCTTTTGCACCGACTCGTGGAAGGTGCGCCCGATGGCCATCGCCTCGCCCACCGATTTCATCGCAGTGGTCAGGTTGGGTTCCGAGCCGGGGAACTTCTCGAAGGCGAAGCGCGGGATCTTGGTGACGACATAGTCGATGGTCGGCTCGAAGCTGGCGGGCGTGACCTTGGTGATGTCGTTGTCGAGCTCGTCCAGCGTATAGCCTACCGCCAGTTTCGCGGCGATCTTGGCAATCGGGAACCCCGTGGCCTTCGACGCCAGAGCGGACGAGCGCGACACGCGCGGGTTCATCTCGATCACCACCATGCGGCCGTCGGCCGGGTTCACCGCCCATTGCACGTTCGACCCGCCGGTTTCGACCCCGATCTCGCGCAGAACGGCAATCGAGGCCGTGCGCATCATCTGGTATTCTTTGTCGGTCAGCGTCAGGGCTGGGGCGACCGTGATCGAATCGCCCGTATGCACGCCCATCGGATCGACGTTCTCGATCGAGCAGACGATGATCGCGTTGTCGGCGCGGTCGCGCACGACTTCCATCTCGTATTCTTTCCAGCCCAGCAGGCTTTCGTCGATCAGCACCTGTGCCACCGGCGAGGCTTCGAGGCCGCGGCGGCAGATCTCGAAATACTCGTCGCGGTTATAGGCCACGCCGCCGCCGGTGCCGCCAAGCGTGAAGGCGGGGCGGATGATGGCGGGCAGGCCAATGTCTTCGAGCGCGGCCATGGCGGCTTCGAGACCTTTGGGGATGTCGTATTTGCCGTCATCGCCCTTGGGGGCGTCGACGATCGTGGCGCGGGGGTTTTCGAGGCCGATCCGGTCCATTGCCTCGCGGAACAGCGCGCGGTCCTCGGCCATTTCGATCGCGTCGCGCTTGGCGCCGATCATTTCGACCCCGAATTTGTCGAGGACGCCCATTTCTTCAAGCGCCAGCGAGGTGTTGAGGCCGGTCTGGCCGCCCATGGTCGGCAAGAGCGCGTCGGGGCGTTCTTTCTCGATGATGCGGGCGACGACTTCGGGGGTGATCGGTTCGATATAGGTGGCGTCGGCCAGACCGGGGTCGGTCATGATCGTCGCGGGGTTCGAGTTCACAAGGATGACGCGGTAGCCTTCCTCGCGCAGCGCTTTACAGGCCTGGGCGCCTGAATAGTCGAACTCGCAGGCCTGTCCGATGACGATGGGGCCTGCTCCGATGATCATGATCGACTGGATGTCGGTTCTTTTCGGCATCGACGGCCCCCTCAGCAGACTGGCGCACCGATTGCCCCGTGCGCAAATTGTCGTGCGTTATAGGGATTGCGCGGGGGTGCGCAAGGGCCGGATGTGGTTATTCTCCGGGGACAAGCGCCGGGTCGCTGGCAGAGTGTGTGCGTTTTGTTGTGACCAACAGGACGAAGGCAAGGCAAATGACAAGCAGACCGGCGTGCGAGCCGAGCACCCAGAGCAGGTCATTTTCCCCGTAGAGCGACGTCAGAACGTTACGTGCCGGAACGATATACGCCGCTGTTCCGACGAGGAGGACCGCCCAGCCCTGCGCCCGGCCCAGCCGTTCGATCAGGATGGGAGCAAATACGACCATTGTAATGTAGTGATAGACCCAGGCCAGCGGCGAGACCCACGAGACGGCGAAGGCGAAAATGGGCCAGAGCAGGGGATCCCGCATTTTCGTGCGATAGGCCACGATCAGAAGGGCAGCATAGGTCACCAATGTCAGCGCCAGTTCAAGGGTTCGGGCGAAGGCCGTTTTGGCCCCGGCATACCAGTCGGTCAGTCCTCCGGTTACGGTGGTGCTGATATAGACCATTTCGGATTGCGACGTGGTCAACGCGGCAAAGAGCGGACCAAACGAGAAGTTGGCACGCGTGAAGAGGTAGCTCGACGAAATCGCAGACATCTCGCTCAGCATCGCGGCATGCATCGACCAGGGGGCCACGGCAAGCGACGCCAGCCCAAGGCTGCCACCCACCATGACAAAGCTGACGAACGCCTTGCGATGACCGGCAGCAAGGAAGATCAGCGCGAACACGACCGGATAGAGCTTTATCGAAGCCGCCAGTGCCAGCGCCGCGCCTGCCAGCACTGGCCAACCGGCGCGCTGACGTTCAATGGCCAGCAGGATGAGGAAACTGACGAGGATTTGCAGCTGGTTGTTGTGCAGCGCCACCGTAAAGACCAGCGTCAGGGCGGTCAGGACAAGGGCGATGCCGAGAAACCGGGGCAACGACATGTTGGGTTGCAGGATACGCCATGCCAGAACGAAGGACAGCGGCACAAGGCATCGGTTGAGCGCCGTGGCGCCTGCCACGAAGGTCTCATAGACCATGACTTCAGTCGCAAGCGAGGCCATCCACGCCCAAAGCGGCGGGTAGATGAACGGATAGACCGCTATGTCCTGACCTTCGGCCAAGGTCTGGTCGATCCACGCTTGCGGCGGTTCCATGGTGAAGACGTCTGTGCTTCCGGCGAAGATCAGCGTGGGGTCCATGCGGTCGAAGAACTGGCCGGCGAGCCAAAGCGCCCGCAGATCCGCCGAGTCCCCCGGACGGATCAGATAGGTCAGCGCAAACCAATAGAGCACGGCCAGTGCCAACAGGGCCGTCACCATGCGCAGGGCGGAAAACGCCTGCGCGCTTTTGTTTGTTGTCTGACGCGGTGCCATTCTGGGGGTCCGGTCTTTGCTGCTCGGGCTCGATATTCCGGGACTTTGTGGCCTCAATATGTCGGGCACGGGGTTTGCACGCTTGCAACGCCATGCTTACGCCCGCCTGCCCTTGACACTTTGGGCTGAAACGCGTGTATCGCCCCTTACACGTAAATTGGCCGATGGACCCTGACATGCACGAGTTTCGCAGCCACACATGCGCCGAATTGACCGCCTCGAATGTGGGCGAAACCGTCCGACTTGCGGGCTGGGTGCATCGCATCCGAGACCACGGTGGTGTGTTGTTCATCGATCTGCGGGACCACTACGGGATCACGCAGGTTCTCTGCGACCCGGACAGCCCGGTGTTCAACGAGGTCGAAAACGTCCGTTCGGAATGGTGCATTCGCATCGATGGCAACGTGAAGGCGCGTGACCCTGAACTGGTGAACCCCAAGATCCCGACCGGCGAGGTCGAGGTGTTCATTCGCGACATGGAAGTTCTGGGCGCGGCCGAGGAATTGCCGCTGATCGTTTTCGGGGATCAGGAATACCCGGAAGAAACCCGTCTGCGCTATCGCTTCCTGGACCTGCGCCGCGAGGCGATGCAAGAGAACATGAAGCTGCGCTCGGATGTCGTGGCCTCGATCCGGAAGCGGATGTGGGATCAGGACTTCCGCGAGCATCAGACGCCGATCATCACGGCCTCGTCGCCCGAAGGGGCGCGCGACTTCCTTGTGCCGTCGCGGCTGCATCCCGGCAAGTTCTATGCGCTGCCGCAGGCGCCGCAGCAGTTCAAACAGCTTTTGATGGTGTCGGGCTTCGACAAGTATTTCCAGATCGCGCCCTGCTTCCGCGACGAGGACCCGCGGGCCGACCGCTCGCCCACCGATTTCTATCAGCTTGATATGGAGATGTCCTTTGTCGAGCAGCAGGACGTGTTCGACACGGTGGCCCCGGTGCTGCAAGGCGTGTTCGAGGAGTTCGGCGGCGGTCGCAAGGTGGATGCGGCGGCCGACTGGCCGCAGATCAGCTATCGTGACGCCGCGCTTTGGTATGGCACCGACAAGCCCGACCTGAGAAACCCGATCAAGCTGCAGGACGTCTCCGAGCACTTCCGCGGCTCGGGCTTTGCGATCTTTGCCAAGATCCTGGAACAGGACGGCACCGAGATCCGCGCAATCCCGGCCCCGACCGGTGGCTCGCGCAAGTTCTGCGACCGGATGAACGCCTTTGCCCAGAAAGAGGGTCTGCCGGGGATGGGATACATCTTCTGGCGCGATCAGGGCGAGGGCATGGAAGCGGCCGGACCTTTGGCCAAGAACATTGGCCCCGAGCGCACGGAAGCGATCCGCGAGCAACTGGGGCTGGGCGTCGGCGATGCGGCGTTCTTCCTGGGCGGCAAGGCCTCGGCCTTCGAGAGCGTCGCCGGCAAGGCCCGCGTGGTCATTGGAGACGAGCTTGGGTTGACCGATTCCGACCGCTTTGCCTTTGCGTGGATCGTCGACTTCCCGATGTACGAGGCCGACGAGGAAACCGGCAAGATCGACTTCAGCCACAACCCGTTCTCGATGCCGCAAGGTGGCATGGAGGCGCTGGCGGGCGACCCGCTGGAGGTGCTGGGGTTCCAGTATGACCTGGCGTGTAACGGCTATGAACTGGTCTCGGGCGCAATCCGGAACCATAAGCCTGAAATCATGTTCAAGGCGTTCGAACTGGCCGGTTACGGCGAGGATGAAGTGAAGAAGCGCTTTGGCGGCATGGTCAACGCGTTCCGCTTCGGCGCGCCGCCACACGGCGGTTGCGCGGCTGGCATCGACCGGATCGTGATGCTGCTGGCGGACGAGGCCAATATCCGCGAGGTGATCCTCTTCCCAATGAACCAGCGGGCGGAAGACCTGATGATGGCCGCGCCGTCCGATCCGACGAACGAGCAACTGCGCGAATTGCGGCTTCGGGTTTTGC
The DNA here is from genome assembly GCA_022826385.1 of Silicimonas sp. GTDB lineage: Bacteria > Pseudomonadota > Alphaproteobacteria > Rhodobacterales > Rhodobacteraceae > JAJDOD01. Next base: position 77,761 of record JAJDUZ010000036.1, read on the forward strand.
CGCCCGAGGAATGAGCCTGGCGGATTGGGTTCCGCCCCCGTTGCCGCCACATTCGGTGATGGAGGGGCGCTATGTGCGGCTGGAGCCGTTGTCGCACGCGCATATCCCCGATCTTTGGGAGGCGCATGCAGGGCAGGGGCAGGTCTGGCACTATATCCCGGCTGGACCGTTCGAGACCGAGGCCGCCTTGGGCGCGTGGGTCGATCAGGTGCGCATTTTACCGGACCCGCTGCAGTTTGCCGTGCGGATGGAAGATGGCCGTTTGGGCGGCACGCTCTCGCTTTTGCGGATTGCCCCGGCCGCCGGTTCGATTGAGGTGGGCTATATCGTGTTCACGCCGCGTTTGCAGAAGACCCGCGAAGCGACCGAGGCGATCTATCTGACGATCAAATGGGCGTTCGAGGCGGGCTATCGCCGGTTTGAATGGAAATGTGATGCGGGCAATCTGCCTTCGCGCCGGGCGGCGCAGCGCTTTGGGCTGTCGTACGAGGGCATCTTCCGGCAAGCCGCCGTCGTCAAAGGGCGCAACCGCGATACCGCGTGGTTTGCTGCGATCGATGCGGAATGGCCGGCGCTGAAAGAGGCGTTCGAGGCGTGGCTTGATCCGGCGAATTTCGACGCACAGGGTCAGCAAGTGCGGGCACTGGCGGATTTGACAGCCACGGTTCTGGTGGCCCGCGATCCCGGGCTCTGAGCCTCGGGAGTTGCCGGTGGGAAACGGGGCCGGTATCAGCACTCCCATGCTGGATGATCTGAAAGCGGCGGGCTTCGATATTCTTGCGCGGAACCACGCGGAAGCGATTTTGGCGCATGATTTTCCGGGCGAGCTTGAAATGCTCTGCCGGGTGATCGCGGAGTTCCGGATCTCGCTGGACGAGATCGTCAGGGGCGGGGGTGGCGAGGCCGGGCTGACCCAAAGGTTGCGACACGAACTGTCGGACCTGAACTGGCGTAAACACAATTTCAGCATCGAAACGGTCGTCGACGGGCGGGCGCGTGCCGGAGTCAGTCACGAGGTCGATCATGTCAAGTTTTCCGAGGCGGGCGCGCTGGCACTGGAGATCGAGTGGAACAACAAGGACCCGTTCTTTGATCGTGACCTTGAGAACTTCCAGCGGTTGCATGCGTTGTCAGCGATCAGCGTCGGCGTGATCGTGACGCGCGGCGCGTCGATGCAAGAGGCGTTTCTGGATCGGATCACCGAGTGGATGAGGGCCGAAGGCTTGACCTCGGAAGATGATTTGGACCGCCTGGAGATCGCGGCCCGGACGGTGGCGCAGCGCAAGGCGATTGCGGACCAGGTCGAGCGTGGCGTGCCGTTTGCCGATGCGTTTGCAAGGAAGTTCGTGGCGGACAAGTTCGGGCAGGCAACGACGCATTGGAGCAAGCTGGAGGACCGGGTGCAGCGCGGCGTCGGCAATCCGTGCCCGCTTTTGCTGATCGGGTTGCCCGCGGCAATCCTTGTGTAGCACGTACAAACGAATCCTTAACGGTGGGCGTCGCGCAGTTCCCCCTCCCTCCCACCCTTAATATGATACCGCACGTTGGGTTAAGGCGTCGTTAAGTCTCGTGTGTTTTGTGGTTCTTTGCTTTGGTTTTGTTGGGTTTTGGCAGCTGTGCATCCAGTCACGAGACCCTTACTGTCGGGCACGTGTCTCGGGTCACCAGCGGTCACCCACAAGACATCCGCCCGGCCGTTCAAACAGCCGGGCGGTCTAAGATCACGTGGTCATCGGATAGAGATGGACCCGGGTGCCAACAGGAACCCGTTCGTACAAATGCGTCACATAGCCATTTGTCAGGCGGGCGCATCCGTTGGACACGCGCGTCAGGATGGTGTTCGGCATATTGGTGCCGTGGATCCGCAGCATCGTGTCACCGCCGTTCGGATGATACAGATAAAGCGCGCGCGCCCCCAGCGGGTTGCCCGGGCCACCCGGCATGCCGTCTTCCCACTCGGCGTATTTCGGATTGCGCTCGATCATCGCCGGCGTCGGGGTCCAGCTGGGCCATTCGCGTTTGCGTCTGATGACGTAGGACCCCGGTTCCCACAATTCGGGCTTGGCCACGCCGATCGGATAGCGGATCGCGCGGCCCTTTGGCATCGTCCAGAAAAGGGCGAACTCGTCCGGTTTCACATGGATGACGCCGGGCGTGGTGTCCTTGGACACGCGGATGATCCGGGCCTTGCGCGGATCGATTTCGGGCTCGACGGCCGGATCAGGTTGTGCGGCTAAGGCGGGCAGGCCCGCGAAAACCGCTGCGGCGGCTGTTCCACCGCGCAGGAAATGTCGTCTTGGCAGCATAACTTTAACCCTACAAATACACCCCTGAAGGTTAGGCAAGGGAATCGGGCAAGGTCACGGCTTCGCCTGTGAGATTTTGTGGAATTTTCTTGAACTGCGGCTTCCGCGTCATTCCGCGGCAAGCGAGGAATTATAGCTGTATGTTTCCCAGTCGGGCTTGTAATCGGCGTCGGCCTGATTGCCCCAAACGGTCCAGCCCTCGCGAATACCGCGACCGAAAAGCTCGAGATATGGGCCCCAGGAACAGTCCTCGATCACCTTGTATTGCTCGTCCGGCTTGCGAGAATGCTCGCGTTTGCGGCTTTGGATCATGTTGACCTGACGCCGGCCTGGCGCTTCGGTGCGCACGTTTTTGCCCCGCGTGCCGAACAGCAGGATCTCGGTCACATTGCGGAAATAGAAACCCACCCCGCGCCCGTCCGAGCCGCCATCCTTGCGGATCTTGTGCCAGATGATGTTGGATTTATACTCAAACCCCCATGCTTTCAGCACTTCGAGCCCTTCCGGCAGCAGGGCGTTAGGCACCCAGAGATAGCAATGTGCGCGGTCTTCCAGATGCTCGGACACGGGAAGCGCGCAGATATCCGACAGGTCCATCGTGGGATAACGGGCGAGACGTTTGTGTTCCGGCGCGACTTTTCCGGTGCGGTTGACAAAGCGCCACGGGGGATCGGCCAGCACGGTGCCGAACCGGTCTTTGCCCAGGAAATCGGCAAGGTCTTGTGCTGCGCTCTTCGTCATATCCAACATGATGATCGCTCCGCCTAAGGATGACCAGTGGAACAATAGGAGAACACGCAGCCCTTTGCAATCGTCAGACGCGTTCCAGAGCCGCAGCTTCACGCTCGATTGCAAGAACGACATCTTCCGGCCGGCCGTCGCGCTTTTCCACCAACGCCTGAACCATGTCACCAAGTTCCGAGATCCGGCTTCTTTCGGCACATTTTGCCAGCCCGGACAAGAACCTGGACAGGTAATCCAGTGTTTCTGCATCCGAACCCGATCGCAGCAACTCGGCGGCCAGCGACAAGTCGTCCTTCAGTGCAATCGGGTCAGGTTGCACATCATCCGCGTCCGGGCGGACCACCGAGCGGGGGCGATGGTCGTGCGGCAGAAGCGACAGCGCGGCGTTCTGAAACTCTGACACCGAGGCCAGCGGCTTTGGCAGGAACGTATCGGCCCCGGCGGCCAAGGCCGCGCTGGCAAGGCTTTCGTCGCCGGATGTCGCGATGATCCCGTCAATTCTTGGGTCGGCCTTGGACATCTGTTCGATCAATTGCAGCCCCGACCCATCGGGCAGGCCAAGATCGACGACCGCGATGCGGGGGCGATAGGTGCGCAGGTGCCGTTCAGCCGAGGCAAGGCTTTCTGCCCGCCGGATACGGGCGCCCGACCTTTGGCAAATCAAACGCAGCGCTTCGCAAGCATGTCGGCTGTCTTCAACGACCAGAATGATCGTTCCCAACAGGGGCCGCTCCGCCGTGGGCGGTTGCAACATCACCAGTTCTTCCAGTGTCTCGGGCATATCCATTCTCCAGCAACAGCAGGAACATTAGGGCGCAGAATGGCTAATGGGCCGTTAAGGCTGACCTGCGGCGCTCTGCCCCTTGTCGCGGGCGGATTGCGTGCCATAACCCCGGATGACACTGAAAAGGGTGAGAATGATGATCGGACGGTTGAACCACGTGGCCATCGCGGTGCCGGATCTGGAGGCGGCGGCGGCGCAATATCGCGATACGCTGGGCGCAGAAGTCGGCCCGCCGCAGGACGAGCCGGATCACGGCGTGACCGTGGTTTTCATCACGCTGCCCAACACCAAGATCGAGTTGCTCTATCCATTGGGTGATGCCTCTCCGATTGCGGGGTTTCTTGAAAAGAACCCGTCGGGCGGCATTCACCATATCTGCTATGAAGTCGAAGACATCCGCGCCGCGGCCGCGCAACTGACGGCCTCGGGCGCGCGTGTGCTGGGCGATGGCGAGCCGAAAATCGGAGCGCATGGCAAGCCGGTTCTGTTCCTGCATCCCAAGGATTTCACCGGCACGCTTGTCGAGTTGGAGGAAGTCTGATGGGTCCCGTTTCCGGTCTCGTTCTCTTTGCCGTCGTCTGGTTCATGGTGCTCTTCGTCGTGTTGCCGATCCGGTTGGAAACGCAAGGCGACGTGGGCGAGAAGGTCGAAGGCACCCATGCAGGGTCGCCGGCCACCGGGTTCTCGATGCGGCGACGTCTTCGACTGACAACGATCTGGGCCATTCCGATCTGGGCGGTGATCGCGGGCGTGATCCTTTACGGGGACATCACCGTGCGCGACATCGACATGTTTGGCCGGATGGCGCCCTCGGCCAGCGAATAAACGATATGGCCCCCCGCGCGGAGGGGCCAAATGGTTCAGGCCGCTTTCTGCCAGAGGAACTTCTGCATCACCTGGTCGACCGGCGTGTCGGCAAGGTGGTTGGTATAGTTCGACATGACCTTCTGAGCGAGGCCCAGCACCACCTCGAGGATGTGCTTGTTCGTATAGCCTGCGTCGAGGAACGCCTGCACATCAGCGTCCGAGACGTTGCCGCGCTCGCGGACCATCTGCAGCGTGAAGGTGCGAAGCGCTTCGAGTTTTGCGCTGGGCAGGGCGGTTTCGTTGCGGAGCGCGTCGATGATGGCGTCATCGACCTTCATCATCTTGGCAATGCCGGTATGTGCCGGGACGCAATAATGGCATTCGTGTTCGACGTTGATGGTCTGCCAGACGACCGTCAATTCGTCGGCGTCGAAGCTGGTGTTTTCGGCGAATAGCTTGTGCAGCACCTGATAGCCTTCCAGCAGGGCCGGGCTTTCCGACATCACGGCGTGCAGGCCGGGAATGCGGCCAACGGCGGCCTGCGATTTGGCAAGAAGGGGTTTCGAAGCTTCGGGGGCGGTGTCGAGTGTGTGCAGGTCGAAGTCGGCCATGGGTCTGTCCTTTGTTCGGTTTTTTGAGTGGTCACTCAAGAATGAATCGGTGTGTAGCTTTACTTGAGCGATCACTCAAGTTATATTTTTGAGCGATCACTCAAGCGAGAGACTGCCCATGGCCCGGAAAGCCACATTTGACCGAGACGACATCCTGATGCGCGCGCGCGATCTCTTCTGGCGGAAGGGCTATCACGCGACGTCGCTTAAGGATTTGGAACAGGTTCTGGAGCTAAAGCCGGGCAGCATCTATGCCGCCTTCGGCTCGAAAGAGGCGCTGTTCTCGGACGCTTTGCGCGTCTACGCGCGCGGGTCGCGCAGCGAACTGGTCGAAGCTTACGAGGCCGGACTGTCGCCATTGGCGGCCTTGGCCGCGCATGCCCGGTCTCTTGGCGGGCTCTGCGATGCAGACCGGCCGGCGCGGGCCTGCATGCTGGTGAAGACCATTCTGGAACATCCCGATGAAGACAGCCCCGTCCGGCATCTGGCGGAAGACCTGATGGACGAGGCCGGCGCACGCTTCATCGAAGGGTTCCGCCGGGCAAAAGCCGCGGGCGAATTGCCCGAAAAGGCCGACCCCGAGCGCTTGGGCCGCAAGTTCCAGTCGGACGTGATCGGCCTGCGCGCCATCGCGCAACGCTCGAACGGGGGCGATCTGGTGCCTATGCTGGCCGAGGATCTGGCGCAAAGCGTCGAGGCGATGCGGCAGGCCTAGGCGCTGCGGTTCAGCCCGTGGAAGATGTGGGTGAAGGTCGCGACACCAAGGATGGGGATCACAAGGTTCAGCACCGGGATCGAAAGCGGCACCGCCATGCAGATGCCCGCCGCCCAGATCGTGATCAGGTTCCGCCGGAACGAGGCACTTGCCTCGCGGCGCTCCATCCGCCGGACGGCAATCATCCGGTAGTATTCCCGCGCCAGCAGGAACCCGTTCAGCCCATAGAACACGAACGGCGCGAGTGGCGTGATGTAAAGCACAAGCGCCGCAAGGTTCGCGATCACGATCACGCCCAGAAAGGTCAGGCTTTCGCGCAGAGTGTCGGCCAGCGGGATCTGCGGGGCCGGTTTCAGATGCGCATAGTGCCGCGCCTCGACCGCGTCGGTCACATCGTCAAGGAAGATGCCGGTAAAGGCCGAGGCGACCGGCACCATCAGGAAGACCGACAGAACCAGCATCAGCCCCAGAGATCCCCACGACAGAAGCGCGTTTGACACTCCGATCTCGCCAATCCACGGCAGGGTGATGGCATCGGGGACCAGCCATGCGATGCCCCAGAAGGCAAAGGCATAAAGCCCCATCAGCAAAAGCACCGTCAGCCCCACGCCGCGCAACAACACGCTGCGAAAGCGCGGGTCGGCCATCTGGGCCAAGGCCCGGAAGAACGCCGTGAGGATCACGCGTCGATCCACTCGGTGATGGTGTCTATATCGGGGCGCGGACGCTCGGGCGGGGCGTTGGTCTCGGTTCCCAGATGGATAATCCCGGCAATGCTCTCATGCGGCATCAGGCCAAGGTGACGCTCGCGCCAATCGGCATCATGGCTGGCCCAGCCCGAAAGCCAGTTCGCCCCCCAGCCGGCAGCCAGCGCCGCGTTCAGAAGCTGCATGCAGACGGCCCCGGCGGACAGCGTCTGTTCGATCTCGGGGATCTTCTCGGACGGTTTCGGGCTGGAGATCACCACGATGGCAAGGCTTGCGCGGGCATATTCCTCGACCGCCTTCGCCACCTTCTCGGGCGCAATGCCAAGCGTTTCCCCTTGCGCTGGGATGGTGCCAGCCAGACGCGCAAGCGCCTGTTTTTCCAAGACAAGGAACCGCCAGGGTTCAAGCTTGCCATGGTCTGGCGTGCGGCCCGCGACGGTCAGCAACCGCCGGACTTCCTCCCGGTCCGGCACCGGCGTCGTCAGGGTCTTGGCCGGGCGCGAGCGCCGGCTTTCCAGAAAGGCCAGCGCGGCCGGGTTTGGGTCGGGCATGTCGTCTCCTTCGCTTGAAGGGAACCTATGGGGTGGGGGCGGGGATTTAAAGGTGACGCGACGAAACCGCTGACCTGCCGCCAAAGATGCGACCGGTCAGCCGATCTTTGCCGCCTCGACCATCTCGCCAATCAACCCGTCGACAAAGGCGTCGAACCGGGCCGAGGGCTGGCGGATGTCGATCGTTGCCGCGAACGGGTCTTCGGCGGTGATCGCGCTGCCCGACATCTCTTGCAGCACGGCGTGACCGCAGAATGGGACATAGACCTCGGAATACCCGCCCTCATGCGCCATCATCAGCCGTCCGTCGCAGACATCCTCGGCGAGCGCCATCACCTGCGCGGTCATCGCGCGAAAGGTCTCGGCGCTGGCCATCATCCGCGACAGGGGATCAAACGCGGCCGCGTCGAACCCGCAGGCGATGATAAGCACGTCAGGCTCGAAGGCCCGAATGGCGGGCAGGGCAAGGCGCTCCATCGCCGCCAGATAGCCCTTGTGGCCGGTGCCGGGGGGCAGGGGAATGTTCAGGTTCGCCCCCAACCCGGCGCCGTCGCCCCGGTCGGCAAAATCGCCGGTGTCCAGCGGATAGTTCCGGTCCTGGTGCAGCGAAACCGTCAGGACGTCAGGGTCGCTATAGAACACCGCCTCGGTCCCGTTGCCATGGTGGACATCCCAGTCCAGCACGGCAAAGCGCTTGGCCAAGCCCTTGGCGCGCGCGGCTTCGACGGCGATGGCGATATTGGCCAGCAGGCAGAACCCGTTCTGCCAGTCGGGCATGCAGTGATGCCCGGGCGGGCGCGAGAGCGCATAGGCGTTCCGACAGGTGCCCCCCAGAACCGAGGTCAGAGCCTCGATCACCAGCCCGGCGGACAGGGCCGCCTGATCGTAGCCATCCGGTCCAAAGGGCGCACGCAGCCCGATCTCGCCGCCGCCAGCCTCTGCAGTCGCGCGGAATGTCTTCAGGAAGTCAACGGGATGCACGCGGGCCAGATCGTCGTCACTGGCAGGCGCCGCACTCGAAGTGTGAAGTTCGCGCATCAATCCGGTCACATCGAGAAGGTTCTTCAACCGCCGTTTGGTCTCGGGATCTTCCGGCAGGCCACCGGCCGCGAACGGCTGCACCAACCCGCCGACGGGCATGGTGAACGCATAGTTGCCGCCGGCATGCCAGAAACAACGTTCGTCAAAGAAGAAACCGGTGGTCATGTGTCGCCCGGAGCCTCGAAACCGGCTTCCTTGTGGCTGCCATCGCAGAAGGGCTTGTTCTTCGACTGCCCGCACCGGCAGAAGAACGCGCGTGTCCCCCGGTGCAACCGGTGCCCGGTCCCCGAGGTGATCTCCAGCGCCCCCCGTGCCTCGAGCGGACCGTTTTCGTGCTGAATGACCTCCAGCACTTCGCCCGGCGTGTCACCGGGCGCATCCTTGCCGGTTTCACCCGGTTCGCCCGTGGCTTTGAACCCGGACTCGACATGGGAATAGTCGCAAAACGGCATGTTCTTCGACTTGCCACAGCGGCACAGCGTGGCGCGCGTCATTGCTTCACCCTTGACCTTGAGCGACCCGTGAAGCGCATTCGGCCCGTTCTCGCAAAGGCTCATCCGGTTGATGCCGGGGGCGGTCTCCTCGGCGCCGGGTTTCGTAAAAGTCAGCGCGCCCGAAGGACAGGTGCGGATCATCGCGGCGATCTCTTCGGCCGGCGCCGCGTCAGGATCGACCCAGGGACGGCGCGCGGGATCGAAGACCTGCGGCAGTTTCAGAAAACAGTTCCGCGCATGAATGCAGCGCTTCATATCGAAACTGATCGAAATGGACGTTCCGTCATATGTCTTGGGCATGGGCCACCTCCTGCAACGGAAGCCTAGCCGCAGACGACGGAAAGAAAACCCCTGTCTCCATTGGCCCGCAAATATCCCGGGGGTCCGGGGGCAGAGCCCCCGGCGGCGCGACGGCGAAGCCGGCGCAACGCCTCAGGCGGTCAGACCGTCGGGTTCGGCCAGACCATTGGCCCGGCAGCACGCGGTGACCGTGTTGGCCAGAAGGCAGGCGATGGTCATCGGGCCGACGCCGCCCGGAACCGGCGTGATGGCGCCTGCAACCTCGGCGCAGCTGTCGAAGTGGCAATCGCCCACCAACCGGGTTTTGCCATCGCCCTTCTCGGGCGCGTCGATCCGGTTGATGCCCACATCGATCACCGTGGCGCCCGGCTTGATCCAGTCGCCCGGCACCATCTCGGGACGTCCGACAGCGGCCACCACGATATCGGCACCCCGCACAACATCCGGCAGATCCTTGGTGCGGCTGTGCGCAATGGTCACTGTGCAACTGTCGCCCAGCAACAATTGCGCCATGGGTTTGCCGACGATGTTCGACCGCCCGATCACCACGGCATTCAGGCCCGACAGGCTGCCATGATGGTCGCGCAGCATCATCAGGCATCCAAGCGGCGTACACGGCACCATGCTTTTCTGTCCGGTGCCCAGAAGGCCGACATTCGAGATATGGAACCCGTCGACATCCTTGGCCGGGTCGATCGCGTTGATCACAAGGTCTTCGTCCAGATGATCCGGCAGCGGCAATTGCACCAGAATACCATGCACGCCGGCATCCTTGTTCAGGTCGTCGATCAGCGCCAGCAGGGTCTCTTCCGACGTGTCGGCGTCCAGCTTGTGCTCGATCGAGTTCATGCCAACCTCGACCGTCTGCTTGCCCTTGTTGCGCACGTAAACCTGGCTGGCCGGGTCTTCGCCGACCAGCACCACGGCGAGGCCTGGGGTGATGCCTTGGGCTTCCTTGATGCGGGCGACGTGGGTGGCGACTTTTTCGCGCACGGTGGCGGCGAAGGCTTTGCCGTCAATGATCTGGGCCGTCATGAGCAACTCCATTCTTTGTCTCGGAACACATGCCGGATTCGCGATGCGCGGTCGATGAAAAAAGCGACGCGTTTTTCACGAAGGCCGTCAAATCAGCAGGCCCGCCGCGCCTTCGTGTTTCAGAAGGGCGACTTTCGTCTCGACCCCGGTGCCGCCCGAAAAGCCACCCAGCGAGGTCGCGCCCAGAACCCGGTGACACGGGATGATCACCGGGATGGGGTTGCCGCCACAGGCCTGCCCGATGGCTTGGGCGGGCACGCCAATCGCTTTGGCGAGATCGCCATAAGTTCTTGTTTCCCCAAAAGGAATGTTGAGCATCTCGGTGCAGACCCGTTGTTGCAGGTCCGAGCCGTGGACGGTGAGGGGCAGGTCGAAGGTCTCGCGCACGCCATCGAAATAGCCACAGATCTGCGCGGCTGCGTCCTGCAGCAAAGGGGAGGTGTCCGACGCGCCGTCTTCCCAACGGACGCGGGTGATCGCGCCCGCGTCTTCGGTCAATGTCAGAGGTCCGACAGGGGTATTCACACTCAGGCGGGGCATGCGAGCAAGGTGCCGCGCAAACAAGGTTAATGCAACGGGCGAACGGTGGGGCGTTGCCGCAACGAGGAGGCGCATTAACCGCGATTTTCTCAGGAAATGGCTGGAAACGCGGTATCGGTACGACGTCCGCATCACGTCGGTATCGCGTCGGTGTTTTCCGAGCCGCAGGCCGGAACCGGCGTCCGGCGGCAGCGCGCGTTAACGAAGGTTGCCGCGGTGTTAGTGTTTCGGAGCCATTTAACGTGCCGATGTTACAAAGAAATCTACCCAGTCAGGTCGCCTACAGTCCGACAGTTAGTTCCTTGAACCAACGCTTCTCTTTGTAGCGATCAAACAGTTCTGGCCGGTTTCGAAATATGTCGCGTAAGAGATGGTTGTGGCCTTCCCAAGAGACGTCGAACTCAATGAGGTTGTGAGACTCATCCTGCAACTGAATTTTGTTGCCGCTCCAACCAACGCCACGTAGCCGGTCGATTCTGAGTTCACGGCGCACCGGTGGTCGAAAGCTGCGAAACGTGCTTGGACCTTCGACGACCCGAGCATTCCAACTGACGGAAAAATTTCGACCCGTAAATTGCCAAGTATTTATAATCAAATAGAAAATGAAAGAAAATACAAGCAAAACAACCAAGGCCGTTCCGAGGTAAGGCTTGGCAATCGTTCCAATCACGCCAAATGCTAGCAGCGGGAAACTGAATACTGCCATTCTCAAGACGCTGAGTTTCGAAGAATAAATCTCTTTCCTGCCGTTGTGTTGCTCCGGTTGCACCCACCGACGCCGACTGATGGCGCGAGTTATTAGCACGTTGGCTGCGAACCACGTGATGAAAGTCATCGTGACGAGTAAAGCTGATGTGTACGCAAGTTCGTTCGTCATGTTTCGATTCATGATTGAAGAAAAAGGCGAAACCTGGCCTTTGAAGCTATGTGCTTTGGGCGCGAAGCGACCATTCGTGAACCAAGGCGCTTAGCTGAGGCAGAAAATGTGTTTGGCTACCCTTAAGCCCTGCATCGGATCCGTTGGATCGCCAGCCTCCGCTCCGGTGACGGCATGGCTTTGCCTCAAAACTGTGCCAGCCCGCGGGTGCGGACTGGCACTGTGGCCGTGTCAGCCGAGAGCTTCGTTGCAGCGGCCGCAGACGCCCGGATGGGCGTGGCTGCCGACATCGGGCAGGATCTTCCAGCAGCGTTGGCATTTCTCGCCGTCAGCACTTTCAAAGACCACGCCGACCCCGTCGGTTTCGGGCAGGCGGAACGCTTCGGCCGGGGCCGGGTCGCTCGTGACCGAGATGCCCGAAGTGATGCAGATGTCGGCGAAGTCGACCGTCTTCAGGGCCTCGATCACCGCGGCGTCGTCGATATGGACGACAGGCGCGGCTTCAAGCGAGGCACCGATGACCTTGTCGCGGCGCTGGACTTCGAGCGCTGCGGTGACGACGCGGCGGGTGCGACGGATGCCGTCCCACTTCGCGGCCAAGGCTTCGTCGTGCCAATCGGCGGGGGTCTCTGGGATGTCCTGCAAGTGGATTGATCCGGCGTCTTCGGGGAAGCGCGAGAGCCACACGTCTTCCATCGTGAAGACCAGCACGGGCGCAAGCCACGTGGTCAGACGGTGGAAAAGGATATCCAGCACCGTGCGGGCGGCGTTGCGGCGCGCGCTGGGGCCGTCGCAATAGAGCGCATCCTTGCGGATGTCGAAATAGAAGGACGAGAGGTCCACCGTGGCAAACTCGAAGATCGCACGGAAGACGCCCTGGAAGTCGTAGGCGTCGTAGCCCTTGCGCACCTTCTCGTCCAACTCGGCAAGGCGGTGCAGGACCCAGCGTTCAAGCTCGGGCATGTCGGCTGGCGCGACCTTTTCGGCGTCGGTGAAGCCCGAGAGGTTGCCAAGGATGAAGCGCAGCGTGTTCCGCAAGCGGCGATAGCTGTCGGCCACACCTTTCAGGATCTCGGGCCCGATGCGGTGGTCGTGGGTATAGTCGACCTGCGCCACCCAGAGGCGCAGGATATCGGCGCCGTATTGCTTGACGACCTCATCCGGCACGATGGTGTTGCCAAGCGACTTGGACATCTTCTCGCCCTTCTCATCCAGCGTGAAGCCGTGGGTCAGGACGCCGCGATAGGGCGCGCGGCCATTGGTGCCGCAGCTTTGCAGAAGCGAGGAGTGGAACCAGCCGCGATGCTGGTCGGTGCCTTCGAGATAGAGATCGGCGACGCCATCCGCGCTGCCGTCTTCGCGGTCGCGGAGGACGAAGGCGTGGGTGGAACCTGAATCGAACCAGACGTCGAGGATGTCGAACACTTGGTCGTATTCGTCATGGGCGACCTCGTTGCCAAGGAAGCGTTCCTTGGCGCCGGGCTGGTACCATGCGTCGGCGCCCTCGGTCTCGAACGCTTCGAGGATGCGGGCGTTGACCGCTTCGTTCCGCAGCAGGAAGTCGTCATCGGTGGGCAGTGCGCCCTTCTTGGTGAAGCATGTCAGCGGCACGCCCCAGGCGCGTTGACGCGAGAGCACCCAGTCGGGGCGGTTCTCCATCATTGAATAGAGGCGGTTCCGGCCCGATTTCGGGGTCCACTGGACGTTGTCGATCTCGGTGAGCGCGCGTTCGCGGATGGTTGTGCCGTGGGTGTCCTGCCCGTCGCCGACGGGGCGGTCGATGGCGGCGAACCATTGCGGTGTGTTGCGATAGATCACCGGGGCCTTTGAGCGCCACGAATGCGGATAGCTGTGCTTGATCTTGCCGCGGGCGAGGAGGCCACCAACTTCGACCAGCTTGTCGATGACGGCCTTGTTGGCGTCACCTTCGCCGCCTTTGCGCGAAAGGATGTACTTGCCGCCGAAGAACGGCAGGTCCTGCCGGAAAGAGCCGTCATCCATCACGTTATAAGTGATGACCTGATCCAGCATGTTCAGGTCGCGGTAGAGTTCATATTCCTCCATCCCGTGGGACGGGGCGCAGTGAACGAAGCCGGTGCCTTCTTCATCGGTCACGAAGTCTGCTGCGCGGAAATCGCGGATGTCGTCCCAGACGCCTTCCGACCCTTCGACGCCGTTCAGCGGGTGGGTCAAGCCGTTGATTGCGCTGCAATCGACGTCGCCCAAGCGGCGGTACATGGTCTCATCCAGCCGGGCGCGGCCCAGCACCTCGGCTGCCAGCTTGTCGGCAAGGATGTATTTGTCACCGATGGTGGCCCAGCATTCCTCGGGACGGCCGGTGATTTCGTAGAGCCCATAGGAGAAGTCGTCGCCGTAGACGACCGCCTTGTTTGATGGCAGCGTCCATGGCGTTGTGGTCCAGATCACGACATAGGCGTTGGTCAGCCGGTCGTCCGAAGTCTCGTTCACGCGGAACTTCACCCAGACCGTGAAGCTTTCCTTGTCGTGGTATTCGACCTCCGCTTCGGCAAGTGCGGTCTGTTCGATGGGCGACCACATCACCGGCTTCGAGCCTTGGTACAACGTCCCGTTCATCAGGAACTTCTGGAACTCTTCCGCGATCACGCGTTCGGCGTGAAAATCCATCGTGAGATACGGCTTGTCCCATGTGCCGGTGACACCCAGACGCTTGAACTCCTCTCGCTGGATGTCGATCCAGCCTTCGGCAAAGGCTCGGCATTCCTGCCGGAACTCGACGATATCGACGTCGTCCTTGTTCTTGCCCTTCTTGCGGTACTGTTCCTCGATCTTCCATTCGATCGGCAGACCGTGGCAGTCCCAGCCGGGGATATAGCGGGCGTCGCGGCCCATCATCTGCTGGCTGCGCACCACCATATCCTTCAGGATCTTGTTCAGCCCGTGGCCGATATGGAGATGCCCGTTGGCGTAAGGCGGGCCGTCATGCAGCGTGAAGGGTTTGCGGCCTTCGGCCTTGTCGCGGAGTTTTTCGTAGACGCCGATTTCAGCCCAGCGGTCGAGCCAGCCGGGTTCGCGGTTCGGCAGGCCTGCGCGCATCGGGAAGTCGGTTTCGGGCAGGTTCAGCGTGTCTTTGTAGTCAGGGGTGTCGGCACACATCGGTTACGTGTCCTTCAAAATCAGAATGTCGGTTTGGGTCGGCGGAGGTGTCTCAACGCCTTGCTCGCATTTCGACTTAAGCGGCATCGCTTTTCGCTGCCTCTCCCTTCGGTCGAACGCCAAAAGCGATACTCGATCCTTTGGGATGTCGAAACACTGGTACCCGGCAACTCATGGATCAGAGCGCCGGGCCTGTAATTCGAATGATCACGCGTATCAGTGTCATGCCGCGCCTTATAGGCAAGGGCTTCGGGGCCGACAAGACTTCACGCGAAGAGTGTTCCCACGAAATAGGCGATGGCCGCCGCGGCGCCGCCGATGGCCAGTGTCTCGCCGCCGGACCGCCACCACGGGGCCAGCGACCAATGGGATTTGGCAGCGCCAACGCAGAAGAAGGTCAGGCCGGTCAAGGCAATCGACCACTGGAAGGCCGTGTCGATGCCGAAGATGTATGGCAGCAGCGGCACCATTCCGGCCAGAAGGAAGGCCAAAAACGTGGCCTGTGCGGCCCGCATCGGGTGCGGATCGACGGGCGAGAGGCCGTATTCCTCGACCAGCATCATGTCGATCCATGTCTTGCGGTCCTGCGCGATGGTGTCGACCGCGGCTTCCAGCACGTCGCCCGCGAGCCCCTTTTGCGCAAGGATTTCCCGCAGTTCTGCGCGTTCGCCTTCGGGGGCAAGGCGGACATGGCGCTCTTCAACCTCGCGCAGGCGTTTGGCGTCGTCCAGTTCGGCCTTGGTGCCTGAATAGTTCCCGGCGGCCATCGAGAACCCGTCGGCCAGCACGTTGGCAATCCCAAGGGCGATAATGACCTTGGTCGAGAGCTCGGCCCCGACCACGCCCGCGACAATGGCGAAGGTCGTGACCGCCCCGTCAATCGCGCCATAGATCACGTCGCGCAGATGCGAGCGGACCGCGTTTGCGCTGATGCGCTGCCTGATTTCGTCTGGGTCGTGTCCGTGTTCCAGCATCGAGGCTCTCCTTTCGGGAAGCCTAGCCGCTGCCGCGCGGTCACGTCTTGATGCGGTCACGTCTTGATCTGGAACAAAGGGCTTATTCGATGTCGGCCGCCGCGCTGTCTTCGACAAAGCGGAAAATCATTGCGCCAAGGCCAATGGTGATGAAGAAGATCTGGATCAGAACCGAGGCCAGATTGAACTCGCCGAAATTCGACATCAGAACCAGCGTGGCGGCGACAGTGTTCCCAGCAAAAAATGCCACACTGTCGCCTGTCAAAACACGCATGCTCAACAGAGCATAAGTGCCAACATAAACCGCGAACCCCACCACTCCGATCGTTCGAAACAACATCACGATCTCGTACTCGTTCAACACCGTGTTAGCCCTTCAAATAAAAGGGCGGCCCGCCTGAAATGACAGCGGCGGGACCGCCTTGTTACACACTCCCCCGGGAAGAAACGAGGTGAGGACAGTTTGCGGCAGGGGCGGGCAGATTCCGACGATGAATTCGGCATTTTCACGCTGCATTCGCGAAATGTGCATTTTGTGCTGGCAAAAGTGCAGGGGCGGCCGATTTCGCAGTGGTTTGGCGGGCCTGTGGCAAAAAAACAGGTTTCCGTTGGGGTGAGATAGTGTCAATCTGAATTGACAGGAGGAGGGTCCCGCATGACCGAGCAATTCGACGACCGCAAGGTTCAGGCCAGTGCGTGGTTCCGTAGCCTGCGGGATCAGATCGTGGCGGCCTTCGAAGGTCTGGAAGACACACAAGCCGAGGGACCGACTGCCTCGCTTCCCGCCGGGCGCTTCGAAGTGAGCGAGACCAAGCGCAGTGCCGAGGATGGTTCGGACGCGGGCGGCGGATTGATGAGCGTCATGCGCGGCGGGCGTGTCTTCGAGAAAGTCGGGGTCAATGTCTCGACGGTGTACGGCACGCTGGGCGAACGGGCGCAAAAGGCGATGGCTGCGCGGGGTGTGCCGGGGATGGCGGATGACCCGCGGTTCTGGGCGTCGGGCATTTCGCTTGTGGCGCATATGCAGAACCCGCACGCGCCGGCGGTGCATATGAACACGCGGATGTTCTGGACACCGCATGCGTGGTGGTTCGGCGGCGGGTCGGATTTGAACCCGTGCATCGAGTATGACGAGGACACGGCGGACTTCCACGCCGTGCAGAAAGAGCATTGCGATGCGCATGGGGCGGATATCTATCCCAAGCTTAAGGCTTGGGCGGACGAGTATTTCTTCGTGCCGCATCGCGGGCGGGCCCGTGGGGTTGGCGGTATCTTCTATGATGATCGGAACACCGGCGACTGGGAGGCGGATTTTGCCTTTACGCAGGATGTCGGGCGCGCGTTTCTGAAAGCCTATCTGCCGTTGGTCGAGCGTCGCCGGAACACGCCGTGGACGGAGGCCGACAAGGATGTGCAGCTTGTGCATCGGGGGCTCTATGCCGAGTACAACCTTGTCTATGACCGGGGGACGAAGTTCGGGTTGGAGACCGGGCACGACGCGAATGCCGTGCTGATGAGCCTGCCGCCTTTGGCGAAATGGGTTTGATCGGGTCAGCCGACGGCGAAGCTGAAGATCAGGCCGAGGATCACAAGCGCCAATAGCAAGGGGACACCCCAACCAAAGCTGCTTTCCCGGGTTTCACTCAGAATGTCCGGTGCCTGTGGCTTCAGCGTCGGGAAGGACTGAGGGCGTGATGTAGGCCTGGTGGGTGTGCGGCTATCATTCGCCGGTGTCGGAGTGTCGAGGACTTTCTCGCGCTGCTGTCGCGCGGCTTCGAGCCGGTCGTAGATGTTGCCTTTGCTACGCTCGCCTCTGGCGTCTGCCGGAGTTCTTGTCTCGAAAGCCACTGCTCGCCACCCTAACGCACATAATTTTCGCTAATCTTGGATTAGACTAACAGCTTTCCTGATAAAAACCACAGTTTCGGTGCCTGCGGCCAAGCCTATGCAGGTGCTGAGAAATTCGCGTCATCCACAGGATTGCCCCTAGAATCGTGGTAAATCAGGCGCTTGAGTTGCGACCTGAACGTCGCGTTTCCGGCGGCTGCTTTGTCGTGACGTTGGGGCAGCCAAACCAGGACCGTTATCCGATCTGAACCCAATCGTCGGATTGAGGAGGCTTCGGAAACATTTGTGCGACAGGCGCCCGGTGTCAGTCGACCGACAGACCCGAGGGAACGGCAGCCGGGCGGCCCAGTGGACGCGTCAGCGCCGTTTCCCCGGTAAGCGATTCGAGAAAGGCCACAAGGTCGGCCACGGCGGCATCGCCCATCGGATTTGGCGCGATATCAAGCGCGCGCGCCTGACGGTCCATTTCGCGACGGTCCGTTTGCACGATGAAGTCGACCCTCTCCAGCCAAGGGGCCTTTGGCAGCCGGGCGTCGGCGCGCTGCCACGCCTCGCGCGTGCCAATCGGATCGAGGTGGTGGCGCACCATGGCCTCGAGCGTTGGGTAGGCGCCGTTATGGCCATAGGGGGCGGTCAGCGCGACATTGCGCAACATCGGCGTGCGGAATCGATAGGCGTCTTCCAACGCGTCGCTTTCGCCCATGCGGCCGACATCGCGGGGTTGCGGGTCGAAGCGGCGGGTTTTGCCGGGGCCGAAAGCGGGCAGGCCAAGCGCGTGAAAGCCCTGATCGGACAGCAAAGGGCCGCTGTGGCAGTCGGCGCAACCGGCCGCGCCATAGAAAAGGTCCATGCCGCGCAACGCTTCTTCCGAAAGCGCGGTCTTGTCGCCGGCAAGATGGCGGTCGAAAGGGCTGTCGTGGTTCCGCCATTCGCTGCCGATAAAGGCGGCAAGCGCGTTGGCAATCTCGACGATCGTTACTTCTTCCGGGGCGTCGATATGGTCGAAGGCGGTGACGAACATCTCGCCATATTCGGGAATGATCCGCACCCGCTTCGCAAGGATGGGCCACGCGTTGTCGATCCGGTCATTGACGGCGCCCGAGATCTCGTTCTCTTCCGGGTCGCCTGCCATTTCGAAACGTGCGGTCAGCGGGAAAACGGCCTGCGCGGCAAGGATGGTGTCGAGCCCTTGCGGCAGCCATTCCTCGGCCGGGGAATTGAACCCGTTGCCATAAAGGTCCGAGGTTTCGAGCCGCCCGTCATGGAACAGAACGTCGATGTCTTTTGCGCCAAGGTTCCAGAGCGCCGGGGCGTTGCGGGGAATGCGCTTGCGGATACGGTCCTGCATGCTTTGGCTGACGCGCTTCGGCCCCAGCCCTTCGCCGCCTTCGCCGATGCCCAGAGACAGCCCGTCGGTGCCGCCATGGTCGTGGTGGTGGCACGTTCCGCAGGAGATATTCCTGTTTCCACTAAGGATCTTGTCGTAAAACAAGAGTTGACCGAGCTTGGCTTGCTCGGCGTCGAATTCTATGAAATCGGCATCCGTCAGAGGGCGCGGAAGCTCGGCGCTGACCGCAGGCCAGGCGAGACAGAGGGCAAGGATATGAAACACGCTTTTCATACGGTGATTTTGGCGATTGCGCTGGCACTCGCAACCCCGGTTTCGGCAGAAATCGAGGAAGCGCGCGATTTGATGGAAGCGGGCCGGTTCGAAGAGGCGCGCGAGGCGCTTTTGCCCGCCGCGCGGTCCGGCAATGCCGATGCCGAGGAACTGATCGGCGTGATGTATGCACTGGGCCTTGGGGTCGAGCGTGACCCCGAACGGGCGTTCGAGTGGTATCTGCGCTCGTCGATGAAAGGTCACCCCGGTGCGCAGTCCGGGGTGGGCTGGTATTACGAGGTGGGCATCGGCATGCCGGCGCCCGATCTGGTGCGGGCCTATCTCTGGTATGCGCTCTCGGCCATTGGGGGCGACCCGGATGCGGCGATTTCGCTGGAAGAGGTCGTCAAGAAGATGACGCCCGAGGAGATTGCACGGGCGCAAGTGCTGATCGACGACTATAAGCCGTGGATGTATCCGTTCCGCTAAGCCAAGCTGACTTTCCCGGAGCGCTGCACCGGGAAAGTCCTGCAGCGAAGCGCGGGCGTCAGGCCCAGAACTTCCAGAACGGCTTTTTCTCGGAGGCTGCGCCCGCACCCACAGGCTCGGCATAGGCGGCGTCTTTCATCACCGTCGAGAGCGTCCCATAGGCGGTCGTCCACGCTTCCTTGACTTCGGGTGTGAAGGCGTCGCCCAAGCCCTTTTCCAGCGTCCTCAGAAGCGAGGCGCCGACCTTGTCGTAGTCGGCGGCCTTCACGCCGTAATCCACGTGCTTGACCGCCAGTTGCTGTGCGACGAGCACGATCTTGTCGAGATCGCGCAGACCGTTCACCACCACGCCCAGCGTGGCCATCAGCTTGGAGCCCTGATCTTTCATATCGGTGTTGGCGAAATAGGGTTTCACCTCGGGCGCGGTCTCGAAGAGATCGCCATAGAAGATTTCGGCCGCTGCGTCCTTGATCGGCACGACCTTGGCGAAACTCTCCTGGATCAGTGTGATTTGTGCGTCATTCATTGTTGGTTTCCCATGTCTTACTCGGCCGCCCAGTCCAGCGCCATTTCGGCACCACCGCTGGCCCAGATCATGAAGGCGACGGCGGCTTTGACCTGATCGTCGCTGAGATCTGCATTGCCCCCGCGGGACGGCATTTCCTTGTATTTCGGCCCGATGAACCCGTTGATCGCGTGATCTGCGAGCACGTCGAAGCCCTGTTCGATGCGGGGCGCCCATTCGCCGGTGTCGGTGATCTTGGGCGCGCCCGTCAGCTTGTTGCCGCCGTGACAGTTCTGGCAGGTTCCCTCCCAGATCACGCCGCCCTGCATCAGGGCCGCGTTCTCGGGGTCCGGCAGCCGGTCACGGGTGACGAACCCGTCCAGCGGCTGGGCAAAGGCCAGCACCGGGCAGGTCAGCAGAACGGCAAGCGGCAGGCGCGGCATCAGCCGTCCATCGGGATGCGGATGACCACACCCCCCATCACGTCACCAGCCTTGAAGTCGGTGCGCGGGGTGTCCTTGTGCTCGTTGTGGCAGGCCCAGCAGGCTTCGGCCACGGCGACATCCGGATAGACGGCGGTGAAATAGGTCGTGCCGCCCAGTTCTTCTTCGCCATAGAAATTCTCGCCCGGGTTTGCCGCGATGTATTCGAGCCCTTCGGTTTCCATCGGCGTGGTCGGCGCGTTCTGCTTGTTGATCGGCCAGAGGGACAGAAGCGAGTACGAAAACTCGTCGGTTTCTTCGGCCACCATTTCGGCGCCGAAGCGGAACATCTGGGCGGGCAGGACCAGCGCCTTGTCATCTTCGAAATGCTCGGACGCCTTGATGACGCCTTCCTCGACCGCGAGGCGGTTGACGATCATGCGCGTATAGACCGTGCGGTCCGAGCTCATCACCAGGTGAAGAAGGTCGGTAACCGTCTGATATTCCATCCCTTCGGCGTTCACCGCTGGCGTTGCGCCAAGGGCGATCGCGCCGGCGAGAAAACCGGCTTTGATTTTTCCGAATTTTGCACTCATTTTAGGTACTCCTGTGCCTTTCGGGTTGCAGGGTGCGTGGCCGGCCGGTCATTGGTTGGCGCCTTCGTCCGGCTGGTCCACGCGGCTTACCGCCCAATCGATACTCTCGATGTGGCGATCCGGGGTGCCCGCGAAATTCCGATTGACCAGATCTGCGTCGGCCAGGGCGTCGATGGAAAATTCGAGGCTGTGGCATTCGAGGCAGACGGGTCGGATCATCTTCTCGTTCGGGCGAATGGTGTCGTTCTGGTTGTGGTTAGTGGTGATGACGCCGCGCTTCTCGGTTTGCGGCATGTGACAGGTGGCGCAGGTGACGCCGGTGCCGGGCAGGGCGTTGCCCGTCTTCTCGGCCTCCCAGAGCGCGTGATGGGCCGAGCCTTCGTACGCCATGCTGTGATCGTCGGCATGGCACGAGAGGCAGGCGTCGACGGCGGCAAAGGTCAGGTCCTGTTCGTGCGGCTTGTGGCAGGTGTTGCAGGTCAGTTCCTGCCCATGCGCCTCGGGCAGCAGCGGCACGCGGGCCTCGGTTGTGCTCATCAGGGGCGCGGGGCCGGGATCGGCAAGATAGGTTTCCAGCGTTGCGATCACCGCTTCGGGCGGATCGGACCAGCCAAGGTCCTTCAGCATCCGTTCGGTAGCGCGGGGGCGGGCCAACTCGGGGTGGCGGCGCATGCCGTGACGGCCAAGCGCAAAGCTTTTGGCATTGGCGCGGTGACACGAGGCGCAGACCTCTTCGCCCGGCGCATCGATCCAGTTGGCGACGACCTGTTCGTCGGTCTCGGCGTCGGGCGCGTGGCAGCCGCCGCAGCCCACCTCGGCCGCGGCATGGGCCGACGCGGCCCAATGAGCGTCGGCCTCGGTTCCGAGGGCGTCTTCGGGGGCCACAAGCGAGGCGAGGTAGGTTTCGATCTGCTCCACGCCGGGCCGCGCGCGCTCGGCTGCCATGGCGGCGGCGGTGTGGACGGCGTCGTCCTTCAGCCAGTTTTCGCCCGAATGCTTGACGAGGAAGTCTTCATAGAGCGCGCGGTTGTCGTGGAAGTTGTGGCATCCCGCCGTGGCGCAGGTGTCAAAGGTCAACTCGGCATGGGTGGGCCGGTTGACGCGGACGTCCTGATCGCCTTCGGAATGGCAAGCGACGCAAAAATCGCCCGGCAGCGTGACCAGCCCGGCCTCGGTGATCTCGGGCTGATGCTCGGCATGGCACGAGGTGCAGAAGCGGGCGTCGACACGCTCCCAGTAGTCTGCCATGCGCGGGTTCTTGAACTTCTTGATCGGGTGGCTGTCATTCGAGGCTTTCAGTTCCTCTTTGTGACAGGTCACGCAGGTCTTGTTGATGTCCTTGCGGATGGTGTTCTGGTCGGCGAAGGCGTCCGAGGTGTGGCAGGTTTCGCAGGCCAGTTCAATTTGGTGGTGCACGCCGGATGTGTCCCCCGGCAGGAAGGTCGTCCGGTCTCCGGCCACATAGAGGCGCGCGAAGGCGCTGCCGGCGAGGATCAGGGTGAAGACCACCCAGCCGATCCAGAGATATCGGGCCCGCACCGCCATCAGAACGCGTAGGAGGCCAGCATGTGAAACGCAATCAGCACGGGCAGGGGCCAGAGTAACAGGATATGCGCCCAAGTGGGCAGGCGACGGGGCGGTTTGCGGGCGCTGCCGATGCGGCGGGCGCGCAACTCGTGGTCGCCGCCCGTGGCAATGCCGGCGATTGAGCCGACAAGGATGGTGCCCATGAAGGTCAGGCCAAGCGCAAGGTTCCAGCCCGAGCCAAGGCTGAAGCCGGTATGGGCGAAGAAACCCACCAGCGCCGCAAGACCGATGCCGTTATGCACAAGACGCCACGCGTCGAAGCTGCCGAGGCGGTCGGTGAACCGGACCCGTTTGCGCAGGCCAATGGCGAAGGCCGCCACGATCAGGCCCAGCAGGATGAAGCCAGACCATTGCTTGACGATGTTGTCGCGCCAGAGCCAGTCGCGCAGACTTGCGGGGTCGTAGCTTGTGGGCAGCGGCACGTGGCCCACGACGAACGGATAGGCTGCGGCCAGAGCCCCGAGGGTCGAGAGCGCTAGGACAGGTTTCCAGAGCGGCACGGGCTGTGGCTTTGCGCCCGCGTCGATCATCTCGCCGATCAGCGGGCGGCAGGTGCCGCAGACGGTGCCGGCGCTGGTTTCGGCGCCGACCGCCTCGATCGTGGTGCAACCGGCGCGAAGGGCGCCGCGGACCTGCCCACAGGTGACCCCGGTGCAGTTGCAAAGTGCTGCCACGTCCGGCATCGCGGTCACGTCCAGATCGTCCTCGGACCAGAACGCGCCGGTCTTGCGGAACCGAAACAGCATCCAAGGATAGACCGTAGCGCCCTGGTTCACGGCATCCTGAATGCGGCTGGCCTGTGACCAGTCACCGACCGCAAGCGCGCCGACCAGTTTGCCGCGCTCGATAAAGATACGGCGGTAATGGGTGCCGTCCTGCCATGTGTGGCTCTGGACGTTCTTGCGCACGTCCAGTTGCTCGACCTCGCCGACCGAGAAGACATCGGCGCCGATCACTTTCAGCTTGGTGGCGGGGCTGGCGCCGGTGAAGGTGGCGTAGTCGCCCAGGATCACTGAACTGGCCACATCGGCTTGCAGATAGCCGGGGCCGACCAATCCGAAAAGCTGGCCGCTATGTTCGGCGCATTCGCCCACGGCGAAGATGTCGGGATCGCTGGTTTGCAGGCTGTCGTTCACCGTGATGCCGCGGCCGAAGGCCAAACCCGCCTGCCGCGCCAGATCGGTGTTCGGGCGGATGCCGGTGCAGATGACCACGGTGTCACAATCGATGGTGCTGCCGTCTGCCAGCGTCAGCCCGGTGACCCGCGTCGTCCCGGTGATCTCGCGGACCGCAACACCGGTTCGGACATGGACGCCCATATCCTCGATCAAGGTTGACAACAGTTGACCGCCCGCCCGGTCCAGTTGCCGGGGCATCAGGTGGCTTTCGTGTTCCAGCACGGTGACATCGCAATTGCGCCGCGCCATGCCGCGCGCCGCTTCCAGCCCCAGCAGGCCGCCACCGATCACGGCGACGCGCCGGGCCGAGAAGGAGCGCGCCAACAGGGCCGAGGCATCGTCGGCGCTGCGGAAGCGGAACACGCCGCTGAGGTTGCGTCCGGGGATGTTCGGCACGAAGGCGTGCGAGCCGGTCGCCAGCACCAGTTTGTCATACGGCCAAAGTTGCCCGTCGGCGGTGACGATCTTCTTCTGGTCGCGCATCAGGCGCACGACACGGTGGCCAAGGCGCAGTTGAAAAGCGGGGCTTTCTTCGGGCAGGTCTTCCAGCGTGATTTCCCCGAACTGCGCGTCGCCGCCGAGAAGGGGTGTCAGGCGCACGCGGTTGTAAGGTTCGAAGGTTTCATCGCCAAAGAGCATGGTCGGCTGCCCGGCGCGTGCCAGCACCTGTGCGATGCGGCTGCCGATAGGACCCGCGCCCACCACGATCACGGGCGTACTGGGAACCGAGTCAATCCGGACGGACGTGTCATGTTCGAGGGTGGACAAAGCAAGTCCTTTCAAAGGCGACCTAACGGCCCTGTGAAGAAAGCGACATTGCTTATGGTGTTCGTGCGACGCCGATGCCGCACCTGCGAAAAGGGTTCAGGCTTGGTTGATAAAGAGTCAACGTTTGAGGCGGAAAACCGGCGTCTTTACGCGCGTTCAGATGTTTCTGCACCCGCATTGCTCAATCTTTTTGCTTAACATGCCGCCAAGCTGGGCATTCTTGGGCAGGATCACATTAAGGCGGCGGGCGACTGCGCGGTGAAGACACGAATATAGTCTCCGGGCGACGATCCGGCCCAGTACACCCAGAGCCGGAACGGGTTTTCGGCATCGATCCAGACGTGATCGCCATCCTCCAGCCCGCGCAGATTGGTGCTGATATAGGTGACGCTGGTGTTGGCCAGAAAGTCGGTCGCATCCATCGTGTCGGGTTGGGCGGCGACGCCGAGGATCGGCGCGTCGAACTCGACAAAGCCGTGATGCACGCCGTTCAGGCTGTCGAAGAAGACATAGTGGCTGGCAACGGTCGCGCCTTGCGGGATCACGCCGTTTTCGCCACCGATATCAACGCGGATCGGCAGCGGCAGCACGATGTTCTGGTCTTCGTCGAAGGCATAGAGGTGATCGGTGTCGAAGTTGTCCTGACCCACGTCGAAGGGCGTATCGGTCGACAAAAGCACGAACTGCCCGTCGCCGGTCTGGCGCAGGATTTGCCCGTCAAGAACGGTGGCGTGGGCGGGGGTGCCAATCAGGGCGATGGCGGCAAAGACTTTCCAACTCATGGACCGCAGAGTTGTCTCGCAAGGCGCGACTTGGCGAGAAGAGATCGGCGCGCTCGCAAAAACGTGAAGGGTCTCAGCCCGCCATGGCGGTCGCGAACCGTTTCAATTCACCGCTTTCAGGGTCGCGGATCGGCTCGGCCGAGTATTGCGCGATATAGGCCCTGCGCGGACGCTCGGTCGTGTTGGGCCCCGAGCGGTGCAGCGTGATCGACGAAAACGCCACCACCGCTCCTGCGCCGCATTCCATGGGCTGGCCGGGATCGTCGCCAAAATAGCCGTTCAGCTCGTTGGTCTCGTCCTGCCATTCATGCGGGTCGATGCCCGGTTCGGCGTCGATGTCGCGGGGCAGCAGATAGACGCAGCCATTGGCCTCGGTCGTGTCGTCGAGCGCGATCCAGACGGTGACATAAGGTGTGTGGTCGAACCCCACATAGGCGCTGTCCTGATGCCAGGCGAAACTGGCGCCTTTCCCGGCGCCCTTGACCACGAATTGCTCGTTGAAGAGCAGCGGTTCGGCTCCAAGACAGTCGCGCGCGATGTCGGCCATGGTCTTTCCCAGCACGAAGTCCTGCAACTCGGGGAAATCGGCATGCCGGTGTCGCAGGAACCGTCGGGCGTCGCCCAGCCCGATCGTGTGCATTCCCTTGCCCCCGTCCTGCGCCGGTTCGGCAAGGAGGGTGTCGCAGGTGGAGCGCAGCATGGATAGCTCTGCCGCTGAGAGGCCGTTCGGATAGGTGGTGAAGCCGGTTCTGCGATAGGTCTCGGTCATGGAAGCTCTCCCTTCGAGGTCAGCTTAGGCGGCTGGCGGCGGGCGACTTTCCCGTTTTCGACGCGGATGTCGGAAACGTGCGGCGGCGCGGGCGTGTGGGTCTGGTTTGGGGGCCAATCTGGAACGGT
Source organism: Silicimonas sp. (assembly GCA_022826385.1). Lineage (GTDB taxonomy): Bacteria > Pseudomonadota > Alphaproteobacteria > Rhodobacterales > Rhodobacteraceae > JAJDOD01. The sequence continues at coordinate 104,054 of JAJDUZ010000036.1, forward strand.
ACTCCACGTGTGTCGAAGGTCTGCTTCGGGGTACAATTGGGCGCTCCTTAAGATCTACGACGTCAAATTTTCGCCCAGAACAGAACTTATCCATCGCAAAAGCAAAGTCATTAGAAGGCCGAAATGATATTTAAGCGCAAAAGTCGTACCCGTTCAGATATTGCTAGCCTGAGACGGGAATTTAGAGATTCGTTATCCAAGCTTCTACAAGAAGAAGAGAAGGTTCTAGGTCGGCATGTGGTCCTAAGACCTGCTTTGCTGTCATCCAGCGAAGACACTGTTGGCTGGTTTGGTGGTGCTCCAATGCTCCCAGAAGAGCTTGATTGGCCGAGTATTGACGGGGAAGCTCTGATCTTTCTTGCACAGATTGACCTGTCGAAATTGCCAGAGTCAGTTTGGAAAGGTGCAGGTCCTCGCGAAGGCCAATTAGCGTTTTTCATTCATCCAAAGAACATCAAAGCGCGAGTTCTGCATGTGAAAGGTGCTCTTACTGAGAGGGCTGGACCGAACCCATTCCATTCGGATTTTGTCAAGGACATCGAGGATTCCCGTTCCAGTAGAATGAGTTCGTTCATTGATGACCAATCCCAGTTTCCTAAGTGGCCTGTGGTGCTTGAGAGCGGGCTTCCCAGCCAACCAATCCGAACATCAATGTCGACAAGAAAGGGCGATGACCCTGATCACCCAGATTCATACCCATATGGATTCGGCCTGACAAACAGAGCACTGCATCCCTTCGATGGGGCAACACTGTCGATTTTGATCGATGAGCTTACCAAGTCGTTTTCCGGACGTTTGGCGCAGATCGAAAAATTTCTGAAAGAAAAGCAACTGGCGGAGAATACGAAAGAGGCGCTGGAAGCAATTAAGGCCGAAACAGAGAACGCGGAAACTGAATTTAAGGAAGTTTTGACACGCTTAAATCCGTTCCTGACCAATTTCGATTGTGAGAAAGTGAGCCCCATCCTCGAGGAAATTGGAGAGCTCCCTCACGGCCAGATTAATTACGTGGGTGATGATCCATTTGGTTTTGCAATTGTTCACGTCACACTTGGCGAGCATTCGAACCAATACAAGTTTAAATGGAAGGGAGGTGACTACCTCAAGGCGCATAGAAAAAGGCTTCGCTATGCCTATTCCAGTGATCCTGACAGCCTTCCGAAGAAGGTTCGGGAGCGGTTTGAGACGGAGTTCGAGTTTCAAGCTGCCTACGAGTTTGGCGCGATGTCACATGTTCCCGACCGAGACTTCGGTTTAGCGTACGACCCTAGCAGCGGCGACCATATCCCTTTGTTGGACGAACCTAACGAAGTACTACTGGAATTGCCGACCAGCGATCTTGTTGGATGGATGTTTGGCGATATGTATTCACTGGTCTACCTGATTTCGCGGGACAACTTGCGCGACGGGAATTTCAACAGCGTATTCACCTCGGTGACAAACTAGTCCGTGGAAAGCGGGCATTGGTCTTCATCGGTTTGCCGTTCGCTTCATCCAACGAAGCGGACACGGTCTGCTGACCGGCCCTTTCACTCACACCAAAAAAGAAAAGAGCGCCCGAAGGCGCTCTCTCCCACCGATCCGAGAGGGATCAGTTCAGTTCGTTGGCGCGGATCGCGTCCAGTTCGGCTTCGGCTTCCGCCACGGCCGCGGTCAGGGCGTCGAAGATTTCCTCGCCACCGTCCACGTTGGCCTTGAACCAGTCGAAGACCGGGGCAGCCGCTTCTTTCAGCGCCTGCTTTTCAGCCGGGGTCGGGACATAGATGTCGCCGCCGCCTGCTGCGAAGTCCTGGTACGCCTGGATCGACTTCCGCTTCGGCGAGGCGAAGGTGGCCTGCTGAAGCTGGTAGAAGCCGTCAACCACGACGCGGCGCAGGTCTTCCGGCATGGACATGAACTTCTCGTTGTTCATGAACCAGAGCGCGCCCATATAGGCGTGACCGTCCAGCGTGATGTACTGCAGGCCAGCATCCGGGAACTTCATGCCCATGATGTCGGTGATGCCGTTCTTCGAGCCTTCGACGACGCCGGTCTGGAACGAGGTGAACAGTTCCGGCCACGGGATCGGGGTGGGCGAGGCGCCAAGCGCTTTCACCAGTTCCTGCGGCAGGTCTGCGACCACGGTGCGGATCTTGAGGCCTTCCATGTCGGAGGGCGACTGGATGCGGCGCTGGGTGTTCGCGAAGTTGCGCCAGCCGCCGGTGTTGCCGACCGTCATCAGGCGCACAGCGCCGCCCGAGGCTTCTTTGACCATGTCCTGCATCTTGGTGATGAAGAGCGAGCCGTTGGCCAGCGCATGCTCGGCCACGCGGTCATCGGCCATCAGGTAGGGCAAGTCGAGCACCTGAACGAACGGGAAGATGTTGGCGGTGCCGCCCGAGGTCTGGATCACGACATCGATGTTGCCGTCAGCCACACCGGCGAGGCATTCCGAGCCGTTCGAGCAGAGCTGCGTGCCGATGAAGAGCTCGACCGCGATTGCGCCGTTCGAGGCTTGCTCGACATAGTTCTTGAAGACCACGAGACCGTCATAGTCTTCGTCGTTTTCGTTCGAGTTCGCCGTGGCGCGCAGCGTGAAGTCCTGCGCCTGCGCTGCGACACCGGTCCCTGCAAGCAGGGCCGCTACCATCAGCGACTTGGTCAATCCTTTCAGCATGTTTTTCTCCCTGTTGGACATGACTTTTAAGGTTAATCGACAAATCCCGTGATACGCGGGATCGTCATGGAAATCGCGGGGAAATAGGTGATCAGGAAGATCACAAGAATTTCCACCGCAAGAAACGGCAGGATCGCCTTGGCGATGGTCTCGACTTTTTCCTTCGAGACCGAGGAGGCGACGAATAAGACAAGCCCCATCGGTGGCGTTGCCAGCCCCACGGTCAGGTTCACGCTCATGATGATCGCGAAGTGAACCGGGTGGACGCCGATATCGACGAAGATCGGTCCAAGAATGGGGCCGAGGATGATGATCGCCGGACCTGCATCAAGGAACATGCCCACGATGAACAGCAGGATGTTGATGAGGAACAGCAGGATATACGGGTTCTCGGACAGGCTGAGGATGTATTCCGCCAGAATCTGCGGGGCATAGGACAGGGACACCACTGTCTTGAAGGCCATGGCCGCGCCGACCAGCAGCAGCACGACGGCGCTGGTCATGGCCGAGCGGCTGAGCACCTCGGGCAGGTCTTTCAGGGTCATCGTGTTGAGCACGAAGAAGGCGACGATGATCGCATAGAAGACCGCAACGGCGGCCGCTTCGGTGGGTGTGAAGACGCCCAGCAGAATACCGCCAAGGATCAGGATGGGCGTTTGCAGCGGCACGACGGCGCGCTTGGTAACGGTGCGGAAATCAGGGTCGACCGATTTGCGCATTGCCATCAGGAAGACATGCGCCACGGCGACGCTGACGGCGAACGTGACCCAGACCATGGCGCCTTCCGAGGCAAGCCCAGTGGTGCCCCGGAAGATCGCGAAGACGACCCAGCCAAGGTTCAGGCGAAGCAGAACGAAGCTGACCCAATGTTCCTTCGCGGTCAGTGTCTGGCCCTTTTTCACGATGCGCTCGGCCTTGGGCAGGTCATAGCGGTTGGCCAGAAGCCGGACGACCAGCATCAGGCCAAGGCCCACCATGACGCCCGGTACGATGCCCGCAAGGAACAGCGCGGCGACGCTTTCGCCCATGACATAGGCGTAGATGATCATGATGCCGGACGGCGGAATGATCGGGCCGATGACGCTGGAGGCGGCCGTGACGGCGGCGGCGAAGCGACGGGTATAGCCCTGTCGCTCCATCGCCGGGATCAGCATCGACCCGAGCGCCGAGGTGTCGGCAACGGCTGACCCGGAAAGACCGGCGAAAAGCATCGAAGACAGGATGTTCACGTGCGCCAAGCCACCGCGCAGGTGGCCCATCAGCGCTTGGCTGAACTCGACAAGGCGTTCTGTAATGCCGCCCTTGTTCATCAACTCGCCCGCCAGCATGAAGAACGGGATCGCCATCAGCGGGAAGCTGTCCATGCCGTTATAGACATTGCGGTAGAGCAGCGTGAGCTGCTTCGTCGGGTCGGGCACGCCTGCGTTCAGATCGCTGAGGAACAGCAGAATGCCGGGGGCCGCGAGCAATCCGAAGAAGACCGGTAAGCCGATCAGGAGGAAGATCAAGAAGACGGGAAGGAACCAGATCAGCATCGCGTCACTCCGCCATCAGTTCGTCTTCGGGAGGCGCGAGGCTTTTGACCTCGCCGCCCAGCAGCGTGATCAGCGTGCGCAAGATCAGCTCGATATTGACAATAAGAAGCAGGATAACGCCCACGAAGAGCGACATCATCATCCACCAGCGCGGCACGCGGAACCATTCCGAGAAATCCAGCGACACCGGAAGATAGAGAGAGGCGGTGTTGAACTTGGCGTTGAAGCCGGAAATTTCGCCCAGTCCGATTGGAATGGCGAAGGCCAGCACAAGGGCCGAGATGATCAGCAGGGCCAGCGACAGAATAGCGCCGAGGGTTTTGGGCAGCGCTTCGATCAGCATATCAATTGCGACGAAGCCACCCCGGCGATAGGCCATCGGCGCCATCAGCCCGGTCATCCACAGCATCATGAAGCGCGCGGCCTCGTCCGGCCAGGGCAGGGCATTGTTCAGGACATAGCGGAAAAAGACCTGCACAAGGATCGCAAGCACCATAAGCCCGATCGCGACGATCGAGATCCAGCGACCGATTGGCAGAAGTATGTCGTTCCACGTTTGGAACGGCCACAGCAGCCCGCGCAAAAGCGCCATATGTGCGTCCTCCCTTCGCTTGATCGTGTCACGCCAAGCTTATTAACGCACTGTTAGGGTTTCACGGGTCTCTGTAAAGAGCAATGTGAAGCAATAGTGAAGCAATTTTTGGCGCAGACTCGATAGTGGCGCTGAAAATTGCTTTTTTGCAATGGGTTATGGGGTGAGGAGTATCTTGCCCATATGGGCTGCGGATTCCATCAATTCATGCGCCTCCTGCGCCTTATCCAAGGGCAAGGCGGCATGGGTGACGGGCTTCAGCCGTCCTGCCGGGAAGAGCGGCCAGACCTGTTCGCGCAGCGAGCTGGCGACCTCGGCCTTGAACGGATCGGGGCGCGAGCGCAGTGTCGAGCCGGTATAGCTCAGCCGTTTCAGCATCACCGGCATAAGGTTGAGTTCAACCTTTGAGCCCGCATTGAACGCCAGTTGGATGATCCGCGCATCATGCCGGGCGGCCTTGATGTTGCGGGCGATATAGTCGCCCCCGATGATGTCGAGAATGATGTCGGCACCGCCTGCCTCGCGGGTGACGGCGACGAAATCCTCGTCTTTGAAGTTGATCGCGGTGTCAGCGCCAAGCGATGTGACGAAGGCGGCGGCGTCCGCGTCGGCGACGGTGGTCAGAACCTTCAGGCCGAAGGCGTGACCTAGCTGGATGGCGGTCGAGCCGATACCGCCCGCGCCGCCATGGATCAGGAACGTGCCGTCCTTTGGCAGCGTGTGGCCGTGAAAGACGTTGCTCCATACCGTGAAATACGTCTCGGGCAGGCCGGCGGCTTCAATCTCGTCCAAGCCTTCGGGAACTGGAAGACAGTGGGCTGCATCAACGGCGACATATTCCGCGTAGCCGCCGCCATTGGTAAGGGCGACAACCCGATCGCCAAGCGCCCAGCCGGCAACATCTGCGCCCAAGGCCACCACCACGCCCGAGACTTCGAGCCCAAGATGAGGCGACGCGCCTTCCGGCGGCGGATAGTGTCCGCGCCGCTGCACAAGGTCGGGGCCGTTCACGCCCGCCGCCGTCACCTTAATCAGGACGTCTTGCGAGCGGGGTTCGGGCGTTTCGATCTCGGCCACGTGCAGAACATCGGGGCCGCCGGGTTCGCGCATTACAACGGCGCGCATCGTCTTGGGCAGATCGGTCATGCCTTGGTCTTTTCAGATCCCGCCGGTTGCGGCAAGCACTTCGGCCACGACATCCTGCGGCGTGTTGGCGATGCGCGCACCCGCGTCTTTCAGTTGCGCGATCTTCTCCTCGGCAGACAATCCGCCCGCGGCAGACAGAGTGCCTGCATGCCCCATCCGTCGGCCTTCCGGCGCGTGTCGACCGACGACCAGCGTCACGACGGGTTTCGGATAGTCATTGGCGGCGAGGTAGGCGGCGGCCAGTTCTTCTTCGCGACCGCCGATTTCACCGATCAGCACGACCGAACTGGTGTCTGGATCGTGCTTGAACATCTCGAGGCACTCGACGAAGCCGATGCCGTGCAGTGCATCGCCGCCAATGCCAACCGTGGTCGATTGCCCAAGCCCTGCGGCCGAGCACTGCGCAAGGATCTCGCTGGTCAGCGAGGCCGAGCGCGAGGCGATGCCGACACCGCCCGGTTTGGCATCCTTCGTCGGCATGACGCCGATCTTGCATTGGCCGGGGGTCAGGATGCCTTGGCTGTTGGGGCCGATCAAAACGGTTTTCGAACCTTGAAGCGCGCGTTTCACCCTTGCCATGTCGTGCTGCGGCACGCGCTCGGTCACGCAGACGACGACTTCCAGTTCGGCCTCGATCGCTTCGATCATCGCGTCGGCCGCGCTGGGGGCTGGCACGATGACAAGGCTGGCGTCGGCGCCCGTCTCGGCTTTCGCGGTTTTCACATCGTGGAAGACCGGGAGGCCCAGATGCGTGGTGCCCCCGCGCCCCGGGCGCACGCCGCCGACATACTCGGCGCCATAGCGCATGCCTTGATCTGTATAGAAGGTGCCCGCGCGACCGGTCATGCCCTGAACGATGACCTTTGTATCGTTGTTGACGAGAATGGACATCATGCACCTCCTGCCAGTTCAACCGCGCGCGCGACAGCGGCGGACATGTCGGTGAAATTTTCGACCGGGACTTTGCGGTCTTTCAGGATCTGATTGCCCCAATCCGCATTCACGCCAGCAAGCCGGGCAATGCAGGGCACGGTCCTGTCGCTGCGGCTATAGGCGAAAGCGACGCCTTCGGCCACGGTGTCGCAAACGGTCATACCGCCGCCATGGACGTTGAGCAGAAGCGCCTTGACGCTTTTGTCCTGCAGCAGCAACTCGACCCCGCGCGCGATGTCGAAACTGGTGGCCGTTGTGCGGATGTCCATGAAGTTGGCGGGGCGTCCATCGGCGTCGACGATCATGTCATTGGTGGCCAGGCCAAGCCCGGCCCCGTTGACGATGACCCCTAGGTTGCCCTCGAGTGCGACGAAGTTGATATTGCTTTTCTGCGCCTCGGCTTCGGTCGCGGACAGCTGTTGTTCCGCGAGGATACCTTCGAACTCGGGGCGGCGGAACGCGGCAGCAGGGTCCAGCGCGACCTTGGCGTCGATGACCAGCCAGCGCCCGTCCCGGGTCTTGGCGAAGGGATTGATTTCGAGAAGCGTCATGTCGTTCTCGGTGAAGGCTTGCAGCCCGGCCGCGATCATGCTGCTGGCGGTGGGGTCATCAATGCCGATCCGCGACAGAACCTCGGCAATCTGCGCGTCGGTGTCAGGGCCGGTCAGGGCGGCGGATTGAACCGCGTCGGCGTCCATGCGTGCGCGTTGTTCGAACTCGACACCGCCCTGTGCCGAGGCCAGAAGTAGCGGTGCGCCGGTTTCGGGGTCAAGCGTGAGGGCGATGAAGTGTTGCGCGGCGAGGTCTTCCGCGGCTTCCACATAGACGACATTCACCGTTTCGCCGGAGGGGCCGGTTTGTTCGGTCACAAGTGTCGTGCCCAGAAGCTTGGCCGCCTCGTCATTCACCGATGAAGGTGTCGCGGCGAATTTGATGCCGCCAGCAAGGCCACGACCGCCTGCGCTGATCTGGGCTTTCACCACATACTTCTTGGCGTTGAGTGCGGCGCAGACAGCTTCTGCCTCGTCTGCCGAACGGGCGCGCTTTCCCGGTGGGACGGTCAGGCCGTACTGGGTCAGAAGTTCCTTGGATTTATACTCGGCGAGCAGCATCGGCGCCTCCCGTATTGATCTGTGGTATCTGGTATACCAAAAGAGAAAAATCTGTCAATTTGGCTTCTTCATTCAAGGGTTCTGCATTTGCGTCCGCAGAATGATCTTGGATCGGGCCTCTCAGAAATTACTGTTTTATAAATATTAAACGCGGTTTTGCGGCTGCAGAGAAGATGGATTGCCGAACTTCTGCGGAAACGATTTGCCTGAACTGGTTCATTGTGTATGGTATGCCAGTGGCCAATAAATCCATTCGATTCTGCTCAAACGGATGACAAAGCGCTTATGAAACTCAGTCCGATTGCGTCAAATATCACGCTGAAGGATCACGTCTATGAGAAGCTCAAAGACGCGATTACCGGCATGGATATTTATGACGAAGCCGCCGAGTTGCGGCTGGACGAGCGGTCGTTGTCAGAACAATTGGGCGTCTCCAGAACGCCGCTGCGCGAAGCGATTGCCCGGCTAGAGCGCGACGGATTGGTCGAGGTTGTGGCGCGGAAGGGCGTCTATCTTCAGCGCAAGAGCCTGGACGAAATTCTTGAAATGATCGTGGCATGGGCCGCGCTGGAAAGCATGGCGGCGCGACTGGCCGCGACGGTGGCAAGCGACACCGATATCGCGGGGCTGCGCAAGATTGCTGCCAAGTACAATGAAGGGGCGCTGGATACGCGGATCTCGGAATATTCCGACGACAACATCCGCTTTCACCAGCACATCCTCGACATTTCCGGCTGCGCGCTTCTGGGCGAAATGGCCGAGCGTCTGTTCCTGCACATGCAGGCCGTGCGGCTACGCGCCATGAACGAAGGCAACCGGATCGAACGCTCGGTCGTGGATCATGCCGAGATCATCGAGGCGCTGGAAGCGCGCGACGCCGATCTGGCCGCGAAGCGCGTGCGCGAGCACACGATGCGTCTGCATGCACATGTTCGGAAGACATGGGCGCAACTTGAAGAAGACCGGGCGGCGGCTGCCGCCGGCAATGGGTAGGCCCGCAGGGTCTCGAGGGAGCGAGAAATGGGATTGGACGAAACACAGGACGATCTGGCAGCCCGGGCCGAGACCGCGCCCGAAACACTCACCGATGGCTTTCACCTGCTGATTGATGCGCTGAAGCTGAACGGGGTCGAGACGATTTATAACGTGCCGGGTATCCCGATCACCGATTTGGGGCGCTATGCACAGGCGCAGGGGATGCGCGTGATCTCGTTCCGTCACGAACAGCACGCGGGCTATGCGGCAGCAGCGGCCGGGTTTCTGACCAAGAAGCCGGGGGTTTGTATGACGGTCAGCGCGCCGGGGTTCCTGAACGGGTTGACCGCACTGGCGCACGCCACAACGAATTGCTGGCCGATGATCCTCATTTCCGGCTCGTCCGAACGCGAGGTCGTGGACCTGCAACGCGGCGACTATGAGGAGATGGATCAACTGGCCATCGCGCGGCCTCATGCGAAGGCGGCTTATCGCATACTTGAAGCCAAGGATATCGGTCTGGGCGTGGCGCGCGCGGTGCGTGCAGCGCTGACCGGGCGTCCGGGTGGTGTCTATCTGGATGTGCCGGGGGCGCTTTTGGGTCAGGTGATGGATGCGGTCGAGGGGCAGAAATCGCTGATCGAAGTGGTTGATCCCAATCCGAAATCCGTACCAGCCCCCGAGGCTGTGGCGCGCGCCGTTGATGTTTTGAGCAAGGCCGAGAAGCCCTTGATCATCATCGGCAAGGGCGCGGCTTATGCGCAATGCGACGACCTTGTGCGCAACTTGGTCGAGACGTTGGGCTTTCCCTATTTGCCGATGTCGATGGCGAAAGGTCTGCTGCCCGACACGCACCCGCAATGTGCAAGCGCTGCGCGGTCGCTGGTTCTGAAGGAAAGCGATTGCGTCTTCCTGATCGGGGCGCGGCTGAACTGGCTTCTGAGCCATGGTGAAGGCAAGGCGTGGGGCGAGAAGGGCGCAAAAAGCTTCGTTCAGATCGACATCGAGCCGACCGAGATGGATTCGAACCAGAAGATCTCGGCCCCGCTGATCGGTGACATTGAAAGCTGCGCGGGCGCATTGCTGGAGGCGATTGGCTCTGACTGGAAGAAGCCGCCGGAGGAGTGGACCGGCGCGGTCAGCGCCAAGGTACAGGCCAATGTCGAGCGGATGGCGCCGAAGCTGCGGAATAACAATTCGCCGATGGATTACCAAGGCTCGCTGGGCGTGCTGAAGGACCTGATTGCCGAGAACCCGGATGTGGTTCTGGTGAATGAAGGGGCGAATGCCTTGGATCAGGCACGCTCGATCATCGACATTCACAAGCCGCGGAAACGGCTGGATGTCGGGACTTGGGGCATCATGGGGATCGGCATGGGATCGGCCATCGCGGCTGCCATCGAAACCGGCAATCAGGTGCTGGCCGTCGAGGGCGACAGCGCCTTCGGGTTCTGCGGCATGGAGATCGAAACGGTCTGCCGGTACAACCTGCCGGTTTGCATCGTCATCATGAACAACAACGGCATCTATCGCGGCGACGGCGAAAACTGGGGCGGCGGCGATGATCCGTCGACCACTGTTTTTGTGAAGGACGCGCGCTATGATCTTATGATGCAGGCCTTCGGAGGAGAGGGCCGGCATGTCGACAACCCCGATGCTCTGCGCGCGGCTGTGAAGGAAGCCTTCGCCAGTGGCAAACCGACGCTTATCAACGCGGTCATCGCCGAAGGGGCGGGGCGTGAAAGCGGCAATATCGGAAATCTGAATCCAAGCTCGGTGGTGGCGCAGGCGCGCTATCCTCAGGCGAAAAAGATATAGCGAGGACAAAGGCTTATGAAAGCTCTTGAGGGTGTTAAAGTTCTGGACTTCACGCATGTCCAATCGGGCCCGACCTGCACGCAATTGCTGGCATGGTTCGGCGCGGACGTGATCAAGGTCGAGCGCCCCGGTGTGGGCGATGCGACGCGCAAGCAGCTGGTGGATGTGCCGGGGGCGGACAGTCTCTATTTCACCATGCTGAACCACAACAAGCGGTCGATTGAACTCAACTCGAAGAACGAGACCGGCAAGGCGGTTCTGACGCGGTTGATCGAAGAATGCGACGTCATGGTCGAGAATTTCGCGCCGGGCGCGCTGGACCGGATGGGCTTCACGTGGGAGCGCATTCAGGAGATCAATCCGAAGATGATCCTTGCGTCGATCAAGGGGTTCGGGCCGGGTAAATACGAAGACTGCAAGGTCTACGAGAACGTTGCTCAATGTGCCGGGGGTGCCGCTTCGACAACCGGATTCCGCGATGGGCCGCCGCTGGTAACGGGTGCGCAGATCGGGGACAGTGGTACAGGTCTGCACCTGTGCCTTGGGATCGTGACGGCGCTTTTCCATCGCGAGAAGTCGGGTCGTGGCCAGAAGGTCAGCGCGGCGATGCAGGACGGCGTTCTGAACCTGACGCGGGTCAAACTGCGCGACCAGCAGCGCTTGGAAGCCGGGCCGCTCAAGGAATACAGCCAGTTCGGTGAAGGTGTGCCCTTTGGCGAAGCCACGCCGCGCGCCGGGAATGACTCGGGCGGTGGCCAACCGGGCCGCATCCTGAAGTGCAAGGGCTGGGAGACGGATCCGAACGCCTATACCTATTTCATCACGCAGGCCGCCGTTTGGGAAAACGTCTGCGACGTCATCGGCAAGCCCGAGTGGAAAGAGGCCGAGGGCTACAAGACCCCGCCTGAGCGTCTCGACAAGCTGAACGAGATCTTCGACGCGATTGAAGCCTGGACGATGACCAAGACCAAGTTCGAGGTCATGGAAATCTGCAATCCGCTGAACATTCCTGTCGGTCCGATCCTGTCGACCAAGGAGTTGATGGAAGACGAGGGGCTTCGGGCGACGGGCACGATCGTCGATGTCGATCACCCCGAGCGTGGTCGTTACGTCAGCGTCGGTTGCCCGATCAAGCTGAGCGACAGCCCCGTCGAGGTTGAACGCTCGCCGCTTCTTGGCGAGCATACGGTTGAAATCCTGTCGCAGGTGCTGGGCTATGAAGGTGAAGCGCTGCAGCAGGTCATCGACAGCGGCGCCGTGGGCGAACCCAAGGCAATGGCTGCCGAGTAAACGCGCATTTTCCGCCCCCGTTCCGGGGGCGGAGCTTAAAGCGGGAAGAGAGGCACGAGGTCTCCGCCGCAGAACATGGGAGGGGCGCAGATGCGTCTGATCGTGATGGGCCAGCAGGCCTTTGGTAAGGATGTCCTTGCCAAACTTCTGGACACCGGCACCGACGAGGTGGTGGCGGTCTATTGCGAACCGGACCGCGACGGCAAGCCGGTCGATCCCATCAAGGAATATGCTTTGGAAAAGGGCTTGCCGGTCGAGCAGCCTGCCAATTTCGATGATGCCGGGGCGCTGGAAACTCTGGGCAGCTACAATGCCGACCTGATGGTCATGGCCTTCGTCAACGTCTTCGTTCCCGAAGGGCGTGATTCTTGTATGGTTCACTTTTTGTATTTTTGATGTTCTTCGCGAATCATGCCGCAAGCGCGATTTTCATCACCGGCTGGTTGTCGTTGGCGCATTGCGGAGGCTTCCAGCCGCCGTTTCGACTCAGGCGGGGC
>JAJDUZ010000021.1 GCA_022826385.1 Silicimonas sp.
GAAACAGGCGAAGGCTAAGCTCCTTTACAGGGTCGCAATGCCCTAAAAACACATCCAGCCTGAGACCTATCCGCCTCCCCAAATTCTCTAGCAAATCCGGGGCGTTTGGTCGCTCACAAATCATTCATACCCCCTCCTTTGGTGTCTGCGTCTCAGGGCGCTGCGGGGTGAGTGTGTGTGATGTCCCTCCGCACCGAGCACCGGGGTGCTGGGAAAGAGCTACGAACTGGATCACTCACATGCACGACATGGGATCGCGAGGAGCTGTAACATGGGTGTTTTTCCGGGTTTCGCGCGGCCAAGGTATTGAAATTGCTGGCACACGATTTGCTCGCCATTCTGTCAGGTCTTGCAACAGTTGCCGGATCCCGGCTTTGACGATCACGAAGGTCTCACGCACACCTCACGCCGCACTCGCGCGTCTTGGAGGGTTCGCGAGCCAGCGTCAGCCGGCGCGAGGCTTTGTGTCAGAAAAGCTGGTTATCGGAAGTCGGCAAGGTCATCGGCCGCGGTTTCGAGCGCGATGAGGAGCTGGCTGTCGAGGCGCGCGAGCAAATGCAGCCCGGCAAATCCGCCATCGTACCAGTGGATGATCGCGGGAATCTGATGGTCGAGGACCATGATCGTCGCCGGGGTGCCGATATCGTAGGCGCCGCCGACCTCAACTCGCATACCTTCGTAACTGATATCGCGGATCACGACCGGCACTTCGCGGCCGTCAACGGACAGGGTCGCGTCGACATTCGTTTTGCGCCGGTTCGGACTGTGTCGGCGATTAAAGGTGCCGGGCATCGTCATGCAGAAGGTGGCCTCGGTCAGGGGAGATCGGAAGCCTCGCACGGAGTGTTTAAGAAACCATGAGTGCCGGTCCACAGACGCTGCGACTTGACCTGTCAGGTGCGACGGGTTAGCAGACATCACCGTGGCGATTTGTACACCGGATTGCGGGCCACGTTAAATATGCCGCTAAAGAGGTCAGGGACGTTTATAGCCCCCGGCGCTCGTGCGGTGGGGGTTTTTGTTTGGAAAGGAGGCGTCCCCCATGTCGAAGAAAAATTGGAACACGCGGACCAAACTGGTTCATGACGGCACCCGCCGTAGTCAGTATGGCGAGGTGAGCGAAGCCATCTATCTGACCCAGGGCTTCGTTTACGACAGTGCCGAGCAGGCGGCCGCCCGGTTCGAAGAAGCGGGTCCCGACGAATTCATCTATGCCCGATACGGCAACCCGACCGTTCGGATGTTCGAAGAACGGATTGCCGGGCTTGAGGGCACCGAAGACGCGTTTGCCACGGCCTCGGGGATGGCGGCGGTCAATGCCGCGCTTGTTTCGATGCTGAAGGCGGGCGATCACGTGGTGTCGGCGCGCGCGCTTTTCGGCTCGTGTCTCTACATTCTTGAAGAGGTTCTGACGCGCTATGGGGTCGAGGTCACCTTCGTCGATGGCACCGATCTTGCGCAATGGAAGGCGGCGATCCGTTCTGACACCAAGGCTGTGTTTCTGGAAAGCATGTCGAACCCGACGCTGGAAGTCATCGACTTGCCAGCGGTGTCCGAACTGGCGCATGCGGTTGGCGCCTTGGTGATCGTGGACAACGTGTTTTCGACACCTGTGTTCAGCCGTGCCGTCGAACTGGGGGCGGATGTGGTTGTCTATTCGGCCACCAAGCATATCGACGGGCAGGGGCGCGTGTTGGGCGGTGTCGTTCTTGGGACCGAGGAATTCATCCGCAAGACGGTCGAGCCTTACGCCAAGCACACCGGGTCGGCGATGAGCCCGTTTACCGCCTGGGTCTTGTTGAAAGGTCTTGAAACACTGGACCTGCGTGTTCGGGCGCAAGCTGAAAGCGCGCTGACCATCGCGAAGTCCCTTGACGGCAATCCGAAGCTGTCGCGGGTGATCTATCCGGGGCTGAAAAGCCATCCGGACCACGCGGTGGCGATGAAACAGCTTGAGAAAGGCGGGACCGTCGTGACGCTTGACCTTGCGGGCGGACAGGAGGCTGCGTTCCGGTTTCTGAACGCGCTTGAAATCGTCGTGATCTCGAACAACCTCGGCGATGCAAAATCGATCATCACGCATCCCGCGACGACCACCCACCAACGTCTGACCGCCGAGCAGCGCGACGCGCTTGGGATCACGCCGGGCATGGTGCGGTTGTCGGTCGGGCTCGAAGATACGGACGATCTGGTCGCGGATATCGAAGCTGCGCTTCAGGTTGCCTGATGGACGTCCGCTCGTATCGACCCGAGGATGCCGGGCCGGCCAGTCACCTGTTCCACCGGGCCGTCCGCGAGGGCGCTCGGTTGAAATACTCGGAAGAGCAGGTGCGGGCGTGGTCGCCTGAGGACAGCGTTTCCCCCGGTTGGTCGGACCGCCTGAGCACGGCCGAGACCGTTGTGGCCGAGGATACCGAGGGGCTGATGGGGTTCATGAGCATGACCCCGGACGGCTATCTTGATCTGGCCTTCGTTGCGCCCGAGCATATGGGGCAAGGCATCTCGGACACGATCTATGCGGTTCTGGAAGGGCGGGCGCGGGCGCAGGGTGTTCCAGTTCTGAGCACGCAAGCCTCGCTTCTGGCCGAACCCTTCTTCGCGCGTCATGGCTGGCGCGTGACGCGCAGACAAGAGGTTGAGATGCGGGGCGTGGTGCTGAAGAATGCGTGGATGGAAAAACGTCTGGACCGCACCGGGTGATGACGTTGGAGTGTGCGTATTTGGAAAGAGATGAAGAGGGACGCGCGTGAAACCTGCCCTGATCCTACAGCTTAGACCCGAGGATGAAGCGTCGGACGGCGAGTATCGCGCGTTTCTTGACAAAGGTCAGCTTTCGGAGGGCGCGGCCGTCCGGCATCGGTTGGAGGCGGGCCCATTGCCGCAGGATTTCGATCTGGGCGACTACAGCGCCGTCATCGTTGGCGGCGGTCCCGGATGCGTCAGCGACGATCCTGCGACCCGAGATCCTGTCGAAGCCCGGGCCGAAGCCGAGATACTGGCGCTTCTTCCAGACATTCTGGCGCGCGACATGCCGTTTCTGGGCTGTTGCGCGGGGATCGGCATTCTGGCCCATCACTTGGGCGGCGATGTTTCAAAGGCGAAGTACGGCGAGCCGGTCTCGGCCGTGCCAGCGCAGGTGACCGAGGCGGGGCGCGACGACCCGCTGCTTGCGGGGCTGCCGGAGACCTTCGATGTCCTTGTGGGTCACAAGGAAGCCGTGCAGAGCGTGCCCGAGGGCGCGACGCTGCTGATGCAGGGCAGGGCCTGCCCAGTTCAAATGATCCGGGCCAAGTCCAACGTCTATGCAACGCAGTTTCATCCCGAGGCCGATGGCCAGGTTTTCGCGGATCGCATTCGCATTTATCGCGGCCATGGGTATTTCGCGCCCGCCGAGGCCGATGCCCTGACAGAAGCCGTTCTGGCGACGGATGTGACGGTGCCCGAGCGCATTTTGCAGCGCTTTGTCGACCGTTTTGTTAAATCCAACCGTCGCTCTCCTGCGTAGAAGCACAGAACAAATTGCTGGAAAAACGCATGGGAGACCCCACATATAGGGTCCCCAGAGGAGGCTGAGCCCATGAATATTCATGTCAAAGACGTCGATCGTGAAATTGACCGCGAGAAGGCCGAATCCGCTCTGGCGGTGTTGAAGGCGTGGGCGGCGCAGGCAGGGGACGAGGCCCTGCAGACGCTTGACCCGGCAACTGCGAATATCGTGAATTATCCCTCGTTTTCGCGCCAGTACCCGGATGGGTTCAAGTCGGATGCGGCCTACAAGGACACGCTGCCTGACCTGCAGAACGGCCCGTCTTCGCTGATCAAGGGGGCCAATCGCGCGATCCAGCATGTCGGCATCTCGAACTTCCGTTTGCCGGTGCGGTTCCGCATGCAGGACGGTGGCGAGCGTACGCTGGACACCTCGGTCACCGGCACGGTCAGCCTTGAGGCGGACAAGAAAGGCATCAACATGAGCCGCATCATGCGCTCGTTCTATGCCCATGCCGAAAGTACGTTCAGTTTCGAGGTGATCGAGGCCGCTCTGAACGACTACAAGACTGATCTGGAAAGTTTCGATGCCCGCATTCAGATGCGCTTTACCTTCCCGATGAAGATGGAGAGCCTGCGGTCGGGCCTGTCGGGCTGGCAGTACTATGACATCGCGCTGGAAGTGATCGAGAAAGACGGCCAGCGGCTGCGCGTCCTTCATCTGGATTATGTGTACTCGTCGACCTGCCCGTGCTCGCTGGAACTGTCCGAACATGCCCGCCGCGAGCGGGGCCAGCTGGCCACACCGCATTCGCAGCGTTCGGTGGCCCGGTTGTCGATGGTGGTGGACCCGTCCGCTCCGACGCTTTGGTTCGAAGATGCCGTGGCGCTTTGCCGGGCGGCGGTTCCAACCGAAACGCAGGTGATGGTCAAGCGCGAGGACGAGCAGGCCTTTGCCGAGCTTAACGCTGCGAACCCGATCTTTGTCGAGGACGCCGCACGGCTCTTTGCGGAAGCCTTGCAGGGCGATCAGCGCGTCGGTGATTTCCGGGTGGTCGCAAGCCATCAGGAGAGCCTGCACAGCCATGATGCCGTGTCGATCCTGACTGAGGGCGAGACCTTCGCCGATATGAGCCTGGACCCGCATCTTTTCGCGACGCTCATCCACAAGGGATAAGCCGGACGCACTCTGCTGAACGCATCAACACAGGCCCGTCCCAATGGGGGCGGGCGTTTCTGCATGAAATCGCTGAATATCCGCTATGCGGATTTTCGCGCTGTGCGCGGTCGCAACTGGGGATAAGGTTCGGATGAAACAGGAGAGGTGCCAATGTCTCATGCCACATGGACCTGCCATTGCGGCTCGGTTGCGGCCAATGTGCCGGTGACCGGCAAGCGGATCGTTTGCTATTGCAAAAGCTGCCGCGCCTTTGTCGAACAGTTCGGCGAGACCGACCGGCTTGACCCAGCGGGCGGCAGCGAATTGATCCAGGTCGCGCCGGACAAGGTGTCGTTCACGAAGGGCACCGAACATCTCAGGTGGATGAAACTGACCGAGAAAGGGCCGATGCGGTGGTATGCGGCCTGCTGTGGAACGCCGATGGCCAACACCTTGCCGACGCGCGCTGTCGCTTTTGCCAGTTTTCAGGTCCATGACATCGCGCCCAAAGACACGCTTCCGGCTGTGTCGGCCCGCGTCCACCTGAAAGGGGCGCTTGAGCGGGTGGAAGAGCCACTGGGCAGCGTCTGGCCACTGATGGGGGCGTTGATCGGGCGGAGCGTGGAATCCTGGGTGACGGGAGGATGGAAGCGCAATCCGTTCTTTGACAGCGCGGGCAAGCCGATTGCCACACGGGAAGACCCGCGCCCATCAACCGGTTGACTTGACCCGGCGCCAAGGCCAAGGCTCCGCACATGATTGACTTACGACCCGTCGGCTATGTGATTGGCCTTTTGGTTGCGTTCCTCGGCCTGTCGATGCTGGTGCCGCTGGCGCTCGATCTCGCGGTTGGCAACGGGCACGCGGGCGTGTTTGTCGAAACATCGCTGGTGACGGTTCTGACCGGTGTTTTTCTGGCGCTCGCATGTGCGAACTCGGTCGAAGGCGGGATCGGCACGCGCCAGACGTTTATCCTGACGACAGGTGTCTGGGCGGTATTGCCGCTCTTCGGGGCGCTTCCGTTCCTGCGGGGCGCGACCGAAGCAGGCTTCACCGATGCCTATTTCGAGGCCATGTCCGGTCTGACGACCACCGGTTCGACGGTGTTTTCCAACCTTGAGACGCTGCCCGAGGGGCTCTTGCTCTGGCGGTCGATGCTACAGTGGTTCGGGGGCATCGGGATCATTGTGGTGGCGATGGTGTTCTTGCCCGAATTGCGGGTGGGCGGCATGCAGATCTTTCGCTCGGAGGCGTTTGAAACCGACGGAAAGGTCTTGCCGCGCGCCGCCGAGATCGCATCGCGGATCTCGATTGTCTATCTGGGCCTGACGGTTGGCTGCATCTTTGCGTACTACATGTCGGGCCTTGGCCTCTTTGACGCGATCAATCACGCCCTGACCACGATCTCGACCGGTGGGTTTTCAACCTCGGACGCGTCCTTTGGACAGTTTCAGGGCGCACCCGAATACGTGGCCGCCGTCTTTATGATCCTCGCGAGCCTGCCTTTCGTGCGTTACGTCCAGCTTCTGGCTGGGTCAACGCGCCCGCTCTGGACCGACACGCAGGTCCGCGCGTTTCTCTATTTCCTCGGCGGTATCATCGTGATGATGACGGCCTTCCGGTTGGTCGCCAATGGGGACGTCTTCGGACCGTCCCTGCGGGAAGCGGTGTTCAACCTGACCTCGATTATGACCGGCACGGGCTATGCCAGCACCGACTACCAGCTTTGGGGCGCGTTCCCGGTGACGGTGTTCTTCTTCATCGGTCTGGTCGGCGGCTGCGCTGGCTCGACCTGCTGTTCGGTGAAGGTGTTCCGCTATCAGCTTCTCTGGGGGGCCGTGGCGAACCAGATCCGGCGCATTCACTCGCCGCACGGGATCTTTCAACTGAAGTATGAAGGGCGGAGTGTCAGCGAGGATGTGATTTCTTCAGTCATGGCCTTCCTGACCATGTTCGTCGTGACCCTTGGCGTCGTCGCCATCTTGCTGAGCGCCACGGGTCTGGACTTTGTAACGTCCGTCAGTGGCGCCGCGACGGCGGTTGCCAATGTCGGCCCCGGTCTTGGGGACGTTATTGGGCCTGCCGGCAATTTCGGAGAGCTGAACGACACGGCGAAGTGGATCCTTGCCTTTGCCATGCTCGCCGGTCGGCTTGAGCTGATGGTGGTCTTCGTGCTGTTTACCAGCCGGTTCTGGCGCGTGTGACGGACGCCTTTACCGCAAGACGCGGCGCGGTCGCCAACGTCAGTTCCAGCAGCTGACAAGCACGGTCAGATCGGCGGCCAGCACGGTCAGGTCTTCCGGCGGAATCGGCTCGCCAAGTTTTGAGGCTGACGGGTTTACACCATTCGCGGACAGGAAGGCCGCAAGGGCAGGGGCGTCGGCTGCGAAAGCGACGTCGCTTGGCAATTGGCGATTCCCACCCGACGCGTCGGCCAAGAGCATACCAACGACAGCGCCGGAACTGGCCAGAACCGGACCACCGGCATCGGCCGGTTCCTTCGAAATCGTCAGACGCTGGACGCGGTTGTCTCCGTTCAAGCCCTTTACATCCGCGAGCGTTCCATAGGTCAGCGTCGGGGCCGAGAGAACGCCGCCGAACGAATACCCGGACACTGCGATGTCGGACTGCAGCCGAGGCTCGTCAGAGGCAAACTGCGCCACCGAAAGCGGGGCCAACGCTTGGCGCGGCTTCAGCAGAGCCAGACCCAGCGGCATGTCTTCGGCGATCACGTCCGCCTCAACACCGTCGTCCAGGGTAATCCGCTGACACTGGCCCACGGCGTCCGAGGTGGTCAGAACTGACCCGGCACCATCGATGAAGAACCCCGAGCGGGCACGGATCGGGCGGCGAATCTCGAGACCGGAAATCAGGTCAATGTCCTGCACGTCGCTGCCTGCACGTCGCTGCCTGCACTGGCGGGCAAGACGCCTTCATTGGCACGGAAGCTGGCCCGCATCTGGTCCAAGGCCAGACGGAATCGTTTGTCGTCCCCGGCGGGCCAGATCAGGGTAAAGCCTTTTACGGCCTCGCCCGCACGGCGGACGAACGTATGAGACCTGATACGGTCATTCTGCCCGTCGATCGTGAAGCTTTCACGTCCAAGGTTCCGCTCGCCCTCCATGGGCACGATTTCAAGGGTTTGCATGATGTCGTAGAAGGCCGCGAGCGTGGATTCGTCGCCCTCGGTGCTGATCAGAACCACTTTCACGCCGTCCGCCGTGGACGGCTCGAAATGCGCAAACGGTGCCTCGTAGCGATCGAAACCGACCAGTGCCAAGGGCAAGTCGATCTCGATGCCGGCACCGCCATCGATGAAAGGTGCCATGCCAAGCGAAGAGATCACGGACTGATACCCGTCGATCAATTCGCGCCGCTGCAATGTGGTCAGGATGCCCGTCGGCTCGTAACCGTTGGCCTGCTGCCATTCCGACATGGCGCGGCGTGTGCCCGGCCCGAAAGACGCGTCGATCACCGAGCCGTAAAACCCGTCGAACTTCAATGCTGTTTGCAAGAGCGCGCGGTCTTCGCGCGAGAGGTCGCGTTCGCTGCGCCGCGCCTGCTCCGGTGTCTCTTCACCGGGCTCCAATACCGGCGCGGGTGCCGCGGGCGTGGCCGGTTGGACCGCGGCCAGTCCGGTTCCGAAGACCCGTTCGCGGAAGTTGCTGCCATCCACGACGAAGCTGTCCGATGGCACCAACCGAGCGGCCCGTAACTCCAGAAGCCGGCGCCGGGCATCGCCTTCGGAAACGTAAGGCCCAAGCGCAATGGCATGCCACCGCACCCCGGTCCGGAAAGCGTTCACGTCGGGCAGAACCTGCGCATAGGCCTCGGCCCGCGCGATCGCCTGCGCGGTGCCCGGTTGCGACTCGATCTGAACCCAGCTTTGGGCCTGCGCGGACAGGCCGAACGACAAAAGGAAAATAACGGCAGCAACTTTCTGCAGCATACGATCAACCATCTTTATTTGGTGCCCCCCGGCGGGCTGATTTCGGAACCTTCTACAATCAGGGTGTGGCAGTTGCACGCCCTTTCAAGGGCGGGTGATTGACCCCCCCGGACCTGTTGCTTATTGAGAACGCGATTTTCCCCGGGAGCCGCATATGAGCGTCGAAAAACCAAAGAGTTTTCAGGAGATTCTGCTGCGACTGCAGACCTACTGGGCCTCGAAAGGCTGCGCGATCATGCAGCCTTATGACATGGAGGTCGGCGCGGGCACGTTCCATCCGGCCACCACGTTGCGTTCGCTTGGCTCGAAGCCTTGGGCTGCCGCATATGTCCAGCCGTCGCGTCGCCCGACCGACGGGCGCTATGGCGAGAACCCGAACCGTTTGCAGCACTATTACCAATTCCAGGTGCTGATCAAACCGTCGCCGCCGGACCTGCAGGCGCTCTATCTGGGGTCGCTGGAAGCGATCGGGATCGACATGGAGTTGCACGACATCCGGTTTGTCGAGGATGACTGGGAAAGCCCGACACTCGGCGCCTGGGGGCTGGGCTGGGAAGTCTGGTGTGATGGTATGGAAGTGTCGCAATTCACCTATTTTCAACAAGTCGGCGGTCATGATTGCAAACCCGTCAGCGGTGAGCTGACCTATGGGTTGGAGCGTTTGGCAATGTATGTGCTGGGTGTCGACCATGTGATGGACATGCCGTTCAACGATCCGCAAACGCCTATCGCGCTCAGTTATGGCGATGTGTTCAAGCAGACCGAACAGGAATACTCGCGCTGGAACTTCGATGTGGCCGACACCGATGTGCTGTTGCGCCATTTCGAAGATGCCGAGGCCGAGTGTAAGCGTATCCTCGACGCCGACGAGGTCGACCCGAAGACCGGGCAGCGGATCGTCATGGCGCATCCCGCTTATGACCAGTGCATCAAGGCCTCGCACTTGTTCAACCTGCTCGACGCGCGAGGCGTGATCTCGGTGACGGAACGACAGGCCTACATCGGACGGGTGCGCGCGCTGGCCAAAGCCTGTGCCGACGCCTTTGTGACGACCGAAGCGGCAGGCGCAGCGTGACCCTGACCTCGTCGATCCCCGTGCTGCGCGTGTCGGACTATCCGCGTGCCAAGGCCTTCTGGACCGATGTTCTTGGCTTCTCGATCGCAGAGGAGGGCGGTGACCCTGCGCGGTTCGGCATTTTCAAGCGGGACGCCGCAGTTGTCTTTGTCGACGCATGGCACGGCGCCGACCCCGAGCCGAGCCCGGGCTGGCGTGCGTATTTCCATGTGCAGGATGTCGACGCTCTGGCCGCGTCACTAACGACTGATGTGGAAGGTCCGACAGACAAGCCTTACGGGATGCGCGAGCTTGAGGTCTCTGACCCAGACGGAAACCGCCTTTGCTTTGGACAGGATATCGACTGATGGGCAAGATCCTGACCGTGTTCCTTGTGGCCTCGACCGTGATCGCGGGCGTGGCGATGTACTATCTTCAAGTTTACGCGTTCTATGATGACGTCCCGGTGTCCGAGACGCAGGATGTGCGGCTGACGACGCTCGCCGGGAACGAACCCGAACCCATCCTTTACGAGAACTTTCGTGGCATCGATGCCGACAGCTCCCCGTTGCGGTATCGGGCCTGTTTCGACACCACGATGAGCGAAGCGCTGTTGACCGAAACCTATGTTCTCTATGAGGATCCGGTGCCCAACAATGCCCCCGGCTGGTTCGACTGTTTTGACGCGCAGGCCATTGGTGGCGCGTTGGAGGATGGCGCGGCGACGGCCTATCTTGGCGTCTTCAACATCATCTATGGGTTTGATCGCGTGGTGGCGATTGACGGGGCTGGCAAGGGCTTCGTCTGGCATCAGCTCAACGCCTGTGGCGAAGCTGCCTTTGACGGTGACCCTTTGCCCGAAGGCTGTCCGCCCAAACCCGAGGTGACGGAATGAGCGGCGCGCACTTCTTCTTGAAATCACTCGGCCCGAACTGGATGGTCCCATGCCTGATCTCTTGATCGAACTCTTCTCCGAGGAAATTCCGGCGCGCATGCAAGCGCGGGCGGCGGCGGACCTCAAGCGGCTGGTGACCGACGGTCTGGTCGAGGCCGGCCTGACCTATGAAAGTGCAGGCGCCTTTCACACGCCGCGCCGCCTTGCGCTGACCGTCGAAGGGCTGCTGGCCGAAAGCCCGGCTGTTCGCGAAGAACGTAAAGGCCCTCGAACCGATGCGCCGGAGCAGGCGCTGGCGGGCTTCCTGCGCTCGACCGGATTGGAGAAAGACCAGTTGGAGGCGCGCGACGACAAGAAGGGGCAGGTCTGGTTCGCAGTAATCGACAAGCCCGGCCGACCGGCGGCCGAGATCGTGGCAGAGGTGCTGGATGCCACGGTGCGCAACTTTCCGTGGCCGAAATCGATGCGTTGGGGCGCGGGAAGCCTGCGTTGGGTGCGACCCTTGCACTCGATCCTCTGTCTGTTGAGCGATGAAAGCGGAGCCACCGTCGTGCCGCTTGAGATTGAGGGCATCGTGGCAAGTGACAAAACGGCCGGGCATCGATTCATGGCGCCCGAGACGTTCTCGGTCACCTCGTTCGAGGATTACGAGACCAAGCTGAAACGCGCCTTTGTCGTCTTGTCCGCCGAAGAGCGGGCCGAGAAAATCTGGCATGATGCCTCGCAGATGGCCTTCGCCCATGGGTTGACGGTTGTCGAAGACAAGGGGCTGCTGGCCGAAGTGGCGGGGCTCGTCGAATGGCCGGTGGTCCTGATGGGCGATATCGGCGCTGACTTTCTGGGTCTGCCCTCGGAAGTGCTTCAGACCTCGATGAAAGAACATCAGAAGTTCTTCAGCGTCCAGAACGCAGGCGGCAAGATCGTGCGCTTCGTCACCGTGGCGAACCGCGACACCAGCGATGACGGCGCCACCATTTTGGCCGGGAACCAGAAGGTTCTGTCGGCACGCTTGGCCGATGCGAAGTTCTTCTGGGAAAACGATCTGCGCATCGCGAAGACCGACATCACGCAATGGACCGACAAGCTGGCCGATGTGACCTTCCACCGGAAGCTTGGCAGCCAGGCCGAGCGCGTGGATCGCATGGCCGACCTTGCCCGCGAGATCGCGCCTTTGGTTGGTGCCGACGCAGACGAGGCTGAAACAGCCGCACGCGTTGCAAAGGCGGACCTGTCGTCCGAGATGGTCTATGAGTTTCCCGAGTTGCAGGGCGTCATGGGCGAATATTATGCCCGCGAGGCCGAGTTGAGTGACGAGATTGCCGCGGTCGCACGTGAGCATTATCAACCGCTTGGCCCCTCTGATGACGTGCCCTCGGGCCCCTTGTCCGTGGCCGTCGCCTTGGCCGACAAGATCGATACCTTGACCGGGTTCTGGGCCATCGACGAAAAGCCGACCGGGTCCAAGGATCCGTTCGCACTGCGCCGCGCGGCCCTTGGCGTGATCCGCCTGGCGCTGGAGAATGACCTGCGGCTGCCCTTGGACCGGTTCTTCGATGCGCAGATCCTGCGCCACCAGATCGAAACCTCGGACCAGGCCGAACGCAGCCTGTTGCAGGCCGTTTTGCAGGAAATCGCCCGTCACGGTGTGTTCAGCAGTGCCGCGCGCGCCGTTGTCGACCAGTTCGAAGGGGATGCACCTGAATGGGTCGAAAAAGTCGTCGGTCACAAGCCTGACGTCAGCGACGACCTTCTGGGCTTCTTCCATGACCGACTGAAAGTGTTCCTGCGCGACAAGAACATTCGTCATGATGTGATCGATGCGTGCCTGTCGATGCCCGGCAAGGACGACATGACGCTGGTGACCCGTCGCGCCGACGCTTTGCAGGCGTTCCTTGCGACCGAGGACGGGGAAAACCTGACACAGGGGTTCAAACGCGCCCACAACATCCTGAAACAGGCCGAGGAGAAGGACGGGGTGGAATACTCGTTCGGTCCGGACCCGAAACTGGCCGAGGACGGGGCAGAGACGGCCCTGTTTGACGCGCTCGACGCGGCCGAAGCAGAGATCGCCCCCGCGATGGAGGCTGAGGATTTCGGAGCGGCCATGCGGGCCATGGCGGGGCTTCGCGCCCCGATCGACGCCTTTTTCGAGACGGTTCAGGTCAATGCGGACAGTCAAATCTTGCGCCGGAACCGTCTGAATTTGCTGCATCGGATCAGTGCAACTTGCTTGATCGTGGCAGACCTTACGCGGATCGACGGCTGAGGTTTGGTCCCATCAAAGCGGACCGGGATAGTGCTGGGTCTCGGCACGACTCTGCCGTTTGAAATGAGAGTATAGAAACTGATTTAAGCATATATTTCAGCAAACTGGAGCGCGTTCCTGATATCTTCTACCGCCAATCCGTTGGATTAACGACACAACACGCGTCAAGTTTTCCTGACAGGATAGATTGACCGTTAACGTTAACGTTTTATGCTGCCAGCGAAGGAATCGCCGCAGTGCAGAAACACGTTGATCTTGAACAGTTCGTGGTTATTGACGAAACCGCGCCGCTGACTGCCAAAACCCATGGCGGTCGGGCGAAGTGTTTGCAGCGTCTGGTCCGGCTGAACCTTCCGGTCCCTCTGACCGTCGCACTTCCGTTCACAACCGTCCGCGCGATTGCGACGGGCATGCAGGTGGATACGGACGCGATCCTCAAGAATTTTGGCGAACGACCGCTGGTGTCCGTGCGCCCATCGTCCGAAGACCCGGATTGGGGCGGGCCGGGGGCGATCCTGAATATCGGGATGAACGACGCGCGTCATGCCGAATATGCCAACCTGCTGGGCCATGAAGCAGCGGACGAGCTTTATGCGCGCTTCGTGCAAACCTATTCGGTGGAAGTGGCGCATCTCGACCCTGATAGTTTCGAGTTTGACGTGGCCGACTCCGCTGCCTTGCAGGAAATGCTTGCGGCTTACGAGGACGAGGCAGAAGAGCCGTTTCCTCAGGATCCGACGCGGCAGTTGCGCGATGTTCTGCGCTCGATGGCGCGGGCTTGGGAAGGCACGTCGGCCCGGCTGCTTCGGCAAGCCCGTGGCGCACCCGACGATGCCGGTTTGGGTCTGGTCGTGCAGCGCATGGCGCCCGGTCTTGGACCGCCGGAAAGCGGCTCGGGTGTCATCCAGTTCGTCTCGTCGGAAACCGGGATGCCGCAGATCACGGGCCGCTACTTGAGCCAGGCGCAAGGACGCGACGCGCTGGAAGACGAAGGCGCGTTCTATCTGACGGTCGATCAGCGCGGGAAGTCTCTGGAAGAGATTTACCCGGAAGGCTTTGACAAGCTTGTGGAATTCGGTGCCGCTTGCCGGCAACGCCTGCGCGAAGAAATGCAGATCGAGTTCACGCTGGACGGTGGCGAACTTAGCGTGCTGGATGCCGTTCGCGTCCAGCGCTCTTCGCAAGCCGCGATCCGCATTGCCGTGACGCTGGCCGAAGATGGAGTCATCAGCCGGGAAGAGGCGGTGCTTCGCATCCCGCCGGGCGGCTTGCAGGAAATGATGCACCGGCGGATCGATCCATCAGCCCCGCGCGACGTGTTGGCGCGCGGTGTGGCCGCAAGCCCCGGGGCGGCAACCGGTCGGCTCAAATTCACTTCGGCTGCCGCTCAGGCTGCCGCTGCACAGGGCGAACCCGCAATTCTGGTGCGCCGCGAGACCTCGCCCGAGGACATTCGCGGCATGCACGCGGCCATGGGTGTTTTGACCATGCGGGGCGGCATGACCAGCCACGCCGCCATGGTGGCGCGTGGCTTGGGGCTGCCGGGGATCGTGGGGGCCTCGACCATCCACTACAACCGCAAGGACCGGACAATCACCGCCCCGGACGGACGGGTGTTTGCCGAGGGCGATCTTGTCACGATCGACGGCACCACCGGCAGTGTATTGGCGGGCGAGGTTGCGCTGCTGGAACCGGCGCTGGACGACATGTTCCGCACCTTGCTGGACTGGGCGGACGAGTTCCGTGACATCGGGGTGCGTGCAAACGCAGACACGGTGGAAGAAGCGCAGGTTGCTTTGACCTTCGCAGCCGAAGGCATTGGTCTTTGCCGGACCGAGCATATGTTCTTCGAAGAAGACCGCTTGACGGTCATGCGCGAGATGATCTTTGCGGAAACGGCCGACGGACGTGCTGCGGCGCTGGATCGGCTTGTGCCCATGCAGCTTTCGGATTTCACGCGACTGTTCCAGTTGCTGGACGGGAAACCTGTCTGCATCCGGCTTTTCGATCCACCGCTGCATGAATTCCTGCCGCAAACGCGGGAAGGGATGCGCGAACTTGCGGACGCGCTGGACCTGCCGCTGTCCAAGGTCACCCGCCGCGTCGATGCACTGGCCGAGTTCAATCCAATGCTGGGACTTCGGGGCGTTCGTCTGGGCGTGACCATGCCCGAGATTTATGACGCACAGGCACGCGCCATCTTCATGGCAACCGTCGAAGTCACCACCGAAGACAATCCTGTCATCCCCGAGATCATGATACCGCTGGTCTCGGCCCGCCGCGAGGTCGAGCTTGTGCAAGGCCGGATCGAAGCTGTGGCCGCAGAAGTCAGAACCAAAACCGGTGTCGATTTCCGCTATCGTCTGGGCGTGATGGTGGAGACCCCGCGGGGTGCGTTGCGCGCTGGCGAAATTGCGGCCCATGCGTCGTTCCTCAGCTTCGGGACCAATGACCTGACACAAATGACCTATGGCCTCAGCCGTGACGACGCCGGGCGGTTCATGTCTGACTACGTTCAGCAAGGGGTTTACCCCGAGGATCCGTTCCATCGGCTGGATGTCGACGGTGTGGGCGAGTTGCTGAAACTGGGCGCCGACCGGGGGCGCGCGGAACGGCCCAATGTCACCCTGTCGATCTGTGGTGAACACGGCGGCGACCCGGATTCGATTGCCTTCTGCCGCGAAGCCGGCTTCAACTATGTCAGCTGCTCGCCGTTCCGGGTCCCCGTTGCGCGACTGGCGGCGGCTCACCTGGCGATCGCGGACCTTTCACCGCGCTCCTGAAAAAACTGTTCACCACTGGTAGAACTGTCCCTCCTTAGGCGAATTCTTGCCGATATTGTCGCCTGACTGGAACGTTTTGTCACTTTTGCGACTCTGGTCATTTGGCGAGGTCAGCGGTATCCACGGGATCTGTATTTAGCGTTCCGACGTCTTTTTTTGTGTATTGGCACGCCTTGAAGGGGGCTTTGATGGTTCGACCTCTCTGCAGGTCTCTCGCTCTGTTTGTCGCTATTGTGTCCGTCGTATCGACAGCTGACGCCGACGTGACGCTGAGCACATCCACCAATCCGAAGGCCGAGTTCTGCTCGCGCCTCAATACTCTTCTGCGCGCTGAGGGCGACGCCGTGAAAAGCATCGACGGTGTGGCGATGAAGCGGTTGATCGATGCGCCCAAATCGCGCCCCGGGGTTGATCCTTACAGCCAGGAGCGGCTGGATCGGATCAGCAAGGCCAGCGGCGGCAAAAGCTGGGCTTGCATGGCCGAAGCGCTTTACTTCGAGGCGCGTGGCGAGACCCTGCGGGGGATGTTCGCCGTGGCGGAAGTCATTCTGAACCGCGTCGACGATCCGCGTTACCCGTCGTCGGTGTGCGGCGTGGTAAACCAAGGCACGGGCGAGAGGTTCCGGTGTCAGTTCACCTATACCTGCGATGGTCGCCCGGAGACGATCGGTGACACGCGGGCCTATCAGCGCGTCGGCAAAGTCGCAAAGATCATGATGGACGGCGAACCGCGGCGGCTGACCAAGGGCGCCACGCACTATCACACCAAAGCCGTCAAGCCGCGCTGGAGCCGTGTGTTCCCGCGCACGGCTACGATTGGCTATCATCATTTCTATCGCGAACCCTCGCGGATCGCCTCGCGCTGACCGGCGCGCACGTCCTGACCTGAAGACCATCTCAAAAGATGCGCCATGGCAGCGGCGCCAAGCGCCTGCTATACTCGGGTCAAAAGAATACGAGGCGCAGTATGGCTAGAAAACTCTTTGGAACTGACGGTGTCAGGGGCCGGGCGAATACGCCGCCGATGACCGCCGAGATCGCAATGCGTTTGGGCGCAGCTGCCGGGCGTTACTTCAGACGGGACGGCTCGGCAGCCCATCGGGTTGTTATCGGCAAGGACACGCGTCTCTCGGGCTATATGTTCGAGAACGCATTGACTGCGGGCTTCACGTCGACCGGCATGAACGTGCTTCTGCTTGGCCCGGTGCCAACCCCGGCAGTCGGGTTGCTTGTCAGTTCCATGCGCGCCGATGTTGGTGTCATGATCTCGGCCAGTCACAACGCCCACGAGGACAACGGCATCAAGTTTTTCGGCCCCGACGGATTCAAGCTGTCAGACGAAGCCGAAACCGAAATCGAAGCGATCATGGCCAGTGACATTACGCTGGCCGCGGCCGGAAACATCGGCCGTGCCAAGCGTATCGACGACGGGTTGTTCCGCTATGTCGAGCGGGTGAAGTCGACACTGGGCACTCTGACGCTGGATGGTCTCAAGGTCGTGATCGATTGCGCAAACGGGGCGGCGTACCGCGCGGCGCCGCAGGTTCTGTGGGAGTTGGGGGCCGAGGTCATCGAAGTTGGCGTCAGCCCCAACGGAACGAATATCAATCTGGAGTGCGGCTCGACCTCGACCGGCCAAGCCGCCGCGAAGGTGCGTGAAACCGGTGCCGATGTCGGCATCTGTCTGGATGGAGACGCGGACCGGATCATGATCCTGGACGAAACCGGTCAAGTCGCGGATGGCGACCAGATCATGGGGCTCTTTGCGGCCCGGTGGGCTGGCGAAGGGCGGTTGCAGGGCGGTGCCTTGGTCGCGACCGTGATGTCCAATCTTGGCCTCGAACGCTATCTGCAGGGGCAGGGGATCGGGCTGCATCGCACCTCGGTCGGGGACCGCTATGTCGTCGAGGCGATGCGGGAAGGCGGCTTCAACCTTGGCGGCGAACAGTCCGGCCATATCGTGATGACCGATTACGCCACAACCGGGGATGGTTTGCTGGCCGGGTTGCAATTTCTGGCCGCGATGAAGCGGAGCGGCAAGTCGGCAAGCGAACTTCGAAAGGTGTTCGAACCGGTGCCGCAACTCTTGCAGAATGTGCGCTTTGACGCGGGCGCCGTGCCGCTGGAGGTCGCATCCGTGAAAGAGGCGATTGCAGATGCTGAGGCCCGGTTGAATGGGCATGGGCGCCTTTTGATCCGCAAGTCGGGGACCGAGCCGCTGATCCGCGTGATGGCGGAGTGCGAGGACGAAGGTTTGCTGAAGCAGGTGGTCGGGGACGTTGTCACCGCCGTCGAGGCCGCCTGACCCCATGGCACGGAAACCGGCCTGGGTGGTCGAGAAAGAGAAAGCCGAGAACGCCTCTGTCTGGCTCTTCGGCGTGCACGCGGTCCGGGATGCGCTGATGAACCCGGCGCGCCGCAAGCTGCGTTTGATTGTCACCAAGAACGCCGCTGACCGCTTGGGCGAGGCAATCCCGAACTCGGGCCTGACGCCCGAGATGGCGGATGCCCGCAAGTTCCCGGCCCCGATTGACCCGGGTTCGGTCCACCAAGGCGCAGCGCTTGAAGTGCGTCCGCTGGTTTGGGGTGGGCTCGACGCTTGCATTCCCGCAACCGGCCCGTCGCGCGTCCTGCTGCTGGACCGGGTGAGCGACCCGCATAATGTGGGGGCAATCTTGCGCTCGGCCGAGGTTTTCGGCGCCTCGGCCGTCATCGCGCCAGCGCGCCATTCGGCCCCCGAGACCGGCGCTTTGGCGAAGACCGCCTCTGGCGCTCTGGAACGTCAGCCTTACCTGCGGGTCAAGAATTTGGCCAACACCATGGAAGAGTTGAAGAAACTCGGGTTTCAGCTGATCGGCCTTGATGGGGCCGTTGACGAGACGCTTGAGAACAGCCTGTCGACGGCAGGCGACAGGGTCGGTCTTGTTCTGGGGGCCGAGGGCCCCGGACTGCGCGACCGGACGCGCGATACCTGTGATCGTTTGGCCCGAATCCCGTATTCTGGCGAATTTGGCTCGCTCAACGTCTCCAACGCGGCCGCAATCTCCCTATATGCAGTGGCAGGACTGGAGAAACGATGACGCCTAAGATTGCCACCTGTTGTTATTGCGGAACCCGCGCGGCGCTCAGCCTGCGCGGCAAAGAACGCCATGAGCTTGCCTGTTCGAACTGTGGCGCGCCGCTGCACGAAATGAAGATGTTGCGGACGGATGCTGACGGAGATCGCGAACTCGTGCGCCCCTCGCGGGTCAGGGAAGCGCAACGGTCGGATCCGCGCCGCAAGAAAAAGAAGAAGAAAACCAAGAGCATGAAGCATCGGTTCTTCGAAGAAGTCTGGGACGCCGCGGAAGATCTCTTCGACATTTTCGACTGAGATCACGTCCCGATCACATGAGCGCGACATGGGATGTGCAGCCGCTTCGGCTTGCGTCATGATCGCCCCATCATTTTCGATGGAGATCGCCCATGCTGACCCGACGTTCCCTGATCGCCACGGCGCTTGCCGTTCCTGCCGCCGCCGCACTGACGCGTCCGGCACTTGCCGCGAAACCCCCGGTCTTCGCCAGCGGCGGGATTGCCATCAACGGCTATGACCCGGTGGCCTATTTCACGATGGGCAAGCCCGTGAAAGGCGACGAGGCCATCTCTTCCGAGTGGGAAGGCGCTAAGCTGATCTTCGCCTCGGCCGACATAGTACACGACGCTACTTGAAACGAGGGGCAAAAAGGATTCAACTTGAAGATTGTCCAGTACAAGGATCTTCAGGATGTTCGGATTTCTCCTCACCCCTCTGATGACAACGCTAAGCCCACATTTTGATCTGAGCAAG